>NZ_JAATVU010000047.1 GCF_013184745.1 Mangrovicoccus sp. HB161399
TTCGCCGAGCTAGAGCGGAGCCTGATCCGCCACCAGCCGCCGGAGCCGGAAGACGAGCGCGCGAAAGAGACGCCGACGGACTTCCAGCGCCGGATCGTCGCCGAGCACAACACCCGCTGCGGCCGGGTCTACGTTCCGACACCCGATGTTGTCCGCCGCGCCAAGGGCGACGGCAGCAAGCTGCTGCGCGCCCGCCGGGAGGCCGTGCTGGCCGCCAGGCAGCGCGATCCGGCAACGCCGCCGACGCAGATCGCGGCAGCCCTCGACGCGCCGCTGACGACGATCCTGCGCGACATCGAGGCGCTCAGGCTCGGAGGGCTGTTGCCCGGACGGGAGGATGGCACATGGCCGACGACCTGATCTCGCGCATCCTGGCCCGCCGCGCCGGTACTGCGCCCTATCATCTCGGCATCGAGGAGCTCTGCGACCGCATCCTCGCCGAAGCGGAGAAGATCGAGGCGATGGAACTGGCGCTGGAGGCTACGAAGCAGGCGCACGCGGACCTGTCCGCGCTCCACGCCGACCTGCGCGCGCATGCCGGTCTGATGGCCGTACTGCTGGAGCGCTTCGCCGCTGGATCGCGCTCTGAGCAGGACCGCAAGGACGCCAGCACCGCCCTCTACGCCTACCGCGCCAACACCACCCTCACCGCCCTGCCATCCGCCGGGCAGCGCTGGGACGCCGCGCCGCTCATCTGCACCGCCGACGGCTATCCATTCGAGATGATGGGGAGGGATGGGGAATGAGAGACGGCACCCAGCCCACCCCCGTGACGGACAGGACGGAGGCAAAGCCACGCCGCAGCACCTCAGCCCGCATCCGGCGTCTTGTGGAGGCTGTTCAGGCCGCAGGTGTCAAGATCGGCGCCATCGAGGAAGGCTTGGACGGCACTCTGCGGATCGTCCCCGCCGAGAATGTGGGACCGACAGACGACGGAGATGCGTGGCTTGATGCGCAAGCGTGACAAGATCCACCGGGTACGGTCCAAGCTCGCCAGCGGGAAGGTGAAACAGTACCACTATGCTTGGCGCGGAGGACCGCTGTTCTGGACCAGCGACGAGGACTTCCCGGCAGGGTCGGCACGCTACCACGCGGCTCTGGCTGCCACCGTGGATGACCAGCGGCCGAGCAAGGGAAAGTTCCGCGACATCATCATGCGCTACCTCGCCAGCGGCGAATTTGAAGCTCTGAGCCAGCGCTACCAGAACGACATCAAGATCAGCATCAGGCACCCGGAGAACGGCATCGATGTGAAGTTCGGAGATGCCCCTATCAGCGCGTTCAACAAGCCGCGCATCCGGCGCGTCGTCATGGATTGGCGCGACAAGATAGGAGGCAAGACTGGAGACGTACGGCGCGAGCACCTGGTGAAGATCGTGGCCTGGGCATATGACGGCAGCGATTTGGACTTCCACCACCTCAAGGGCATCAAGCGGCTGCACAAGAGCAACCGCGCCGAGATCATCTGGACGGACGAAGAAGTTTCTGCCTTCGTAATGGGCGCTCCAGAACATGTCGGGCGAATCGTTATCGCGGCCACTGCAACCGGTCTCCGCCCGGGAGACCTCTTCCAGCTATCGCGCGAGCACATAGAGTCAACACCTGGCGGCCGTCGCCGGATTGTCATCATGACCCGCAAGAAGCAACGCAAAGCCTCCATCCCGGTGACCCCTGCCATGGCCGACATTCTGGACGCCATGCCTGAAGGGCGCGACCGAGTGCTGACCACCGAGCGCGGCGATCCGTGGGGACATGAGAACTATCTCGGGGATGCAGTGAGCGAATGGCGTGATCGACTCGGCATGCGGAAGGAAATCAAGCTCTACGACTGCCGTGGGACGGCCGTCACCCGCCTGTTCCTCGCCGATGCGAACCTCAGGGAGATCGCCGCGGCCACCGGGTGGAGCGTCGAAAACGCGTCCAAGATCATCGAGAGGTACATGGCCATGCGGCCCGAGATGGCCGACTCCTTGGCGGAAAAACTCGAACGGATTGTAAAATGAAGTGTAAAACGGCCTGTGGAAAAGTCTGCTAAGTGGTGGTCGGGACGGCAAGATTCGAACTTGCGACCTACGGTACCCAAAACCGTCGCGCTACCAGGCTGCGCTACGCCCCGATCTGCGTGGTCCTATCCCGGTTCCCGGCGGAACGGAAGCCCCGAATTGCGCTCAGGAACGGCCGCAGCTCCATTCGGCCGACGGACCGAAGACCGGGTGGCGCATCTGGCTGCCGGGCGCGATGCCCAGCTCTTCCGAAAGCCCGCCATTGATCTCCAGGACCGCGAAGATACGGTCGCCGCCCGGGATCGGCGTCTCGTCGAGCGGCACCGCGTTCTCGTGGATGCCCTGCACCACGCCCTGGCGGTCGAGGAAGATCATGTCGAGCGGGATCAGCGTGTTGCGCATCCAGAAGCTGACGCTCCGCGGCGGATTGAACACGAAGAGCATACCCGCGGTCGCCGGAAGGGACTCGCGGTTCATCAGTCCGAGATTCCGCTCCTGCGGCGTGACCGCCATCTCCACCGAGAAGGAGGCCTGGCCCCAGTTGCCGCGCAGATCCACGCGGTCGCGGGAGCAGCCGGCGGCCGCTGCCGCCGCCTGCGCCGAAACCAGCAGCGCGAGGACAAGCCCGGTCAGGCGTCCTGTTCTTGGTCCGCCGGCTCCGCTTCGCCGTGCTCGCCCTCGTGCAGGGCGCTCTCCCACGAGGTGACCGATGTCGCCATCAGGCCGCGGCGCCCCTCCACCACCCGGACGCAGATCGCCTCGCCCGGCTGGAGATCCGCCAGCCCAGAACGGCGCAGCACCTCGATGTGAACGAAGATGTCGTCGGACTTGCCGAAGGCATTGGCAAACCCGAAACCCTTTGTCTTGTCGAACCATTTCACCCTTGCCGGTTCCAGCGGCCCCGCATCCTCGGGCGAAAACCCGCCCGGCAGGAACGATGCCTTGTCGTCTTCCTCGCAGGCCGCGGGCGGCTCTATCCTCAGCACTTCGATCGCTTGGCGGCCGCGGGCGGTTTCAAGCACCACCACCTCGATCGCAGCCCCATCCGCCACGGAACTCTGTCCGTAGTTCCGGAGCACGTTCGCGTGCAGGAGGATGTCGCCGCCGCCGGCCTGGGACACGACAAATCCGAACCCCTTGCCGGGGTCGAACCATTTGACATGGCCCTGCACGATCTGACCGTCTTGTTCTGTGTCCATGCGGTTCACGTACATCTGCAATGACTTTCCTCCAAACCTCTCCCCGGTCTCACGTTAGGAGACCACATTCATAGGTTGCAAGGAGAAAAATCTAATATTCCGTTTACTTACATTGTTATTAAAGCTGACCTTACGGATACAGCCGCGAAACTGACCAGTTTTCCTCTCCGGTTTTCTTTTCCCAACGGAAACGGTCGTGCAGCCTGAAGGCCCCGTCCGCCCAGAATTCGAATTCCCGTGCCGCCAGCTTGAAGCCGCCCCAATGCTCGGGGCGGGGCGGGTTGGGCCCCTTGGACACGGTCAGCTTCGCCACTTCGGCCATGAGTTTCCCGCGCGATTCCAGCGGCTGCGACTGCTGCGACGCCCAGGCGCCGAGGCGGCTCTGCAGGGCGCGGCTGCGGTAATAGGCATCCGAGCGCTCGCCCGGAACCTTCTCCACCGTGCCGCGCAGCCGCACCTGGCGGCGGAGGCTCTTCCAGTGGAACACCACGGCGGCCTTCCCGGCCGAGATCAGCTCGCGGCCCTTGCTGCTGCCGTAATTCGTGTAGAAGACGATGCCGTCATCGTCGATGTCCTTCAGCAGGACGACGCGCACGTTGGGAAGGCCGCTCTCGTCGACGGTCGCCAGCGACATGGCCTCGGGATCGTTGATCTCGGACTTCGAAGCCTCTGCCAGCCAGCTGCGCAGCAGCGCATAGGGGTCGTCCCCTGCGAATATGCCGTCCCTGTCACTCATACACTCGGTCTTGCCTGAAACTGTTGCGGTCGCGGCGCACCGGCCGGCAGTCCTGCCGGGCTCCGCGCTTGATGCCGTTTACACAATCGCCTAATGGACCTGAAATCAAGGACTGTCGGAGAACCAGAATGTCAACAGCTCTCATGGCCGGCAAGCGGGGCCTCATCATGGGCGTCGCCAACGACAAGTCGATCGCCTGGGGCATCGCCAAGGCCTGCGCCGACGCCGGAGCCGAAATCGCCTTTTCTTATCAAGGGGAAGCACTGAAAAAGCGGGTTGTCCCGCTGGCCGCAAGCATCGGGTCCGATGCCGTCTACGAATGCGACGTCTCCGACGGAAGCTCCATCGACGCCCTGTTTTCCGAACTGGAAAAACGTTGGGGCAAGCTGGACTTCCTTGTCCATGCAATCGGTTTTTCCGACAAGAACGAGCTGCGCGGACGCTACGTCGACACCTCGCCCGACAATTTCCGCACGACGATGGACATCTCGGTCTACTCCTTCACGGCGGTCTGCCAGCGCGCCGAGAAGCTGATGACCGAGGGCGGGTCCTGCCTGACCATGACCTATTACGGCGCCGAGAAGGTGATGCCGCACTACAACGTCATGGGCGTGGCCAAGGCGGCGCTGGAAGCCTCCGTGCGCTACCTTGCCGAGGATCTGGGCAAGCAGGGCATCCGCGTCAACGCGATCTCGGCGGGCACGATCAAGACCCTCGCCGCATCGGGCATCGGCGATTTCCGCTACATCCTGAAGTGGAACGAGTACAACGCGCCGCTGCGCCGGACCGTGACGCAGGAAGAGGTCGGCAATTCCGCGCTCTACCTGCTGTCGGACATGGGCCGCGCCGTCACCGGCGAGGTGCATCACGTCGATGCGGGCTACCATGTCGTCGGCATGAAGGCCGTCGACGCCCCGGACATCGCGAAATGATCCCGGCCGCGGTCCTGCTGCCGGTCTTCCTGGCGCATCTGGCCGCGGCCTTCTCTCCGGGGCCTGCCGTGCTGATGACGGTCCGGCTGGCCGCCTCGCGGGGGATGGTCCCCGCCGCCGGCTTCTCCGCCGGGCTGGCGCTGGGGGCCGTCGTCTGGGCCTCGGCCGCGCTCCTGGGCATGTCGGTGCTGTTCCAGCTGGTGCCGGGGCTGTTCTTCGCGATGAAGCTCGCGGGGGCCGCCTTCCTCGTCTATGTCGGCGTGATGACCTGGCGCAGCGCCGATGCGCCGCTCGACACCGGCGCCGCTTCGGCACGGCCGCTTTCGGCGCTCGGCGCCGCCCGCTTCGGGCTGGTCCTCCAGCTCACGAATCCGAAGCCCGCGGTGTTCTTCGGCGCGGTCTTCATCACCCTCGTGCCGCCGCATGCGCCCGCATCCTGGCTGGCCGCCATCCTGGCCGTGGTCGCGCTGAACGAGATCGCGGCCAACCTACTGGTGGCCAGAATCTTCTCCCTTCAGCAGTCCAGAACCGCCTATATCCGTCTCAAGGGCCGGATCGAGCGCGTCTTCGGCGCGGCGCTTGCGGGGTTCGGCCTCTCGCTCGCCCTGGACTGACCAACAGAAAGGCACTGCCATGACCGACCGCCTTCCCCACGAGAAAGGGTTCCACATCAGCTGGGACCAGATCCACCGAGACGCCCGCGCCCTTGCCTGGCGGCTCGACGGCCAGGGCCCCGACGGCGGCGCCTGGAAGGCGGTCGTGGCGGTCACCCGCGGCGGCATGGCGCCGGCGATGATCGTGGCGCGCGAACTGGACATCCGCACCGTCGACACGATCTCGGTGAAATCCTACGACAACCAGACCCAGGCCTCCGCGGTGGTGCTGAAGGCGCCGGACGCAGAGCTGATGGGCGACGGCACCGGCATCCTGATCGTCGACGACCTGGTGGATTCCGGCAAGACGCTGGAGCTGATCCGCGGCATGTATCCCAAGGCTCAGTTCGCCACCGTCTACGCCAAGCCCAAGGGCAAGCCGCAGGTCGACACCTACATCACCGAAGTCAGCCAGGACACCTGGATCTTCTTCCCCTGGGACATGGCGCTTCAATACGTCGAACCCTACCGCAAGTGAGCTGACATGCCCCTGCCCCTCGCCCCCGCGCTGTGCGGCTGCATCGCCTCGCCGATCGTCGAGTCCCGTGCCTGGGTGAAGGGCCGGAACTTTCCGGCGGACCGCCCGCTGATCAACGTGAGCCAGGCCGCCCCGGTCGCCGCGCCGCCCGAAGGGCTGCGCCGGGCGATGGCCGATGCCATCCTGACGCAGACCTCGGCCCATCTCTACGGCCCGGTGCTCGGCAACGACCCGCTGCGCGAGGCGCTTGCCGCGCGGGTGTCGCGCATCTACGGCGCAAAGGTCGGCGCCGCGAACATCGCGGTCACCGCGGGCTGCAACATGGCGTTCTGCGCCACCATCGCCTCGCTCGCCGCGCCGGGCGACGAGGTCATCCTGCCCTGCCCGTGGTATTTCAACCACGCGATGTGGCTCGACATGGCAGGGATCGTGACCCGGCCGCTGGAGACCGGCGATGACCTGCTGCCCGATCCGGAGGAAGCGGCCGCGCTGATCGGCCCGCGCACCCGTGCGATCGTGCTGGTCACGCCGAACAATCCCTGCGGCGTCGAGTATCCGCCCGCGCTGCTCGCCGCCTTCCGCGACCTTTGCCGGGCGCGCGGCATCGCGCTGATCGTCGACGAGACCTACCGCGACTTCATGTCCGGCGAGGGCCGCCCGCATGACCTGCTGGCCGATCCGGACTGGGACGGCACCGTCATCCAGCTCTATTCCTTCTCGAAGGCCTACCGGCTGACCGGCCACCGCGTCGGCGCCATAGCCGCCGCGCCGGGTCAAATCTCCGAGATCGAGAAGTTCCTCGACACGATGGTGATCTGCGTCTCGCAGCCCGGCCAGATCGGCGCGCTCTGGGGTCTGGAGAATCTCGACGGCTGGCTCGAGGGCGAGCGGCAGGAGATCCTGGCCCGCCGTGCCGCGGTCGAGGCCGCGATGGACCGGCTTCCGGGCTGGCGGCTGCGCGGGATCGGCGCCTATTTCGCCTATCTGGAGCATCCTTTTGCCATGGACTCCGCCGAGCTCTGCCGCGCCATGGTGGAGGAAGCGGCGGTGCTCGCCCTGCCCGGATCCTTCTTCGGCCCGGCCGGCCGGGAACGCGGCACGCGCGAGCTGCGCATCGCCTTCGCCAATCTCGACGCGGCCGGGATCGGCACGCTCGCGGAGCGCCTGGCCGCGCTGCCCTTCCCGCTTGCGACCACCGGGGCATCCGGCTAGACCCTCGCCCACTACTGGTCCATCCGGGGGAGCACACCATGGCCAAGCGCGAGACGTCCGAGAAACCCAAAGGCAAGAAGCACCTGTCCAACGTCCTGGTGCTCGTGCTGCTGGGCCTGCTGCTGATCGGCCTCGGCGGCTACGGCGTCACCGGCTTCAATACCCAGGTCCGCTCGGTCGGCGCGGTTGGCGACACCCAGATCGATGCCGCCAGCTACCACGGGCTGCTCCGCCAGCGCATGGACCAGGTGTCCCAGCAGACCGGCGAGACCATGACCTTCGACCAGGCCGAGCAGACCGGGCTCGCCACCGCGGTGCTGCAGCAGGCGGTCGCCACCGCCGCGCTGCAGGAAGCCGCGCGCCGCGCCGGGCTGTCGGTCGGCGACGAAGAGGTCGCCCGCCGCGTCGGCAACGTCCCCGCCTTCCAGGGCATGGACGGCAAGTTCGATCCGGACACCTACCGCGACCTGCTCAAGCGCTCCGGCCGCACCATCGCGGGCTTCGAGGACAGCGTCCGCCAGGAGGCCTCGGCCGACCTGCTGCAGCGCGCCCTGCTGAACGGCCTGACCCCGCCGCAATCCTACGGCAACACGCTCCTGACGTTCCTCGGCGAGGCCCGCGCCGCGACCTGGGCGCCGATCCCGGACAGCCTGCTCGACGCCGCGCCCGCAGCGCCCACCGAGGACGAGGTCAAGGCCTGGTACGACGCGCATCCCGACCGTTTCACCCTGCCCGACCGCAAGCAGATCACCTATGCTTGGCTCTCGCCCGAAATGATGCTCGGCCAGGTCGAGCTCACCGACGAGGAGCTGCGCGCAGGCTACGAGGCCCGCACAGCCGAGTTCCAGCGCCCCGAGCGGCGCATGGTCGACCGGCTGGGCTTTGCCGACATGGCCGCGGCGCAGGCCGCCAAGGACGCGATCGACGCTGGCGAGACCACCTTCGACGCGTTGCTGGCCGAGCGCGGCCTGTCCGAGGCGGATGTCGATCTCGGCACCGTTGGCCGCCCGGCCCTGGCCGCCGAAGCCGCCGACGCCGTGTTCGGCCTGGAAGACACCGGCATTGCAGGCCCAGCCAACAGCGCCGTCGGCCCGGCGCTGTTCCGCGTCAACGCCATCCTCTCGGCCCAGACCACCAGCTACGAGGACGCCCTGCCGCAGCTGCGCAGCGAGCTGTCGCTGGAGAGGGCCGCGCAGCTGGTCCAGCAGGAGATGGAGCCGCTCGACGACCAGCTCGCCGCCGGCGCCACGCTGGAGGAGCTGGCCGCCGACAGCCCGATGCAGCTGGGCACCGTCACCTGGGATGCCCAGTCGGCCCCCGACGCGGATCCGGCCGCCCAGCCCGAGTTCTACAATGCCGCCGCCGCCCTTGCCGACGGCGACTTCCCCGAGATCACAATGGCCGACAGCGGCATGCTCTTCGCCATGCGCCTCGGCAGCCAGCAGCCCTCGGAGCTGCAGCCGCTCGGCGATGTCCGGGAAGAGGCAGAGAAGGGCGCGGCCGAAGCCAAGCGCGTCGCAGCGCTCGAAGCCGAGGGCGACAGCCTGAAGGCGCGGCTCGACGACGGCGAGGATTTCGCCGCCCTGGGTCTGGCGCCGCAGACCCGCAGCGGCATGACCCGCCAGTCCCCGGCCTATGACCTGCCGCGCCCGGTGCTGCAGGCCGTCTACGACATGAAGGGCGGCGACACCGCGGTCGTCACCGACGATGCCGGTGCCTGGCTGCTGCACGTCGACAGCGTCAGCCCGCCCAACCTGGGCAGCGACCAGGCCCGCGCGGCGCTGGCGCAGGTCAACCAGGACACCGCACGGGCCATTGCCGACGACGTGCTGCGCGAGCTGAGCCGCGAAGTGACGCAGGAGGCGGGGCTCGAACTGAACCAGACCGCGCTGAACGCGGTCCACGGCGCGCTGAGATAAGGCCGACAGATGCAGATCACTCCCGATTTCGAAACCTTCCGCGCGGGCTACGAGGCCGGCCGGTCGCAGCTGGTCTATGCCCGCCTTGCCGCCGATCTCGACACGCCGGTTTCGCTGATGCTGAAGCTCGCCCAGGCCGGGCGCGACAGCTTCATGCTGGAATCGGTGACCGGCGGCGAGGTGCGCGGCCGCTACTCCATGGTCGGGCTGAAACCGGATCTGGTCTGGGAATGCCGCGGCCAGCAGGCCCGCATCAACCGCGAGGCCCGCTTCGACGACACCGCCTGGGTCGAGGACGACCGCCCCGCGCTGGAGTCCCTGCGCGCGCTGATCGCCGAGACCCGGGTCGACATGCCCGAGGACCTGCCCGCGGCCTCCGCCGGTCTCTTCGGCTATCTCGGCTATGACATGATCCGGCTGGTGGAGCGCCTGCCGGACGCGAATCCCGACCCGCTCGGCCTGCCCGACGCGCGGCTGATGCGCCCCTCGGTGGTCGCCGTGCTGGACGGCGTGAAGGGCGAAGTCATCCTCGTCGCCCCCGCCTGGGCCGGTTCCGGGCTTTCCGCGCGCGCCGCCTATGCCCAGGCCGCCGAACGCGTCTCGGACGCGCTGCGCGACCTCGACCGCCAGGCGGTGACCGAAACGCGCGGCCTCGGCGAGGCGCTGCCGCAGGCCGAGCCGGTGTCGAACTTCACCAAGGAGGGCTACATGGATGCCGTCCGCAAGGCGAAGGACTACATCACCGCGGGCGACATCTTCCAGGTCGTGCCCTCGCAGCGCTGGACCCAGGAGTTCGAGCTCCCGCCCTTCGCGCTCTACCGCTCGCTGCGGCGGACGAACCCCTCGCCCTTCATGTTCTTCTTCAATTTCGGCGGCTTCCAGGTGGTCGGCGCAAGCCCCGAGATCCTCGTCCGGGTCTTCGGCCGCCAGGTGACGATCCGCCCGATCGCGGGCACCCGTCCGCGCGGCGCGACGCCCGAAGAGGACAAGGCGCTGGAGCAGGACCTGCTGTCGGACCAGAAGGAGCTGGCCGAGCACCTGATGCTGCTCGACCTGGGCCGCAACGACACCGGCCGGGTGTCGAAGATCGGCACGGTGCGGCCGACCGAGGAATTCACCGTCGAGCGCTACAGCCACGTCATGCACATCGTGTCGAACGTGGTGGGCGAACTGGCCGAGGACCAGGACGCGCTGTCGGCGCTGCTGGCAGGCATGCCTGCGGGCACGGTCTCGGGCGCGCCCAAGGTCCGGGCGATGGAGATCATCGACGAGCTGGAGCCGGAGAAGCGCGGGGTCTATGCCGGCGGCGTCGGCTATTTCGCTGCCAATGGCGACATGGACATGTGCATCGCGCTGCGCACCGCGGTGGTCAAGGACCGCAAGCTCTACATCCAGGCGGGCGGCGGCGTGGTCTATGACAGCGACCCCGAGGCAGAATGGCAGGAGACGGTGAACAAGTCTGCCGCGATCCGCAAGGCGGCCGCCGAGGCCGGCCGCTTCTCAAGCGGCAATTCCTGATCCCGGCGCGGCCCCGGCGGCCGCGCCTCTCCGGAGGCGATTGCGTCCTCCTCACGGGCCTTCCGCTCGATGGCACCGTTTGGGATCTGCCGGGACGCTTCCGGTCCCGAGTGAAATGTCGGGCAATGCCGGACAGCGGCCGTCCGTCCCTTGACCTCACAGCTCTACCGCTCGATCTCCGTCACAGGCGGCATTCCGGAACTGTTCCGGCCGAGCCGGGCGAAACAGGCATCGCACATGGCGAAGGGCGCTGCGCCCGGCCCTCCCTCTCCGGAGCGGCGGCCTGCATTCGCCGCAGGGAACAGGGCGCCGGATGGCCGGGGACGAGGTACCTTGGCAATGGGCATGGACACCCGGCATTCCGGAACCGGCGGGCTATCCGCGGTGCCTGGGCCGGGCGGAACGCCGGATTGCCTGCCGATCAGCGCGGCGCCAGCAGCTTCAGCGCATCGCCCGCCGTGACCGGCACGAGGTCGTTCCCCTCCCCGTCGAGAAAGGCGGCCACCGCTGCGCGCGCCTCGGGACTGTCTGCCAGCGGCAGGATCACCGCGCCGTCGCGCCGCGCATGGGCTGCGGCACGGGCAAGGCGCAGCTCCAGCGGCGCCGGGGGATAGGCCCGCGCCGTGTCCGGTCCCAGCCCGGGCAGGTCCGCCCCGTCGACCACCGCGCCCAGGCCCGAGGCCTCAAGGAAGCTGCGCATCGCGCCGAGCGCGCGCTCGCCCTCCGGCGCGGCGGCGACCAGCAGCGGACCGGGATGCGGCAGCGCCGAAACCCGCCAGGCCATCGCCGCCAGCGCGCCCCGGTCAGCCGGTTCCGCCAGCTTCGCCAACACCTCGCGGCCGGCAGGCGCCTGCTCCAGCCGGTCCGGCGGCAGCGCCACCGAGCGCGCCCAGGACGGCAGGTCGCCCGGCGCCGGGTCCATCAGCACGATCGCCAGCGACGGCCCGTCCGCAGCCGCCGCCGCAGAAGCCATCTCCAGCAGGCCGCCGCGGAGCAGATCGCCCGGGCCCGGCGCGCCGGGCAGCCCGGCCGGTTCGCCCGCATCCGGAAGCGCCGCGGAAACCGGCGGGACCAGCCGCGCGGCGGCGGGGTCGCCGACCGCCGGCAGGAACGGCGTCAGATCCGGCGCCAGCGTCCCGACGCTGTCGGCTGCAGGCGGCAGTTCCGGCGGCACCGGACGGGAGGGCAGCTGCGGCAGGCCGGAAAGCGGTGCGGGTGCTGCAGGCATGGCCGCGCCCCCCGGCGCCAAGGGCGCCGAAAGGGCTGCAGGACCGGCAGCGGGCATCGGCGCAGCCGGACCCGGCGCTTCCGGGAGCGCCGGCACCAGCACCGCCGCGGCAGGGGCAAGCTCGTGCAGGCCGGGGGGAAGCACCGGCCCCGGGAAGGGCAGCCCGGCCGGCAGCGGCAGCGCGCCTTCCGCCCGCAGCTCCGGCGCGCCGGGCGGCAGAAGGCGCGGCGGCGCGGGCGCAAGGGCCACTTCCGGGCCTTCGTCCATCGCCGGCCCCGGCAGGCCCGCCGCCTCCGCACCCAGCAGCTCGACCGGCAGCGGAGCCCGCGCGCGCGCCACGGCGTCGGGATCGGGCGGCGGCGCCGGACGCGGAAGCGGCCCGGACGCGTCCGGCAGCGCCAGGACGGGCGGCAGTATCCGCGGCACGGCGCCGGCATCCTGCGGCCCGGCCAAGCGCCCGGGCACCGCCATCAGCGCATGGGACGGCGCCGGCGACGCGGCGACATGCAGCTCCTGCTCGACCGCCGGGTGCAGCATCTTCGGCGGCGCCGGCGCCCTGGCCTTCTCGATCTGCAGCGCCGCCATTCCGAGAAGCAGCACCGCCACGGCGAGACCGGACCCCAGCCCCGCCAGCAAGCCCCACGTCATGCGTCCCAAAGATTTCCGTCCCGTTCCATCGTCCACACCTTTTCCGCCCGCCTGCCGCGGAGCATAGCAGATCGCCCTTTGCGGGCGCCATCCTTGCCCCCGCCCCTTGACCATGGCGGCGCTAAGGGTGCAACTGCGTCCCAGACCGAAGGACCTGCCATGCTTCTGCTCATCGATAACTACGACAGCTTCACTTACAACCTGGTCCACTATTTCGGCGAACTCGGCGCCGATGTGGAGGTGCACCGCAACGACGCGCTGACCGTGGAGGAGGCGCTGGCCAAGCGCCCCGCGGGCATCGTGCTCTCGCCCGGCCCCTGCGACCCGGCCCAGGCAGGCATCTGCCTCGCGCTGACCAGGGCGGCAGCGGCGGAGAAGATCCCGCTTTTCGGGGTCTGCCTCGGCCACCAGACCATCGGCGAGGCCTTCGGCGGCGACGTGGTCCGCGCCAGGGACATCGTCCACGGCAAGATGGGCACCATCCATCACGAGGGAAAGGGCGTTTTCGCGGGCCTGCCCTCGCCGCTGCAGGGCACCCGCTACCATTCGCTGATCGTCGACCGTGCCACCCTGCCCGACTGCCTGGAGATCACGGCCTGGCTGGAAGACGGCACGATCATGGGGCTGCGCCACCGCGAACTGCCCGTCGAAGGCGTGCAGTTCCATCCCGAGAGCATCCGCAGCGAGCATGGCCACCAGATGCTGAAGACTTTCCTCGACGGCCTGAAGGAACCGGCATGAGCGACGACATCAAACCCCTGATCGGCAAGGCGGCGGACGGCCCGCTGACCGGCGCCGAGGCCGAGACCGCCTTCATGGCGCTGTTCGAGGGCCGCGCGACGCCTGCCCAGATCGGCGGCCTGCTGATGGCGCTCCGCACCCGCGGCGAGACGGTGGACGAGATCGCCGCCGCCGCCAGAGTCATGCGCTCGAAATGCAGCAAGGTCACCGCGCCGGAAGGCGCGATGGACATCGTCGGCACCGGCGGCGACGGCAAGGGCACGCTGAACATCTCCACCGCGACGGCCTTCGTCGTGGCGGGCGCGGGCGTGCCGGTCGCCAAGCACGGCAACCGCAACCTGTCCTCGAAATCGGGCTCGGCCGATGCCCTGGCGCAGATGGGCGTCAATGTCATGGTGCCCCCCGACGTCGTGCAGAAGGCGCTCGACGCCTGCGGCATCGCCTTCATGATGGCGCCGATGCACCATCCGGCGATGAAGCATGTCGGCCCCGCCCGCGTGGAACTGGGCACCCGCACCGTGTTCAACGTGCTGGGCCCGCTGACCAACCCGGCGGACGTGAAGTTCCAGCTGACCGGCGCCTACGCGGCTGCGCTCCTGCGGCCGATGGCCGAGGTGCTGGGGGCGCTCGGCTCGACCCGCGCGTGGCTGGTCCACGGCTCTGACGGCACCGACGAGCTGACCATCACCGGCACCTCCGAGGTCGCCGAGCTGAAGGACGGCAAGGTGTCGGAATTCCAGGTCCATCCCGAGGAAGCCGGCCTGCCGGTCCATCCCTTCGAAGCCATCGTCGGCGGCACGCCGGAAGAGAACGGCATCGCCTTCCGGGCGCTGCTGAACGGCACCAAGTCGGCCTATCGCGACGCGGTCCTGCTGAACTCGGCAGCCGCGCTGCTGATCGCCGGGAAGGCGTCCGACCTGAAGGAAGGCGCGGCCATGGCCGCCGAAAGCATCGACAGCGGCGAGGCCTTCTGCAAGGTCGAAGCGCTCGCCCGCATTACCTCGGAGGTTGCCGCATGAGCGAGACCGTCCTCGACCGCATCAAGGCCTACAAGCTGGAGCATGTCGCCGCCTGCAAGGCGGCCGTTCCCCATTCCGAGGTGGAGATGCGCGCGCGCAGCGCCCCGCCGGTCCGTCCCTTCGCCCAAGCCCTGCACGAGGCCAGCCAGAAGGGCTATGGCCTGATCGCCGAAGTGAAGAAGGCGAGCCCGTCCAAGGGCCTGATCCGCCCGGATTTCGATCCGCCCGCGATTGCAGCGGCCTACGAGGAAGGCGGCGCGACCTGCCTGTCGGTGCTGACCGACGGGCCGAGCTTCCAGGGCGCCGACGAATTCCTCGTGGCGGCGCGCGGCGCGGTCTCGCTGCCGGTGCTGCGCAAGGATTTCATGTACGACACATACCAGGTCGCGGAAGCCCGCAGCCTGGGCGCCGACTGCATCCTGATCATCATGGCCAGCGTCTCCGATGCGCAGGCGCAGGAGCTGGAGGCCGCGGCGGCGGAGTGGGGCATGGATGCGCTGATCGAAGTGCACAATGCCGAGGAGCTGGAGCGCGCGAGCCTGCTGAAATCGACGCTGCTGGGCATCAACAACCGCAACCTCAAGACCTTCGAGACCTCGCTCGACACCACCCGCACCCTGGCCAAGCGCGCGCCGCTCGACCGGTTGCTGGTGGGCGAGAGCGGGCTCTTCACCCGCGAGGATCTGGCGGACATGGCGCGCTACGGCGTGCGCTGCTTCCTGATCGGCGAAAGCCTGATGCGCCAGCAGGACGTGGCCACCGCCACGCGCGACCTGCTGTCCCAGCCGCTGGTCTCCGGCGGAGGCATGTGATGCTCACGCATTTCGACGCCAAGGGCGACGCGCACATGGTCGATGTCTCGGAAAAGGCGGTGACCGCGCGGACCGCCGTGGCGGAGGGAGCCGTGCGCATGTCGTCCGAAACGCTGCGGCTGGTGACCGAAGGCACTGCCAAGAAGGGCGACGTTCTGGGCGTGGCGCGGCTGGCGGGGATCATGGGCGCCAAGCGGACCTCCGACCTGATCCCGCTGTGCCATCCCCTGCCCGTCACCAAGGTGGCGGTGGAGCTGACCCCTGACGAGGCGCTGCCCGGCGTGCGGATCGAGGCCACGGTGAAGACCACCGGCCAGACCGGCGTCGAGATGGAGGCGCTGACCGCCGTCTCGACCGCAGCGCTGACGGTCTACGACATGCTGAAGGCAGCGCAGAAGGACATGGAGATCCTCGGCATCCGCGTGTTGCTGAAGGAAGGCGGAAAGTCCGGCCGCTACGAGGCCGCACGGTGATTTCAGTCGAAGAGGCGCTGGCGCGGATCTTCGCGCTGGTCACGCCGATGGAAGCCGAGACCGTGCCGCTGCGCAAGGCCGCGGGCCGCGTGCTGGCCGTCCCCGCCGCGGCGCGCCGCACCCAGCCGCCCTTCGCCGCCTCCGCCATGGACGGCTATGCCGTGCGAAGCGCCGAGGTCCGCGCCGGCGCGGTCTTCGAGGTCGTCGGCGAGGCCGCGGCCGGCGGCGGCCATGGCAGCGAGGTGCAACCCGGAGAGGCGGTGCGCATCTTCACCGGTGCGCCGGTGCCCGCGGGCGCGGGCCATGTGGTCATCCAGGAAGACGTCGCGCGCGACGGCAGCCGCATCACCCTGACCGACCGGCTGGGCAGCGGCACCAACATCCGCCCGGCGGGCGGCGATTTCGTCATGGGCGCCGAGATGCTGCCGACCGGGCGGCGCCTCGGTCCCGCGGACATCGCCCTGCTGGCCGCGATGAACATTCCCGAAGTGACCGTTGCGCGGAAACCCGACGTGGCGCTGATCTGCACCGGCGACGAACTGGTCATGCCCGGCGAGACCCCGGGCCCGTCGCAGATCGTCGCCTCCAACGCCTTCGGCCTCGCCGCGATGTTCGAGGCGGCCGGCGCCGCCGCACGGCTGCTGCCGATCGCGCAGGACAATGCGGCGAGCCTCGGCCAGTGCCTGGACCTCGCCGCCGATGCCGATCTGGTCATCACCTGCGGCGGCGCCTCCGTGGGCGACCATGACATCGTCGCCGAGGTGGCGCAGGCGCGCGGCATGGCGCTGGACTTCCACAAGGTGGCGATGCGCCCGGGCAAGCCGCTGATGGCCGGGCGCATGGGCGACGCCGCGATGGCCGGCCTGCCCGGCAACCCGGTCAGCGCCATGGTCTGCGGCCGGATCTTCCTCGTGCCGATGCTGGAGGCGATGCAGGGTCTGCCCGCCCGGCCCGCCCGGCGCAGCCGGATGCCCCTCGCGCGCGCCCTGCCGCCCAACGGCCCGCGCGAGCACTACATGCGCGCCCGCATCCTGGAAGACGGGCTGGATGCCGGGGCCGACCAGGATTCCAGCCTGCTGTCCGTTCTTGCCGGGGCCGGAGCCTTGCTGGTCCGGCCGCCCCGCGACCCCGCGCGCGCGCCGGGAGAATTGGTCGAGTTCATATCGCTTTAGGAAGCGATGTTGACACAAAGGGAGAACGCGCGTAGAACATTTGCCAAACCAAACCAGAACCTGGAAATGGCACCGGCAGATGTTGACCAAGAAGATGCTCGAGCTCCTCGAATTCATCCACGAGAGGCAGAGCCGCGACGGCGTCCCGCCCTCCTTCGATGAAATGAAGGACCATCTCGGTCTCCGATCCAAATCCGGCATCCACCGGCTGATCACCTCGATGGAAGAGCGCGGCTATCTGCGCCGCCTGCCGCACAAGGCCCGCGCCATCGAGATCCTGCGCCTTCCCGACAACATGGCGGCCCCGGGCTTCACCCCTCGGGTGATCGAGGGATCCGGGGGCGACGCGCCGATGCCCGCAGGCGCGATGCAGGTCGAGCGCGGCGGCGCCTGGGACATCCCGCTTCAGGGCCGGATCGCGGCGGGCGGCCCGATCGAGGCGGTGCGCCAGGACGAGGCGGTCACCGTGCCGGGCAGCATGCTCAGCCGCGGCGGCAACCACTACGCCCTGGAAGTCCAGGGCGACTCGATGATCGACATCGGCATCAATGACGGCGACATCGTCGTGATCCGCGAGACCGCCACAGCCGAGAACGGCGAGATCGTGGTGGCGAAGATCGACGACGAGAACGTGACGCTGAAGCGCTACCGCCGCCGCGGCCGCACCATCGCGCTGGAGCCGGCGAATTCCGCCTATGTGGTGCAGACCTACCCGGAAGACCGGGTGCAGATCCAGGGCAAGCTGGTCGGCCTGATCCGCACCTACTGACCGCTTGCCGCGGCCCTGCCCGCCTCAGGGAGGCGGAGGCAGGGCATCGCGGCGTCCGAAGACCGCCTCGCGGATATCCGCGGCCGGAAGGGCCGGACCGGGATCTGACTTGCGCTGCGGCGCGATGTCGGCATGTCCGAGGATGTCGATGACCCCCGGATAGGCCGCGCGGATCGCCTTCATCAACGCGGTTGCGGCCGAAACCTGCTCCGGCGGATAGGCCTGCCAGCCTCCGCCCGCAGCATCGACGAAGACCTGATCCGTTGGGACCGGCGTTCCGAACTGGGACGCCCAGCCCTCCCCCGCCCGCACCAGCTGGCCCCAGTTCTCGAACGAGATGCCGATCGAGATGGCGTTGAAGGACCGCAGGCTTCCCCAGGACGAGACCCCGGCATGCCAAGCCTGGAAGTCGAGCGGAAGAAGCTGCACCACCGACCCGTCGCGCCGGACCAGCAGATGGGCGCTTGCCCGGACCTGGTTCCCGGCAAGATAGGGCACCAGGCTTGCCCCGACGCCCGCGGTGTAGTGCAAAACGATGTAGCGCGGCTGGATCTGGCCGCCATGCGCGCCGGTCTCGGCATAGCTGACCGCAGTCCCGCCGAGGGCGCGGACCACGCCGCTTTCGACCGCAAAGCCGTCCTGTCCGCCCGCCGCCGGATCCGCCGGTTCCTCGGCAGCCATCGCTTCGAGCCGCTCCAGAAGCGGATTGGCAGCCCGGTCCTGCGTCTCCGGCGACGGCAGATCGGGCGCCCGCCACTCTTCGGCGAGCCGCCGGATGTTGCCCTCCGGATCCTCCAGAATGCCGGCATCGACGAAGAATTTCAGGTTTTCGGAAGCCACGTCTGGCGGCAGCCCCTTGGTCGCCTGGACGATGATGCCGAATTTCTGTTCGATTTCCAGCCGGTTGCGCTCGGCCTCCGCCGCGAGTTCCTGCGCGCGGATCTGGCCCTCGACTTCCATGCGCTTGATCTCGAGCTGGCCCTCGACTTCGCGTTCCTTGAGTTCGAGCTGGGACAGCGCCGCCTCCCGGCCGTTCTTGAGCCCGAAAAAGCCCCCGATCGTTGTGGTCGCGACGGCGGACACCACCGCGATGACGGCACCGATCAGGCTGACTGCTCCACCGGAGAAGCGCCCGGCCTGGGCCTACTCCATGGCGAGCCTGCGCACGCACCTCGCAGACTTCATGGCAGCTTACAACTTCGCGCGCCGCCTCAAGACCATCAACGGGCTCACACCATACGAATACATCTGCAAGATATGGACATCAGAGCCAGACAGATTCATCCTCGATCCGATCCACCAGATGCCGGGACTGAACAGCTAGCGTCCGGCCAGCCGCAGCGGGCGCAGGACCGGCGGGTCGGGCACCGCATCGGCGGGCACCCAGGGGCGCCGCCCGGCCCGCATCGCCGCGGTGACGATGCGCGGCGCCGCCTCGTCCGGCCAGATCGCGACGGAGCCGGTCCCGGCCAGCCGGGCGGGATCGAGCACGGCGCAGGACGCGCCCGGCACCGGTTTCACCGCCACCACGAGATCGGCATCCCGGCAGGGATCTTCCAGGCGGTTCAGCTGCGCGGCCGACAGCTGGCGCAGGCGCAATCCGGGGATCTGCGCCTCGAACCCCGCCTCCGCCGCGCGGGCCGCCGCCTGCGGCTCGCGGCGGTCGCCGTCATTCTCCAGCCAGGCGCGCGCGGCATAGCCGTCGCCGGTCGCCTTGCTGAGCACGCGGCCGCCCGGCTCCAGCACGCCGACCAGCCCGCCCGACTCGGCGATCAGCACTGCCGGGCGTTCGGTTCCGGACCAGAGCCAGAAGGCCAGCCCAAGCGGCAGCAGCCCGGCCCAGCGGCACGGCCCCTGCCACAGGATCACCACGATCGCGCCGATGCCGATCAGCGGCAGGACGGCGGGCCCGGGCGCCACCACCGGGACCAGCGCGCCGTCTAGAGCGGAGACCCGGTCGGCCACGGCGAGGATCCAGCGGCATCCCAGCGCCATCGCCCAAAGCGCGGGCTGGGCGAGGCCCAGCGGCGCGAGGCAGGCGGCCAGCACCGCGGCGGGCATCACGAGGAAGCCCATGACGGGCACCGCCACCAAGTTGGCCGCGAGCCCCCATTGCGCGATCTGGTTGAACTGCGCGGCTCCGACGGGCGCGGTGGCGGCACCCGCGACGGCCGACGACAGGATCAGCGTCAGCACCGGGCGGAGCAGCTTCGGCCCCGGCCAGAGCGGGACCGCCCGGGCCATCGAGAACACCCAGACCAGCGCCGAGGTCGCAGCGAAGGACATCTGGAAGCCGACCTTCAGCAGGCTTTCGGGGCGCGCGGCGAGGATCAGGATGGCGGCAAGCGCGACGGCGCGCAGGGTCAGCGCGCGGCGGTCGAGCAGGACGGCGCCCAGCATCACGGTCGCCATGACGAATGCCCGCTGGGTCGCCACGCTGCCCCCCGACAGCGCCAGGTAGCAGGCCGCGGCAAGCGCGGCAAAGACGGCGGCCGCCTTGCGCCCGTCGATCCTGAGCGCCAGCCAGGGGATGGCGGCTATGGCGAGGCGCAGGACAAGGAAGACGAAGCCGGTCAGCAGCCCCATGTGCAGGCCGGAAATGGCCAGGAGATGCGCCAGGTTGCTGGCCCGCATCGCGTCCAGCGTCTCCCGGTCCAGGCCCGACCTGTCGCCGGTGACCACCGCGGCGGCAAAGGCGCCGGACTGGCCGGGAATGCGCGTGCGGATCGCGTCGGCCAGGTGGCTGCGGAGCCCGGCGATCGCCAGCGCGGGCCGGTCGCGGTCGGGCGGCTCAAGCACCAGCACCGGGCTGCGGGTGTAGCCGACCGCGCCCAGCCGCTCGAACCAGGCGAGGCGGCGGAAATCGAAGCCGCCGGGTTCGGCCGGGCCCATCGGCGGGGAAAGATGCCCGGTCAGGATCACCGTCATGCCCGGCTCCACCGCGGCATTCGGAATGTCGTCCGACAGCGAGACTCGCACCGTGGCAGGCGTGCGGCCCGGCGCCATGTCCGACAGCACCACCCGGTCGAGCGTCAGCCGCAGGCGGTCGGTCATCGAGCGGTCGATCTCGGTCACCCGGCCCTCGATCGGCCCGTAATAGCGGAAGGACAGCACCGGCGCCGCGACCTCGGTCGTCCGCCAGGCAGCAAGCGCCCCGCCCGCCGCCGCCAGTGCCACGGCCAGCAGGAGCGGCGCCGCCGACTCGGGCGCGCGCAGGCTCCCGATCCCCAGCAGCACCGCCGCCGCCGCCGCGCAGCCGGCCATCCAGCGCTCCGGCTCGCCGGGCAGCGCAAAATAGATGCCGATGCCAAGTGCCAGCATCACCGGCACCCAGGGGAAGAGATGTCCCCGCTGCGGGGCGATCAGGGCGTCGAGCAGCACGCGCGCAGCTCCTTGCCAGAGGGTTAACCGCTCAGGGATCGCCCATTCGTGGTTTACACTCGGTTAAGGCCGCCGGGATAGCAGGGGCGCGGGGGCTCCGGCTGTCGCTTTACCCGGTCGGGCGCAGCGATTAAACCGGCGCTCAATCGAGCAAGACACGAGGTCCGTTCCATGGCTGATGCCCCCGTCGTGACGAGGTTCGCCCCCTCGCCCACCGGTTTCCTGCATATCGGCGGCGCACGCACCGCGCTGTTCAACTGGCTCTACGCCCGCGGCAGGGGCGGCAAGTTCCTGCTGCGGATCGAAGATACCGACCGCGCGCGGTCGACGCCCGAGGCGACTGCGGCGATCATCGAGGGCATGAAATGGCTGAAGCTCGACCATGACGGCGAGATCGTCAGCCAGTTCGAGCGCGCGCCGCGCCATGCCGAGGTTGCGCTGGCGATGCTGGAGAACGGCCACGCCTACCGCTGCTATTCCACCCAGGACGAGATCCAGGCCTTCCGCGACGCCGCCAAGGCCGAGGGGCGCTCGACACTGTTCCAGTCGCCCTGGCGCGGCGCCGATCCCGCGACCTGGCCGGACGCGCCCTATGTCGTCCGCCTGAAGGCGCCGCGCGAGGGCGAGACGGTGATCGAGGACCAGGTCCAGGGCACGGTCACCTTCCGAAACGACCAGCTCGACGACATGGTCCTGCTGCGCTCGGACGGGACGCCGACCTACATGCTGGCAGTGGTGGTCGACGACCATGACATGGGCGTCACCCACGTGATCCGCGGCGACGACCACTTGGCCAACGCCGCGCGCCAGGGCCAGATCTATGCCGCGATGGGCTGGGACCTGCCGGTCTGGGCGCATATCCCGCTGATCCACGGCCCCGACGGCAAGAAGCTGTCGAAGCGCCATGGCGCGCTCGGCGTCGAGGAATACCGCGCGATGGGCTACCCGGTGGAGGGGCTCAGGAACTACCTGACGCGGCTCGGCTGGAGCCATGGCGACGACGAAGTCTTCACCACCGCGCAGGCGCTGGAGTGGTTCGGTTTCGGCGGCATGAACAAGGCGCCGGCCCGCTTCGATTTCAAGAAGCTCGAAAACGTGTCGGGACATCACATCGCAATGATGGAAGATGCGGCACTTCTGGAGGAAATCGCGGGTTTTCTTGCTGCAACTGCACAACCTGAGCTGGAACCGCTGCAGGCGGAGCGTCTCGGGACTGCGATGTATTGCCTCAAAGACCGGGCAAAAACGCTTCCGGATCTGCTTGATAAGGCACATTTTGCACTAGCGTCACGGCCGGTGGCGCCGGATGACAAGGCGGCAAAGGCACTTGACGCTGTATCCCTTGGTATACTGCGCGAATTGACGCCGCAGTTGCAAAGTGCTAGCTGGACCCGCAATGATCTGGAGGCGGTGATCGCCGACTTCATGGACCCTCGGGAGCTCAAATTCGGCAAGCTGGCCGGTCCGCTCAGGGCTGCGCTCGCCGGCCGCACGGCAACTCCGAGCGTCTACGACATGATGCTCGTTCTGGGCCGGGAGGAGACTCTCGCCCGCCTCGAAGACGTATTATCCACTGGCCGGGACTGACCCGGCCGGCGCAAGACATACCCATCGCCTGCCCGCTCCGCTCCGGGGCGGCAGGTCGGCAAAGGAGGGATGCCAATGCCTGATACTGCGCAACCGGCCAAGACCGCGACCCTGACCTTCGGGGACAAGACCGTGGAACTGCCGATGATGTCGCCCACGCTGGGCCCGGATGTCATCGACATCCGCAAGCTCTACGCCCAGGGCGACGTCTTCACCTACGATCCCGGATTCACCTCCACCGCGTCCTGCGAGTCGACCATCACCTTCATCGATGGCGAAGAGGGCATCCTGCTGCACCGCGGCTACCCGATCGACCAGCTTGCGGGCAAGTCGCACTTCCTCGAGGTCTGCTACCTGCTGCTCTACGGCGAACTGCCGACCGGCGCGCAGCTGGAAGATTTCGAGAACCGCGTCACCAAGCACACCATGCTGCACGAGCAGATGCGCAACTTCTTCTCCGGCTTCCGCCGGGACGCGCATCCGATGGCGATCATGGTGGGCATCGTCGGCGCGATGTCGGCCTTCTACCATGACTCGACCGACATCTCCGATCCGTGGCAGCGCGAAGTGGCCTCGATCCGCCTGATCGCCAAGATGCCGACCATCGCGGCCTGGGCGTTCAAGTACCACACTGGCCAGCCCTTCGTGTATCCGCGCAACGATCTGGACTACGCCTCCAACTTCCTGCGCATGTGCTTTGCCGTGCCCGCGGAGGAATATGAGGTCAATCCGATCCTGTCGCGCGCGATGGACCGCATCTTCACGCTGCATGCCGATCACGAGCAGAACGCGTCGACCTCGACGGTGCGCCTCGCGTCGTCCTCGGGCGCCAACCCCTTCGCCTGCATCGCGGCGGGCATCGCCTGCCTCTGGGGCCCCGCCCATGGCGGCGCGAACCAGGCCTGCCTCGAGATGCTGAAGGAAATCGGCTCGGTCGACCGCATCCCGGAATTCATCGCCCGCGCGAAGGACAAGAACGATCCCTTCCGCCTGATGGGCTTCGGCCACCGGGTCTACAAGAACCGCGACCCGCGCGCGACCGTGATGAAAGAATCGGCGGACGAGGTGCTGGAGCTGCTCGGCGTCCACAACAACCCGATCCTGCAGGTCGCCAAGGAACTGGAAAAGACCGCTCTGGAAGACCCCTACTTCATCGAGAAGAAGCTCTTCCCGAACGTCGACTTCTATTCCGGCATCATCCTGGAGGCCATGGGCTTCCCGACCTCGATGTTCACGCCGATCTTCGCACTGTCGCGCACCGTCGGCTGGATCTCGCAGTGGAAGGAAATGCTGGGCGATCCGGCACAGAAGATCGGCCGTCCGCGCCAGCTGTATGTCGGCGCCGCGCAGCGCGACTACACGAATGTCGAGGACCGCTGAGTTCCGGCATCCCGGACAGCCCTGAGACCACCGGAACCCCGGCCATCGCGGCCGGGGTTTTCCGTTCCGGGCGGGAGAAATGCCGTACCCCCGGGCTCCTGCTTTCCGAGCGCAGCCGGCCACCGGGCAGGGACCGCGCTGAAATCGAATGCCGAGGCGCTTTCCAAGGCACGGCCGCGGCTGGCCTGACCTTTCCGGAGTACGCCCCCCGCTCGAACGGCCCTGGCAGCCGGCATCCCGATGGCGGCGATTTCGGCACCGCAGTCGCCCTAGCCCCCTTGATCGCCCCTGGCTGACGCCTCGGAAACGAGCTTCGGCATGGTCCTGCAGAGGGCGGCCGCCCCCGCGGCAGCGGCCGGAAACGCAGTGCTGCCCATGCCACCCGGCCGACGCACGGCGCGCCCTCCGACATCGGCGGCGGCACCGCCGCCAACCGGCTGGACGACGGTGCGCGCCGGAACGGCTGCCACCAAGGGACGGCAAGCATCGATCCGGAGCCGGAGAGGTGCGTTTCCCGGCGCCCGTCTCCTGCGGCTCGGACGAACCGGCCCATGCCAGCGTCTCAAACGCCCATCTGCCGGCCGGTGCGGCGTCCTGCGGCGGACGGGATCGGCCTGCCGGCGGCGGCACGCAAGCGGGACTGATCCGCGCGGACAGGCGCGATCACATCCGCGTTTCCCGGGCGGTCCTGCCCTTTCCTTCCGCGGCGGCGCGCTAGCTGCGGCGGAAAGGAGATTGCCATGACCAGACCCGCCGGCCTGACCGCCCTTCTCTGCAGCCTCGTCCTGCCCGCCGCCGCCCTGGCCGAAATCCCCGCCGGAAGGGTCCCCGGCACCGAGGACGCGCTCGGCAGCTATCGCTGGAACAGCCGCCCGGTCCTCGTCTTCGCACCCGCTGCAAGCGATCCGCGCTATGCCGCCCAGATCGAGGCACTAACCTCGGTGGCCGAGGATCTCGAAGCGCGCGACATCATCGTGCTGACCGATACCGACCCCGGCCACGGCAGCGAGCTGCGCCGCGGGATCGGCGAGGATGACGCCACGCTGGTGCTGGTCGGGAAGGATGGCGGGGTGAAGCTGCGCGCCGCCGCCCCGGTCGATCCCGAGCAGATCCTGTCGCTTGTCGACCGGATGCCGATGCGGCAGCGCGAGATGAAGGAGTAGCCGGTCCGCGCGCCTTCGGTTTCCTCCATCCGGTTTCCGCCATTGGGCAATCTCGGCTAGCATACTAGCCTGGCATTCGAGGAGACTTTCCAAGCGTCAGGGAGGACCGGATGTCACGCGCTCTCATCACCCTAATGGCCACGGCCGCAGCCTTGCCCGCCCTGGCCGGGGACCCGCTGCCCGATGCGGCTCTGGCCCTCGCGCGCGAGGCCGCGCCGCTGGGCTGGGCAACGCTGGAAGGCGGCACCACCGGCGGTGCCAGAGCGGAGCCGGTCATCGTCTCCAGCCGCGCCGGGCTGGTCGCCGCGCTCGGCGGCGACAACCTGTCGAACGGCGCGGATGACGTCCCGGCGGTGATCTTCCTCTCGGGGCGGATCGACCTGACCGCCGATGCGGAGGGACGGCCGCAGGGGCCGGAGGCCTTCGCCGATCCCGGCTATGACGAGGCCGCCTATATCGCCGCCTACGACCCGGAGACCTACGGCCGCGAGAAGGAGCCGGAGGGTCCGCTGGAAGAGGCCCGGGAACGCTCCGAACAGGCGCAGAAAGCGCATGCAATGATCCGTGTCGGGTCGAACAAGACGCTGGTCGGCCTGCCAGGCGCAACGATCGCGGGCGGCACGCTGCTGCTGAAGGGGTCCAGCAACGTGATCATCCGCAACATCGCCTTCGAGGACAGCTGGGACTATTTCCCGCAATGGGATGCGACCGACGGCAGCAAGGGCAACTGGAACGCGGAATACGACCTGATCGCCATCGAGGCGGATGCAGAGCGCATCTGGGTCGACCATTGCAGCTTCTCCGACGGCGACCGTCCCGACGATTCCGTCCCGCCGGTCTTCGGCCGCGTCCACCAGCACCATGACGGGCTGATCGACATCAAGACCGGCGCCAGCCTCGTCACCCTCTCGGCCAACCATTTCTTCGACCACGACAAGACCCATATCATCGGCTCCTCCGACAAGCGCACGGAAGACATGGGCCGCCTGAAGGTCACGCTGGCCGGGAATTTCTACGAGAACGTCAAGCAGCGCCTGCCGCGGGTCCGCTACGGCGAAGTCCATGTGCTGGGCAATCTCTACATGCCCTCCGCCGAGGGGCCCTACGCCTTCGACTACGCGCTCGGCGCGGGCAAGGAGGGGCGCGCACTGAGCGAGGCCAATGCCTTCGTGCTGCCCGAGGGGATCGACCCGTCGAAGATCATCAAGCAGTACCGCGGCGAGCGGATCGAGGACCGCGGATCGCTTGTCAACGGCAAGGCAGTGGACCTGGTGGCGCTCTACAACGCGGCCAATCCCGAAAAGCCGCTGGAAGCCGGGGCCGGCTGGGAGCCGCCCTATCCCTACGAGCGGCCCGATCCGGCACGGCTTGCCGAAACCATTCCCCGCGACGCCGGGCCGACGCTTCTGGGCGACGACTGAGCGCGCGGCCCCGCCGATTGTGCCCGATCGGCGGGGCTGGTACAGCGGCGCATGGCCCGCACCATCCTCTTCAACAAGCCCTTCGGCGTGCTGTCGCAGTTCACCGACAGCTCCACCGCCTCCTCGCCCTCCCCGACCCTGTCGGCCTTCATCGACCTGCCCGGCGTCTATGCGGCGGGGCGGCTGGACAAGGACAGCGAGGGGCTGCTGGTGCTGACCGATGACGGCAGGCTGCAGGCGCGGCTGGCCCATCCCAAGCACAGGACCGCCAAGACCTACTGGGCGCAGGTCGAGGGCATTCCGGACGAAGCCGCGATCCGCGCCCTGTGCGACGGCGTGGCGCTGAAGGACGGGCTGACCCGCCAGGCCAGGGCGCGGCTGATCCCGGAACCCGAGTCGCTGTGGCCGCGCGACCCGCCGGTGCGCTACCGCAAGTCGGTGCCGGACAGCTGGGTGGAGCTGACCATCACCGAGGGCCGCAACCGCCAGGTCCGGAGGATGACGGCGGCGGTCGGCCACCCGACGCTGCGCCTGATCCGCGCCCGCGTCGGCGCCTGGACGCTGGACGGGCTGGAAAGCGGCCGCTGGAAGGACGCGCCGAAGGCCTGAGCCGCGGCCATGCCGGCCGCGTCGCGGAAACGCAACAGGACGCGGCGGAATGTCACCGCAGGCCCGCCGGCAAGCGGCGATCGGGAAAATCCGGACTATATGCCTTTGACAGCCGCTCCCGGCTTTGACGATTGTAGGGCATGAGCATCTCCCGTCCCGATCCATCCCGCCTGGTCGCCTGCCCGACCTGCGACACGCTCTACCGTTTCGAGCAGCCGGCGCCGCGGCAGACCGCGGCCTGCACGCGCTGCGGGACGGTGATCTTCGCGCCGCGCCCCGGCGCGATCAGCACGGTGCTGGCGCTGGCCATCGCGGCCCTGGCGCTGATGGCGATCGCGCTCGACTTTCCCTTCCTGTCGATGACCGCCAACGGGCTGACCGCGAAGGCCTCGGTGATCGACGCGGTGAAGAGCTTCGCCGTCGACGACATGGCGCCGCTGAGCCTTGCAATCGCCCTTTTGATCCTGCTGCTGCCCAGCTTGCGGCTCTGCCTGCTGATCTACGTCACCCTGCCGCTGTTCTTCGGGCTGCGGCCCTGGCCCGGCGCACGCACCGCCTTCCGGCTGAATGTCGACCTGCGCCCCTGGTCGATGGCCGAGATCTTCATGGTCGGCGTCGCCGTCGCCATGGTGAAGGTCGCCGACCTCGCCACGATCAGCTTCGGCCCGGCCTTCTGGGCCTTCGCCGCCGTGGCGATCCTGCTGGCCGCCAAGGATGCCGTCACCTGCGAGAGAACGATTTGGCACATCCTGAGATCCGCCTGACCGCCCGCGCCGCAGGCCTGGTCGCCTGCCGCCACTGCGCGCATGTCTGGCCCGCGGGCAGCCATTCCTGCGGCTTCTGCGGCGGGCATCTCTCCAGCCGCGTGCCGCAGAGCCTGCAGAAGGTCTGGGCCTGGTGGACGGCCGGCATCATCGCCTACATCCCGGCAAACCTGTTTCCGATGATGAAGACCAGCATGCTGGGCAGCGACACCGCCTCGACCATCCTGGGCGGCGTCGTCGAGCTGCTGCACCACCATGCGTATTTCGTCGCCATCGTGGTGTTCTTCGCCTCGGTCTGCATCCCGATCGCCAAGTTCATGGCCATCGCCTGGATCGCCACCGCGATCCGCCGCCCGCGCGGATCGGTCTCCGCGCACCAGCTTCACCGCGTCCACGACGTCGTCGAATTCATCGGCCGCTGGTCGATGATCGACGTCTTCGTGGTCGCCATCCTTTCGGCCCTGGTCCAGTTCTCCGTGGTGGTCAGCATCCATCCCGGCCTGGCCGCGATCAGCTTCGCGGCCTCGGTCGGCTTCACGATGCTCTCCGCCCAGTCGCTGGATCCGCGCCTCATCTACGACGCGAGCGAGCCCCTACATGAATGACGACATTCCCGGCATGGAGATCAGCGACCCGAAGGGCCGCCGCGGCTTCCGGTTCTCGGTGGTCTGGGTCGTGCCGCTGGCCGCAGTCGCGATCGCGCTGTTCATCGCCTGGCAGAGCTACTCCTCGCGCGGCCCGCTGATCGAGGTTTCCTTCACGCAGGCCAGCGGGCTGGTTGCCGGCTCGACGCAGCTGAAATACCGCTCGCTGACCGTCGGCACGGTCGAGAACCTGACCTTCAGCGACGACCTGACGGCGGTGATCGCGCATATCCGGCTGGACAAGTCGGTCGCCCGCTTCGTCGACTCGGATGCGAAATTCTGGATCGTGCAGCCGCAGGTGACCGCGCGCGGCGTCTCGGGGCTCGACACGGTGCTGTCGGGCATCTTCATCGAGGGCAGCTGGGACGCCAGTCCCGGCACGCCGGAGCGGCACTTCACCGGCAGCGACACGCCGCCCTTGATGCGCAGCGGCCAGGACGGCACGGTGATCACGCTCAAGGCGCTGCAGGGCGGGCGCATCCAGACCGGCGCGCCGGTGGTGTTCCGCGGCGTGACCGTGGGCGAGCTGGACGAGCCCAAGCTGGCCGATGACGGTTCGGGCGTGACCGCCCATGCCTTCATCCGCGCGCCCTACGACAAGCTTGTCACCTCGAATTCCCGCTTCTGGTCGGTCGGCGGCTTCTCGGTCAATGTCGGGCCCACCGGGCTGAGGCTCGATGTCGGCAACATAGCCTCGCTGATCGAGGGCGGCGTCACCTTCGGCACGGTCGGCCTTCCCGGCAGCCCGGTCGGGGAGGATGCGTCCTTCACCGTCTATTCCGACGAGGACACCGCCCGCAACAGCGTCGGCGCCGAGGAGCGCACCGACGAGACCATCTTCTCGATCGTCTTCGAGGGCGCGCTCGGCGGACTCGAACTGGGCGCGCCGGTGGAGATGTCCGGGGTCAAGGTCGGCCAGGTGCTGGCCATGAACAACGTCGCCGACGACACCGACGGGACGGAACCCCGGCTGAAGGTGGAAATCGGCCTGCGCGCCCAGCCGCTGGGCCTCCAGGAAGATGCCGACGAGACGGACGTGCGCCATTACATCGAGGGCGAGGTCCGCGACGGGCTGCGCGCCGAGCTGACGGTCGAGAGCCTGTTCTCCGGCGGGCTGAAGATCGTGCTCGCGGGCCAGTCCGACGCCCCCCCGGCCGAAATGGCGATCCCGGCCGAGGGCTATCCGGTCATCCCGTCGGTCCCGGTCGACGTGACCAATCTCAACGCCTCCGCCCAGGGCATCGCCGACCGCATCGCCGCGCTGCCGGTCGAGGACCTGATGTCCAGCGTCATCAGCCTGATCGACAGCGCCAACGCGCTGATCAGCTCGCCCGGCATCCAGGACGTGCCCAAGGCCGTGGTCGGCGTTCTGGGAAGCGCGCAGGAGAAGGTCGATGCCTTCGAGGTGGAGCCGCTGATGGCCGATGTCTCGGCCGCGGTGGCCGACCTCCGGCAGGTGATCTCGCAGGTCGGCAGCGGCGAGAACCTGCAGAAGATCGACTCGATGCTGGCCGAGCTCGACGCGGCCGCCGCGCAGCTCGCCCCGCTGATGGAATCGGCGAAAGGCGTGACCGACACCGTGGCCCAGCTGCAGCTGCAGGGGCTGGTGGACAGCGCGCAGGAGACGCTCGACGCCGTTCAGGCGGTGGCCGCCTCGCCGGACGCCCAGGCACTTCCGGGGGACCTGCGCGCGGTGCTGGGCGAGGCGCAGGCGCTGCTGGCCTCCGACGGCATCCAGAGCCTTCCCGGCCAGGCCGATGCCGCGGTCAAGGCCGCGACCGACATCCTGGCGGGCGTGCGCGATTCCGGGGCGGTGGACGACGTGGTGAGCGCGCTCGACCGGCTCGACGGCATCACCGCATCGATCGCCGAGACCGCGGACGGGCTGCCCGAGCTGCGCAGCCAGATCGCCGACGTTCTGGCCAAGGCCCAGGCGCTGGCGCTGCAGCCGCTGATCGAGTCGGCCACGACCACCGCCGAGTCGCTGGCCGCGCTGGCCGCCTCGCCCGAAACACAGGCCCTGCCCGGCACGTTCAACAAGGCGCTGGCCGATGCCAGCGGGCTGATCGCCTCAGAGGGCGTGCAGGCCCTGCCCGGCGAGCTTTCGGCCACGGTGGAGAGCCTGCGCCAGGTGATCGACCAGGTGAACAGCTCCGACGGAATCGCCTCGCTGGTCTCGGCTCTGGAGCGGCTCGACGCGATCACTGCCTCGATCGAGGGCACCGCCCAGGGCCTGCCCGAGCTGCGCGACCAGATCTCCGACCTGGTGGCCAAGGCCGACTCGCTGCCCGTCGAGGAGCTGGTCGCAAATGCCGACGCGCTCCTGGCAACGACCGACAGCTTCCTGTCGCAGCCCGAGACCATGGCGCTGCCCGGCTCGCTCAACGGCACCCTGGACGAGCTGACCCGCAGCCTGACCGAGCTGCGCGAGGGCGGCACGGTGGAGAACGTCAACGCCACGCTGCAATCGGCGGCCGAGGCCGCCGACGCGCTGTCGGCAGCGGCGGCCACCCTGCCCGAGCTGACGGCGCGGCTGAACACGCTCGTCTCGACCGGCGAGGGCCTTCTGAACACCTATGGCGACCGCTCGCGCTTCAACGCGCAGACGCTCGCCGCCATCAACGACATGCGCGAGGCGGCAAAGGCGGTGACATCGCTCGCCCGGACCATCGAACGCAATCCTTCCGCGCTGATACGGGGGCGCTGACCCATGAAAAGACTGACCTTCCTGCCGCTCCTGCTGGCCCTCGGCACCGCCGCCTGCACCTCGCCGCCGACGCAGTTCCTGCTCGACGCGCCGACCTCGGACCTGCGCCTGCGCCCGATGGTGAGTTCGGTGGAGGTGCGCGACGTGTCGCTGCCGCAATACGCCTCGGCCGCCGACGGGATCGCGATCCAGCAGGCCGACGGCTCGGTGACGGCCAATCCCAACGAGGTCTGGGCCGACACGCCGGAGCGCGGCGCGACGCTTGCGCTGGCGCGCAACCTGGCCGCCATCACCGGCGCGCGGGTCGCGGCCGAACCCTGGCCCTTCGCCGACCTGCCCGGCGCCTCGGTCAAGGTGGTGGTGGAACGCTTCCTCGCCTCGGAGACCGGCGGCGTGCGGCTGGAAGGAAGCTACGCGATCTCGCCGGTCGGCAGCGGGCTGCGCGACCGCGGCGGCCGGTTCGACATCGCCGTTCCGCTGCCCGAGAATCCCGGCACGTCGGACGTGGCCCGCGCCCACGGGCTGGCGATCGAGCAGCTCGCCGAGGAAATCGCCCGCCGTCTCGCAGGCTAGGCGCGGCTGCGCTCCCGCTCAGGCAGGGGCGCAGCGCAGCGGACATCTCCATGTCGGCTCAGGGCCAGGCAGGGTCGTCCCGCCGGACCTTGCGGGTGTTCCACAGTCCGCCCGGGATCCCGAGCACCAGGCCGAGCACCGCGGCGAGCGCGAAGGCCGGCCAGCCGATCCAGCCCGCCGCAAGGAAGGCGGTCAGGGCCGCTCCGGCAATGCAGAGCGCCCAGAGCGGAATGAGCAGAAGTCTCCATCCGTATTTCATGGCGTGTCTCCGTTCTTTGGGCGTTTCAGCGTCAACTGGGGACAGGTTCACTTTGGACGAGGAACATACGGCTGCGCGGAACTCACGGGCTGCGGGCAGCGGCGGGTGCGTCAGCGGCACGCTGGAACGCCTTGGGTAACAGGCAAACGCAGGGCCGCCCCCGAAGTTCCATGGCCCGCGGCTGAGGCGGCCCGGGATCAGCGGTCGCGGGTCGTGCGGCGCTTGCTCTGGAAGATCGAGTAGGTCACGCCGAAATAGGCCGCGCCGTCCCAGTCGGATTTCATCAGCGGGCTGCCATGGTTCACCGAGCCGCCCAGCCAGGTCGCCGTCATGCCGCCGAACAGCGTGATCCGTTCGGTCAGCGGAAAGCGGATCGCCGCGCGGGCCTCGGTGCCGAGATAGCCGCCCGAGGCGTCGTAGCCCGGCTCTCCGTCGCTGGCAGCCACCTCGTAATACTCCTCCTGCACGCCTTCGGTGACGAAGAGCGGGCCGATGCCGACCTGGATGCGGCTGCCCGGACGCAGCATGCCGAACTGGCGGTAGCGGACCGCGGGGCGCACCAGCGATCCCTCGTAGCCGATATCGGTGAGACCGTTCACGGAGAACACGCCGCGGGTCTGCAGGACCAGTTCCAGCTGCCCAGGCAGGCGCCCGCCCGCCAGGCCGCCCGGCTCCACCGCCCGCCAGATGAATTCCGGTCCGAATTCTGCCAGCGCGTCGACATCCGGCACGACATTGCCGACCGCCGTCACCCGGTTGGCCACCCGTGCCGAGCTGTCGAGGCCGAATCCCAGCTCGAACCGTTCGGTGCGGATCGGGATCAGCCGCAGCGCCTCGTCGCCGCCCAGCTCGACGAAGCGGCCGCGGTACTTCACGTAGGGCACCGGGTTGAAGCGCAGGTTGTAGCTGTCCGCGCCGGGATAGTCGGTGGAGACGCGCCCCACCCCGCCAAGGCCAAGCTCCCAGAGCGGCAGGGTCGGTTCGGCGGGATCGGAGACCTGGGCGGAGGCCGCACCGGAGAGCAGCCCCAGCGCGGCAGAAATGGCGAAGATGGCAAGTTTCATGCTTCCGCCAAACCGCAGGCCTGACGCAAAGTCAAGGCTACGGCCGGTCAGGCCGCTTTCGGCGCCTGCGACTGGGCCTGCTTGACCAGAGCCGCGATCTGTCCCGAGGCCGCCACCTTCTCGCCCTCGGCGAAGGCCTGGTGGTTCCGCGCGACTTTCGACAGGTCATAGAGATAGTTGACCATCGCGCCGCCGGATTGCGCCATGCCGTTGCCGGACGTGTCCGCCCCGGCATGGACCTCGTGCAGGATCGCGCCGTTGCCCAGATGGAAGCGCGCCACCGGGTCCATCGGCTGGCCGTTGGGGCGCTTGGCCTCGGAGAGATAGAGCGCCGCCAGCCGCCGCAGCCCCTCGGGCGTCGCGGCCTCGGCCTCCCGCCCCTCGGCCCTGATCCATTTCATCAGCGTCGGGATCGGCGAGAGCGTGACGAAGGTCTTCAGCCCCGGCAGGTCGCGGCCCAGATCCTCGGCCACCTGCTTGATCAGCGAATTGCCGAAGCTGATCCCGGCCAGCCCTTTCTGGCAGTTGGAAATCGAGTAGAATACCGCCGTGTCGGCCTCGGACGCGTCGATATGCGCGCCGCGGTCCTCGCTGAGCAGCTTCTGGATCGAGCCGGGCACGCCCTTGGTCAGCGCGACTTCGACGAAAATCAGCGGCTCGTCCGGCATCGCCGGGTGGAAGAAGGCGAAGCAGCGCCGGTCCGAGGGCTGCAGCCGACGGCGCAGGTCGTCCCAGCTGCCGATCGCATGGACCGCCTCGTAGGCGATGATCTTCTCGAGGATAAGCGCCGGGCTCTCCCAGTTGATCGGCCGGAGCACCAGGAAGCCGCGGTTGAACCAGGACTTGAAGAGATGGCGGAAATCCATGTCGAGCCGCGCCAGCTCGGGCGCCGCCGACAGTTCGTCCATCAGGTCGCACCGCATCTGCACCAGCTGCCGCGTCGCGCCGGGCACCTGGTTCATCCGACGCGCCAGCTCCTGCCGCTTCGGCTCGGCCAGCGCCATCAGCCGCTTGTAGTCGCCCGGATCATGGCTGGCCGCATAGGCGGCCGCGGCATCGCCGAGCGCCGCGGTGTCCAGGTCGAGTTCGGTCGCGAGAAAGCGGAAGAATTTCAGCCGCCCCTCCCGGTCGAGCGCGGCATAGGCGTCGAGAACGGTGGAGGCCAGCGCCACGCCGGACACCTCGCCGCGCGAGGTCAGCAGGTCGTTGCACAGGTCCTCGACCGACCGGCCGTTGCGCTTTTCCCTGCGGACCCGGAGATATCGGCGGTCGAACAGCGTGGAGGTCAGGTCGGCAAGCAGGGACATGGGCAGCACTCCGTCACGGGGAAACTGCGGCGCATGCGGGACATGGCCGCGACGGCTGCGACGATATCAGGAAAACCTGTTGATTCCCATGTACGGTGGTCTATTCTGGCCGGGACGCCGGGTGCTTGTGGCCCCGATCCCGCCACCTCCCGGAGGGGAAGTGGTGGGCGACCCTGGAATCGAACCAGGCATGGGTCTCCCCGGCGGAGTTACAGTCCGCTGCCGCACCTTGCAGCTCGTCGCCCTGACGTGGGGCGTGATCTACATATAGCGGCGGGGGGGGTCAAGCAGGAATTTTCGGGAAAATTGCTTGCCCTTGCATCCCCTCTCCCGCATCTGTGCCGAAAGCCGCAGAGCCGGGAGTTCCGCGATGAAAAAGCCCCAATGGGTGATCGAAAAAGAGCGGTCGCGCCGCGCCGCAGCCGCCGAAACCTTCTGGATGTTCGGCATCCATGCCGTGCGCGATGCGCTGGCCAACCCGATGCGCGAGAAGCTGCGCCTCGTGCTGACGAAGAATGCCGCCGACCGGCTGGAGGACGCCCTGCCCGGCGCCGGTCTGGAGCCCGAGATCGCCGATCCGCGCAAGTTTCCGGTGCCGCTCGATCCCGGCTCCGTGCACCAGGGCGCGGCCGTCGAAGTGAAGCCGCTGAACTGGGGCGCGGTCGAGGAGGTCTGCCGCCTGGGCGGCCAGCCGCCGCTGGTCGTCGCGCTGGACCGGGTGACCGACCCGCATAACGTGGGGGCCATCCTGCGGTCCGCCGAAGTGTTCGGCGCGCGCGCGGTGATCGCGCCGTCGCGCCATTCTGCGCCCGAGACCGGCGCCCTGGCCAAGACCGCCTGCGGCGCGCTCGAACGCCAGCCCTACCTGCGGGTGAAGAACCTGTCCGACACGCTCGAGACGCTGATCGGCATGGGCTACCGCGTGGTCGGGCTCGACGGCGAGGCGTCGCACACCCTGGCCGAGGCCGCCGCGGAATGCGCGGGCCAGCCGGTGGTGCTGGTGCTGGGCGCCGAAGGCCCGGGGCTGCGCGACCGCACCAAGGAGACCTGCCAGATGATGGCGCGGGTGCCCTTCGCGGGCGAGTTCGGCTCGCTCAACGTGTCGAACGCGGCCGCGGTCGGGCTCTACGCGATGGCCGCCCGCGGGTGACCGCGCCACGGATCGCCAGCTGCTGCTATTGCGGCCGCCAGCAGGCGCTCGTCCTCGCCGGAGAGGCGCGGCACGAGCTGGCCTGCAGCGGCTGCGGCGCGCCTCTGGCCGATCTCAAGGCGCTGCCCCGCTCCCATGGCGGGCTGCCGCCGAAACGGCCGAAGCCGCCGCCCCACCGCCTGCCGGCGCCGGACGCGGCCAAGGCCGCGAAGAAGCAGCGCAAGCGGACGCGCAAGCTGCAGAAGCGGCTCGTCCGCAAGGCCGCGGGCGCGCTTTTCGACCTTTTCGACTAGAGCAAGGCGGCGCAACTTCACATTCAGGCGAGCGCCCCCTGTGCACGGGCCGCGGAGTCCCTATCTCTAGGACAAGCGCGGTCGATCGGAACTCTGCCGCGACTTCACTGTCCCTCGTTCCGCACTTGCCGCCCGGGGTTCGCCCCGGGCCTTTTTTTGCACGACGGATTGCCGCAACCCGGCCGCCGCCCCTCGCCTCCGGCGCCGTTAGCGCATAAGCCTTCGCCATGATCGAAGATGATGACCAGATTGCCGAGATTCTCCGCCGCACCCAGGTCATCGCCTGCGTCGGCTTCTCCGCCAACCCGGACCGTCCCAGCCATTACGTATCGCAATTCCTGGTCAGCCAGGGCAAGCGCGTGGTGCCGGTGAACCCGGGACTGGCGGGACAGGATTTCCTCGGCCAGCCGATCTATGCGACCCTCTCCGACATCCCACCGGACGTGCCGGTGGACATGGTCGACGTGTTCCGACGCATCGAGCATGTGCCCGACGTGGTGGACGAGGCGCTGTTCGCGCTGCCGCATCTCCGGACGATCTGGCTGCAGCTCGGGCTGCGCGACGAGGCGACCGCCCAGATGGCGACCGCACGCGGAATCGACGTGGTGCAGGACCGCTGCCCCAAGCTCGAAATCCCGCGGCTGGGGCTGGCGGTCTAGCTCCGCGACGCCTTCTCGGCGATGCCCGACATGCCCTGGCGGCGCGCGAGCTCGTCCAGCACTTCCGCCAGCTTCACGTCGCGCGCTTCCAGCATCACCAGCAGGTGGTAGAGCACGTCGGCGGCTTCGTAGACCAGGTTCTCCCGGTCGTTCTTGGCTGCGGCGATGATCGCTTCGACCGCCTCCTCGCCGAATTTCTCGGCGCATTTCTCCGGCCCCTTGGCAAACAGCTTTGCCGTCCAGGAACTGTCCGGATCGGCACCCTTGCGCGCGGCGATGGTCGCAGCCAGGTCTTCGAGAACGCTCATGACAGCCTCACGGGAATGCCGGCCGCGGCCATGTGCGCCTTGGCCTCGCCGATGGTGAATTCGCCGAAATGGAAGATCGAGGCAGCCAGCACCGCGCTGGCCCCGCCCTTGGTGACGCCTTCGACCAGATGGTCGAGCGTGCCGACGCCGCCCGAAGCGATCACCGGAACCGGCACCGCATCCGAAATCGCGCGGGTCAGCTCCAGATTGAAGCCCGAGCGCGTGCCGTCGCGGTCCATCGAGGTCAGCAGGATCTCGCCCGCACCCTTCTCCACCACGGTGTGCGCGAATTCGACCGCGTCGATGCCGGTCGGACGGCGCCCGCCATGGGTGAAGATCTCCCAGCGGCCAGGTTCCACCGTCTTGGCGTCGATCGCCACGACGATGCACTGGCTGCCGAAGCGCAGCGCAGCCTCGGCCACGACATCCGGATTGGCCACGGCCGCCGAATTGAAGCTGACCTTGTCGGCGCCCGCGAGCAGCAGCGCGCGGACGTCTTCATGGGTGCGCACCCCGCCGCCGATGGTCAGCGGCATGAAGCACTGCTCCGCGGTGCGGGTGGCGAGATCGTACATCGTCCCGCGGTTCTCGTGGGTGGCGTTGATGTCGAGGAAGCACAGCTCGTCGGCGCCCGCGGCGTCATAGGCGCGAGCGGCCTCGACGGGGTCGCCGGCATCGATCAGGTCGACGAAGTTGACGCCCTTGACGACGCGGCCGTCCTTCACGTCCAGGCAGGGAATGACACGGGTCTTCAGCATGGCCCCGCTCTAGCGCCCCGCCCGCCCGAAGGAAAGCCCGGAACGCCTGCGCGGCCCGGGCCGCCATGTCACACCGGAAGGTTGTCGTAGAAATCTTCGAGGATGTCGGCCTCCAGATCGGCCTCGATCTCGCGCAGGTCGGCCGGCACCGGCACGAACTTGGCCTCCAGCCCGGTGATCAGGTCCTGCACCTCGTCGAAGAGGCGGCGCGGATCGGTGCCTCCGGCGCGCGCGGCTTCGCGCAGTTCATCCAGCCTGCGGTGCAGATCGGTCGGAGCTAGCGTCATGGTCGTCCCCCTATCGTGATTTGTCCGAAGCAGGTCCCCGCCGCGGCTGCCCGGCCCGCGGCAGTGCCGGATTCTTCCGATCCGGTCGTCCCGAGGACAGCGTGACACATGTCTAGCGGTTCCCAAACCCCCCCGCCTTGCGCGGGATCAACTCAAACCGCATTGAATATATATTCCACTTACCTTATGTGATGCAAATCCACAGAGAATGGGAACGAGTGATGTATCTTGACTGGGTATACGGGCTGATCGGCGGCCTGATGATCGGCGGAGCGGCGGCGCTGTTCCTGCTGGCCAACGGCCGGATCATGGGGGCGAGCGGCCTCCTTGGCGGCGTGGTCGACGGATCGGGCCGCGGCAACCTGGGCGAGCGCCTCGCCTTCCTCGGCGGCCTGGTCGGACTGCCGCTGATCGTCGTGCTGCTGCGCGGCGGCGCCCCGGAGACCGAGATGACCGGCAATGTCGCCGTGCTGGCCGCGGCCGGGCTTCTTGTCGGCATCGGCACGCGGCTGGCCAACGGCTGCACCTCCGGCCACGGCGTCTGCGGCATCTCGCGGCTCTCGATCCGCGGCATCGCGGCAACGGTGGCCTACCTGGCGGCGGGCGCCGTCAGTCTCTTTGTGTTCCGGCATATCCTGGGAGTGGTGTGATGAAGCGTCTGGCATTTTCCGCGGCCTCCGGCGGCCTGTTCGGCCTCGGCCTGATGATTTCCGGCATGACCAACCCGGCCAAGGTGCAGGGCTGGCTCGACTTCCTCGGCGATTGGGACCCGACCTTGGCCTTCGTGCTGGGCGGCGCCATCGTGCCGATGTTCTTTGCCTGGCGCTATGCCGAAGGCCGCAAGCCGGCGCTCGGCGGCAGCTTCCCGTCGAAGCCCGAACAGGTGATCGACCGCAACCTGATCCTCGGCTCCGCGCTCTTCGGCGCCGGCTGGGGTCTCGCGGGGCTCTGCCCGGGTCCGGCAATGGCGTCGATCGGCTACGGCAACCCCGGCGTCTGGGTCTTCGTGATTGCCATGGTCGCGGGAATGGCTGTGACACCATGGGCACGCCGCAGGCTGGACGCTGCGCCTGCGAAGGGTTAAAGCAGACGGCATGCAGATTGCCTATCTCACGCCCGAATACGCCGTGTCGCCGCAGATCACGATCGAGGACGTGGCCGCCCTGAAAGCGGCCGGGTTCACGACGGTCATCTGCAACCGTCCCGATCACGAGATCCCCCCGATCTACCAGGCGAAGTCGATTCGCCCGGTGGTCGAAGCCGCAGGCATGACCTTCATCGACAACCCGATCGAAGGCGGAACGCTCGGCGAAACCGCCGTTCCGGTCCAGCGCGAGGCGATCGCCTCCGCCGGCGGCCCGGTCTTCGCCTATTGCCGTTCCGGCAACCGCTCTTCGGTTGCCTGGGCCCTGTCCATGGCAGCCGACATGCCGGTGGCGGAGATCCTGGCGGCGACCCAGAAGGCTGGCTACGACCTCAGCGGGCTGCGCCCCTATCTCGAAGCCGCGTCGGGTCGCGGCTGACCCCGATCCGGGCGCCCGGCCGCCCGGACTGGCCAGTCCGGAGATCAGTCGATGGTCTCCGGCAGATCGTCCAGATCATCCATGTTGAGGCCGCTCAGATCCATTGCGGGGAATTCCCCTCCGCCAAGATCGGGCAGGCCTTCCCCTGCTTCAAGCGCATCCAGGTCGAGCGGCGGCAGCTCGGGATCGGGTTCATCCTCGAAAGAGGGCAGCGACAGGTCGCTGGGCGGCGCATCCGCCATTGCATCGACCAACCCGGACAGATCCAGCTGCTCCTCCGCGGCGGAGCCGCCGCCACCATCCTCACCATCGCCTTCGCCGAACATGATCCTGCCGATCTTCACCGCCTTGTAGCCGTTGAGATCGCCCAGCTTCCCCGTGAACAGCACATGCCCGTCCGGGGCGACCAACTCTGTCGCCTCGATCGCCGCGGTCGGCAGCCTGATGACGTCATCCGGGGCCAGCGCGCGCAAGTCGCTGATGCTCATGGTCTTGCGGCCCAGCACGGCCCGCAGCTCCATGCGCACCCCCATCACGGCGCCTTCGATGTTCCGCTGCCATTCGGCATCGACCTCTTCCGGCGGCGGCAGCGCTTCGGGAGGGGGCGGCATGGCATCGGTCCCGTCCCAGGGCAGCACGATGCAGATCGGGCCGAGCCGCGCGCCGAGCGCGAAGTCGATCTCCATCCTTAGCATCCGGTAGGGCACGTCCTCCATCGTCACCGGCAGGCGCCGGAGATCCTCGACCGGATCGTCCGGCACGAAACCGGTGGCCCATTCGGCCGCGGGATGGCCAACCAGCCGCGCGGCGAAGACCGTCAGCACCATCACCAGGAACTTCCGGCTCAGCAGCGCATCGGTCCGGCTCGGCGAACGGTCGGGCAGGTCGCCGGCGGATATGCGCCCGGTGGTCAGCGACTCGGTGATAGCGCAGACCAGCCCCCTGTCGAGCGCCAGCAGCCCGCGGCAGCCCCGCGGTCCGTCCAGCTCGACGACCAGCGCGCCTTCGGGCAGGCTTTCGGCGATCTTCGCGACCGAAAGCTTCATCTCCTCGATGCCGGAGCCCGTCACCACCTGGCCCAGGACTTCCTGCCCGGCCTTGGCCAGCGCCAGGCGCAATGCCTTGGCCGGGCTGACCTCGCCGAATTCCGGCGGCGGCCGTCCGGCACGGGTCATGCTGTGGATAATGGCGGCGTGCTTCTCGTTCGTCATCTGCTGCGGCTGGTTGCTGGTTGCTGCAACCTGCCCCGAACGCAGTTACCAAAGCTTGAAGCCGGGAAATTGATTCACGCCGCCTTTTCGGCGCTCTGCACCGGCAATGTCACCCGGAAAGCGCCGCCGCCCTGCCCCGGAAGATAGGTGATCGACCCGCCGAGCTTCTGCATGATCTCGCGGCAGATCGCCAGGCCCAGCCCCGCGCTGCCCGCCGCCGACTGGTCGGAGAGGCGGCAGAACTTCTCGAAGATCACGCTCTGGCTATGGACCGGGATGCCGCTGCCGTTGTCGACGAAATCCACCGAGACCGTGCCGCCCCGGCTCTGGACCAGGATTCTCAGCTGCGGCTCCGCTGCATCGCAGTATTTGCGCGCATTTGCGATGATGTTGATGAAGACCTGGGCCAGCCGGTCGGTGTCGGTATGGACCAAGATATCCTCGTCCAGCGTGTCGCGCCGTACCGCAAGTCCACGCTCGGGATTGATCGAACTCGTCGCCGCCAGCGCCCGCGTGATCACGTCGCGCAGCCGCACCGTGTCGCGGTTGAGCGAGACCTGGCCATGCTCCAGAACGTTGAGGTCGAGCAGTGCGTCGAGCAGCCGGGTGAGCCGCTGGGCCTCGTCATGGATGATCGCGGCAAAGCGCTGGCGCTCCTCCGCCTGCATGCCCTCGCCGTCCATCAGGATCTCGGAAAAGGCGCGAATCGAGGTCATCGGCGTGCGGAGTTCGTGGCTGATCTGTCCGAGGAACGAATCCTTCTGCACCGAAAGCTCGGTCAGCTTCTGATTCGCCTCGCGCAGCTGCCGGGCCGTGCGCGACAGCTCCTCGGACTTCGCCTTCAGCTGGATCGAGTGCTCCATGATCTGCGCCGCCTCGTCGGCCACCGCCATCAGGTCCTCGACCGAGACGGTGGTACCGATGGCGATCTGGCCGATCATCGCATGGGCCGTGGCCGCGCCCACCGAGCCCGCCAGCTCGCGCTCCAGCCGGTCGAGGAATTCCGGCGTGGTGTCGGGCAGGAACCCGGCCTTCCCCTGGATCCGCGCCTCTGCCGCGAAGAGATCCTGCGCCTCGCGCGGCCCGAGGATGCGCTGCGCCATGATCAGCAGGTCCTCGGCCTCGGCCTTCGACTGGCTCCAGCCGCGCGGCCCGCGGGAGTAGTCGAAGACATTGACGAATTGGGCGCCCTGCAGCCGTTCCAGCGGCGTCGGAAAGCTGGCGATGGAGCCGACGAGGAACGCCGCGCAGTTGATCGCCATCGACCAGATCACCGAATGCACGACCGGATCCAGCCCCTCGATGCCGAAGAGGGCGTAGGGCTTGAGCCAGCCGATGCCGAATGGCCCCTCGGCGAACACGGATTCAGGCAGGATGACGCCATGGCCGAAGCTCGGCAGGAACAGCGTGTAGGCCCAGACCGCCGCGCCCAGGCTGACGCCGATTGCGGCGCCGATCCGCGTGGCGCCGCGCCAGAAGATGCCGCCGACCGCTGCGGGCATGACCTGCACCACGCCGGTGAAGCTGACGAAGCCGATCGCCGCCAGCTCGCGCCCGCCGCCCGACCAGACATAGTAGACATAGCCCAAGGCCAGCACGCCCGCGATGGAGAGCCGACGCGAGGTCAGCAGCACCGCGCGCAGGTTACCCGGCGCCTCGGCACGCAGGGACAGCCAGAGCGGCAGAACGATGTGGTTCGAGATCATCGTCGCCAGCGCGATCGCCGCGACGATCACCATCGAGGTCGCTGAAGAGAAGCCCCCGAGAAAGGCCAGCAGCGCCAGCATCTCGTGGCCATGTGCCAAGGGCAGGGTCAGCACGAAGAGGTCCGGATTGGCCCAGGAGGGCAGCTCGGACATGCCGACGGCGGCGATCGGGATGACGAAGACGCTCATCGCCGCGAGATAGAGCGGAAAGGCCCAGGACGCGGTCGCGAGGTGGCGTTCGTCCTCGTTCTCCACGACCAGCACCTGGAACATGCGCGGCAGCACCAGGATCGCCGCGCCCGAGACGAAGATCAGCGCCAGCCATCGGCTGCGGTCCAGCGGGATCTGCGCCAGCGGCGAGGCGTTGATGCGCGCCGCCACTTCGCCGATGCCGCCCGCCACGCCCCAGACGATGAACGAGCCGACGGCAAGCAGCGCGAAGAGCTTGACCAGCGCTTCCAGCGCGATGGCGGTGACCACGCCGTGATGGCGCTCGTTCGCGTCGACATTGCGCGTTCCGAACAGGATGGCGAAGACCGCCATGCCGCCCGCGACCCAGATCGCCGTGGCGCGCTGGTCCGGGACCGGGAAGCTGCCCGGCGTGCCCTCGGCAAAGACCCCGAAGCTCAGCGTCACCGATTGCAGCTGCAGCGCCAGGTAGGGCGTCGTGCCGACCACCGCGATCACCGTCACCATGCCGCCCAGCAGCGCCGACTTGCCGTAGCGCGACGAAATCAGGTCGGCGATGGACGTGATCCGCTGCGACCGGCCGATCCGCACCAGCTTCCTCAGGCACCACCACCAGCCGATCAGGATCAGCGTCGGGCCGATGTAGATCGTCAGGAATTCGAGGCCCGAGCGGCTGGCGTAGCCGACCGCGCCGTAGAAGGTCCAGGCGGTGCAGTAGATCGACAGCGACAGCGTGTAGACCAGCGGCGAGCGCAGCCAGCGCACCCCGCCGCGCAGCGCCCGCCGCTCCGCCCAGTAGGCGATCAGGAAGAGCAGCCCCACATAGACCAGCGACACCGAGACCAGCAGGTCAAAGGACATCCGTCCCCTCCGCCGGACCGTTCTGCCGCGCGCCTTCGTGCAGCCGCGTTTGCAGCCGGATCGAGATCACCGCCGTCACCGCCACCAGCAGCCCCCAGGCGAGGAACAGGTAGATGCCGCGCTGCGCCAGCCCGGGAGCCTCCCCCGGCTCCGGCTGCTGCCAGAGCAGCGGCACGAAGAACAGGATGATCCCGAAGACCGGGATCGCCCGCGAGGCATCCACCAGCCGCCGCCGCCGGTAGGACTGGCGCTCCAGGAACAGGGGCAGCCGCGGCGTGCTCATGGCCCCAGGAGGCTGTTGAGCGTGTCCAGCACCTCGCGGTTCGAGAAGGGCTTGGTCATGAAATGGCTGACCCCGAAGCTCTCGGCCCGCTCGCGGTCCCGCACCTGGCCCCGCGCGGTCAGCATCATGACCGGCAGGCCCTCGGTATCGGGGTTGGCGCGCAGGTCGCGCAGGATGTCGTAGCCGCTCCTCCCGGGCAGCATGACGTCGAGCACCACCACGTCGGGCTTGGCGCGCGACACGGCATTCACCGCGGTCGCGCCGTCGGCATGGCTGGAGACCGTCCAGCCGTCGCGGGCCAAGATGAATCTCATTGCCTCCGTAATGTTCGGCTCGTCTTCGATCAGCAATACGTGTCGTCCCATCCTCGCTCCTCCGCGGGCAGGTCCGTTCTTGTTATCTGCAACTTATCCCCCCTTTGCAGACCCCTGTCAAAGATCCGTGTCAAAGCCCCGATGCCATCACCGAGGGCTCCTGACGCGCCGGGCAATCCGCCAGCACGCAGACCCGGCAGGCGCTTCCCACGGGCAGCACGGAGGCCTTCGGATCCTCCTGCTGCGGCAGCAGCACCATCCAGGCCTCGCTGAGGCAGGGACCGTCCGATCCGAAGGGCCAGCGCGGCTCGGCGACCGCATAGGCCTGCACCGGCATGCCCGCGGTTGAGCTGTGCGCGAGCCGCCGCGCCACCGGGCGGCCCGGGCTCGCCAGCGCCTCGTAGACCGGCCAGAGCGGGCAGGCATGGCCCGTGCGCGGCACCAGGAAACCGCTGGTGGGCTTGCGCATCGCGACCTGGCCGGTGCCGTCGCAGAAGACCAGCCCCACCGGATCCTGCCCCGGCAGCTGCGGCGCGGAGGCGAGACGGCGCAGCACGGTCGCCACCGGCAGCCCGGTCTCCGCTGCCAGCCGGGCCGGATCGGGCAGTCCCGCCTCCAGAGCGGCGACCACGTGGTCCAGCGGCATCATCGCCGCCTCGCGCCGGTAGCGCTCCAGATAGTGCCGCGCCAGATCCTGCGCAGGCGGGGTCAGCTCGGTCGCCTCCTCCAGCACGGCCCCCGGCTGGCCGCCTTCCTCGAGCGCGGGAAAATGGAAGCGCTGGCTTTCCAGGAACAGCTCGAGCTCCTCCCAGGGCGTGCCCGCCTCGGTCCGCGCCTCGTCCTCGCTGTCGAGGAAGCTGGTCAGCGCCTGCGCGCTTTCCGCCAGCGCCAGGCTGTCGCCATGCAGGTTGCGGTGGAAGCGCCGCCGCCAGGCCTCGTCGATATCCTCGGTCTCCACCAGGATCGATGCCGCCGAACGGATCGCCGTCGCCTTGGACAGCACCTCGTGCATCGCCGAGCTGAGCCGCGGATCGTGGCTCAGCCGGTCGCTCAGGCCCTCGATCCGGTCCTGAAGTTCCTGCATCCGGCGGTGCTGCGCCTGCACCAGCGCCGCCCAGCCGGGGAAGCGGCCGACGAATTCGTCGCTGCGCTCCAGTTCGGCCCCCGCCTGCGGCAGGTCGGCCGCTGCCTGTCCCAGCTGGTCGAGCAGTTCCGCTTCGGCCCCGCGGGTCAGCTGCGCCACCTCGACATGCAGCTCGCGGGCGATCTCGCCGAGCAGCTTTCCGGCGATCCGGCGGCGGTTGTGCTCGATCAGGTTCAGGTAGGACGGAGAGATCTCCACCGCGCGCGCCAGCTCGGCCTGCTTCAGCCCCAGAAGCGTGCGCCGCTCGCGGATCCGCGTGCCGGTCAATGCGCTGCGCGGCATGTGCTCCCTCCCTGGATTGCGCCCGCCGGCTCCGGCCGCTCCGCGCCCGCAACCCTAGCGCAGCATCTACCCCGATGGATAGCGGAACCGCAATTTGATTTGGTCACCTTTCCTGACCGGCATGCCGGAAATCATGCTGCGGCGTCTCGTACTTTGGTCAGAAACGGGGCTGCCGGGCGGGGTTTTCCGCAATTGCCGCATTGCAAATCAGACGTTCAGCCCCGACCGTCCGGCCATCACCGGCAAGGACCGACCGTCCCGCGCCGGGCAGGTCACGGGGTCCGGCGGGAGCGGGCCCGGCAAACGGGAGAGACGAATGCTCGAGAAGGTTGATGGGGTATATCCTCCGTCTGCGGAGGTTGCGGCCTCGGCGCTTGTGAACGAGGCGCAGTACCTGG
>NZ_JAATVU010000048.1 GCF_013184745.1 Mangrovicoccus sp. HB161399
CAGGGAAGCAGTCCGCGGCGGCCCCATGGCCGGGACGGGAGAGTGCGCAGCCTGAAAATAGACACCGGTGACAACAACCTTGAAAACCACCGGATGCTGCATTTGCGCAACAAGGCGGTCTCAAGGCTTAAGAAAAACATATTCCATCAAAAGAATTCAATTTCTGTATTTTTGTCCCCTGCATGTGTTCCCAATGAAAGCCCGCCAATCAAGTCTCTGATCTCGACCAAGTGAATATTTCTTTCCATTGTCTTAAAAAAGAAAATTGGGTCTCCTTTGGAATTTTTCTCAATAACCTTCATTACATTCGACAGTGCTAACAAATGTTGACTCATCCTATCAAGACTTTGCAATTCGAGAATCAGTTCGTGATCTTTTGAGCTGATTTTGAGGAGGGAATCAGACAATGAATCTTGAAGGTGCAAGCAGGTCTTGCCCAGATCTTCTAGCATAAGAGAAATCGATGCCGATAGAGCATCAGAGCGTGTTGTCGTTTTCATCGTTCGGCTACAATCTACCAACTACAGCCTCAATACAATTCTTCAATTCCAAAGGCTGAAATGGCTTTTTTATGAAATTGTTCATCCCAAGTTTTTTGCCGTTTTCGATGATCTGCCTTTCGGCCCTCCCGGTAATGAGAATGAATCCAATTCCTCGCGTTTTAGCGTCGGTTCGAAGAGAATGCAAAAGTTGAAGCCCGTCCATGCCCGGCATGTTGAAGTCGGAGATAATCAAGTGAACTGGAGACTTGGATATGATTTTCAACGCCGTGGGTCCATCCGGAGCATGTGAAACAGATTTAATCCCAAAACTTTCGAGCGCTTGAACAAGCAAACCTCTCGACGTAGACATGTCATCCACAACCATGACTCTTAACTGATCTCTAAGTGCCATTTTGAAAACCTTCTCCTCAACTTAATTTCCTGTAAGTCGTTATTCCATTAGGGCGCAGACAGAATCTTCCCGAATCTTGAATTCTTTCCGAGTGCCCAATGAACAGCCAGCCTCCGGAGTTCAGCTTTTCCTGGAATTTGCTCCACAGCTTGTTTTGGGTGGCTTCGTCGAAGTATATTACTACATTTCGACAAAAAATTACGTCAAACCTAGACTTCATCGGCCAATCTGAAAGGAGATTCAAGCGACGAAACAGAACGCGACGTTTTATTTTATCGGATATCTTAATGCTGCCATCTGGTTCGATTGAGAAATATTCATTTCTAATATCCTTTGCAATTCCTTTTGTCTGAGCCTCCGAGTACTTTCCCTTCTCGGCGAAATCAAGGACATTTGGGTCAATATCCGTGGCCAAGAACTTGATGTCATATTTTTCGAACTCGCGAAAGTTTTCCGCTAGTGTTATCAAGAGCGAGTAAATCTCTTGACCTGTCGAACAACCTGCAGACCATACGCGATACTTTTCGCCAGCCGTGACTTTTTCTCTTATCTCGGGAATTACCTTATCTCTGAAGGCATTGAAATGGTGCTCTTCTCGGAAAAAATGACTAACGTTGGTAGTTAGTGCCGACAGGAAGTTAATTAGTTCAGTGTCGGACTTTTCTGACGTCAGTAGAGAGAGATATTCATCCAAGCTGTTTAGCCCCAGTGCGCGAACTCTCTTTGTCAGCCTTGCCGATATCATGGAAGATTTGCTCTCTACGAGCACCAACCCAGCCTCTCTGTATGCGATCGTTGAAACCAGCTTGAATTGTGCTTGGGAAAGAGTGCTTTGGCTGGTCAAAAACTCGCTCATCTTATGCTGCCATACCCTCTCTGTTCGGCATTACTGCTTCCAAGTTGAGCACTCGGATCATTCGACCTTCATATATGGTCAATGCCCGTATAAAAGTATGTGAAACATCCGCTGCTAGCTCGGGCGGCACCTGCATGTCATCTTGCGGGATCGAAAGTATGTCAGAGACAGCGTTCACCAATAGCCCCAAAGTCTGGCCGTCGACATGTACAACTATGATGACATTTCTTGAACTATCCTCCCCGGAAGGCAGCCCCAACCTGGAAGCCAAATCGACTATCGGAAGTACCGTTCCCCGAAGGTTTATGACCCCACGCACAAAGCTGGGCGCATGGGGTAACGGGGTCGCTTTAGTCCAGCCTCGTATCTCTCTGACCGACATTATGTCAACCGAGTATTCCTGTTCTCCCACGCGGAAGGACAGGAGTTCAATTTCACCGCCATCGGTTTTCGCTTCGTCTTCGCTCATTTCAACCAGCTTCCATGATTAGCGTATTTCTGGGACAGGTTCGGCCACTTGCATTGGCCGTAATGTCAATTGGATCCAAGATTAGCGCGATTTGGCCGTCGCCGAGGATGGTGGCGGCTGCGACGCCAGGCACATGTCCATAACTGTCTTGAAGTCCCTTGATAACGACTTGGCGCTGATCATGAATGGAGTCGACGACCAAGGCCGCCCGGCTGCCATCCTCATGGGCAATCAGCAAAATGATGCCGCCGCAGTAGTCTTTCAGTGGTTCGCGATAGCCGAGTTCCGTTCCCAGGTCGAGAAGCGGGACGAATTCGCCCCTTATTTGGACGACGTTTGTTTCAGGACCCAATTTCCGGATGTCACCTTCGGAAAGGGTCAAGGTTTCCACGATGGCATTGAGGGGGACAACCAATGTTTCGCCGGCAACATGCACAACCATGCCGTCGAGGACCGCCAGTGTGAGCGGCAGGCTAATAGAAAATGTCGTGCCGACTCCTTTTTCGGAATTTATGGTAATCCGTCCGCCGAGTCCTTGAATGGAACTCTTCACGACATCCATGCCCACACCGCGCCCGGAAAGGCTGGAGACTTCGGCCGCGGTTGAAAATCCCGGGAGGAACAGGAGGTTGTCAATTTCAGAATCGGTGAGATTGCTGTCTTCCGGGATCAGGCCCTTCTGTATGGCAACCTTTAGGACCCGCTCCCTGTTAATGCCGCCGCCATCGTCGCCGACTTCGATGACGACACGGCCCGATCGGTGTCCGGCGGACAAGGTGACCAAACCTTCCGCGGGTTTGCCCGCTGCGAGCCTGTCCTCGGTCTTTTCCAGCCCGTGGTCGACCGCGTTTCGGATCATGTGGGTCAGGGGGTCCGCAAGGCGCTCGATGACGGTCTTGTCGACTTCGGTCGCGTCGCCATCGGTTTTCAGGCGGACGGTCTTGCCGATCGCTGCCGAAGACTCCCGGACGATGCGGGACATGCGCTGGAACAGGGATTTGACGGGCTGGGCCCTGATCATCATCACGCTGTCCTGGATGTCCCGGGTCAGCTGCATGAACTCTTCGAGGCCGTTGACAACCGGAGAGTTCGGCGGCAGCCCGGCCTCGGTGACGCTCTGGGAGAGCATCGCCTGGTTGATGACCAGTTCGCCGACGAGGTTCACCAGCCGGTCGATGCGTTCGAGATCGACACGCACGGTGGCATTGGCGGCGGCAGGAGCGCTGGCGGCGCCGCCGGTTTTCGGCGCTGCCTTTACGGGAACATTACGCTCGCTGCGCTGAGCCGGAGTGGCTTCGGCAGCATTCTCGTTCCCGTCGCTAAAAGCCGGTGGCGCATCCTGGCCGTCACCGTCATCCGGAGGATCGTCATCTGCATTGAGTGCGGAGAAGTCGGGCATCGTGGGCGGGGAACTCTCCGCTCCGTCGGCTTCGGCGATGGAAAGCTCGCAGAGGCCTTCGACGAATTCGAAGACTTCTTCGACCTCCGGGAGCGACGCATCGGTCTGCAGCTGGATGGTCCATCCCAGATGTGCTGCTTTCGGGTTGAGTTCGTCCAGATCGGGAACATCCGCGATGGCGATCTCGGTCTGCATCTGGCCGAGTTGCGACAGCGCGCGCAGCACGAAAAGCGGCTCGTTGCCGAGGGCATAGAGCTTCTCGTCTGGCTTGAACGTGATCTGGAAGCCGGAGGGTTCCGGCTCTGCGGCGGGCAGGTCGGGCAATCCGAGATCCATCGCCAGGCCCATCGGCTGGAATTCTTCCGCGCTGATCTCCTCCTCTTCCTCGCCGGCAATGGCCTGGAGGCTCGCGAGGGTCTTCTCGATGATCTCCTGGTCGACGGGCGCGTCGTCGCGGGCGGCCTTCACCAGGTCCGAAAGGATGTCGCCGCAGGAGAAGAACAGCAGGATCGCTTCCTGGTCCGGATGGTAGTTGCCGGACCGGACCTCGTCGAGGACGGTCTCGAAGCTGTGCGCGAACTTGACGAGATCGTCGAGGCCGAAAGCACCGGCGCCGCCCTTGATGGAATGGACGGCCCTGAACACGGAGTTGATCGTGTCCGAGTTGGCGCTGCCATCCTCCATCGCCTGGAGGCCTTCCTGGGCGGCCTCGAGAAGCTCGTCGCACTCGATGAAGAAGGAGGCCCGGATTTCGGCCATCGGATCGTTGGATTCGGACATGCGCGGGACTCCTCCTAACCGGCTACCATGTGGAGCGCGCGCACGAGCTTGGTTGGATCGAACGGCTTGACGATCCAGCCGGTGGCGCCGGCCTCGCGGGCGCGCTGCTTCAGTTCGGCCGCGCTCTCGGTGGTGAGAACGAGGATCGGCACGCCGTTGTGCCGTTCCTGCTGGCGCACCGCATCGATGAAGCCGAAGCCGTCCATCCTGGGCATGTTGATGTCGGTGATGATGGCGTCGGGCGACAGGCCTTCCAGCACTTCCAGCCCGTGCACCCCGTCTTCGGCGAGATGGGTCTCGAAGCCGGCGCCTGTCAGGGCCAGGCGGAGCATGTCCCGCATGGTGCGGCTGTCGTCAACGGCCAGGACGGTCAGGGTCATTGCACGGCTCCCGGTTTGCTGAAATGGTCCTTGTCTAGGCCGAGCATTTCGAGATGCTCGGAGAATTTCGCCGAAGGCGAGGCGACGCTCAGCGAATGGCCGTCGCGGTCCCAGGATTTCCAGGCAGACAGCAGCAGCTGCAGCCCGGCGGCACCGAGATGCTTGACCTGCGAGCCGTCCAGCGCGACGTCCTCGCCGCGCGCCTCCTTGATTTCGGCATAGAGCGCCTCGACGCCGGCGTAATCCATGCGCGCGGGAAGAACGAGTTCCCGCGTCATCTGCCTGCTCCCGACGAACTGATCCTGGCTAAACGCAACCTGGGCCTCCCTCGATCCATTACGGGATCAGGAGTAGGGCGCGATGCCTTAAGATCAGATTAGCGGCTGGCCTATGCGGCGTCCTGGCGGGCGTAGATCGCGCAGCCGTCCAGCGCGGCATAGTCGTCGGTCATCGCAAAGACCGGAAACTGCGCGAGAAATTCCGAGAACCTGCCCTTGTCGCACAGCGCGGCATCGAAGCCGTGCACGTCGAAGAACGGCTCCAGCGCACGCGCCATGCCGCCGATGAACACGATTCCGCCGAAGGGCAGGTGGGTCAGTGCCAGATCGCCCGCGACCCTGCCGAGCGTGCCGACCATCAGCGCCAGGAACCGCGCCTCGGGACTGCCGGGCGCCTCTGCGGCGCGGGTCACGATCTCGCCCGGATCGGCCGGGGCGCTGCCGGTCAGCAGCTGGTAGCTCATCGGGAAGCCGCGGCCCGACAGCAGGTCCTCGACCGAGGCGAAGCCGTGATGGCGCCGCAGTTCCTGCGCCAGGCGCGCGCCGTCCTCGTTCCAGACCGGCAGGGTCACGTGGCCGCATTCGGAGGGCGTGACCAGCAGCCCGCCGGGGCGGCGGTAGACCGGCGCGGCGTTGAATCCGGTGCCGACGCCGATCACCAGCCGGGTTTCCTCCGGGTCGGGCACCTTGCCGGCGCAGCGCTCGAGCAGCGGCGCCACCGGCACCATGTCGAGCGCGTAGCCCTGGGCGGAAAGGTCGTTCAGCACCAGCCCCTTGGCGGCGCCCGCGACGCGGCACAGCTCGTCCTCGGAAACGATCCAGTCGCGGTTGGTCAGCCGGCCGATGCCGTGGCGCACCGGACCCGCCACGGCAACGCAGACGCAGTCCGGAGCGGCAAGCCTCTGTTCGGCGATATAGCTTGCGAGCACGTCGCCGAGCGAGGCGAATTCGGCATTGCGGTAGCGCGAGACCCGGGAGCGGTCCACGGCGCCGCCCTCCGACAGGCCCACCCTGGTATTGGTGCCGCCGACATCCGCCACGATAGTAGTCACAGGTCCGATCCTCGCAGAAACGCTTTCACTGCGTGATAGGAGTGTTTCGGCGTCCTGGCCAGTGTGTCAAAATCCACATGCACCAGGCCGAAGCGCTTTTCGTAGCCCAGAGACCACTCGTAATTGTCGAGCAGCGACCACAGGAAATAGCCCTTGAGCGGGATCCCGTCGGCGATGGCCCGGGCCGCCACGGCCAGATGGTCGCGCAGATAGGCGATGCGCTGCGGATCGGGCACTTCGCCCCCGGCCGGCACGTCGTGCCCGGCCATGCCGTTCTCGGTGACGTAGACGGGCAGGCCGGGGCAGTATTCCGTCACCAGCCGGAGCATGGCGCCCAGCGACTCCGGCCGGATCTCCCAGCCCATCGCGGTCTTTTCCAGCGGTCCCTCGACCAGGCGGATGTTCGGCCAGGCGCCCTCGGCCCATTGCGCGCGGTTGCAGGTGTAGAAATTCGCGCCGATCCAGTCGATCGGCGTGCGGATCACCGCGAAATCGTCCTGCCATCCCGCAGGCAGATGCGGCCCCAGCCCCTCCATGACGCGTTCGGGATACGCGCCGCGGAACAGGCCGGAGAGGAAGAACCGGTTGTAGATCGCTGCCTGCCGCTCGGCGGCAAGATGGTCGGCGGGCGCGTCGCTGGCGGGAATCGAGTCCTCGAAATTGCAGACCGCCCCCAGATTGCCCATGCCTTCGGCGCGCATGGCATTGATCGCGGTGCCATGGGCCAGCAGCACGTGGTGCATGGCGCGCGCGGTGGCGCGGATGTCGCGCAGGCCCGGCGCCTGGGCGCCCTCGAAATGCGACAGCCAGGACACGCACCAAGGCTCGTTCACCGGCGCCGCCGACCACAGGCGGTCGCCGTAGCGCCGCGCCACGAGCTGCGCGAAATCGCCGAACCAGGCGGCAATGTCCCGGTTGCGCCAGCCGCCCAGATCCGCCAGCGCCGACGGCAGTTCCCAGTGGTAGAGCGTCACCGCCGGCTTCAGCCCGTTCTCCAGCATGCAGTCGATCAGCCGGTCGTAGAAATCCAGCCCTTCGGGATTGGGCGTGCCGCGGCCCTCGGGCAGGATCCGAGCCCACGAGGTGGAGAACCGGTAGGCGTCCAGCCCCATTCCCGCCGCCAGCCCGAGATCCCCGGGGAAGCGGTGGTAATGGTCGCAGGCGACGCGCCCGTCCTCCTGGCGCACGACATTGCCCGGGGTGGCGGCGAAGCTGTCCCAATGGGTGGGACCCGCGCCGCCGAAACCGTGGCCCTCGATCTGGTAGGACGAGGTCGCCGCGCCGAAGAGGAAATCCTCGGGAAAGGCGGAACGGGGAAGGGGATCGCTCATGCAGGCGCCTCCGCTGCGGCCGGGCCGGTGGAGGCACCGATCACCAGCTCGGGTTGCAGGACCAGCCCGCGCGGCGGCCGGTCGGGATTCTCGATCTGGTCGATCACGATGTCGGCCAGCAGCTGTCCGGCCTCGCGCACCGGCGACCGGGTTGCCGTCAGCCGCGGCGGAAGGCCGTTCGGCACGAAGGACAGCACGTCGTCATGGGTGACGATGGAGACATCCGCGGGCACGGACAGCCCGGCCTCCAGAACGGCGCGGTGGACGCCGATCGCGACCAGCATGGAGCCGGTCAGGAAGGCGGTCGGCCGGGCAGGCTGGGCGCAGAGCCGCCGCGCCGCACGGTAGCCGTATTCCTCCGTCATCTCGTCGTTGAGCATCCACAGCCGGTTCGGAACCAGCCCGTGCTCCTCCATCACCGACAGGAATCCCGCCTCGCGCAGGCGGGCGAAGTTGAGCCCGGCGGGCCCGTTGAGGAAGGCGATGCGGGCATGGCCCAGCTTCGCGAGATGGCGGGTGGCCTGCTCCAGCGCGGCGCGGTTGTCCATCTCGACATAGTTGTAGCCGTCGCGGCGGCTGCCGAGCAGCCCGTGCACGCCGTAGACGAGGTCCAGCTCCGCCAGGGCGCGGGCGCGTTCGTCGTCCTCGCGCGGCGAATGCAGCACCACCGCGTCGACCATGCGCTGGCGGGTCAGCCAGCGGTAGTGCTCCGCCTCGTGTCCCGGCTCGGCGAAGGACAGGTGCACGCCGTAGCCGCGGCGGGTGTAGACCGCGCCTGCGCCCGCGAGGAAATCCGCGAAGATCGGGTTCACCATGTCGGAATGGCCCGAGATCGGCAGGACATGGCCCACCGCCATGGCGCGGCCGGTCGCAAGGCTGCGGGCGCGGGGATTCGGCATGTAGGCATGGCGCTGCGCAGCCTCGATGACACGGTTGCGCGTTGCCTCGCTGACCTCCGGATAGCCGTTCAGGGCCCGGCTGACCGTCGTCTGCGACAGCCCCAGGAGCAGCGACAGCTGCTTGAGGGATATGCTCATGTCCGCGTCTCTCCTCCCAAAGAGCGCAAGTCCCGGCCCGGCGGCTCCACCTCTCCGAGTCCATTTCTTCGGAAGGTAAAAAAAATGCCCGCATCCCGCAAGCGCGGTTTGACATGCCGGGCGACTCGTCTAAGTGTTGCATCAGCCAAGGCGTTTTGAAAAGCCTTTGGAAAATCGCGGCGCGGGGAGCGGAGAGGATCGCAGCTGCGGAAAACCGACTTGGGAGGGTCGCCATATGACACGCTTTCTCGGCAGCAGCGCGCTTGCGCTGGTGTGCCTGACGTCCTTTGCCAATGCGCAGGATCTCGTCTTCCCGCCGGGCGAAGGCGCGTTTCACTGGGATGCCTACGAAGACCTGAAATCCACCGATCTGAGCGGGCAGGTGATCACCGTCGCCGGGCCCTGGCTGTCGCAGGAACGGGACTATTTCGAATCCGTCGTGGCGTATTTCGAGGCGGCCACCGGCGCGGATGTCCAGTACAACGGCTCCGACAGCTTCGAGCAGCAGATCGTCATCGACACCGCCGCGGGCTCGCCGCCCGACATCGCCATCTTCCCGCAGCCGGGCCTGGCCGCGGATCTGGCCGCCAAGGGCTTCCTCGTGCCGCTGCCGCAGGAGACAGCCGACTGGGTGGCCGGCAACTATGCCGCCGGGCAGAGCTGGGTCGATCTCGCGACCTTCCCCGGCAAGGACGGCACCGAGTCGCTCTACGGCATCTTCTACCGCGTCGACCTGAAGTCGCTGGTCTGGTACGTGCCCGAGAATTTCGAGGATCTGGGCCTGGAGATCCCCGAGACCATGGAAGACCTCAAGGCAATGACCCAGGAGATCGTCGACGAGGGCGAAACGCCCTGGTGCATCGGGCTCGGCTCGGGCGGCGCGACCGGCTGGCCCGCGACCGACTGGGTCGAGGACCTCATGCTGCGGATGTACCCGCCGGAGGTCTACGACGAATGGGTCACCAACGAGATGAAGTTCGACGATCCGCGCGTCATCGACGTGATCGACGAATTCGGCTGGTTCGCGCGCAACGACGATTTCGTCGCTGGGGGCACCGGCGCGGTGGCCTCGACCGATTTCCGCGACAGCCCCAAGGGTCTCTTCTCCGTGCCGCCGCAATGCTACCTGCACCGCCAGGCGTCGTTCATCCCGTCCTTCTTCCCCGAAGGCACGGTGGTCGGCGAGGATGCCGATTTCTTTTACTTCCCGTCCTACGCCGACAAGGATCTGGGCAACCCGGTGCTCGGCGCGGGCACGCTGGTCTCGATGACCAAGGACACCCCCGGCGCTCGCGCCTTCGTCGAGTTCATCCAGAATCCGATCTCGCATGAAATCTGGATGGCGCAGCGCGCCTTCATCTCGGCGCATCTGGGCACGAATTCCGATCTCTACGGCGATCCGACGATGAAGAAGATGGCCGAGATCCTGCGCGGCGCGGACACGTTCCGCTTCGACGGGTCGGACATCATGCCCGCCGCGATCGGCGCCGGCGTGTTCTGGACCGGCATGGTCGACTATGTCGGCGGCGCCTCCGCCGGGGACGTCGCCTCGTCGATCCAGGCCACCTGGGACGGCATCAAGTAATCCAGTCCCGGCTCCGGAGATGATCCGGGGCCGCCCCCTGCCACCGGAGCGGAGCGCCTGCCATGGGCCAGATCCTGTATGCCGCCGCGACCATCGTCGTTGGCGTGTTCCTGTGCGTCGCCTATTTCTGGGGCTCGAACGCGGTGCTCGACCGCATCTTCCCGATGAAGGGGCCGCAGGCCGCGGCGAATGTCCGGAAGGCCAACGCGATCCGGCCCTGGCTCTTCCTCGGTCCCTCGATCCTCGTGCTTGCGCTCTACCTGGTCTACCCGGTCTTCAACTCGATCTGGCTGTCGCTCCACGGCAGCGGCGGGCAGGAATTCGTCGGGCTCGACAACTATGTCTGGCTCTTCGGCGACGCGAAATTCCTCGAAAGCGTGCGCAACAACCTGCTCTGGCTGGTATTCGTGCCGTCGATGGCGACCTTCTTCGGGCTGGTGGCCGCCGCGCTGACCGACCGGATCAAATGGGGCAACTTCGCGAAGTCGCTGATCTTCATGCCCATGGCGATCAGCTTCGTCGGCGCCGCCGTGATCTGGAAATTCGTCTATGACTACCGCGGCGCGGACCAGGAGCAGATCGGCCTGCTGAACGCCATCGTCGTCGGGCTTGGCGGCGATCCGGTGGCCTGGATCACCGTGCCCTTCTGGAACAACTTCTTCCTGATGGTCATCCTCGTCTGGATCCAGACCGGCTTTGCCATGGTGATCCTCTCGGCGGCCCTGCGCGGCATCCCCGAGGAGACGATCGAGGCGGCGATCCTCGACGGCGCCTCGCCGCTGCAGATCTTCTGGCGCATCAAGATCCCGCAGATCTGGGGCACGATCGCGGTGGTCTGGACCACGATCACCATCCTCGTGCTGAAGATCTTCGACATCGTCTTCGCCATGACCAACGGCCAGTGGGGCAGCCAGGTGCTGGCCAACATGATGTATGACTGGTCCTTCCGCGCGGGCGATTTCGGCCGCGGCTCGGCCATCGCCGTGATCCTGATGCTGGCCGTCACGCCGATCATGGTCTGGAACATCCGAAACGCGCGCAAGGAGGGCAACTGATGGAAGGCCATGCCGGGCAGAAGGCCTCGCTCACCTGGGCCGTGCACATCGCCGTCGCCGTTCTGGTGGTCCTCTGGACCGTGCCGACCTTCGGCCTGCTGGTCTCGTCGTTCCGCGACAAGGACCAGCTGGCCGTCTCCGGCTGGTGGACCGCGCTCAGCGCCTCCGAACAGACCGTCGCCGCCCGCACCGACAGCCCCGACGCGCAGGCGCAGGAGGGCGGCCTCTGGGTGATCCGCGGCAATGTCTTCGAAAGCGGCAAGGGCAAGGTCGCCTCCTGGGGCACGTCCTCGCGCGAGCCCGCCGCCTACGGGCCGGGCGACACCGCCGATCTGGGCGACGGCGAAACCCTGGCCGTCGAGGAGGACGGCAGCTACCTGCTGAGCGCGCAGTCCGAGATGTCCGGCAGCCGCGGCCAGCGGATCTACGTCCAGTCGCTGGTGCCGCCGCGCTTCACCACCGAGAACTACGGCACCGTGATCGGCGCCGAGGGCATCGGCCGCGCCTTCCTGAACACCTTCACCGTCACCATTCCGGCGACCGTGATCCCGATCCTCGTGGCCGCCTTCGCCGCCTATGCGCTGGCCTGGATGCGCTTCCCCGGACGGGCGCTGCTGATTGCCTGCGTGGTCGGGCTGCTGGTGGTGCCGCTTCAACTTTCCTTGATCCCGCTGCTGCGCTTCCACAACGCGATCGGCCTGGGAAAGGGCTATTTCGGCATCTGGCTGGCCCATACCGGCTTCGGCCTGCCGCTGGCGATCTACCTGCTGCGGAACTACATGGTCGGCTTGCCCAAGGACATCATCGAGGGGGCGCGGGTGGACGGCGCCACCGACTTCCAGATCTTCCGCAAGATCGTGCTTCCATTGAGTTTTCCGGCGCTGGCGAGCTTCGCGATCTTCCAGTTCCTCTGGACCTGGAACGACCTTCTCGTTGCCAAGGTCTTCCTCGGAACCTCCGACAGCCAGCTGGTCATGACCGGCCGGATCGTCGAGCTGCTGGGGTCGCGCGGCGGGAACTGGGAAATCCTGACAGCCGCGGCATTCCTGTCGATTGCGGTTCCATTGGTGGTCTTCTTCGCCATGCAGAAATATCTCGTCCGTGGGCTGCTTGCCGGCTCGGTGAAGTAACGAAGACAGGAGACCACAGTGACAGGCAACACACTCCCGGTGGCCACGGGCCTCAGCATCGACAAGGATTGGTGGCGCGGCGCGGTGATCTACCAGATCTATCCGCGCAGCTTCCAGGACAGCAACGGCGACGGGGTGGGCGACCTCCTGGGCATCGCCGAGCGGATGCCGCATATCGCGTCGCTCGGGGTGGACGCGATCTGGATCTCGCCCTTCTTCACCTCGCCGATGAAGGATTTCGGCTATGACGTGTCGAACTACTGCGATGTCGACCCGCTCTTCGGAACGCTCGCAGATTTCGACTGGCTGGTGGAGCGTGCGCATGAACAGGGCGTGAAGGTCATCATCGACCTCGTGCTCAGCCATACCTCGGATCTGCATCCCTGGTTCGTCGAGAGCCGTTCCAGCCGCACCAACCCGCATGCCGACTGGTACGTCTGGGCCGATCCCAAGCCCGACGGCACGCCGCCCAACAACTGGCTGTCGATCTTCGGCGGGCCGGGCTGGCAATGGGATGCGCGCCGCTGCCAGTACTACATGCACAATTTCCTGACCTCGCAGCCGGACCTGAACCTGCACAATCCGGATGTGCAGCAGGCGCTGCTCGACGTGGCGCAGTTCTGGCTGGACCGCGGGGTCGACGGCTTCCGCCTCGACACGATCAATTTCTACTTCCACGACAAGGAGCTGCGCAACAACCCGGCGCTGCCGTCGGAAGAGCGCAACGACTCCATCGCGCCCGCGGTGAACCCCTACAACCACCAGAACCACATCTACGACAAGAACCGCCCCGAGAACCTGGACTTCCTGGCGCGGCTGCGCGCGCTGCTCGACACCTATCCGGCGGCGACCATCGTCGGCGAGGTCGGCGATGCGCAGCGCGGGATGGAGATCCTCGGCGAGTACACCAAGGGCAACGACCGCGCCCACATGTGCTATGCCTTCGAGTTCCTGGCCAACGACTTTCCGGACGCCGCCCGCGTCGCGGACGTCATGGACCTGGTCGACCGCGTGGCCGCCCAGGGCTGGGCCTGCTGGGCCTTCTCCAACCATGACGTGGTGCGCCACACGACCCGCTGGGGGCTCGACCATGCCGCCTCGCGCGCCTATGCGCTGCTGCTGATGTGCCTGCGCGGCTCGGTCTGCATCTACCAGGGCGAGGAGCTGGGCCTGCCCGAGGCCGACGTGCCCTTCGAGGCGCTGCAGGATCCCTACGGCATCGAGTTCTGGCCGGAATTCAAGGGCCGCGACGGCTGCCGCACGCCGTTCCCCTGGGACGGCAAGCTGCAGAATGCCGGCTTCTCGCCGGTGCTGCCCTGGCTGCCGGTGCCCTACGAGCACCATGGCTACGCGGTGGCGGAGCAGGAGCTCGATCCCGGCGCGCTGCTGCACCATTACCGCCGCGTGATCCAGCTGCGCCATGACCATCCGGCGCTGCGCAACGGCCGGCAGAGCCCGGTCAGGGCCGAGGGCCATGTGATCCAGTTCGAGCGTGAACAGAACGAGGAACGCCTGTTCCTGGCCTTCAACCTCTCGGAGGAACCGGTGGACATCAAGGTGCCGCGCGGCGAGTGGCAGGCGCTGGGACAGGACGTGAACGGGGCCATTCCGCTTGACGGGTGGCTGCATCTGGGGCCCTGGCAGCCCTGCATCCTCGCGGCCGTCTGAGCAGCGAGAGGGAGGAGACGTCGATGGCCGATCTGAAGCTGGCCGATGTGGCAAAGGCCTATGGCGCGGTCGAGGTGCTGCGCAACATCAACCTTGAGATCGCCGCGGGCGAGCTGATCGTCTTCGTCGGTCCCTCGGGCTGCGGGAAGTCCACGCTCCTGCGGATGATCGCCGGGCTGGAACAGATCACCGGCGGCACGCTGGAGATCGGCGGCCAGGTCATGAACGACGTCCCTCCCGCGCAGCGCGGGATCGCCATGGTGTTCCAGAGCTACGCGCTCTATCCGCACATGACCGTGCGGGACAACATGAGCTTCTCTCTGCAACTGGCTGGAAAGTCGAAGGAAGAAATCAACCGTGCCGTCGACGAGGCGGCGCGGAAACTGCAATTGACCGACTATCTCGACCGCCTGCCCAAGGCGCTGTCCGGCGGCCAGCGCCAGCGCGTCGCGATCGGCCGCGCCATCGTGCGCGATCCGAAGGTGTATCTATTCGACGAACCGCTCTCCAATCTCGACGCGGCGCTGCGCGTCGCCACGCGGATCGAGATCGCCCAGCTCAAGGCCTCGATGCCCGGCAGCACGATGATCTACGTCACCCACGACCAGGTGGAGGCGATGACGCTCGCCGACCGGATCGTCGTTCTCGCGGGCGGCGGCATCGCCCAGGTCGGCGCGCCGCTGGAACTCTACGAACGCCCGGCCAACACCTTCGTGGCGCAGTTCATCGGCTCGCCCGCGATGAACCTCTTCGAGGCGGAGATCTCGGCCACGGGACCCGAGACCCGGTTGCGGCTTGAAACCGGCACGGAGATTGCCGCTGCCGTGCCCTCGCCGGAAAGCCTTGCAGGCGCCAAGGTGCAGTTCGGCATACGTCCGGAGGATCTGGTGATCGCCGAGAACGGCGCCATGCCCTTCATCGAGTTCCGCACCGACATCGTCGAGAAGCTCGGCGACACGACCGTGCTCTACAGCCGCGATCCATCGCAGAATGACGGGCAGATGATCGCCAAGCAGCCGGGGATCGTGAATGCGGAACCGGGCAGCGTGCTGCAGATGACCGCCTCGCCGCAGAAGATCCATGTCTTCCACAAGGGCACGTCCCTGCTCTATCTCTGAGCCCGCGCCGATCGGGGGCGGTTGCGATCCGCAACCGCCGTTCACGGAGATGTTTCTTGCAAACGGGCGATTATCAGGTTGCCCCGGTCCCGGGTCCATGCAAGAGGGACGTGCCAAACGCAAGCTCCAGGAGACCGAGCATGGAGATTCGTGAGGCACTGACCTTCGACGATGTTCTGCTGCAACCCGCCGCCAGTTCGGTGCTGCCTTCCGAGGCAGACACCACCACCTACGTGACGAAGTCGATCCGGCTCAACGTGCCGCTTCTGAGCTCCGCCATGGACACCGTGACCGAGGGACGGATGGCCATCGCCATGGCCCAGACCGGCGGCATGGGCGTCATTCACCGCAACCTGTCCATCCAGGAGCAGGCCGACGAGGTCCGCCGGGTGAAGCGCTTCGAGAGCGGCGTCGTCTACAACCCCGTCACCCTGTCGCCGGACCAGACCCTGGCGGATGCCAACGCGCTGTGCGAGCGCTACAAGGTCACCGGTTTCCCGGTCGTCGACGCGGAAGGCCGCGTGGTCGGGATCGTCACCAACCGCGACATGCGCTTCGCCGAGGATGCGCGCACGCCGGTCAAGGCGATGATGACCGCCGACAACCTGGCCATGCTGCGCGAACCGGCAGATCTGGAGACCGCCAAGAGCCTGATGAAGGCGCGGCGCATCGAGAAGCTGCTGGTGGTCGATGCCAACGGCAAGCTCACCGGCCTGCTGACGCTGAAGGACACCGAGAAGGCAGTGCTGAACCCGCATGCCTGCAAGGACGAGCTCGGCCGCCTGCGCGTCGCCGCGGCGACCACTGTCGGCGATGCGGGCTACGAGCGCGCCGCGGCGCTGATCGATGCCGGCGTCGACATGGTGGTGGTCGACACCGCGCATGGCCATTCCCGGGCCGTCGGCGAGGTGGTGCAGCGCATCAAGGGCCTGTCGAATTCGGTGCAGGTCGTGGCGGGCAACGTGGCCACCGGCGACGCGACGAAGGCGCTGATCGATGCGGGCGCGGACGCGATCAAGGTCGGGATCGGCCCGGGCTCGATCTGCACCACGCGGATCGTGGCGGGCGTCGGCGTTCCGCAGCTGACCGCGATCATGGACTGCGCCAATGCGGCCGCGGCCTCCGGCACGCCGATCATCGCCGATGGCGGCATCAAGTTTTCGGGCGATTTCGCCAAGGCAATCGCGGCAGGCGCGAACTGCGCCATGGTCGGCAGCATGATCGCGGGCACCGACGAGAGCCCGGGCGAGGTCATCCTCTACCAGGGCCGCAGCTTCAAGTCCTACCGTGGCATGGGCTCGCTGGGCGCGATGGCGCGCGGCTCGGCCGACCGCTACTTCCAGAAGGACGCGGCCTCGGACAAGCTGGTGCCGGAAGGCATCGAGGGGCAGGTGCCCTACAAGGGCTCGGCCGGTGCGGTGATCCACCAGCTGGTCGGCGGCCTGCGCGCGGCGATGGGCTATACCGGCTCCGCCAATATCGAGGAGATGCGCAAGAACTGCACCTTCGTGCGGATCACCGGGGCAGGGCTCAAGGAAAGCCATGTCCATGACGTGCAGATCACCCGCGAGAGCCCGAACTACTCGGCCTGATCCGTCCGTCCGGATTCCACCGATTCAAGCGCGCGCTTATGGAAAATAAGCGCGCGCTTATGCTTTGGGACGGTTGCCGGGCAGGTTGGAGATCTTGCGCCCGATCAGCGCGAAGACCCGCTCCGCCGCCGCCGACAGGTCGCGGTCCCGCCGCCGGATCAGCGAATAGGGCGCGACCGACATGTCCGAGTCGATGTCGAGAATGGCGATGTTGCCGCCCAGCGACTGGCTTTCCGCGAAGAACCGCGCCACCGCGCGGGCGACCGGCGCGATGGCGTTGGTTTCCGAGATCAGCGCCAGCGTGAGCAGCAGGGAGGCCGTGCCGAGGATCCGGTCGGGCAGGGACAGCCCGCGTTCCAGCAGGTACTGCTCCACCGTCTGGCGCTGCATGCCGCCGGGCGGCTGCATCACCCAGTCGAAGGCCAGGCAATCCTCCAGCGTCGCGGGCCCGGAGCGGGTCAGCGGGTGGTGGCGCCGCACGATCAGCGCGACTGGCTCGGGGCCGATCAGCTGCATCTCCACCAACCGGCTGTCGATGTTCTCGTGCAGCCGCCCGATGTAGAAATCTAGCCCGCGCACCGACAGCCCCTCGGCCAGCTTGTCCGAGGTGTCGACCTGCACCGAGATGCGGATCTCGGGGAAGGTGACGCGCAGCTCCCGGATGGCCGGCAGCACCAGTTCCAGCGCCGGACCGGTCACCGCGCCGATGCGCACCTCGCCCTGCGCGCCGCGGGCCAGATCCTGCATCTCGACATGGGCGTCGTCGAGCTGGCTCAGCACGGCTCGGGCGCGCCCGGCCAGCCGCTCCCCGGCCTCGGTCAGCGTCACGCCGCGGGCATGGCGGTCATAGAGCCGTGCCTCCGAGAGGCGCTCCAGCTCGGCCATCAGCCGCGAGGCGGCGGGCTGGGTGATCGCCAGCTGAGAGGCCGCGGCAGAGACCTGGCCGGTCTCCTTCAGCGCCACCAGCAGCCGCAGCTGAGAGAAGCGCAGGCCGCGCCGGATGAAATCGTCCCGCGTTCCGGTGCGTTCGCCCTGATCCATTGCGATATATCCCTTCCGGTATATCCGTGGGCCGATTTCTGATTTGAATGTGATGTCAACGCAACCTTAAACAATGCGGGCCGGATGCATCAGGAGTGCCGTCCGGCGGGACAGAGACGCCCGCACGACCCCGGGAGGAACACGACGGGTCGGGCCGGGCATAGGGAGACACAGATGAAATCATTCACCCGTGCGCTGGCTTCCAGCGCGCTCGCCCTGCTTGTCGCCGGCACCGCGATGGCAGCAGACAAAGGCTATGTCGGCATCGCCATGCCGACGAAATCCTCGGCGCGCTGGATCTCCGACGGCCAGAGCATGGTCGAGCAGTTCGAGGCGGCCGGCTACAAGACCGACCTGCAATATGCCGAGGACGATATTCCCAACCAGCTGGCGCAGATCGAGAACATGATCACCAAGGGCGTCGACGTTCTGGTGATCGCGGCGATCGACGGCACCACCCTGTCGAATGCGCTGGCCAATGCCGCGGCGTCCGACATCCAGGTCGTCGCCTATGACCGCCTGATCCGCGATTCCGGCGATGTCGACTACTACGCGACCTTCGACAACTTCCAGGTCGGCGTGCAGCAGGCGACGACGATGGTCGACGGCATGAAGGAACGCTTCCCCGACACCCATCCGTGGAATGTCGAGCTGTTCGGCGGCTCGCCGGACGACAACAACGCCTACTTCTTCTACAACGGCGCCATGTCGGTCATCCAGCCGCTGATCGACTCGGGCGACATCGTGATCCCGTCGGGCCAGATGGGCATGGACACCGTCGGCACGCTGCGCTGGGACGGCTCGGTCGCCCAGGCGCGCATGGACAACCTGCTGAGCGCCAACTACACCGACGCGCGCGTCAACGGCGTGCTTAGCCCCTATGACGGGCTCTCGATCGGCATCATCTCCTCGCTTTCTGGCGTCGGCTACGGCACCGGCGACGACATGCCGATGCCGATCGTCACCGGCCAGGATGCGGAAATCCCGTCGATCAAGGCGATCCTGCGCGGCGACCAGTATTCCACCATCTTCAAGGACACCCGCGAGCTTGCGCGCGTGACCGTGGGCATGGTCGATGCGCTGCTGGGCGGCGGCGAGCCCGAGATCAACGACACCACCACCTACGACAACGGCGTCAAGGTCGTGCCCTCCTACCTGCTCTCGCCGGTCCCCGTGACCGCGGAGAACTGGGAAGAGGTCGTGATCGGCTCCGGCTACTACACCCGCGACCAGGTCGAGTGACCCGCGCCCCGGCGCCGGATCCTCCACATCCCGTCGGCGCCGGACCTTCCCTGCAGGGCCTGTCCCTGCAGGGACCTTTCCCGGAAACAGGGGACAATCATGGCCAACATTCTGGAAATGCGCGGGATCACCAAGGAATTCCCGGGCGTGAAGGCGCTCGACCAGGTGACCTTCGAAGTCGAGGAGGGCGAGATCCACGCGCTCTGCGGCGAGAACGGCGCCGGCAAGTCGACGCTGATGAAGGTGCTTTCGGGCGTCTATCCGCACGGCTCCTACTCCGGCGACATCGTCTATGACGGCAAGGTGCAGAGCTTCGGGTCGATCCGCGACAGCGAAGAGATCGGCATCATCATCATCCACCAGGAGCTGGCGCTGATCCCGCTGCTGTCGATCGCGGAAAACATCTTCCTCGGCAACGAGCGCGCCACCAGGGGCATCATCGACTGGCACGAGACCAACCGGCGCGCGGGCGAGCTGCTGGAGCGCGTGGGCCTCGGCCGCGAGCATCCCGAGACGCTGGTCGACGACCTCGGCCTGGGCAAGCAGCAGCTGGTGGAGATTGCCAAGGCGCTGTCGAAGAACGTGCGCCTGCTGATCCTCGACGAGCCGACCTCCTCGCTCAACGAGCAGGACAGCGAGAAGCTCCTGGAGCTGATGCTGGAATTCAAGGCCAAGGGCATCACCTCGATCCTGATCAGCCACAAGCTGAACGAGGTGTCGAAGGTCGCCGACAGCATCACCGTGCTGCGAGACGGCGCCGCCGTCGCCCGGATCGACTGCAAGGGCGGCGTCAGCGAGGACGAGATCATCCGCGACATGGTGGGCCGCTCGCTCGACGACCGCTACCCGCCGAAGACCGACCATTCGCTGGCCGAGACCGCGATGGAGGTCCGCAACTGGACCGTGCACCATCCGCTGCATGCCGACCGAAAGGTGGTCGACAATGTCAGCTTCCATGTCCGTAAGGGCGAGGTTCTGGGCATTGCCGGGCTGATGGGGGCAGGGCGCACGGAACTGGCGATGAGCCTCTTCGGCCATAGTTGGGGCCGCGGCATCTCGGGCGAGGTCGAGATCGACGGCCGCCCGGCCGAGATGAAGACCGTCCGCCAGGCAATCAATGCAGGGCTCGCCTATGCCACCGAGGACCGCAAGGGCTATGGCCTGGTGCTCGACGACACGATCCGCCGGAACGTGCCGCTGGCCAAGCTGGAGAAGATCTCAAACGGCCTGGTCGTCGACAGCCACCGCGAGGCGGAGGTCGCCGAGACCTACCGCAAGCGGCTGAACATCAAGTCCAGCTCGATCGAGCAGGAGACGGTGAACCTGTCGGGCGGCAACCAGCAGAAGGTCGTGCTGTCCAAGTGGCTCTTTGCCGATCCCGACGTGCTGATCCTCGACGAGCCGACCCGCGGCATCGACGTCGGCGCGAAATACGAGATCTACTGCGTGATCCGCGAACTCGCCGCGGCCGGCAAGGCCGTCATCGTCATCTCGTCGGAAATGCCCGAGCTGCTGGGCGTCACCGACCGTCTCTACGTCATGAACGAAGGCCGCTTCGTGGGCGAGATGCCCACCGCCGAAGCCAGCCAGGAACGCATCATGGCGACCATCATCAAATCCGCAGGAGATCGCACATGACCGATACTGCCACGGGCCCGGGCATGGGCGGCGACAGCCACAAGGCCGACGTAATGGGCTATCTCAAGAAACACATGCGCGAATACGGCATCCTGATCGCGCTCGTCGTGATCATGGCCTTCTTCCAGATCGCCACCGGCGGCATCCTGCTGAAGCCGGTGAACCTGACCAACCTGATCCTGCAGAACAGCTACATCGTCATCATGGCGATCGGCATGCTGCTGGTCATCGTCGCGGGCCATATCGACCTGTCGGTCGGCTCGGTGATGGGCTTCGTCGGCGCGGTCGCGGCGGTGATGATCGTCAACTGGGGCATTCCGTGGCCGATTGCCGGGCTGCTGTGCCTGGGCGTCGGCGCCGTGATCGGCATGGCCCAGGGCTTCTGGGTCGCGTATTACCGCATTCCCTCCTTCATCGTGACGCTGGCGGGCATGCTGGTCTTCAAGGGCCTGACGCTGGCGCTGCTCGAAGGCCAGTCGGTCGGGCCGTTCCCGCCCGCCTTCCGACTGATCGCCTCGGGCTTCATCGCGGATCCCTTCGGCGTCGACGGGTTCAACATGCTGTCGCTGCTGATCGGCATCGCCGTGGCCTCGGGGCTGCTCTTCATGGCGGTCCGCACACGCCGCCAGCACGAGGCCGCGGGGGTCGAGGACGAACCCTTCGCCTTCTTCGCCGCCAAGAACGGGCTGATCTTCGCCGCGCTCGTCTGGATGGCCTTCCTGATGGCGGATTTCCGCGGCCTGCCGAACGTGTTCATCGTCATGGCGCTGCTGATCGGGATCTATTCCTTCATCACCTCCAAGACCACCATCGGCCGCCGCATCTACGCCATCGGCGGCAACGAGAAGGCCGCCGCCCTCTCGGGCATCAATTCCCAGCGCCTGACCTTCCTGACCTTCGCCAACATGGGCCTGCTGGCAGGCCTCGCCGGCATCGTCTTCGCCGCGCGCCTCAACACCGCGACGCCCAAGGCGGGGCTCGGCTTCGAGCTCGACGTGATCGCCGCCGTCTTCATCGGCGGGGCCTCGATGTCGGGCGGCGTGGGCACCGTGGTCGGCGCGGTGATCGGCGCCTTCATCATGGGCGTCATGAACAACGGCATGTCCATCCTCGGCATCGGGATCGACTGGCAGCAATGCATCAAGGGCCTGGTCCTGCTTGCCGCCGTGATCTTCGACGTCATGAACAAGAAGAAAGGCTGAGCCCATGCTCCTGTCGCAATATCTCAAGGACGGGCGGCCGCAGATCGTCGCCCGCGACGGAACCGAGGCCTACGAGCTGCAGACCGAGGCAAGCCTCTACGAACTGGCGATGGACTGCATCGCCCATGGCGAGAGCCTGAAGGACCGCATCGCCGCGCTGGGGCTCGGCGCCGCGGTGGACCTGGCCAAGCTCTATGACGAGGGGCTGCTGCTGCCGCCGCTGTCGCATCCCGATCCGGCGCATCTGCACCTGACCGGCACCGGGCTGACGCATCTGGGCTCCGCCTCCACCCGCGCGGCGATGCATGCCAAGGCCGCCGCCGAGACCGAGACAGACTCGATGCGGATGTTCCGCATGGGGATCGAGGGCGGCAAGCCCGGCAACGGCCATCCCGGCGCCCAGCCCGAGTGGTTCTACAAGGGCAACGGCGTGGCGCTGGTCGCGCCCGGCCAGGCGCTGGTCTCGCCCTCCTTCGCCGAGGACGGCGGGGAGGAGCCAGAGATCGCCGGCGTCTATGTCATCGGCCCGGACGGCACGCCCTTCCGCATCGGCTTCGCGCTGGCCAACGAGTTCTCCGACCACGTGACCGAGCGGGTGAACTACCTGTGGCTGGCGCATTCCAAGCTGCGCCCCGCCGCCATCGGCCCCGAGCTGCTGATCGGCGAGCTGCCCGAGAGCGTCGAGGGCATGTCGCGCATCCGCCGCGGCAACGAGATCGTCTTCGAGAAGCCGTTCCTGTCGGGCGAAGCCAACATGAGCCACAGCCTGGCGAACCTGGAGCACCACCATTTCAAGTACGGCCTGTTCCGCCAGCCGGGCGACGTGCATGTCCACATGTTCGGCACCGCGACGCTCAGCTTCGGCGACGGCGTCCGCACGCGGGACGGCGACCTGTTCGAGATCGAGGCAGCGCCCTTCGGCCTGCCGCTGCGCAACCCGCTGAAGCAAACCGCCCCGGAAACGGGACGGGCAGAAGTCAGGACCCTGTGAGGCTGAGATGACCTTCAAGAAGGCCGAATGGCCGCGCCGCCTGAGATCCCAGGAATGGTATGGCGGCACCTCGCGCGACAATATCTACCACCGCGGCTGGCTGAAGAACCAGGGCTACCCGCATGACCTGTTCGACGGGCGGCCGGTCATCGGCATCCTCAACACCTGGTCGGATCTGACCCCCTGCAACGGCCATCTGCGCGAACTGGCCGAGAAGGTGAAGGCCGGCGTCTGGGAGGCCGGGGGCTTTCCGCTGGAGGTTCCGGTGTTCTCGGCATCCGAAAACACCTTCCGGCCGACGGCGATGATGTACCGCAACCTCGCCGCCATGGCGGTGGAGGAGGTGATGCGCGCCCAGCCGATCGACGGCGCCGTGCTGCTGGTCGGCTGCGACAAGACCACGCCTTCCTTGCTGATGGGCGCGGCCTCGACCGACCTGCCCAGCATCGTCGTCACCGGCGGCCCGATGCTCAACGGCTGGTTCCGCGGCGAGCGCGTCGGATCGGGCACTGCGCTGTGGCAGATGTCCGAGGACATCAAGGCCGGGAAGATGAGCCAGGAGGACTTCCTCGAGGCCGAGCAGGCGATGAGCCGCTCCTCGGGGACCTGCAACACGATGGGCACCGCGTCGACCATGGCCTCTATGGCCGAGGCCCTGGGCATGGCGCTGTCGGGCAATGCCGCGATCCCCGCGGTCGATGCGCGGCGCCGCGTCATGGCGCAGATGACCGGGCGGCGCATCGTGCAGATGGTCAAGGACGACCTGAAGCCGTCGGACATCATGACCAAGCAGGCCTTCGAGAACGCCATCCGCTGCAACGGCGCCATCGGCGGCTCGACCAATGCGGTGATCCACCTGCTGGCCATGGCCGGACGCTGCGGCGTCGACCTGACGCTGGACGACTGGGACCGGCTGGGCCGCGACGTGCCGACCGTGGTCAACCTGATGCCCTCGGGCAAGTACCTGATGGAGGAGTTCTTCTATGCCGGCGGGCTGCCCGTCGTGCTGAAGCGGCTGGGCGAGGCCGGGATGCTCCACAAGGACGCGCTCACCGTCTCGGGCGGCACCGTCTGGGACGAGGTCAAGGACGCTGTAAACTGGAACGAGGACGTGATCCTGCCCGTCGACAAGGCGCTGACCGCCTCGGGCGGCATCGCGGTGCTGAAGGGCAACCTCGCCCCCAAGGGCGCCGTGCTGAAGCCCTCGGCGGCCAGCCCGCATCTGATGAAGCATCGCGGCCGCGCCGTGGTCTTCGAGGATATCGACGACTACAAGGCGAAGATCGCCGACGAGGCCCTCGATATCGACGAGACCTGCATCATGGTGCTGAAGAACTGCGGGCCGAAGGGCTATCCCGGCATGTCCGAGGTCGGCAACATGGGGCTGCCGCCGAAGGTGCTGAAGAAGGGGATCACCGACATGGTCCGCATCTCGGATGCGCGCATGTCCGGCACCGCCTACGGCACCGTCATCTTGCACACCTCGCCCGAGGCTGCCGTCGGCGGACCGCTCGCGGTGGTGCAGTCGGGCGACATGATCGAGCTCGACGTGGAGGCCCGCCGCATCCATCTCGACATCCCGGAGGCAGAACTGGCCGCGCGGCTGGCCGCCTGGTCTCCTGCGGCGGATGCGCCCAAGGGCGGTTACGACTGGCTGTTCCGCACCCATGTCGAAGGGGCGGATACCGGCGCCGATCTTGATTTCCTGAAAGGTTGCCGCGGCAGGGAGGTGCCCCGTGACAGTCACTGATCTGGACATGCTCGAAATAGCGCTGGTCGGCGTCGGCAAGATCGCCCGCGACCAGCACATCCCGGCCATTGCCGCAAACGGTGCGATGCGCGTCGCGGCAACGGTCAGCCGCACGGGCGGCATCGAGGGCGTGGAGAACCACGCCTCGCTGCCGATGCTGCTACATGCCCGTCCGGACATCTCGGCGGTCTCGCTCTGCATGCCGCCGCAGGCGCGCTACGTCTATGCCGCCGAGGCGATCCTCGCCGGGCGCCATGTCATGCTGGAGAAACCCCCCGGCGCCACGGTGTCGGAGGTCCTGGCGCTGAAGGACCTGGCCGCGGAGAAGGGCGTCACGCTCTTCGCGACCTGGCATTCGCGCCATGCCGCGGGCGTTGCCGCCGCCAAGGCCTGGCTCGCGGACAAGGCGATCGCCCGCGTCCGCATCGACTGGAAGGAAGACGTCCGCCACTGGCATCCCGGCCAGGACTGGATCTGGGAACCCGGCGGGCTCGGCGTCTTCGACCCGGGCATCAACGCGCTCTCGATCCTGACGGAAATCCTGCCTGCGCCGGTGCGCCTGACCTCCGCCGACCTGACCTTCCCGGAAAACCGCGCCCAGCCGATCGCCGCCGACCTGCGCTTTGCCGGGGCGGACGGGCTCGCCGTCGAGGCCGAGTTCGACTGGCGCCAGACCGGCCCGCAGACCTGGGACATTACCGCCGAAACCGATGCCGGCACGCTCCGGCTTTCCGAAGGTGGCGCGAAACTTGCGATTGACGATGCGCCGCAACGGGTTGCAGGTTTGGGCGAGTATCCCGACCTCTACCGCCGCTTTGCCGAGCTGATCGCGCAAGGCGAAAGCGACGTGGATGTCGCGCCGCTTCTCCACGTGGCGGATGCCTTCCTGACGGGGCGCCGCCTGGCCACCGAGCCGTTTCACGATTGACCAGAATGACCAGCAAGGAGCCCTGCCCATGCTCGACGCCCCGCTCATCACCGGCCAGCACCTGATTGCCGGAACCTGGGTCACCTCCGAGAACTTCTTCGACTCCGATCCGGTCACCGGCGAGGCGGAGTCGTTCTATGCAGGCGGTGCCGACGAGATCAACGAGGCGGCAACCGCCGCTGCGGCGGCCTTCGCCGAGTATGGCTGGACCACGCGCGAGGCCCGCGCTGCCTTTCTCGAGAAGATCGCCGGGGAGATCGAGGCCCGCGGCCCGGCCCTGACCCAGATCGCCATGGCCGAGACCGGCCTGCCCGCGGCCCGGCTCGAAGGCGAGCGCGGCCGCACCTGCGGACAGCTCCGCCTCTTTGCCGCGCATATCCGCGACGGCAAGTATCTCGACATCCGCCACGATTCGGCGCTGCCCGACCGCGCGCCGCTGCCGCGTCCCGACCTGCGGCTGATGCAGCGCCCCGTGGGCCCGGTCGGCGTCTTCGGTGCCTCCAACTTTCCGCTGGCCTTCTCGACGGCCGGCGGCGACACGGCCTCGGCCCTGGCGGCGGGCTGTCCGGTGGTCTACAAGGGCCATCCCGGCCATCCCGGCACCTGCGAGATCGTCGCCCAGGCGATCGCCGCCGCCATCGAGGCGACAGGCATGCCGAAGGGCACCTTTTCCATGGTGCAGTCGAACACCAACGAGGCCGGCGGCGCGCTGGTCCAGCACCCAGAGATCAAGGCGGTCGGCTTCACCGGCAGCTTCGGCGGCGGCAAGGCTCTGTTCGATCTCGCCATGGCGCGCCCGGAGCCGATCCCGTTCTTCGGCGAGCTGGGTTCGCTCAACCCGGTCTTCGTGATGCCCGCCGCGCTCGCGGCCCGCGGAGCCGCCATGGGCGAGGGCTGGGCGCAGTCGCTGACCATGGGCGTCGGCCAGTTCTGCACCAACCCGGCCCTGGTGCTGCTGCCCGAAGGGCCTGAGGGCGACGCCTTCGCCGAGGCGGCCCTGCGGTTGCTGAATGAAACCGCCCCGCAGCCGATGCTGACGGCCGGCACGGCCTCGGCCTATGCCAAGGGGGTGGAGATGCTCTCGGGCGCAGGTCTCGACCGGCTGACCGGCGCGCAGACCTGCTCGATCCGCGAAGGCGCCCCGGCAGTTTTCCAGGTCAAGGCCGCCGACTGGCTGGCACGGCCGGAACTGGCGCGCGAGGTCTTCGGTCCCGCGGGCATCCTGATCCGGACCTCTTCGCCCGAGGAAATGCTCAAGGTGGCCAAGGGGTTCCACGGCCAGCTGACCGCGACGCTGCTGATGGACGATGCCGATATCGACGCTGCCAAGCCCTTGATCCCGGTTCTGGAAAGCAAGGCGGGCAGGGTGCTCGCGAACGCCTTCCCGACCGGTGTCGAGGTGGCCGATGCGATGGTGCATGGCGGGCCCTTCCCGGCGTCGACCAATTTCGGCGCCACGTCCGTGGGCACGATGGCGATCCGCCGCTTCCTGCGTCCGGTCTGCTACCAGAACCTGCCCGAAGCACTGCTTCCGGCCGATCTGCAGGGCCTCGGCTGATCCTGCGCGGGGCGCGGCGCCCGGCGGCCGCGCCCGGACACGACCCTTTGGGAGGACATTGAATGAAGATGGAGGTCTTCGACCCCCGCGCCTGCGCCCTCGGCGAGGGGCCGCTCTGGCACCCGCTGCGCAACCAACTGTTCTGGTTCGACATCACCGGCAACCGCCTGTTGACCCGGACCGCAGACGGCCCGCAAGAGTGGAACCTGGGCGAGAATTCATCGGCCGCTGGCTGGATCGACGAGAGGCGGTTGTTGGTTGCCACCGAGACGGCGCTGAGGCGGTTCGACATCGAAACCGGCGAACATGAACTGGTCTGCGCGCTGGAGGCCGACCTGCCGGAGAACCGTTCCAATGACGGCCGAGCGGATCCGATGGGCGGCTTCTGGATCGGCACCATGGCCAAGAAGGGCGGCGCGCCGGTCGGGGCAATCTGGCGGTACCACAAGGGCGCGCTGGAGAAGATTTTTCCCGACATCGCGATCACCAACGCAATCTGTTTCGGCACGGACGGGCGCACGGCCTATTTCACCGACACGCCTACACTGAAGGTCATGCGCGTCGGTCTCGACGCCGAGGGCTGGCCCGAGGGCAAGCCGGAGCTGTTTCTCGATCTCGCCGGCACGGGCCACAAGGCCGACGGGGCGGTCGTGGATTCGGAGAACCATTTCTGGACGGCGCAATGGGGCTCGGGCCGCGTGGCCCGCTACACGCCGGATGGCGCATTCGACCGCGCCATCGAGGTGCCGGGCCTGCATTCCTCCTGTCCGGCCTTCGGCGGGCCGGACAGGAGGACGATGTTCTGCACCTCCGCGCTGCAGGCCATCGCATCGCCCGACGCGGCCCAGGGCCTGACCTATGCCATCGGCGATGCCGGAGTGGCAGGACAGGACGAGCACCGGGTGATCGCGTGACCCGCGCCGTTTTCGGCCGGACTCCGGACGGACGCACCGTCGAGCGGATCGGCATCACGGGGGGCGGGTTGACCGCCTCCTTCCTGACTTGGGGCGCAACTCTTCAGGACCTGCGCATCGAGGGCGTGACTTTCCCGCTGGTGCTCGGCAGCGACCGGTTCGATCCGTATCTCGGCAGCCTTCTCTATTCCGGCGCGCTGGTCGGCCGCTTCGCCAACCGCATCGCTGGCGGGCGCTTCTCGATCGACGGGCAGAGTTTCCAGGCCGACCGGAATTTCCTGCGCCGCCACACGCTGCATGGCGGGTCGGGCGGCACCGGAGAGATGCTCTGGAGCTTGCAGGACCATGCCGCGGATCGCGTGAGCTTTGCCTTGGAACTGCCCGACAAACATATGGGTTTTCCCGGAGACCTGGCGGTTCAGGCGGAATTTTCCCTTCCCGGCGACGGCGTGCTTGCAATGGAGGTGGTTGCACAATGCAACCGGTCCACGCCCTGCAATTTCGCCCAGCACAGCTACTTCAATCTGGACGACGCCGCAGGCATTGCCGGGCACCATCTGCAGATCCTCGGCGACAGCTACCTTCCCGTCGACGAGGAGATGATCCCGACCGGCGAAATTGCTCCGGTCGAAGGGACGCGTTTCGATTTCCGCAGGTCGCGGGCGATCGGAAACACTGGCTACGATCATAATTTCTGCACCGCGCGGGACCGCATGCCCATCCGGCCGGTGGCTGTCCTGTCGAGCCCGGCCAGCGGCATCAGCCTGACGGTCGAGAGCACCGAGCCAGGGCTACAATTCTACGACGGGGCACTTCTGGATGTACGCGACGGCCTCAACGGCCGGTCATACGGCACGAAAAGCGGCGTCGCGCTCGAGGCGCAAGCTTGGCCGGACGCGCCGAACATGGCCGCGGCACCCAACGCAATCCTCCGTCCCAGCGAGACCTACAGCCAGTCGTTGCGCTACGTTTTCCGGCAGGAATGAGGCGGTTGCGGCTTGCAACCGCCCTTTGCTGTCAACGCTCGGGGAGCAGTCCCCGAGGCGAGAAGCGAAGCACGAGGAGCAGCACAACGCCCATGGTCAGCAGGCGCATATGTGCGGCGCTGTCCAGCAGGTGCGTCTTCAGGGCACCGTCCGGCAGGGGCATGGTGACGACGTTCAGCAGCATCTGGCCCAAAGGCTCGACCTCCACCCAGAGGAAAAAGATCAGGAAGCCGCCCAGCACGCCGCCAAGCGTGTTGCCGGAGCCGCCGACGATCACCATCACCCAGATCAGGAAGGTAAAGCGCAGCGGCTGGTAGGTGCCCGGGGTCAGCTGGCTGTCGAGCGTCGTCATCATTGCGCCGGCGATCCCGCAGATCGCGGAGCCGAGGATGAACACCTGCAGATGGCGCCGGGTCACGTCCTTGCCCATGGCCGCGGCGGCGACCTCGTTGTCGCGGATGGCCCGCATCATCCGGCCCCAAGGCGCATTCAGCGCCAGCTGCGTCAGAACCACGAGAACGACCAGCACCGTTGCGAAGAGGCCGGTATAGAGCAGCTTCACGTAGAGCGTGGAGGCTGTAACCGGGTCGAGTCCCAGGCCGGAGGCGGCCTCGACGAAGCCCGGATCCTGCTGCAGGTCGATCTCGTAGGGAACCGGCCGGGGGATGCCGACGACGTTCTTCACGCCCCGCGCCAGCCAGTCCTCGTTCTTCAGGATGCTGATGATGATTTCCGAGATGCCCAGCGTCGCCACGGCGAGATAGTCGCTGCGCAACCCCAGCGCGGTCTTGCCGATCACCCAGGCAGCGCCCGCCGCGAGCAATCCGCCGACCGGCCAGGCGAGGAGCACGGGCAGTCCGAGACCGCCGAGAAAACCGGTGGAAGCCGGATTCACGGCCTCCACGGCGTCGCGGGCCGGATCGAAAAGCGTGCGGTAGAGCGCGAATCCAGCGATGGCCAGAACGGCCGTGGTTGCAGCGCGCAACCATCCTGCGTGCAGGCGCTTGCGGATTGCAACCACCGCGGCAATTGCGCCGATCCCGACCAGAAGCGCGAAGATCAGTCGGGTACCGCCCGCGGCCCAGGCCTCCTGCACGGGTGGTTCGGAGACCAGAACGGCGGCCAGCCCGCCGAGTGCGACGAACCCCATGATCCCGACATTGAAGAGCCCGGCAAAGCCCCATTGGGTGTTCAGCCCCAACGCCATGATGGCCGAGACCAGCCCCATGTTGAGGATGTAGAGCGCGGTGTTCCAGCTTTGGAGGACGCCGGTCAGGACGATGAGCAGGGCTACCAGAAGGAACAGGAAGATGGTGCGCAGGGTCATGTCGAGGTCCCCTTGAAGAGGCCGGTGGGCTTGATGAGCAGGACGAGGACGAGGATCAGGAAGCTGACGGCGTTCTTGTATTCGGTGCCCAGGAGCTGCGCGAGCCCGTCGGGCGCGAGCCCCATCGGCAGCAGATAGGAGAAGACCTTCTTCCAGGCATAGGTCAGGCCGACCTCTGAGAAGGCGACGATGAAACCGCCGACGATCGCACCGACCGGCGAGCCAAGGCCGCCGACGATGGCTGCGGCGAAGATCGGCAGGAGCAGCTGGAAATAGGTGAAGGGCTTGAAGGACTTGTCGAGCCCGTAAAGCGTGCCCGCGATGGTGGCGAGTGCGGCGACGAGGATCCAGGTGATGGCGACGACGCGCTCGGGGTCGATGCCGGAGAGCAGCGCCAGGTCGCGGTTGTCGGCGAAGGCGCGCATCGACTTGCCGGTGCGCGTGCGGTTGAGGAACCAGAAGAGCGCTGCCATCACCACCGCCGCAGTCAGCACGGTGATGCCCTGGCTGGTCTTGATGGCGAGGCCCTCGTCGAGGCCGCTCCAGGCCTTGAAGTCGCGGGCCGACACCAGGAATCGTGCGCCGTCGTCGAAGCGCTGGTCATCGACGCCGATGATGAAGCGAACGAGCCCGTTCATCACGAACATCACGCCGATCGAGACGATCAGCAGGATGGCGGAACTGGCGCGCTGCTGCCGGTAGAAGCGGTAGACCAGCCGGTCGGTCGCGAGAAGCAGCGCGGCGGTGGCGGCGATGCCGGCGGGCAGGGCGATCAGCGCGGTCGGCACCGGGCCGCCGGTGATGCCGATCGATTGCAGCCCCCAGGTGGCGAGGATCGTGACCATCGTGCCGAAGGCCATCGTGTCGCCATGGGCCACGTTGGTGAAGCGCAGCACGGCGACGGTCAAGGTCACGCCGAGCGCGCCGAGCGCCAGCTGCGCGCCATAGGCCGTGGCCGGGACGATCACGAAATTGGTCAGCGCCACCAGCGCGTTCAGAAGGTCCATCCGAATGGTCCTTTCCGCGTGAATAGAATGAAATCAGAAGGCTGCCAGACGGTTTTCATGTGCAATCACCTTGCCTCGGCAGGGCGGCACCGGCCCTCGCGCGATAGCACCTGCGCCGCCATCTCGGGCTGGTTCACGACCATCACGGCCTTGCCGTCCGGGCCGATGTCGATGATCGCGTTTCGGCCGAATTCGAAGATCTCGTCGCTGGAGAAGCTGGTCCAGACACCACGCCTCTCTATCCGGAAGGGCGCGTCGCGTTCGCTGTCGGAGCGCATCAGGGCGAAGCCGTCGACCGCGGCCGCGGTCAGCTCCAGGTCGAGTCGGCTGTCGAAGGGGTTGCGGCCGTCGACCGAGGCAGTGACGAAGGAACAGGCGATGCCGGAGGCGGCAAGGGCGGAGAGCACGTCCATCTCAGCCCCCGAGGAAGCTCTGCCGGACATGGCTGTCCGCCAGCAGTGCCGCGCCGGTATCGGTGAAGCGGTTCGCGCCCTGCACGAGGACAAAGCCGGTATCCGCGATTTCGAGCGCTTGCCGCGCGTTCTGCTCGACCATCAGGATCGAGATGCCGGTGCGGGCAACCTCGATGATCCGGTCGAAAAGCTCGTCCATGACGATCGGGCTGACCCCGGCCGTGGGCTCGTCGAGCATCAGCAGCTGCGGCTTCGTCATCAGCGCGCGGCCGACGGCGACCTGCTGGCGCTGGCCGCCCGAGAGTTCGCCCGCGGCCTGGTAGCGCTTGTCGCGGAGGATCGGAAACAGGTCGTAGACCTGCTCGATGGTCGGGCGGATGTCGTCGCGGCGCAGGAAGCCGCCCATCTCCAGGTTCTCTTCGACCGTCATCGACGGGAAGATGTTGTGGGTCTGGGGGACGAAGCCCATGCCGGCGGCAACGCGGGCCTGCGGGCTGAGGGCAGTGATGTCCCGGCCGCCCAGCGTGACCCGGCCCTCGCGCAGTGGCAGCATGCCGAAGACCGCCTTCATCGCGGTCGATTTCCCGGCGCCGTTCGGGCCGACGATCACCGCGATCCGGCCCTTGTCCACCGACAGGTTGCAGCCGTGCAGGATGTCGGCCGAACCGTAGCCGCCGCGCATGCCGGCGGCGTTCAGGAAGGGTTCGCTCATGAGGCGGCAACCTTGTTCTTGAGCCCGGTGCCGAGATAGGCCTCGATCACGTCCGGATTGGCCTTGATCTCGGCGATCGTGCCCTCCGCCAGCACCGTGCCCTCGGCCATGCAGATGACCGGGTCGCAGAGGCGGCCGATGAAATCCATGTCGTGCTCGATCATGCAGAACGTGTAGCCGCGCTCCTGGTTGAGGCGGAGGATGGCGTCGCCGATGGTGTTCAGCAACGTGCGGTTCACCCCGGCGCCGACCTCGTCGAGAAAGACGATCCTGGCATCGACCATCATGGTGCGGCCGAGTTCCAGAAGCTTCTTCTGGCCGCCGGAGAGATTGCCGGCCTTCTCATCTGCGAGATGGTCGATTGTCAGGAATTCAAGGACTTCGTCGGCCTTCTTCATGTTAGCCCGCTCTTCCGCGGCGATGCGGCGGCGGTTTGCCCAGGTGTTCCAGAGCGTCTCGCCCGACTGTTCCGCCGGGACCATCATCAGGTTTTCCCGCACGGTCAGGGAGGAGAATTCATGCGCGATCTGGAAGGTCCGCAGCAGCCCCTTGTGGAACAGCTGGTGCGGGGCAAGTCCGGTAATGTCCTCGCCGCCCATGGAGACGGTGCCCGAGGTTGGCTTAAGAACGCCCGCTATGCAGTTGAAAAGCGTTGTCTTTCCTGCGCCGTTCGGGCCGATCAGACCGGTGATCGAGCCCTCCCGTATGGTCAGGGATGCGCCGTTGACGGCATGGAAGCCGCCGAAGCGCATGACGAGATTGTCGACGGATATCATGTGCGGGCCCCATCCCGGAACGCGTGATCGCTGGCCGCTAGCAGCAGTCCGGAGCCCGGGCAAGGTGCCCGGACCCCGGAACGTGGCGTCAGCGGTAGCCGACGGTGACGATCTCGCCGCCTTCGATGGTGACCTCGCGGAAGCGGCCGGAGGCTTCGCCCGGGCCGATCAGCTCGACGTCGGAGGCGCCGACATAGTCGATGTCGCCGCCGCCCGCGAGGATCTCCAGGCCCTTGGCAAGCTCGCCGGGATAGATCTTCTCGCCCGGCGCGTTGGCGACTTCCATGACCTTTTCCTTGTAGGCCGAGGCGTCCGCGGACCCCGCGGCCTGCATCGCCAGCATGATCAGCGCGGCGGCGTCATAGCCTTCCTTGGCATAGACCTGCGAGCCGTCGAATCCTGCCGCCTCGGCTAGGCTGTCGAAGGTCGCGCCGCCTTCGGAGTCCGAGCCCGGCAGCTGGCCGAAGGAGCCGTCGATGTCGCTGCCGAATTTCTCGGTCAGGGAGGGGGCGACCATGCCGTCGGGCAGCACGAAGGTGTCGAAGGCGCCGGTGTCGAGCGCCGACTGGATGATGCCCGAGCCGCCCTCGTCGACATAGCCCGCCACGACCAGCGCCTCGCCGCCGGCCGAGGCCAGCGCGCCGACCTCCGCGGAATAGTCGCCCTTGCCGTCGTCATGCGGCGCGACGATGGTCACGGTGCCGCCGGCCGCCTCGAAGGCGGACTGGAAGCTGTCGGCCAGGCCCTTGCCGTAGTCGTTGTTGGTATAGGTCACGGCGACCTCGGTCAGGCCGTGTTCCTTGATGATGTCGGCCATCACCACAGACTGGCGCGCATCCGAGGGCGCGGTGCGGAAGAACAGGCCGTTGTCCTCGACCGTCGACAGGCCCGGCGAGGTCGCGGAGGGAGAGATCATCACGACGCCGTTGGGGATGGCGACGTTGGCCAGGACCGCGCCGGTCGCGCCCGAGCACATCGCGCCGACGATGCCGGCCACGCCCTCGGCGGTCACCAGCCGTTCGCCCGCGGCGGTGGCGGCGGAGGCGTCGACGCAGGTGGAGTCGCCGCGCACCGGGGTCACGGTCTCGCCGCCGAGGAGCTTGCCGCTGTCCGACGCCTCGGAAAGGGCCATCTCCGCGCCGCTCGCGATCGGGCCTGCAACGGATTCCAGCGGGCCGGTGAAGCCCAGCAGCACGCCGATCTTGACCTCGGCATGGGCGGCTCCGGCAAGCAGCGCGAGCATGGCGCTGGCGGACAGAAGCGATTTCATGGCTGACTCCCTGTTTTCAGCATGTTTGGCCGGAGGCTAGACCCAAGCCTGCGCGAAGAAAAGGCTTTCGCGCGGATGCCGCTGCGGCCGGACATGCGGCAGAATGGGCGCGCTCAGTCGGGCAGGCCCTCGGCGCCCGCCTCCCAGTCCTCGGCCCCTTCCGGCGCCTCGGCGTCGCGGGCCGCGCCATGGGCGCCGCGCTCGCGGTAGGGGGTGGCGCCGTATTGGGCACGGTAGCACTTGGAGAAATGCGAGGGCGAGGCGAAGCCCGAGGCCAGCGCCACGTTGATCACGCTCATGTCGGTCTGCAGGAGCAGGTTGCGCGCCTTCTGCAGGCGCAGCTCCATGTAGTAGCGCTTGGGCGAGCGGGCGAGATAGCGGCGGAACAGCCGTTCCAGCTGGCGGGTGGAGAGCCCGGCGTCGCGGGCGAGGATGGTTGGGCTGACCGGCTCCTCGATATTGGCCTCCATCCGCTGGATGACCTCGGAGAGCTTGGCATGGCGCACGCCGATCCGCGAGGGCACAGACAGGCGCTGCACGTCCTGGTCGGTGCGGATCGCGGAATAGATCATCTGGTCGGCGACCGCCGCGGCGGTTTCGGGCCCGTGGTCGCGGGCGATCAGGCTCAGCATCATGTCGATGACGGCGGTCCCGCCCGCGCAGGTCAGCCGGTTGCCGTCATGGGCGAAGACCGCCTTCGACAGCAGGACGTCGGCGAATTCCTCGGCGAAGCTCTCGTTGTTCTCCCAGTGGATGGTCGCGCGGCGGTTGTCGAGCAGCCCCGCGCGCGCCAGCGCGTAGGCGCCGGTGCAGATGCCCGCGATCGTGCCGCCGCGGCGCGCCTCGCGGCGCAGCCACGAGATCAGCGCGGGCGGCGCATGCTCGCGGATGTCCAGCCCGCCGCAGATCACGATCATGTCGCCGTGGCGGGTTTCGGGCAGGGGGCCGTCCACCCGGAAGACCGCGCCCGCCGAACAGGCCGTGTCCGCCCCGCCGCAGGAGACCATGGTCCAGCTGTAGAGCGTTTCGCCCGCCACCATGTTGGCGATGCGCAGGCATTCGAGCGCGCCGGCATGGCTGATCAGGGTGAACTCGGGCACCAGCACGAAGACGATGCGCTGCGGGCTGTCCTGCGCAGGTGCGGGGCGGGAAGGGGGGGTGCGCGCCATGGGTCTGATGCCGGTGGGAAAAACGATGCGGCAGCGAAGCAGGTTTGCCGCGGCGGCGCAAGATCCAGCGGCACGCGGCACGCCTGGCACGGCCATGTTTTGGTTGACACTGGGGGCATCTGCCCGCAGAGGATGCGGACCCTGCGTGACCCGCGCAGGCCATGGACAAAGGGAGAGAACCATGACCAAGGGTTGGAACAAGTCGGACTGGAGAGCATTGCCGCGGGTGCAGATGCCGGACTATCCCGACGCGGCCGCGCTGGAGGCCGTGGAGGCCCGGCTCGCCAAGTATCCGCCCCTGGTCTTTGCCGGCGAGGCGCGCACGCTGCGCCAGAAGCTGGGCCTGGCCGCGAAGGGCGAGGCGTTCCTGCTCCAGGGCGGCGACTGCGCCGAGAGCTTCCAGGAGTTCGGCGCGGATTCGATCCGCGACACCTTCAAGGTGATGCTGCAGATGGCGATGGTGCTGACCTTCGGCGCCAAGGTGCCGGTGATCAAGGTCGGCCGCGTCGCGGGCCAGTTCGCCAAGCCGCGTTCTGCTCCGATGGAGACCGTGGACGGCGTCGAGCTGCCGAGCTACCGCGGCGACATCATCAACGACATCGACTTCACGCCGGAAGCGCGCATTCCCGATCCGCAGCGGATGCTGCAGGCCTACACCCAGGCCGCGGCCTCGCTGAACCTGCTGCGCGCCTTCTCCCAGGGCGGCTATGCCGACATGCACCAGGTCCACACCTGGACGCTGGGCTTCACCGACGGCGAGAAGGCCGAGAAGTACCGCGCCATGGCGGAGCGCATCTCCGAGGCGCTGGCCTTCATGGACGCGGCCGGCGTCACCAAGGAAGCCACCCAGGCCGTCGGCACGGTGGATTTCTTCACCAGCCACGAGGCGCTGCTGCTGGAATACGAAGAGGCGCTCTGCCGGATCGACTCTACCTCGGGCAAGCCGGTGGCAGGCTCGGGCCACATGATCTGGATCGGCGACCGCACCCGCCAGCCGGACGGCGCGCATGTCAAGTTCTGCCAGGGCGTGATCAACCCGATCGGCCTGAAATGCGGGCCCACCACCACCTCCGAGGATCTGAAGGTCCTGATGGAGAAGCTGAACCCGCTGAACGATCCGGGCCGCCTGACCCTGATCGCGCGCTTCGGGGCGGGCAAGGTGGACGACCACCTGCCGCGGCTGATCGAGACCGTCCGCGCCGAGGGCGCCAATGTCGTCTGGTCCTGCGACCCGATGCACGGCAACACGGTCAAGTCGGCCTCCGGCTACAAGACCCGTCCCTTCGAGGCGGTGCTGGGCGAGGTGCAGGACTTCTTCCGCGTGCACCGCGAGATGGGCACCATCCCGGGCGGCGTGCATTTCGAGATGACCGGCAAGGACGTGACCGAATGCACCGGCGGCGTGCGCGCCGTGACCGATGCGGACCTGTCTAGCCGCTACCACACCGCCTGCGACCCGCGCCTGAACGCGAGCCAGTCGCTGGAGCTGGCCTTCCTCGTCGCCGAGGAGCTGAACACGCTCCACCAGGAGCGCCACCGCACTGCCGCCGTGTCCTGATCCCGGGACCGCAGCACCGAAACATGCAGGCGCCGTCCCTTCGGGGGCGGCGCCTTGCGTTTCTGGGCTGCTGCGGAAACAGCGGCGCCCTCCGTCACGGGGCGGAGGGCGCGGCCGGAGCCTGCCTGCACGGCTCCGGAGGCGCGCCGTCCGGGCAACCGTCCTCGGGCCGCCCAGGTGAAGGACAGCAGCCTGCGGGAACGGCCGCCGCATGGCGGCGCGGAAGGGAAGATCAGTCTTCGGACGTCACCACGCGCAGCCACGGCACGCGGGTCGGCTTGCCCGGCTTGCCGTCGCTGCCGGTGGCGGAATTTCCGAAGGGAGCCTTGTCCTCGGCGAAGCCGCTGAGCGGAAGGGCCGGTTTCGGCGCGTCCTCGGCGCGGCGGTTCTTCAGCGTGAGGCCGGTTTTCAGGAGCGGAGCGCTGGCGGGCTCGATGCCTGCGATCAGGGGCTCGACGCTCATTTCGGTAACGGAGAAGCGGCGGGGGGTGCGTCCGATTTCGCCGTCATAGACCAGGCAGCCAAGGGCGCGGCTGACATCGCCGAGATCGGATTTCAGGGGCAGGATCAGAAGCTGGGCTTCGTTCTGCGGCTTGCCGATGCCACGCTCGGCAAGAAGGTCGAACCGTGCAATGGACGGCTCCTCGAATACGTGTTCCAGCGCGTCGGATACCTGCCGGCGCGCATCAGGTACGAAGAAGCTGGTCAGCGGCATGCCGCGGACTTCCATGCCCATCAGGTCGTTGAGATGCATGCCGGCCAGGCGGAAGCGGGCCATTCCGGGGGCGATCCGCTCGAGGATGAAGGCGTATTCCAGCGCACGGTCGATGCCGCGGGGATCCACATCCGAGCGGTTGGGAACTACTCGGCCGTTGCGCAGGCCGTGCCAGTAGGCTTCGAGTTGTGAGATTGCGCTGTGCTGCATCGTAGTTTTGTAGGATTTCAGAGATACGATGTCTTGATCCTGGGTCCCGTCGTTCGCCATGTCCTGCCCGTTCCGCTTGAATTTAACACATATGCGATGCGACGCCTAAGGAGATTTGCGCGGTTGCGGCGCGACGCATCAGGTTGAACCGAATATGGCATGAATTTGAGACAATTGCCCTTGCTATCCTAAGGATTGGTTAATCAATGACCCTCTCCTCGATGACCGGCTTTGCGGTTCAGGACGTTGCGATCGGCGACGAGATCTGGAGCTGGAGCCTGCGCTCCGCGGCCGGGCGCGGCATCTCGCTGGAGCTGCGCCTGGCGGAGGGCTGCGAGTCGCTGGAACCGGCGGTGCGCAGCCTGGCCGCGGCCGCACTGCAGCGCGGCCATGTCGACATCGCGCTGCGCCCGCCTCCGGCCGCCGCGGCACGGATGCCGGAGGCGCAGGAACTGTCGCGGATGCTCTCGGACATCGCCGCCCTGGAGATGGCCGCGCTCAAGGCCGGGGTGAAGCTGTCGCGCGCCAGCGCCTCGGACCTGCTGTTCAACTGCACGGCGGGCCGCAGGCGGCCGCGGCTGTCCCCCGGCGGCGCGGCCGAGGAGGCGCTGCTGGGCGGGCTCGAATCCGCGCTGGCCGCGCTGGGGCGGATGCGCCGCGCCGAGGGACGGGGACTGGCGCGCAAGCTGGCGATCCAGCTCGACCATCTCGACGCGCTGCTGCAGCGCGCCCGCGTGCTGGACAAGGAACGCGGGCTGCACTTGGCCGACCAGTTCGCCGCCGCCGTCCGGCGGGTGCTGCAGCAAGCGTCCGAAGCCGATCCGGGACGGCTGGAGCACGAGCTGGCCGCGCTGGCCGCCCGCGCCGACATCCGCGAGGAGCTGGGGCGGCTCGAGGCGCATGCGCTGGAGGCGCGCGGGCTGGCGGGGCAGGCCGGTCCCGCCGGGCGGCGGCTGCAGCTGGTCGCGGAGGAGCTCGACCGCGAGGCAGACCGCCTGCGGGAGAAGGCCCATTTCGCCGAACTGACCCGGCTCGGGCTTGACCTCAAGACGGCCATAGACCAATTGCGCGTCCACATAGACAACGTGGAGTAGACCGGACCGATGCCAAGCCCCATTCGCCGCGGCCTTCTGATCATCCTCTCCTCGCCCTCGGGCGCGGGGAAATCGACGCTGGCCCGCAGGCTGAGGGCCTGGGACGCCAATATCGGATTCTCGGTCTCGGCGACCACCCGCGCGCCGCGCCCGGGCGAGACCGACGGCGTCGACTACCATTTCCGCTCGCGCGAGGAATTCCGCGATATGGTCGACAGGAACGAGATGCTGGAGCATGCAGAGGTCTTCGGCAATCTCTACGGCTCGCCAGCCGGGCCGGTCTTCGACGCGATGAACGAAGGCCATGACGTGCTCTTCGACATCGACTGGCAGGGCGGACAGCAGGTGCGCAACTCGGCCCGCGCCGAGGACGTGGTGTCGATCTTCGTGCTGCCGCCCTCGATCGCCGAGCTCCACCGGCGCCTGGAGGCGCGCGCCCAGGACAGCGCCGAGACCATCGCCAAGCGCATGGCGCGCTCCCGCGACGAAATCAGCCATTGGGCCGAATACGATTACGTGCTCATCAATAACGACATCGACAAGGCGGAGATGGAACTGCGCGCCATCGTCACCGCCGAGCGGCTGCGCCGGTCGCGCCAGCCCGACCTGATCCACCGCGTGCGCGCGCTGAACGAGGAATTCGAGGCCAGCCTATGACGCTCTACGCCCTTGGCGACCACGCACCGCGCTTTCCGGAAAACGGCGATTTCTGGGTCGCGCCCGATGCCAACCTGATCGGCAAGGTCGTGCTGGAAGAGGGCGCCTCGGTGTGGTTCGGCTGCACGCTCAGGGGCGACAACGAGACGATCACGGTGGGCCGCGGCAGCAACGTGCAGGAAAACTGCGTGATGCATACCGACATGGGCTATCCGCTGACAATCGGGGCGAACTGCACGATCGGCCACAAGGCGATGCTGCATGGCTGCACCATCGGCGAGCAGTCGCTGATCGGCATGGGGGCGACGATCCTCAACGGCGCGAAGATCGGCCGGAACTGCCTGATCGGCGCAGGCGCGCTGATCGGCGAGGGCAAGGAAATCCCGGACGGCTCGCTGGTGATGGGCATGCCGGGCAAGGTCGTGCGGGACCTGACGCCCGTGCAGATCGCGGGCCTGCTGAAATCCGCCGAGAGCTATGCCGCGAGGATGCGGGTCTACCGCGACGGGCTACGCCCGCTCTGACCCAGGCAGGGCAGGATCCACAGCTGCAGCGCCTGCTTCGGGAAGGCGCTGGCCATCTCGCGGCGAACGACCTCCGGATCGGGCAGATCCGCCGCCATCAGGCACAGCGTCGTCTTCAGTCCCGCCATGCGGATCATCCGGGCCAGATCGTAGCAATCGTGGTCCTCGGCCATCGGGCGGCAGATGAGGATCGGCGGCCGCAGCGCCTTCAGCAGCGCAGGCGTCAGCGCCGCGAAGGGAATTTCACGCAGGCCAGTTACTTCGGGGCGCAGCTGCGCCAGTTCCTCGGAGAGCGCCGGGTCGCCGACGAGGATGCCGCGGGGCGGGAGTCCCGCCTCTGGGTCGATTTCCGCAGGCCGGACAAAGGCAACAATTTTCGCAGTCCTGACCATGATTTGCGGCTCCAAGCAGTGCATTCCCGGGGCGGCTCCCGGACCCTCCGCAACCGGCCCCGCGAAACAGCGGGCAGGGTGAGAGGACACATTGTCGCGCAAATGCGAAACATATACAATATATATGTTCGTTTCGCACCTGGGGACCCGGCCGCCATGGCCGCGGCGCGTGTCGCACTGGTCCCGCGGGCGCGGCTCGGCTAAGTCCGGCGGGGACAACAGACGGGACCGCCCATGACCGCCCAGCCGCCTTTCGCCATCCTCTCGGCCGTGCCGATGCCGATCGTCGTCACCGACGCGCGCGAACGCGTGCTCGCGGTGAACCCGCCCGCAACCGAGCTTCTGGGGAAGAACCAGGTCGGCCACCATGTCGTGACGGTGATCCGCCAGCCGCCCGTCCTGCACGCGATCAGCGAATGCCTGGGGCAGGGGCTGCAGACCGAGGCGCGCTATGTCCAGAAGGACCATGTGCACGAGACGCTCTACCGGGTGATCTGCACGCCGGTCGAGGGCGGCGGCGTGCTGGTGAGCTTCCAGGATGTCACCTCGCAGGAGACCGCCGGGCAGATGCGTCGGGATTTCGTCGCCAACGTCAGCCACGAGCTTCGCACGCCGCTGACCTCGATCCAGGGCTTCATCGAGACGCTGCAGGGCCCGGCCCGCGGCGACGCGGCAGCGGCGGAGCGGTTCCTGGCGACCATGGCGAAGGAGGCCGAGCGGATGATCCGGCTGGTCAGCGACCTGCTCTCGCTCAGCCAGGTCGAGGGCGAGGAACGCATCCGACCGACCGAACGGGTCGAGCTGCACGGCATCCTGAAATCCGTCATCCGCTCGCTCGGCCCAGTGGCCGATGCCGCAGGCGTGGAGATGGCAATCGAGGGCGGGACGGAGGAACTGTGGCTGCGCGGCGATCCCGACCAGCTGGTGCAGGTCTTCACCAACCTCGCCGAGAACGCGGTCAAGTACGGCGGCGACGGCGGCAAGGTGGTGCTGTCGGTCCATGACGTGGCGCGGGACCCGATCCTCGGGCGCGGCGCGGTGCGCGTCGACGTGCGCGATTTCGGCCAGGGATTCGACGAGATGCACACCCACCGGCTGACCGAGCGGTTCTACCGGGTCGACAGCCACCGCTCGCGCGCGGTGGGGGGAACCGGACTTGGCCTGGCCATCGTCAAGCATATCGTGAACCGCCACAAGGGACGGCTCAGAATCGAAAGCGAAATCGGCAAGGGCAGCTGCTTCTCGGTGCTCCTTCCCGCCGGCTGAGCCGTCGTGGCGGATTTCCGCGACGGAACCGGCGGCTGTCATAAAACGGTTACAAAAGTGTCACAAAAGGGATATCGGGCGCCTTTAAGGGCGGTCACGCGTTTCCTGCGGGAGCGTGCCATACTTCCTAGCTGGAGCATCCACATGAAAACCGTGAAGCTGAGCGCCTCCATCCTGGCGATCGCTGCCGTGTCCGCAACCGCCGCTGCCGCACGCGACACCGTGCAGATTGCCGGTTCGTCGACCGTTCTGCCTTACGCCTCCATCGTTGCCGAGGCCTTCGGCGAGAACATGGGTTTCCCGACTCCGGTCGTGCAGTCCGGCGGCTCCTCGGCCGGCCTGAAGCAGTTCTGCGAAGGCGTGGGCGAGAACACCATCGACATCGCGAACGCCTCGCGCGCCATCCGCGAAAAAGAGATCAAGACCTGCGCCGACAACGGCGTGACCGAGATCATGGAAGTCCGCATCGGCTATGACGGCATCGTCTTCGCCAACGAGATCTCCGATCCGGAATTCGCCTTCGCCCCGGCCGACTGGTACAAGGCGCTGGCAGCCGAGCTGCCGGTCGACGGCGCAATGGTCGCCAACCCGAACACCTCCTGGAACACCGTGAACCCCGACTTCGCCGATCTGGCGATCAAGGCCTTCATCCCGGGCACCAAGCACGGCACCCGCGAAGTCTTCGAAGAGAAGGTGATCCTCGCAGGCTGCGAAGAGTCCGGCGCGATGGAAGCCATCATGGGCATCAACGGCGGCGACGAGAAGGCGGCCGAAGAGGCCTGCATGAACATCCGCACCGACGGCGCCGCGGTCGACATCGACGGCGACTACACCGAGACCCTGACTTCGATCCAGGGCGAAGAAGGTGCCTTCGGCGTGTTCGGCCTGGCGTTCTACGAGAACAACACCAACATCATCAAGGTTGCGACCATGTCCGGCATCGCACCCTCGACCGAGACCATCGCTTCGGGCGAATACCCGGTGTCCCGCCCGCTGTTCTTCTACGTCAAGAAGCAGCATATCGGCGAGATCCCCGGCCTGAAGGAATACGCCGAGTTCTTCGTCTCCGACATGGTTGCCGGTCCGCAGGGCCCGCTGGCGGCCTACGGCCTGGTCTCCGACCCCGAGCTGTCCGGTACCCAGAAGGCGGTCGCCGACGAAGTGACCATGGGCTCCGGCTCGTAATCGCGCGGCAGCCATGACATGACGGAGCGGCCGCGAACCAGCGCGGCCGCTTCCTTTTCCGGGTCCATGACAGTCCAGACGGTAGGCATATGGCTCTTTCGTATTTCGTGATACTTCTCCTGGCTCTCTCGGCCGCGGGTTACGTCCTGGGGCGCCGGAAGGCGCTGGCCGCTGCCGGCGGCGAGACCCGGGCCCTCCATTCCCTCCTGTCCTTCTACGGCTGGAACGTCGCGCTTGCCGCCTTCCTGCCGGGCATCGTCATTCTCGCTCTCTGGGGCCTGTTCGGAAGCTCGCTGGCGGGCGGCCTGTCCTGGCTCGGCGGGGTGCTCGCCCTTGCCGGGGCTGCTGCTAGCGCCTTCGCAGCCTTCGCCGCCATCGCACCCGATTTCCGCGCGCGCAACAGCGTCGAGGCCAAGGTCAAGGGCATCCTGATCTTCTGCTCCTCGGTGGCGATCCTGACGACGCTCGGCATCGTGCTGTCGATGCTGTTCGAAACCGGCACCTTCTTCTCGCAGTATTCCTGGAGCCACTTCTTCTTCGGCACCGAATGGACGCCGCGCTTTTCCGGCAATTCCGAACTGGGGATGCTGCCGCTCCTCTGGGGCACGCTCTACGTCTCCTTCATCGCGCTCTGCGTTTCGGTTCCGATCGGGCTCTTCGCGGCGATCTACCTGTCCGAATACGCCAGCCCCGGCATCCGCGCGGTCGCCAAGCCCGCGATCGAGGTGCTGGCAGGCATCCCGACCATCGTCTACGGCCTCTTCGCGCTGATCACCGTCGGCCCGCTGCTGCGCGACTACTTCGCCGGGCCGCTGGGCATCGGCGACAGCTCGCGCTCGGTGATGACGGCCGGTCTGGTCATGGGCATCATGCTGATCCCCTTCGTCTCCTCGCTCAGCGACGACATCATCAACGCAGTGCCGCAAAGCTTGCGCGACGGCTCCTACGGGCTGGGTGCCACGCGGTCCGAAACCATCAAGCAGGTGATCGTTCCCGCCGCGCTGCCCGGCATCGTCGGCGCCGTGCTGCTGGCGGCATCGCGCGCCATCGGCGAGACAATGATCGTGGTGCTCGGAGCAGGGGCCGCGGCCCAGCTCAGCCTCAACCCGTTCGAGGCCATGACCACCATCACCGTCAAGATCGTCTCGCAGCTGACCGGCGACACCGACTTCGCCTCGCCCGAGACGCTCGTCGCCTTCGCGCTCGGCATCACGCTCTTCGTGCTGACGCTGTGCCTCAACATCCTGGCGCTCTACATCGTGCGCAAGTACCGGGAGCAGTACGACTAATGGCCGATATCTCCGCATCCCCCGCAGGCGTGCCCGGCAAGAGCTCGCTCTACACCGAAAGCGAGCGCACCAAGAGCCGCAACGCCGCCGAGAAGCGCTTCAAGATCTACGGCATGCTGGCCGTCGGCGTCGGCGTCGTCGCGCTGGTCTGCCTTCTGGCTTCGATCCTGACGAGCGGCCTCAGCGCGTTCAAGCAGACCTACCTGACCGCCGAGATCTACCTCGACCCGGCCGTGGTGGACCCGCAGGGCAACCGCGACCCCGAGGAAATGGCCAAGGTCTTCACCTTCGGCTACCAGCCGCTGATCCAGGGCTCGCTGCAGGCACAGGCCGAGGAACTGGCTGCCGGTCCGGCGCCGGAAATCACCCCGCAGCTCCTGGCCGCGATGGTATCCTCCGCGGCGCCCGCGACGCTGCGCGACTACGTGCTGGCCAATCCGGACCAGGTGGGCGAAACCATCGAGTTCAACTTCCTCGCCAATGCCCGGATCGACCAATATCTCAAGGGCAAGGTCACCCGCGAATCCGCCGCGCTCGACAGCCGCGTGGACATCGCCCAGCTGAACGCCGCGGACGAGCTGGTCGCGCTCGGCCAGATGGAGAAGCGGTTCAACTGGGACTTCATCTTGGGACCGGACGCCTCCGAGAACCGCCCCGAGGCCGCAGGCATCGGCGTCGCGCTGATCGGCTCGGCCTACATGATGCTGATCGTGCTCTTCGTCGCCGTCCCGATCGGCGTCGGCGCCTCGATCTATCTCGAGGAATTCGCGAAGAAGAACTGGCTGACCGACATCATCGAGGTGAACATCTCGAACCTCGCGGCTGTCCCGTCGATCGTCTTCGGCATCCTCGGCCTCGCGGTCTTCATCAACTTCATGCACCTGCCGATCTCCTCGCCGCTGGTGGGCGGCCTGGTGCTGACGCTGATGACGCTGCCCACGATCATCATCGCGACCCGTGCCGCGCTGAAATCCATCCCGCCCTCGATCCGCGACGCGGCCCTCGGCGTCGGCGCCTCGAAGATGCAGGCGGTGTTCCACCACGTTCTGCCGCTGGCGATGCCGGGCATCCTGACGGGCACGATCATCGGCCTCGCGCAGGCGCTCGGCGAGACCGCGCCGCTGCTGCTGATCGGGATGGTGGCCTTCGTGCGCGAATTTCCCGAGGGCATCCTCGATCCGGCCGTGGGCCTTCCGGTCCAGGTCTAC
>NZ_JAATVU010000049.1 GCF_013184745.1 Mangrovicoccus sp. HB161399
GGTCGCATCTATCATCACGGTCTTCTTCTCGTGGTCCTCGCCCGCCAGCCCGGCCAGCATCCGCGCGAAGATGCCCTTATCGCTCCACCGCTTCCAGCGATTGCAGAGCGTCTTGTGGGGGCCATGCTCTATCGGCGCATCCCTCCAGCGCAAGCCATTGCGATTGATAAAGATAATCCCGCTCAAGACACGCCGGTCGTCGACACGCGGCTTGCCGTGGGACTTCGGGAAAAAGGGCTCCAAGCGCGCCATCTGCGCGTCGCTCAGCCAGAAGAGATCAGACATGTCACCGCTCGTTTTCGAACGCTGAATCATGCCGTCCAGCCGAAATCAATGGGTCCTGAGCCTAGCGAAGAACCTGACCCAGCCATTCGGCAAGCGGCAGGTGCAGAAAGAGATCGAGACGATTCGGGAGGCTATCGGCGCCCGCGATGGCGATGACCGCCTCGTCCCGCACGGCTGGCGCTACACCGCCGCGCAGGAGCTTGCCGAAGCTGGATGCTCTGACTCCGACATCCAGGCCGTGACCGGCCACAGGTCGCTGGAGATGGTCCAGAAGTATCGGCGCCGCGCAGAGCAGAAGAAGGCATCTAAGCGCGCGCAGCTTGCACGGGAACAGAACGAGAACGAAACGTGAGAGTGGGAAACAGACTGGGAAACACCAGCGAAGCCGCGGACATGTTCTCGCATGAGAACATCACTTTCCATTTTGTTATCAATGTGGTGCGGGTGGAGGGACTTGAACCCCCACGCCTTGCGGCGCCAGAACCTAAATCTGGTGCGTCTACCAATTTCGCCACACCCGCGTACCGGGCCGTTTAGCAAAGCTCCCGCAGGGATGCGAGGGGTTTCTCGCGGCCAAATATGATCACCATCAGTGATCTCATGACCCATAAACATTCATTTCCATAATGCCACACCTTTCCCCATGTTCAGGCCATGCTTCAACCATGCCTCAACAAAGGAGATCGACCATGGCCCATGCTGCAAGCGCCCCCCTCCTGCCAGGCTCCGGACGGATGCTCCGGCCCGCCGCCGCGGGGCTCGCCCTCATCCTCGCCCTCGCGGCCCTGGCCCGCGCACCGCAGGAGACCGCCCCTGCGGCGGGAGACATCTGGCGCGGCAACAGCGCCAGCCTCGAACGGATCGGCGAGGCCCCCGCCACCGTGCCCGCGCGCTAAACCGCGCGGTCACAGCCCGATGAAGCGGAACACCTCGGGCAGCGCTTCGGGCAGGTCCTCGGCAATCAGCCCCGGACCGACCCGGAGCGCGGCCTCGGCGTGGAGCCAGGCGCCCAGCTGCGCCGATTCCATCGCCGAGAAGCCCCGCGCCAGCAGCCCGCAGATCAGCCCGGCCAGCACGTCGCCCGATCCCGCGGTTGCCAGCCATGGGGCCGCACGCTCGCCGGTGGCGGCATGCTCGGCACTGCCGCCGCCCGGATCGGCGATCCGCGTCACCGTGCCCTTGAGCAGGACCACCGCCTGCGCCCGCTGAACCGCACCGAAGAGCAGCCGCCGATGCGCCAGCGCCGTCTTGGCAGAGCGCATCTCCTGCGCCTCCGCCGGGAAGAGCCGGGCGAATTCCCCCATATGCGGCGTCAGAACCACCCGCCGGTGAAGCATCGAGAACAGCGTCTCGGGCGCCTCCGAGAAAGACGTCAGCGCATCGGCATCGAGCACGGCCGAGCGGCCCGAGGCCAGCACCGCCGCCACCAGCGCCCGCGTCCGCTCGCCGGTCCCCAGCCCCGGGCCGAGGCAGACCGCGCTGATCTTCGGATCCTTCAGAACCTCGCACAGCGCATCCGCATCCGCCACCGGGCGCAGCATCACCGCGTTGAGCTGGCAGGCATTCTCGATCAGCGCGGCAGGCGGCGGCGCCACCGTCACCAGCCCCGAGCCGACGCGCAGCGCCGCCCGCGCGGCAAGACGGGCCGCCCCGCCATGGCCCACGCCGCCCGCGAGGACGAGGGCATGGCCGTAATCGTACTTGTGCCGGTCGCCCCGCTTCGCGAGACGGGCCAGCAGCGCGGGGGAGACCCCCTCCGTGGACTTGTTCATAGCCCGATATCCACCACCTTCACCTCCCCGCACAAGTCCGGGCGGAGACCATGCACCGGCTTCCGGCAATGGAAGGTGACGGTCAGGTCGGCGGGCAGCACCGTCCCCAGCGCCGCGCCGCTGTCGGCATCGAGACCGGAGGGAAGATCGACTGCGACGCGCAGCGTTCCGGCGGCAGCCGCGTCCGCGGCGATCTCCTCGAGCTGCGCTCCGAGCTCGCCCGAGATGCCGCGGCTGAGGCCGATGCCGAAAAGCGCGTCGACCAGCACGTCGGCGGCGCCATCCTCCAGCGGGTCGGGCAACCGGGCGATGCCGCCGCGCGCCTCCCAGAGATGCCGGTTCGCCGCGGCATCCGGACCGGCAGCCTCGGGACGGCCCAGAGCCGCCACGCGCACCGTCCATCCGCGGCCGTGCAAGATGCGGGCGACGACATAGCCGTCGCCGCCGTTGTTGCCGGGACCGCAGAGCACCAGGACACGTCCGGGCTGCGGATGGCGGGCGAGAATCCCGGCCGCAACGCCCTGCCCGGCACGCTCCATCGCCTCGCGGCTGGAGATGCGTCCGCCAGCAAAAGCAGCCTCTTCGAGGTGCCGCATCGCCTCGGCGGACAGCACCTCCTGCGACCCTTTGGATTCGCGGCTTTTCATTTCGCCCATTTCGCTTGCGCTCTGCCCATTTTTCAGGCCTGTCTCTTCCCGCGATCCGCCATCCTGCTGCCGCCCGACCCTAGTCAATTGTGGTGGCAGTTTGAAAGTGATCTGTCCGATGCAACGCCAGACGATGCGAAGGAGTCGGTGAATGAAGAAGATTGAAGCGATCATCAAGCCGTTCAAGCTTGATGAAGTGAAGGAGGCGCTTCAGGAAAACGGTGTCCAAGGTCTGTCCGTCGTCGAGGTCAAGGGATTCGGACGTCAGAAGGGCCATACGGAACTCTATCGCGGCGCAGAATATGTAGTTGATTTCCTTCCCAAAGTAAAAGTCGAAGTTGTGCTCTCGGATGACATGGTCGAAACCGCGATCAACGTCATCATGGAAGCCGCGCGCACCAAGAAGATCGGCGACGGCAAGATCTTCGTCAGCCCTGTCGAGCAGGCCATTCGCATTCGTACCGGCGAAGACGGCGAAACCGCCCTCTGAGCCGGAAACCACTGGAACAACCGTTAAGAGAGAAGGGAAAACGGTCAAATGAGTAAAGAAGCCGTTCTCAAACTGATCGCGGACGAGGGCGTCGAGTACGTCGACATCCGCTTCACGGACCCGCGCGGCAAGCTGCAGCACGTCACCGTGCTGGCAGATCTGGTCGATGAGGACTTCCTGGACGAGGGCTTCATGTTCGACGGCTCCTCCATCGCCGGCTGGAAATCGATCGACCAGTCCGACATGAAGCTGATGCCCGACACCGAGTCCGTCTACATCGACCCGTTCTACGCCGAGAAGACCGCGTGCATCCATTGCTCGGTCGTCGAGCCCGACACCGGCGACGCGTATGACCGCGACCCGCGCGGCACCGCCGAGAAGGCGGAAGCCTACCTGATTTCCTCGGGCATCGGCGACGCGGCCTACATGGGTCCGGAAGCGGAATTCTTCCTGTTCGACGACGTCCGTTTCTCGGTCTCGATGAACAAGGTCTCCTTCCAGGTGGACGCGGTCGATGCGGCCTGGAACTCGGATACCGAGTACGAGATGGGCAACACCGGCATGCGCCCGGGCATCAAGGGCGGCTACTTCCCGGTCAACCCGATCGACGACGCCCAGGACATCCGCTCCGAGATGCTCTCGACCATGAAGCGCATGGGCATGAAGGTCGACAAGCACCATCACGAAGTGGCGTCCTGCCAGCACGAGCTGGGCCTGATCTTCGGCACGCTGACCAAGCAGGCCGACGAGATCCAGAAGTACAAGTACGTCGTGCAGAACGTTGCCCAGGCCTACGGCAAGTCGGCGACCTTCATGCCGAAGCCGATTTCCGGCGACAACGGCACCGGCATGCACGTCAACATGTCGATCTGGAAGGACGGCAAGCCGCTCTTCGCAGGCGACAAGTACGCTGACCTGTCGGACGAGGCGCTGTGGTTCATCGGCGGCATCCTGAAGCATGCCAAGACCCTGAACGCCTTCACCAACCCGACCACCAACTCCTACAAGCGCCTGATCCCGGGCTTCGAGGCACCGGTGCTGCGCGCCTACTCCGCTTCGAACCGTTCGGGCTGCGTGCGTATCCCGTGGGCGGAGTCGCCGAAGGCGAAGCGCGTCGAAGCCCGCTTCCCCGATCCGGCAGCGAACCCCTACCTGGCGTTCTCGGCACTCCTGATGGCCGGCCTCGACGGCATCAAGAACAAGATCGATCCGGGCGAAGCCTCCGACAAGGACCTCTACGACCTGGAGCCGGAAGAACTGGCAGGCATCCCGACCGTCTGTGCCTCGCTGCGCGAAGCCCTCGAGTCGCTGGAAGCCGATCACGAGTTCCTGCTGGCAGGCGACGTGTTCACCAAGGGCCAGATCGAAGGCTACCTGGCGCTCAAGTGGGACGAGGTCTATGCCTACGAGCATTGCCCGCACCCGATCGAGTACAAGATGTACTACGGCTGCTGATCCCTCGCGGAGATGCAGACCGGAAGGGGCGCCCTCGGGCGCCCCTTTTGCGTTCCGCCCTGCCCTGCGGGATCAGCCGTGAGCCTGCAGCGAGCTGCGCCAGGGCTCGGGCATGTCGGCAAGCCGCAGCACCAGCGTGTGGATCGAGAACACCACGCCGCGGCTGGCAGGCAGGCGGGTCAGCACCTGGCGTTCGGAGCGGACGTAGTCTCCGCCGGTCCGGCGCGGCCACTTGTCCTTTTCCGCCTGCGGCTGGAACAGGCGCGGATCCTGCGCGCGGTGCAGGTTGGCCCGCCAGATCGCCCGGCCGGGCTGCACCCCGTCCAAAAGACGCTGCACCCGCTTCGCCACGCCGTCGTCATAGGCATCGACCGGCTTGTGGATGCGCAGCATCGGGCGGCCGAGCTTCTCCGCCAGCGTCCAGTTCGCCGGAAAGCACAGCGCCGCGGCCGTCAGGACATGCTCCTGTGCGCCGTCGGGCCGCTGCATCAGGCACAGGTCCTCCTGGACCAGCCGCCCTGCTGTCGCCATCGGCGACTCCCGGTCGATCGCCACAACCCGCCCGTCCGGGCATTCCGCCTCCGCGGCGCCGACGCGGAAGCCAGGATGGGCCGCCACCGTCTCCAGCACGGTCTCCAGCAGCTCTGCAGCCGCCTCTTCCGCCCCCGGGCAGACACCAGTGACGAGACCGGGCGTTTCGCCGATCAGCCGCTCCCGCTCGGCCATCTGCGCGGCGTAATTCTCCAGCACCCAGAACCAGGGCGCATCGCCAAGGGGAGAGATGCCGGGAAGGCCGTTGGCCTTGGACCAGAGGGTTTCGGGATCGGCGGGAGCCGCGTTCAGGATCGGGGAGGCGAGGGTCACGGTCATTCCCGATCAGCAGCACGGGCCTTGGGCCCGGCCAAGCGGAATCCGCACCGAAAAAGGTCCTACCCCCACGCAATGCCTGCAAAACGGGCAGTCCCTCCGTTGCCGCCGCGTCCCCCGGCAATGCGCGCCCGATCCAACAAGGCTGCAAATGACCGCGAGCCCCCCGATCCCGGCGTCCACAATCACCGCAACGCCCGCGGGACGGCCGGGCCGCGGCGCGGCGCGGCGGCGATGGCCAGCCCGCCGGTCGCACCGAGGCCGTCAATGCTGCCACCGGCGAGATTTCCGCCAGCGGGCGGCGTGGCATGCCGGACACGGCAAGGTTCCGGAGCGCTCCCCACCGGATGCCCCGGACCGGGCAGCAAGATCGCGTTCCTGCCCGCCATGGCCGCAGCACGCGAGGCCGACGGAAGTGATCAAGGCGCCCCCCGTTCCGGAGGGCGCGCCGTCGCGCCGACATTCCGGCCGAGACCGATCCTTCCGGCATGCTCATTTCCGGCCGGGCCCGCGGACTGCCCCGGCACATGCCATTGCCGCCGGAGGCACAGCCGGACCCGCCCATCCTCGGTGCGCAGTGCCCAACGGAGGATTGGGCCTGATCTGCAGATCGCTTGGCCGCGGTCCCGCCGATGGGTAGGCGCTGCCCGGCGAGACCGCAGTTCGCGCCCACCCCGCACGCCATCTCCGCCGGCTTCCCCGAAAGCGGACGCTGCCGCCCAATGCTGGCATCAGCAAAGATCCGGTGGCGGCAACTGGCGCCTGCCCGCGTATCACCACACCGGCCCGGCGAGCGGGAAGGACCGAAAATCGGCAATGGCGAGCTCGCCATCGGCGGCTTCGCCACCTGCGCGCCGGACGGCTCGAAGACGAAGGGCCCGCGGGTTTTCGGGTTCGTCCCGGATCGGCGGCATCGCCCGCCAGCGGCACGGCTCCATCGACGCCGCCACGCCGGACGCCGCCGGGTCCACGACCGCAGAGACGAGACTGATCCCGGCATTGCCTCCACAGGCTCCTCAGACCGCCATTGCCGCTTCACTCGCCCGCACGGCAAAGGTGACGGCGAACCTGTCCCTGCCTTCTCCGCGGTCACCCGGCCAACGATCATGCCGTTGCCTTGTCCGCACCGGAATCGGGGGCGCCCACGCCAGCCCCCGGCCACGGCATCGAGCAAGCGCTTCTGGCCAGCAGCCGCAGTCCAGCGTGGCATCCGGCACCGGCCCCGGAGATTCCTCCGCCTGCATCCCGGAGTCAGCGGACAGAACGACGCCCGGCCCGCCATTTGTTTGCCCACCGGCCACCGCCCATGGCGCGAAACCGGCGCGGCGCAATCCTTTCCGGCCCGGCAGGCCTCCGCGCCTGTCCCCGGCATGGGCGGCGGCGGGCAAGAGGCGGCCAGGACGGCCGGCAGGCGCAGGATCATGGGCGGCTCCGCTTTCAACTGCGCCCGCGCCGGCGGCATCGCGTAACGTCCGCGTGTCAGTGCGCTCCGCAGGTCTCACTGGCGCGTGTCATTGGTTGCAGCGGGGTTGAGTTTGCCGCAGGGGGGCGGCATTTCTTGGAGACCCCCGCCCCGAGCAGCCAGCAGGAGTCGCGCCGATGGTGCCCGAACGATTCAGCTTTCCCGGCCATGACGGCGCAGAGCTGGCAGCCCGGCTTGACCTGCCCGACGGCCCGCGCCTGGCCACCGCGCTCTTCGCCCATTGCTTCACCTGCGGCAAGGACATCGTCGGCGCCCGCCGGATCGCGGCGCGGCTGGCGGCGATGGGCATTGCGGTGCTGCGCTTCGACTTCACCGGGCTGGGCCATTCCGCCGGCGAGTTCGAGAACACGACCTTCACCACGAATGTCGAGGACGTGGTGGCCGCGGCACGCGCGCTGGAGGCACGCGGCATGGCGCCCGACCTGCTGATCGGCCATTCGCTGGGCGGCGCGGCGGTGCTGCGCGCGGCCGCCGAGATCCCCTCGGCGCGGGCGGTGGTGACGATCGGCGCGCCGTTCGACCCTGCCATGGTGACCCGCAACTTCGCCGGGGCCCTGCCCGACATCGCGGCGGCAGGTGCGGCGGAGGTCGAACTCGGCGGCCGGCCGGTGCGGATCGGCAAGGCCTTCGTCGAGGATGTCTCGGAAGCGCAGCTTGCCCCCGCGATCCGCGATCTCGACAAGGCGCTGCTGGTGCTTCACGCGCCGCGCGACGAGGTGGTGGGCATCGACAATGCCACCCGGATCTTCCGCGCCGCGCGCCACCCGAAGAGCTTCGTGACGCTGGCCGATGCCGACCACCTTCTGACCCAGCCCGAGGATGCCGAGTATGCCGCCGAGGTGATCGCCGCCTGGGCCGGGACCAAGGTGCGGCTGCGGCCGCCCGCCCCGCCGATCGGCGCGCCCGAGGGCATCGTCCGCGTCGCCGAGGCCGATGCCGGCGGCTTCCTGCAGGACGTCACCAGCGGCCCGTTCCACCACGCGCTGGCGGACGAGCCGATGGCCTATGGCGGCACCAACAAGGGCATGTCGCCCTACGGCTTCCTCGCTGCCGGGCTGGGCGCCTGCACCTCGATGACGATCCGCATGTATGCCCGCCGCAAGGGCTGGCCGCTAGACCATGTCTCGGTCGACGTCACCCATGACAAGGTCCACGCCCAGGACTGCACGCCGGAGATCGCCTCCAAGATCGACCAGTTCAAGCGGACCATCCGGCTGGAGGGCGCGCTGAGCGAAGCGCAGCGGCAGAAGCTGATCGAGATCGCCGACCGCTGCCCGGTGCACCGCACGCTGGAGGCCAGCTCGCGCATCCTGACGGCGCTGGCCGAGTGACGCCGGGTTGCGCGCATTGCCCTTCTGGACCTCCGCCCCCCTTCTGCGCTAGGCCGGGCCCAGCCCATCGTGACCAGTATCCTGCCGGAGCCCCTTGATCCCATGTCCAGCAAGCAGACCGAAACCCTGTCCCTCCTGGGCAAGGAGCTGGGCCAGTTCCTCCTGATCTGCGCGCTCGCCTTCGGGCTGATGCGGCTGACCGAGCATTACTGGACCGACGTGCTGAAGATGCTGGCCGGCAGCGCAGGCATCATGGCCGCGATGCTGCTGGTCAAGCGCACCCTCGCCATGACCGTCACCGGCCTCGCCGCGGGCGTCCTTGGCCCGACCTTCGCCATGCATGCCGTCAATGCCGGCGCGCTGACCTTCGCCGCGCCGCACCTGGAGGGCATCCCTGCCTGGCTCTTCCCGGTCTGGGGCGCCGGCGGCATCTTCGTGGGCAGCCTCTACGAATTCCTGCGCGTGCTGATCGCCCAGGCCGAAACCCTGCGCGCCCATGACCGCAGCCGCGACGAAGAGGACTAGCCTCGCCGCGCTACTGCTCTGCGCCGCCGGGCTGGCCCATGGCGAACCCGCCATGCTGCCGCCCGGGGCGCATGCCGCATGGCAGGCGATCGGCCGGCTCAACCGGACGGGCTACCGCAATCTCGCCATGTGCACCGCGACCCTGGTCGCGCCGCAGACCGTCCTTACGGCCGCGCATTGCGTGCAGCAGGCCGACGGCACGATGATCCCTCCCGAACGGCTGCGCTTCGTGGCCGGCTGGCTGCGGGGCAGCTATGCCGCACTCGGCGAGGTCGCCTCGGTCGCGCTGCCCCGCGCCGGCGGACAGCGCGCCGTCGCCACGGATACCGCGGTGCTGACGCTGGCCGCGCCGATGTCCGGGGTCGCGCCGCTGGACACCGCGCCGCCCGAGCCGGGACGGCCGGTGCGCATCCTCGGCTACCGCTGGGACCGGCCGCACGCGCTCAGCGATGCCGGAAGCTGCGCCTTCCGCCCGCTCGGCCAGGGCGTGCTGCGGCTGACCTGCGAGGCGACCTTCGGCAATTCCGGCGGACCGGTGCTGCAGGAGACCGCCGGGGGCTGGCGGGTGGTGGCAGTGGTCTCGGCAATCGACGCCGGCGGCACGCTGGCCGCCCCCCTGCCCTGAGCCGAAAAGCGACAGGGCCGCACCTCGCGGCACGGCCCTGTCATGAAATCTTATGTCAGGAAGATCAGGCGGCGCGGCCGACCAGAACTTCGCCGACGGTCTTTTGGGCGGAGCCCTCGTCGGTGCCGGAGACGGCAGCGACTTCGCGGGTCAGGCGCTCCAGCGCAGCTTCGTACAGCTGGCGCTCGGAATAGGACTGCTCGCGCTGGTCGTCGGCGCGGTGCAGGTCGCGCACGACTTCGGCGATCGAGATCAGGTCGCCCGAATTGATCTTCTGCTCGTATTCCTGGGCGCGACGAGACCACATGGCCCGCTTGACCTTGGCCTTCCCGCGCAGCGTGTCCATCGCCTTGGTCACGACATCGGGGCTGGAGAGCGAACGCATGCCGACCTCGGCCGCCTTGGCCGTGGGGACGCGCAGAGTCATCTTGTCCTTTTCAAAAGAGATCACGAACAGTTCCAGCGTGATGCCGGCAATGTCCTGTTCCTCGATCGATACGATCTGCCCCACTCCATGGGCCGGGTAGACAACGTAGTCGTTCGGGCGGAATTCAGACATCTTCGCTTTGCTCATCGCGGTATAATCCTCGGCTTTCCCCAGCAATCCCGGCCCCATGATCCCTTTCCGGCACAAAAACACTCGCCGCAACCGGGACTCACAGGGCAAAAAAACGACCGCACGGATGTGCAGGCCGCTTGAGACGGGACTCGTTTGTGACGGGGTGTATAGCAAAAAATGGGCAGGAAAAAAAGTCCCAGCACCCGCATAGCCGCCATGTCACGTGAAAAGTGACGTGGCCGGACACGATCTGCCGGTTATCTTGGCCATTCGGCCGGGCCCGCGGACAAGCCGCGATGCCCTTTCCCTCTTAGAACGCTTCTTCCGGGTGAACCAGAGCGAATCTGCCGCGTCGGCGATTCTCAGCTGCCGGCGCCCGGAGCTTCGGAGAAGTACTTCTCCATCTTGCCGTCCTCGCCGTCATGCTTGGCGGCATCCGGCATCGGGTCCTTCTTCTCGACGATGACCGGCCAGAGCTCGCTGTACTTGCGGTTGAACTCGACCCATTGCTCCATGCCCGGCTCGGTGTCGGGACGGATCGCGTCGGCGGGGCATTCAGGCTCGCAGACGCCGCAGTCGATGCATTCGTCGGGATGGATGACCAGCGTGTTCTCGCCCTCGTAGAAGCAATCCACGGGGCAGACTTCGACGCAGTCGGTGTACTTGCAAGCGATACAGTTTTCGGTGACGACGTAGGTCATGGACTCTCTCGATTGATCAGGTCGGTCCTTAAGGCCTTGGTCCCGGTCATTCAAGCGCGGAACGTTTGAGCGACCGCGCCTGTTCCCGCTCGCGGCGGCTGGGCGCCGCCCCGGCCGCGGGGGCCGAGACATCTCGCGGCTGGTCCGGGGTGAGATCCTCGTAGAGCGCCTGCGCCTCCGGAGCCGGCCCGCGGCGGGTGCCGATGGCCGCCACCTTGATCACCCGGATGCGGCTGCCCTGCGGAAAGGTCAGCGTGTCGCCGGGCTTCACCACCTGCGAGGATTTCTTCACATGCGCGCCGTTCAGGCGCAGATGCCCCGAGGACGCCACCTCTGCGGCCAGTCCCCGGGTCTTGAAGAAACGCGCCTGCCAGAGCCACTTGTCGACCCTAAGCCGCGCGTCCTCGGACATCAGCGCTTGTCCTTCAGCCCCATCAGAGCGGCGGCGAAGGGATTGTCCGGATCGATGGCCTTTTCCTTGCGCTGCGGCTTGGCGGAATAGACCTTGGCGCCCTGCTCCTTGCGGGGGCCGTCCTTGTTCCAGTCGCGCTTGCCGCCGCCGGGCTTGCCCTTGCCGCGGGGCTTGCCGCCCTCGCCGCGCGGCTTGCCGTCGCGCTTGCCGCCTTCGCCGCCATTCGCCCCGGCATTGCCGCCCTGGCCGCGGAAGTTCTTGCGCCCGCCCGGACGGTCGCCGCCGCGGCGGCGCGGAGCCCAGGCAAAGGTGTAGAAGACTTCCGTCACGGTCTCGCCGGCCGCTTCGGGCTCGGCCGCGGGCTCCGCATCGGTGGAGACGATCTGCTCCTCTGCCGCCGGTTCCGCACCTGCGTCCTCGGCAGTGGGCTCGACGGACAGCGTGTCCGCCTCGGGCGCGACATCGCCTTCGGGGCCGGTGGCCTCGGCAGCTTCCTCGGCCAGCATCGGGCCTTCGGAGATCTCGGCGGGCGCGACCATTTCCTCGGCCGCAGCCGGATCGGCCAGCGCGTCGCCTCCCTCGGGCGCGGCCACGGCCACGACCTCTTCGGCTTCGGGCGCCGCGGCCTCGGCGGGTGCCGCCTTGACCTTCTGGCGCTCGCCGCGCTCGGCCTTGTAGCCCAGCCCCTGCATCAGGTCGGCGAACTGCTCCAGTGTCATGCCGGTGATCGACAGCATGTCGGGCGTCGCCTCGAAGCCGCCGCGCGTGTCCTGCGCGCGCAGCAGGTCGGCCAGGCGCTCCAGCATGTCGATGCGGATCGAGCGCACGCCGGCCGGACGGTAGCCCGCCATCGCGTGATAGCCTTCCGGCACATGCTCGTCGGTCGGCACGGTGACCAGGCCGGGCGGCGGCGCGGAGGGGAATTCGTCGAGATTGCTCTCGAGCGACCACAGCACCAGCCGCAGCCGGGTCGGAGCCGGCTTCAGCAGGAGCGGCATGAAGATGGTGAACTGGCCGAAGCGCACGCCGTGCTTGCGCAGCTGGCCGCGGGTCTCCTGGTCGAGAGCCTTGACCTCCTGGGCGATGGCATCGCGCGGGATGATCCCCTGGCCTTCCATCATCCGGAATGCGAAGCCGCGCGCGGCCGGGCTCAGCGCCTCGTCGCGGGACATTGCCAGCAGCGGCTCGAAGGCCGCGTTGACCTTGCGGTCGATGAAGTGCTGCAGGCGGCGCTGGACCTTCTGCGCCACGTCATGCCCCGCCTCTTCGTCGACGAAGGCCTTCACCTGCGGCTTCAGCGTCTCGGTGCCCGCGGTCAGCTTGCCGACGGCATGTTCGCCCCACATCAGGCCGCCCTGGTCGGTGAAGTCGAGCTCGGTATCCGGCGCGTTGTAGAAGCGGTCGGCGCGCAGGTGGAATTCCGGTGCCAGTGCAGCTACCGCGGCCTGGCGCAGGGTCTTGCCCTCGTCCGCCGTTGCGGCCTTGTCCTGGCTGAAGCGGAATCCTTCCAGCCGTCCGACGAACTGACCTTCGACCGTCACTTCGCCCTTGTCATTCACCTCAGCCACAAGGCTCTCCTTTTCTTTCAACCGCCGCAGAAGCACGCTGGTGCGCCGGTCAACAAATCTCTGGGTCAAACGCGCGTGAAGCGCATCCGACAGGCGGTCTTCTACAGAACGAGTCACCTCGCGCCAATGGCTTTCGTCATCCAGCCAGCCCTGGCGCTGCGCCACGTAGGTCCAGGTGCGAATATAGGACAGTCTCTTGGACAGTGCATCGATATCGCCCTCGGTCCGGTCGATGCGGCGGACTTGCGCCGCCATCCAATCCTGGCTGATTCGCCCCTGATCGTGCAGGAATTCGTAGATCCGCTCCAGCAGCGCCGCATGCTCGGTCTCGGAGATGCCGCGGAAATCCGGAATCCGGCAGACATCCCACAGCAGCCGGATCGACTTCGCGTTGTTGGCACGGTTGCGCACTTCGACCGACGAGGCGAGCGATTTCAGCGCCAGAACGTCGTCGGCATCGCGCGCCCGCGTCAGCCACTCGTCATGGGTGTGCTCCTCGAGCGAGGCGATCAGCCCGCCGAGATTGGCGAAGTTCAGCCGCGAATTGCGCCATTGCAGCTTGGTGACCGGCGCGAAGCGGTTGTCGACGATGGCCTGCGCCAGATCCTCGTGCAGCGGCCGCGCCTCGCCGGTGACGCCGAAGGTGCCGTCCTCGGTATGCCGTCCCGCCCGGCCGGCGATCTGCGCCAGCTCGTTGGGCTGCAAAGGCCGCATCCGGCGGCCGTCGAACTTGTGGGTCGAGGAGAAGGCGACATGCCGGATGTCGAGGTTCAGCCCCATGCCGATCGCATCGGTCGCGACGAGATAGTCGACGTCGCCGTTCTGGTACATCTCGACCTGCGCGTTGCGGGTGCGCGGGGACAGCGCTCCCATCACCACGGCCGCCCCGCCCTTCAGGCGGCGGATCACCTCGGCGATGGAGTAGACCGAATCCACCGAGAATCCGACGATGGCAGACCGCGCCGGCATCCGGCTGATCTTCTTCGATCCGGTATGGGACAGCTCCGAGAAGCGCTCGCGGCTCTGGAAGGTCGCCTCGGGCACCAGCGCGGCAATGGCGCCGCGCATCGTCGAGGCGCCGAGGAACAGCGTCTCCTGGAAGCCGCGCGAGCGCAGCAACCGGTCGGTGAAGACATGGCCGCGCTCGGGATCGGCGCAGAGCTGGATCTCGTCGATCGCGACGAAATCGGCGCCGAGGCCTTCCGGCATCGCCTCGACCGTGCAGACCCAGTACTGGGTCCGCTCGGGCACGATCCGTTCCTCGCCGGTCACCAGCGCCACGACCGAGGGGCCGCGCTTCTCGACGATGCGGTCATAGACTTCCCGGGCCAGGAGCCGCAGGGGGAGGCCGATGACCCCGGTGCGATAGGAGAGCATCCGCTCGATCGCGTAATGGGTCTTGCCCGTGTTCGTTGGGCCCAGAACTGCCTGGACCCGTCCGCGCGCCGTCATTGGCCTTTTCCTTGAAAAGGGCGGGTCAGATTTCCTGCTCGCCCAGTTCCCTTTTGATCCGCTCGATGGCCTCTTCTACGGATGGCTGGTGCGGATGTATAGCCAGTGCGGCATCGTAGACTTCCAGCGCCCGGCCGGGATGGCCCAGTTCCTCCAGGATCATGCCGAAGCCCGAGAGCGCCCCGAAATGCCGCGGGTTGAGCGCAAGCGTCCGCTCGATATCCGCCACGGCCAGCCCCAGCTTGCCCTCCTGGTAGAAGGCGGTGGCCCGCGCGTTCCAGCCCTCGGCGAATTCCGGCGCATGGTCGGTCAGGGCGGTGAGATGGTCGATGGCGGCATCGAGGTCGCCCGCCTCCATCGCCTCGCGGCCGCGCTGCAACAGAAGATCCATCGCCGCCGAGCCCGATTTGGACCATTCCTGCCAGATCTCGGATTCGACGCCCTGCCAATTCTCGGTCCCGGGATCCTGCAGCTCGGCGAAGAGATCGTCGATGTGGTCCGCCGCCGCCGCCAGAGGCGACGCAACGGAACAGGCCAGGGCGAGGAAAACCGGTTTCAAAAGCGGCGCAGGTCTGATCATACTTCGACCATAGCGGCTCGGCGCCGTTTTGCCATACCCATCGTGACGAGGAAGGGCCCGATATGAGCAATGTGATCGACGCGGCCGTCGAGGCCCTGCGGGCCAAGCTGGGCGACGGTTTCGACGGCTCGGCAAAGTTCCACATCGTCGGCGAGGGCAGCATCGTCGCAGACGGCGCGGGCGTGCGCGAAAGCGACGACGACACCGACGTGACCCTCTCGGCCGACCGCGAGACCTTCGAGGCGATGCTGGACGGCGCGCTCGACCCGTCCAGCGCCTTCATGTCCGGCCGGCTGAAGATCGACGGAGACATGGGCGCCGCCATGAAGCTCGGCGCGGCCCTGTCCTGATGCGGGACGGAGGGGGCATGGCCGGAACCGGCATGGCACCCTTCTTCGCCGAGGACAGCGGCGCCCCCGAGGGGACGCATGCGGTCTGGCGGCGGACCCCGGACGGCGTGCGGATCCGCATCGCCGAATTCGGCCGCGGCCCCAAGGGCACGATCCTGTGCTTCCCCGGCCGGACCGAATATGTCGAGAAATACGGCCCCACCGCCCGCGACTTCCTTGCGGCGGACTACGGCTTCGCCGCGATCGACTGGCGCGGCCAGGGATTGGCGGACCGGCTGCTGCCCGATCCGCGGCTCGGCCATGTCGACCGCTTCTCCGACTACCAGCAGGACGTCGCGGCCTATCTCGCCCATGCCGGCGAGGCCGACCTGCCGAAACCCTGGTTCCTCCTGTCGCATTCCATGGGCGGGGCGATCGCGCTGCAGGCGCTGGAAGCCGGGCTGGAGGTGCGCGCCGCCGCCTTCTCCGCGCCGATGTGGCAGGTGGCGATGGCCGCGGTGCTGCGGCCGGCCGCGCGGATCATTCCCGCCCTCGCCGAACCGCTGGGCCTGTGGCGCGCGGTGGTGCCGGGCACGACCCGGAAATCCTACATTCTCGGCGCCGATCCGGCGGACAACCTGCTGACCAGCGATCCCGCGACCTTCCGCTGGTTCCGCGGCCACCTGCAGCGCCATCCCGAACTCGCCCTGGCAGGGCCGACCCTGCGCTGGTTTGCCGAGGCGCTGAAGGCCTGCGAGGCCATCAACCGCACCGCGCTGCCGCGGCTGCCGGTCCGGGTCTTCGTCGGCAGCCGCGAGCGCATCGTCTCGTCCGACCGGATCCGGCGCATGGCCGCGCGCTGGCCCTCGGCCGCGCTGACCGAACTGGGCGGCGCGGAGCACGAGGTGCTGATGGAGCGGCCCGAGCTGCGCAGCAGGGTGATTTCGGAAACAGTTGCGCTGTTTGACGCGCATTGCGGCATCTGAGCGATTGTGATGCCCGGGGCGCGCACCTACCTTTTCCCGGTGGGCATGTCAGCCAGAAACCGCAGCCAGCTGTCCGCCCCGATGTCTGCCGCAGGTCCGGACCGGCCGTGGCCGCCCCGTCCCGCGCATCTCCGCGGCGGCGTAGATTACCGAGTGACGAGGACAAAGATGAGCGACTTCCTTCGCTATGCCGTGTATTACCTGCCGCCCGAGGGCGCGCTGGCGGAGTTCGGTGCCGCCTGGCTGGGCTGGGATCCCGTCCGCGGCTGCAGCACCGAACCGCCCGCCGGGGTCGACCCCGGGATCGACCGTGCCGCGCTAACCGCCACGCCGCGCAAATACGGCTTCCACGCCACGATCAAGCCGCCCTTCCGCCTCGCAGAGGGCCGCAGCGCGGCCGAGCTTTCGATCGCCTTCCGCGATTTCTGCGCGCGCCAGCAGCCGCTGGACCTGTCCGGCCTGTCGCTGGCCAGCCTGGGCGGCTTCCTCGCCCTCGTCCCCGACGGCGACATCCGGGCGCTGTCGACCCTGGCCGGCGCCGCAGTGCGCGATCTCGACAGCTTCCGCGCCCCCGCCTCGGAAGCCGAGCAGGCCCGCCGCCGCAGCGGCGGCCTGAGCCCGGCACAGGAAGGGAACCTGGCGCGCTGGGGCTATCCCTACGTGATGGACGAGTTCCGCTTCCACATGACGCTGACCGGCCGGATCCGCGACGCGGCGCGGCAGGCGGAAATCCGCGCGGCGCTGGAGCCGGCGCTGGAGCCGCTGTTGCCCTCGCCCTTCCGGCTTGACACCCTGTGCCTTGCCGGTGCCGACGAGGAGGACCGGTTCCACCTGATCGAGCGGATCCGCCTGAGCGGACGCCCGGAGAGCTGAGGAGGCCCATGCCCCGCAGAGACGACAGCGCTGCCGGCCGGCGGCAGCTTGCCGCTCCCCCTGTCCTGTCATTCACCTGTCACGGAAAAGGTGTCTAGGGACGGCCAAGATGACCTGTGCCGCCCCCCTCCCCGGCTTGCCCGCCCGCTGCCGAACGCTGTTCGTGTCCGACATCCATCTGGGCACGCGCGGCTGCCAGGCCGAGATGTTCCTCGACTTCCTGCGCCATGTGCAGGCCGAGCAGATCTACCTGGTCGGCGACATCTTCGACGGCTGGCGGCTGCGCCGCGGCTGGCACTGGCCGCAGGCCCATAACAACGTGATCGAGGCGCTTCTCGCCCGCGCCCACCAGGGCGTGCCGATCATCTACATCCCGGGCAACCATGACGAAGTGATGCGGCGTTATCTCGGCACGCATTTCGGCGGCATCGACGTGCGCGACGAGGACACCCATGTCACCGCCGACGGCCGCCGCCTGCTGGTCGTCCACGGCGACAAGTACGACGTGGTGGTGATGAACGCCAAGTGGCTGGCCCATATCGGCGACTGGGCCTACAACCTCATCCTGCTGGCCAATACCTGGTACAACCGCGTCCGCCGCCTCTGGGGCGGGCAGTACTGGTCGCTGTCCAACTGGGCCAAGCAGACCGTAAAGCGCGCGGTGAACTTCATCGGCGAATTCGAGAAGGTTCTGGCCGACGAGGCCCGCCGCGGCGGGTTCGACGGCATCGTCTGCGGCCATATCCACAAGGCGGAGCTCTCCCGGCTCGGGGAAGTGCTCTACGCGAACTGCGGCGACTGGGTGGAAAGCTGCACGGGAATCATCGAGGATCACGACGGCAGCCTGCGCCTGGTCGACTGGGCAGGCGCCGTGCGCGAGCGCGCCCGCGAGGAGCGGGACGAGCAGCGCAAGGGCAAGAAGAAGAAGAAATCCAAGAAGGCAAAGCTCGCCTCCTGAGGCGGCACCGGGGCATCGACATGACAGATCAGAGCATCGCGCGCCAGCAGCTCGGCGGCGCCGTCCACCAGAAACCGGCGCTTTCGGCCACCGGCGCGCTGGAGCGGGTCTTCTCCAACCTCTTCACCGGGCTGGTCTATGCCCAGATCTGGGAGGACCCGGTCGTCGACATGGCGGCGCTGCAGCTCCGGCCCTCCGACCGGCTGGTCTGCATCGCCTCGGGCGGCTGCAACATGATGAGCTATCTCTCCGCCGGGCTGGCGGGCGTCACCGCTGTCGATCTCAGCCCGGCGCATGTCGCGCTGAACCGGCTGAAGCTCGCGGCGGTCCAGGCCCTGCCCAGCCACGCCACGTTCTACGATTTCTTCGGCCATGCCGACCGCAAGGGAAATGCCGCGCTCTACGACCAGTTCGTCGCGCCCGCGCTCGACGCGGAAAGCCGCGCCTTCTGGGAGGCCCGCCAGGGCCGGATGCGCCGCCGCATCGAGATGTTCGAGAACGGCTTCTACCGCTACGGCGTGCTCGGCCGCTTCATCGCCGCCGCGCATCTGGTCGCCGGGCTCGGCAAGGTCGATTTCCGCCCGCTTCTGGCCGCGCGGACGCTGGAGGAGCAGCGCGACTTCTTCGAGGCCGAGGTAGCACCCTTGTTCGAGACCCGCGGCGTCCGCTTCCTGGCGCGGCGCAAGGCCTCGCTCTTCGGGCTCGGCATCCCGCCCGCGCAGTTCGACAAGCTCGCGGCCGACGGCGGCGGCGACATCGTCCCGGTGCTGCGCGAGCGCACCCGCAAGCTGATGTGCGATTTCCCGATCTCCGAGAACTACTTCGCCTGGGCCGCCTTCAACCGCGGCTACAAGCCGGACGGAACCGGCCCGGTCCCGCCCTACCTGGCGGCGGAGAACTGGGAGGCAGTGCGCGCTGCCGCGCCGCGCGCCGAGGTGGCGAACCGCAACCTGACCGACATGCTGGCGGAAAAGCCCGATGCCAGCCAGGACGCCTATGTGCTGCTCGATGCGCAGGACTGGATGACCGACGGACAGCTCGATGCGCTCTGGAGCCAGATCACCCGCACCGCCCGGCCCGGGGCGCGCGTGATCTTCCGCACCGGCGGCGCCCCCGATATCCTGCCCGGCCGCGTGGACCCTGCGACCCTCGGACGCTGGGTCTCGATCCCCGAGGAGGGCCACCTATTCTGGCAGAAGGACCGGTCCGCCATCTACGGCGGCTTCCACAAGTACACGTTCCAGGGATAGGGCGCGGCATGCAGGCTGATCACGATCATGGCGACCTGATGGACCGGGTCTACCGGCACCAGGCAGCGATCTACGACCTGACGCGGAAATACTACCTGCTGGGCCGCGACCGGCTGATCGACGAGCTGGACGTGGAAGGCGACGGCACGGTGCTGGAGATCGCCTGCGGCACCGGGCGCAACCTGATCCGCATCGGCAACCGCTACCGCGACGCCCAGCTCTTCGGCGTCGACATCTCCCACAAGATGCTGCGCCAGGCCTCGAAGAACAGCGCCCGCTCGGCGATGCGCTGGCGGATCAAGCTGGCCAAGGCGGATGCCTGCAGCTTCGATCCCGGGATGACGCTCGGCCAGGCGCAGTTCGACCGGATCGTGTTCAGCTACTGCCTGTCGATGATCCCCGACTGGCAGGGCGCGCTGGCGCATGCCGTGCCGATGCTGGCGCCGGGCGGACGGATCCACATGGTCGATTTCGGCCTGCAGAGCGGCCTGCCCCGCTGGTTCGGCAAGGGCATGCACCTGTGGCTGTCGAAATTCCATGTCGCCCCGCGCGCGGGCATGGCGGAGGCGTTCGAGCGCCTCGCCGCGGAGCACGGGCTCGAGACAGACGTCCGGCCGCTCTACCGCGACTACGCGGTGATCGGCACGCTCGCGCGCCCGGCGGCATGATCAGGTCGCTCGACCATCTGGTGCTGACCACCGCGGACGAGGCGGCCTGCATAGAGTTCTATACCCGCGTTCTGGGCATGGCGCTGGAAACCTTCGGCGCGGGGCGCCGCGCCTTCCGCTTCGGCGACCAGAAGATCAACCTGCATGTGAAGGACCGGGAATTCGATCCCAAGGCGCGGATCCCGCAGCCCGGCGCGCTCGACCTGTGCTTCCTGGCGGATTGCCCGCTCGAGGAGGTGATGCGCCGCCTCGGCGATGCCGGCGCCGCAATCGAGGAAGGCCCGGTGATGCGCACCGGCGCGACCGGACCGATCCGCTCGGTCTACCTGCGCGATCCCGACGGCAACCTGATCGAGATCTCGGAACCCGCCTGAGCCGCGCGGCTCAGTCCTGCTTGGGCTTGTCGTCGTACTCGCCCGAGAGGATGCGGCGGGCATCGCCCTCGGGGTCCTCGTACTGGTTCGCCCGCAGCGACCACAGGAAGGCGATCAGGCCCACGCCGCCGAGAAGCAGCGAAGCCGGGATCAGGATAGCCAGGATTTCCATCTATCTCACTCTCAATGCATTCAGCGAGACCGTGATCGAACTCGCCGACATGGCCGCGGCCGCGATCAGCGGCGAGCAGAGCCCGGCCACCGCCAGCGGCACGGCCAGGACGTTGTAGACCGTCGCGATGCGGAAGTTTTCCCGGATGCGGCGCACCGCCCTGCGCGCCGTCGCCCGCGCCTCGGGGATCGCCGACAGGTCGGCATGGAGCAGAACCATGTCGGAGGCGACCCGCGCCGCTTCCAGCGCCGAGGCCGGCGAGAGCGAGGCATGCGCCGAGGCCAGCGCCGCCGTGTCGTTCAGCCCGTCCCCGGCCATCAGCACCTTGGCGCCTTTCGCGGCCAGATCCTGCACGTAGCCCGCCTTCTCGGCCGGCAGGATTCCCGCGCGCCATTCGGAAATGCCCAGCTCCTCGGCCAGCGCGCGCACCGCCGGTTCCGCATCGCCCGAGAGCAGGTGCACCTGAAGCCCCTGCGCCTTCAGCCCCTCGACCGCCTCGCGTGCCCCCGGCCGCAGCCGGTCGCGGAAGCGGATCGCCACCGGCGACCCGTCGCCCAGGCGCAGCCAGGTGGCCGTGCCCTGCACCGCCGCGCCCGTGCCGCCGACCCAGTCGAGCCGACCCATACGCAGCAGCGCGCCGTCCGCGCGGCCCTCTATGCCGTAGCCCGGCACTTCGCGCAGCTCCGCCACGCCGGCCGCATCGATGTCCCCGGCAGCCCGCAGGACCGCCTGCGCCAGCGGATGGGCAGAGCCGGCGGCGATCCCTGCCGCCAGCCGCTGCCATTCCGGCGCCAGAGCGGCGAAATCGACCGCTTCGGGCTGGCCGAGGGTCAGCGTGCCGGTCTTGTCGAAGACCGCCGTGTCGGTCTCTGCCAACCGCTCCAGCGCGGTCGCGTCCTTGATTAGCAGCCCGCGGCGGAACAGCCGCCCAGAGGCCGCCGTGGTCACCGCCGGCACGGCGAGGCCGAGCGCGCAGGGACAGGTGATGATCAGCACCGCCGCCGCGATGTTCAGCGCCACGCGCAGGTCGCCGGTGCCTGCGAACCAGCCGAGGAAGGCCAGCGCGGACAGGATGTGCACGCCGGGCGCGTAGAGCTTCGCCGCCTTGTCGGCCAGCGAGGAATATTGCGACCGGCCGCTTTCGGCGATCGCCACCAGGTCGGTCAGCGCATGCAGCGAGGTATCCGCCCCCACGGCGGTCGCGCGCAGCAGCAGCGGCCCGGTCAGGTTCACCTCACCCGCCGAAACCGCCATGCCGGGCCGCGCCTGCACCGGCAGGGTCTCGCCGGTCAGCAGCGCGCGGTCGAGCTCCGACATGCCCTCGGTCACCTCGCCGTCCACCGGGATGCGGCCGCCCGGGCGGACCCGGATCAGATCGCCCGCGACCAGCTCGGCTTGCGGAACGGTTTCCTCGATGCCGCCCCGGATGCGGGTGGCGCGGGCCACTTCAAGCGCGGCCAGCTCCTCGGCGGCGGAGCGCGCGACGGCACGCGTCCGGTGGTCGAGATAGCGCCCGGCCAGCAGGAAGAAGCAGAGCATCAGCGTCGCGTCGAAATAGGCATGCGCCCCGGACTGGATGGTCTCGTAGAGCGACGTGACGATGGTCAGCACGATGGCAAGCGTGATCGGCACGTCCATGTTGAGCGCGCCCCGGCGCAGCGCGGCGAAGGCGTTGCGGTAGAAGGGCTGGCCGGCGAAGGCGACGGTCGGCAGGGCGATGAAGGCGCTGATCCAGTGGAACATGTCGCGGGTCGCGCCCTCTGCCCCGGCCCAGACCGAGACCGACAGCAGCATCACGTTCATCGCCGCGAAGCCCGCCACGCCCAGGCGCATCAGCAGCTCGCGCCCGGCGCGGTCGGTCTGGGTCGCGGCCAGCGTTCCGGCATCGAGCTCGTGCGCCTCGAAGCCCGCGGCCTCCAGCGCCGAGACCAGCGCCTCGGGCGTCACCCCCGCCCCGGCCGTGACCGAGGCGCGCTTCAGCGTCATGTTGACCCGCGCCTCGCGCACGCCCTCGACGCCGCGCAGCGCGCGCTCGGCCGCCAGCATCGCATCGGCATCGGCGATCCCGGGCACCGACAGCATCAGCTTCTCCGACCGCGCCGCGCGGATCTGCGCGACGGTTTCGGCCGGATCGGTGGCGACGCAGGCCGGGCAGGCAACGGCGCCGGGCAGCTCGGAAGTGTCCGCCAGCGCCATGGCTCAGCCTTGCCCGTTCCGGATCGGGAACGGGATGCGGCGGCTGAATTCCGTGCCGTCCGCGGCCACCGCCTTCAGCCGGATGTTCCAGTTGCCGTCCGGAAGGTCCAGCGGCGTCGCATAGACCGCGCCGTTGCGGGTGAATTCCGGGGTCACGTCGTCCCGGGTCGAGGTCGCCCAGCCGACCAGCGCGGCCATCGAGGAAATCTCCGCGGGACCGCCATCCGGCCCGGTGATCTCGATTTCCAGCACCTTGTCGGCATAGCGGGCATCCACGGTCCATCCCAGCGCCAGCTGCGCCGACTTGTGGACGTCGAATTCCTGGCTTGCCTGGTAGCTGCTGGCGGTCTCGATCCCCGGGAAGGTCGCCACCGCCTGCCAGGCCATGACCACGTTCACCGCGATGACGATCCCGAAGGAGGCCACCGCGATCATCAGAACCTTGAAGCCGGTCAGTTCGCCCATCACTTCGTCCCCTTGCCGTTGAACACGGTATCCTTCTCGGTCGCTTCCTTGCTCACCGTGTCCTCGACATGGATCCACAGGTCGGTCCGGTTCGCGGCCGCCGCCTCGGAGCCCGGCGCCGCCATGATATAGACCCGCTGCAGCATCGTCGAATCCGCTGGCACCATCACCGTCTGGGTGTCGGAACCTTCGAGATCGACGGCGAAGGGCTCGTCCGATTCCACCGTGATCAGGTAGGGCCGGTCCTCGCCGTGCTTGTTGCGCAGCCGCACGTCATAGGTGTTGCGGATCGTGCCGTCCGAAAGGGTGATGTAGACCGGGTTGCGGATCGGCGCGACGGTGACCGATATGTCCTCGCGCATGAAGAGCGCGGCCACCAGGCCGACGCCGACCCCGCCCCAGAGCACGGTATAGAGGATCGTGCGCGGCCGCAGGACATGCTTGAGCACCGGGATCGGGGTCTTGCCCGACTTCTCGTGCTCCTCGTCGGTCAGCGCCATGTAGTCGATCAGCCCGCGCGGCTTGCCGATCTTGTCCATGATCTCGTTGCAGGCGTCGATGCACAGGCCGCAGGTTATGCATTCCAGCTGCTGGCCGTCGCGGATGTCGATCCCCATCGGACAGACGTTCACGCAGGCGTTGCAGTCGATGCAGTCGCCCAGGGAGGGCGCGTCCTTCGGCGCCTCGCGCTGGCTGATCGCATCGGCGGTGCGGGTCGTCTCGGCCACCTCGACATGCTTGCGGCGGTGCTTGCCGCGCGGTTCGCCCCGCCAGGAGCGGTAGGCGATGGTGATCGTGTCCTCGTCCATCATCGCCGCCTGGATGCGCGGCCAGGGGCACATGTAGATGCAGACCTGTTCGCGCATGAAGCCGCCGAAGATGAAGGTCGTGGCCGTCAGCAGCCCGACGGTCGTGTAGGCCACGAGCGGCGCCTGGAAGGTCACGAGGTCATGCAGCAGCGTCGGCGCATCGGCGAAATAGAACACCCAGGCACCGCCGGTGGCGACGGCGATGGCGAACCAGACCGCCCATTTGGTGATCCTGAGCCGCGCCTTGTGCGCGTCCCATTTCTGCCGCAGCAGGCGGATGCGGTTGTTGCGGTCGCCCTCGATCCAGCGCTCCACCAGGATGAAGAGATCGACCCAGACGGTCTGGGGGCAGGTATAGCCGCACCAGACCCGGCCCAGGGCCGAGGTGAACAGGAAGAGGCCGAGACCGGCCATGATCAAGAGGCCCGCGACGAAGTAGAATTCATGCGGCCAGATCTCGATCCAGAAGAAGAAGAAGCGGCGGTTGGCGAGATCGATCAGCACCGCCTGGTCGGGCAGCTTGGCGCCGCGGTCCCAGCGGATCCAGGGCGTCACGTAGTAGATGCCCAGCGTGACGATCATGATGATCCATTTGAGCCGGCGGTAGTTCCCCGAGATGCGCTTGGGGAAGATCGGCTCGCGGCTGGCATAAAGGGAGGGGGGCTGCTCGCTCGCGCTCATGACATATTCCGATTCGACTGCACTTGTCTTATTCGTGTATCTGCCATGCGCGATTGGCTAGGGACTTGACGTGGATCAATCATAGCCTAATCGTCGCAAATCCCTCGATTCCGAACAAAAAAACATCGGCACCCCCCAAGGAAACGCGCGAACAGGAAGGGGTGCCGATGTTGAGAGGATCCGAACGAGGTTCAGCACCGGTCGGTCCTTGCCCCCGGTTCTACGCGCGACTCGCCCCCCCGGCTTTGACACAGGTCAATCCGGCGATCCATGCTGGGCCTGCACATGCTTCCGGCAGATAGTCGGAATGACCGGGCATAGATTCGGCAGGCTGCGGAAGGGGAGGACAGATGGGCCAGGCAGAGCCGCGGGTGGCGACATCCGCGAAGAGGGAATTCACCCAGGCGGAGATCGGCGCGATCGCGCATCTCTACCGCGGCGAAGTCTACCGCAGCACGATCTGGCGGACGCGGCTCGACACGACGACCAACTGGTCGGTGGTGACGCTGGGCGTGGCGCTGTCGATTGCCTTCTCCTCGCCGGGCGCGTCGGAGCTGCCGCTGCTGCTGGTGGGCGTGCTGATCGGGCTCTTCATGGTGCTGGAGGCGCGGCGCTACCGCTATTTCAACGTCTGGCGGGCGCGGGCGCGCTGGATGGAGACGCATTTCTACGCGCCGATGCTGGATGACGGCGACCTGCATACCGAGGAGAACTGGCAGAAGACCCTGGCCAAGGATTATTGGCGGCCGGAATACCATGTCAGCATGTCCCGCGCGATGGGCCGCCGGATCCGGCGCAACTACCTGTGGATCCTGTCGATCCAGTATCTCGCCTATCTGGGCAAGCTGACCGTCCATCCGGTTCCCGCGCGCGGCATCGGCGACGTGATCGGCCGCGCCGCGATCGGACCGGCGCCGGGCTGGGCGGTGCTGGGCTTCGGGCTGTTCTATCTCGGAAGCTGGCTGGCGCTGGCGGAATGGGTCCGCCGCAAGGACGCGGCCAGCGCGCGCAGGAAGGGCGGCGGCAAGTCGCTGGGCTAGCGGCCGCCGCCCGTCCGGATCACGCGAAGGAGATGTCGTCGGCGATGGCCGCGACATCGGTGTAGCCGAGCAGCGTCAGCGACTCGCCCCCGTCGAAGCGGAACACCAGGTCGCTTCCCTCGACCTCGGCGAAGGCATCGACCACCTCGTCGGCAGTGAGCTCGCCGGACCACAGCGCGGGATCGAACACCAGCTCGTCCGCCCCGGTGCCGAAATCGGTCACGACGTCGTCGCCGTAGCCGACGCCGAAGCGGAACTCGTCGGCCCCGCCGCCGCCTTCCAGTTCGTCGTCGCCGAGCGCGCCGTCCAGCACGTCGCGTCCGAAGCCGCCGAACAGCTTGTCCTCGCCGCGCCCGCCGTTCAGCGTGTCGTCGCCCATGCCGCCGAACAGCCGGTCATGGCCCTTGCCGCCGAAGATGTGGTCGCGCCCGGCCTTCCCGGCCAGCCAGTCGTTTCCGGTGCCGCCATAGACCCAGTCGGCGCCGAACTTGGCCGTCACGGTGTCGTTGCCGATGCCGGAATAGAACGTTTCCGACGCCGCGGTCCCGACGATCACGTCATCCTCGGTGATCATCACGCCCGGCACGTCCAGAAGGTCGAAAACCGCCGCTTCCTGCGGTGCCACCTGCAGCGCGTAGCTGCTGTCCTCTGCGGTGGTCAGCTCGAAGAACTCCACCAGCTTCGCATAGCTGCTGACGTCCAGCCCGGTGACATTGAACAGCGGGACCGGCCCGGAGACATAGTCGTCGGACAGGAAGGACAGGCCCAGCATGCCGTCATATTCGCCGCTGCCGCCGGTATCGATGTAGCGGAAGACGATGCCGGTCCAGGCCGCATCGTCCGTGGTCAGCTCCAGCCCGTCGAGCTCGAAGGCATAGGGGCTGACCGCGTCCCCGGTGCCGTCGCTGAACGTCAGGGCGTTCAGTCCCGGACTCTGCTCCAGCGGCGAGGGATCGCCCTGCACGATCGAGATGCCGTCCGGCAGGACGATGCGCAGCTCCAACGGGACATATTCATAGCCGTCGTCGCCCGGACGCAGGCTGGAAGTATTGTCGAATGCGTATCCGACAAGAACATAGGTCGTCATTTCAATAACCTCCGCGTCCCGAAACCATAGGGGACTACCTCTCAAACACAAATGGGGCCGCGGAAGACCGCGGCCACCGATCGCAGGGCAGAATTTGCTTACTCGCCGCCGCCGAGTCCGTGGACATAGGTGGCCACGGCATTGATCTGGGCGTCGGTGAGGCGCGCATTCCAGTTCGGCATGACGCCGAAGCGGGCCTTGGTGATCGACTCGACGATGGTGTCATAGTCGCCGCCGTAGAGCCAGATTGCATCCGACAGGTTGGGTGCGCCGAATTCGCGGTTGCCCACGCCGCCTTCCATGTGGCAGGCGACGCAGTTGTCCTCGAAGAGCTGCGCGCCCTGGTCGACCAGCGAGGCATCCTGCGGCTCGCCCGAAAGCGACATGACGTAGTTGGCCAGCGAGGCGATCTCGCCCGGGGCCAGCATCTCGCCGAAGGCCGGCATCTGGCTGAACCGGGCGTCCGGGTCGGTCTCGTTCCGGATGCCGTGGGTGACGGTGTAGTGGATCGCCTCGATGTCGCCGCCCCAGAGCCAGTCGTCGTCCAGCAGGTTCGGGAAGCCGGTGGCCCCCGCCGCGCCCGAGCCGTGGCACTGCGCGCACCAGGTGCGGAACACCGCGGCGCCGGCATTGACGGCATACTGGTTCAGCTCGGGATCGTCGCCGATCGCGGTCAGGTCGGCCGCGGCCAGCTGCGCGTCGATCGCGGCATTGGCCTCCTGCATCTGGGCGATCTCCTCGGCCACCTGGCCGCGGGTCGACCAGCCGAGCAGCCCCGGCCAGGCGCCGGAGAAGCCGGGCCAGGACGGCATCAGGATCGAGTAGACCAGGCCCCAGCCGATGCAGATGTAGAACACGATCAGCCACCAGCGCGGCATCGGGTTGTCGTATTCCTCGATCCCGTCCCAGGAATGGCCCGTCGTCGGGACATCGCCCTGGTGGGTCTTGTCGGAATGGTTGCTCATGTCCGGGCCTCCTGACCCGCGTCGTCCTGGGCGGGCTTGTCGTCATGGCGGAAGATGATCTCGGCGCTGTCGCGGTAGGACTTGGACTTGCCGAAGATCACCCAGATGCAGATGCCGGTGAAGATCGTGAAGAGATAGACCAGGGTGAAATGGTCCATGAACTCGCGGAAGAGCTGTTCCATGGTTCCCTCCTCAGCGGCTTGCGTCGGGCGTGAAGGTCGAGAAATCGACCAGCGTGCCCAGCATCTGCAGGTACGAGATCAGCGCGTCCATTTCGGAGATGCCCGGCTGGCTGTCGAAGTTGCGCACCTGCGCCCCGTGATAGCGTTCCAGCATCCCCTCGTAGTCGCTGTCGGGATCCGCCTGCGCCATGAAGTCGGCCTCGGCGTTCTCGATCATCTCGTCCGTGTAGGGGACGCCGACCATGCGGTGGGTCTCCATCTTGGCCTCGATCATCTCCGGCGTGACCAGGGTCTCGGTCAGGAAGCCGTATTTCGGCATGATCGATTCCGGGACCACAGACTGCGGGTTGGTCAGGTGCGCGACATGCCAGGCGTCCGAATAGCGGCCGCCGACGCGGGCCAGGTCCGGCCCGGTCCGCTTAGAGCCCCACTGGAACGGATGGTCGTACTGCGACTCCGCCGCCAGCGAGTAGTGGCCGTAGCGCTCCACCTCGTCGCGCATCGGGCGGATCATCTGGCTGTGGCAGACATAGCAGCCCTCGCGGATGTAGATGTCCCGCCCGGTCAGCTCCAGCGGGGAGTAGGGGCGCACGCCCTCCACGTCCTCGATGGTGTTCTGCAGCCAGAACAGCGGCGCGATCTCGACGATCCCGCCGATGGTCACGACCAGGAAGGAGCAGACCAGCAGAAGGGTGGCGTTGGTCTCGAGGACCTTGTGCTTGTCAAGAATACCCATTCTCTTCGGTCCTTATTCCGCGGGCTGCGCAGCCGGGGCGGCGGAAGGCGCGTCTTCCTTCGCTTCGCCGCGGGTGGCTGTCAGGTAGAGGTTGACGCACATGATGATCGCGCCGGTGACGTACATCACCCCGCCGAGCGCGCGCACGACATACATCGGGAACTTGGCCGCCACGGTGTCGGCGAAGGAGTTCACGAGGAAGCCGTTGGCGTCGACTTCGCGCCACATCAGGCCTTCCATGATGCCGGTCACCCACATCGAGGCGGCGTAGAGCACGATGCCGATGGTGGCGAGCCAGAAGTGCCAGGAGACCATGGGCAGCGAATACAGCTTCTTCTTCTGCCAAAGCGCGGGCGTCAGGTAGTAAAGCGCGCCGAAGGTGATCATGCCGTTCCAGCCGAGCGCGCCGGAATGCACGTGGCCGATGGTCCAGTCGGTGTAGTGCGACAGCGAGTTGACCGAGCGGATCGACATCATCGGGCCCTCGAAGGTCGACATGCCGTAGAAGCCCACCGCGACCACCATCATCCGGATGACCGGATCGGTGCGCAGCTTGTCCCAGGCGCCCGAGAGCGTCATCAGGCCGTTGATCATGCCGCCCCAGCTGGGCATCCACAGGATCACCGACATCACCATGCCCAGCGTCGCGGCCCAGTCAGGCAGCGCGGTGTAGTGCAGGTGGTGCGGACCGGCCCAGATGTAGAGGAAGATCAGCGCCCAGAAGTGGATGATCGACAGCTTGTAGGAGAAGACCGGGCGTTCCGCCTGCTTCGGGATGAAGTAGTACATCATGCCCAGGAAGCCCGCGGTCAGGAAGAAGCCCACGGCGTTGTGGCCGTACCACCACTGCACCATCGCGTCCTGCACGCCCGAGAAGACCTGCACCGACTTGGAGCCGAAGAGCGAGACCGGGATCGAGATGTTGTTGACCACGTGCAGCATCGCTACGGTGACGATGAAGGCAAGGTAGAACCAGTTCGCCACGTAGATGTGGGGTTCCTTGCGCTTGATGACCGTGCCGAGGAACACGGCCAGGAAGGCGACCCAGACGATGGTCAGCCACCAGTCGACGTACCATTCCGGCTCGGCGTATTCCTTGGACTGGGTGCCGCCCAGCAGGTAGCCGGTCGCGGCCAGGACGATGAAGAGGTTGTAGCCCCAGAACACGAACCAGGCGAGGTTGCCGCCCCAGAGGCGGGTCGCCGAGGTGCGCTGCACCACGTAGAAGGCGGTCGCGATCAGCGCGTTGCCGCCGAAGGCGAAAATCACCGCCGAAGTATGCAGCGGACGCAGGCGCCCGAAATTCATGTAGGGCTGCGCAAATTCGAAGTTCAGCCCGGGAAAGGCGAGCTGGGAGGCGATGAACGTGCCCGCCGCGAAGCCGACGACTCCCCACAGGCAGGTTGCAATTACGCCGTAGCGCACCACATCATCCATGTAGACGGTGGTGTCGATGGGCGTCTTAGGCTCGTCGATCGTGCGCAGGGTGTAGAGGAACAGCCCCCCGCTCACGAGCATGATGATGATTGCGTGCACCATGTAGGACACATCGTGGGCGTAATTCGCCGCGATGGCCGCGATGAGTGCGATCAATCCGAAGGCTATGAGCTTCAGATAATCGACCATGTCTTGTCCCTTCGTCCCTTGTTGAGTTGCGGAGAGAGTCGAGACGGAATCTCCGCGGGGTTTTCGTCCGTGCTGCTATGGCGAGAGCACGTTACCACCTCATTGATCTGTATCAAAACATCGCGATTACACCATTGTTTCAGATCAAGGCGCTGCAATGCGACGCAGCTACATTGGTCGTACTCACTCGAAAGGAGGAAGGGCCATGACATACAAATCCCTCATGTGCATCCTGCGCACTGCGGAGGGCGATCTGGCGCATCTGGACCATGCGGTAAGGCTGGCCCGGCGCTACGACGCACATCTCGACGTGCTGTGCCTCGGCGTGGACCGCGTCCAGGTCGGCTTCTACTATGCCGGCGCGACCGCGCTGGTCGCCGAGAACTCGCTCGCCCAGGCAGAGGAAGATGCCCGCAAGCTGAAGGACTTCGTCTCCGCACGGCTGGAGGACAGCGACATCCGCTGGGCGGCCGAGGCGATGATCGTCCAGTGGGGCGCCATCGGGCCCGCCGTCGAGCAGGCCGCGCGCTATGCCGACCTCGTGATCCTGCCGCAGCCCTATGGCGAGATCCGCGGGCCGGAGGACGAGGCCATCACCGAAGCCGCGCTGTTCCTCGGTCCGACGCCTGTGCTGACCGTGCCGCCGGGCTGGGAGGGCGACGCCCCCGCCGATCCGATGATCGCGACCAACCAGGGCCCCGAGGCGATCGCCGCCGTGCGCGCCGCGATGCCCGCGCTGGAAATGGTCGGCCAGGCCAACATCGCCATCGTCGATCCGCCCCGCCATGGGCCGGAACGCTCCGATCCGGGTGGCGCGCTGTCGATGATGCTGGCCCGCCACGGCGTGCGCGCCGAGGTCTCGATCCTCGCCCGCACCATGCCGCGGATCTCCGACGTGCTGATCCGCCACCAGCAGGACCGCAAGGCCGACCTGATCATCATGGGTGCCTACGGCCATTCGCGGCTGCGCGAGGCCGTGCTCGGCGGCCCGACCCGCGACATGCTGGCCGAGGCGCCGGTCCCGGTGCTGATGGCCCGCTGAACCGGGCCGCGGCAAGGCAGTCAGCCTCCGCTCCGGGCCTCCGGGCCCGGGCCGGGCAAGACGACCGCCCCGCAGGGGGCGGCCCCTCCCCTTTCGCCGAAAAAGAGCGCCCCGGTCCTTGCGGCCGGGGCGTTGTCCGTTCAGTCGGGCTGCGGGCGGCTCAGACCAGGTAGCCGCCGTCGCTGTCGTCGCCGGTTTCGCCGAGCAGCCGCTCGAAATCCGGGATTGTGACGTGGCGCTTGCCCTCGAGCTGGATCACCCCGTCCTTGCGCAGCGCGGTGATCTGGCGGCTGACGGTTTCCAGCGTCAGGCCGAGGTAGTCGGCCATCGCCTCGCGGGTCAGCGGCAGGTCGAAGACCATCGACTTGTCCTTGCCCTTGAGGTTCAGCGAGGCGTCGCGGCGGGCGATGATCGCGATCAGGCTGGCGATCTTCTCGCGCGCGGTCTTGCGGCCGAGCAGCAGCATCCATTCCCGCGCGGCGTCGAGCTCGTCCAGCGTCATCTCCAGCAGGCGCTGGCCGATATGCGGGGTCTTCTCCATCAGCGATTCGAACGGCCGCTTGCGGAAGCAGCAGATGATCAGGTCGGTCGTCGCGGTCACGTCATAGGCCGCGTCGTCGCGTCCCGGCCGCCCGATGAAGTCCGACGGCAGCAGCAGGCCCACCATCTGAGTGCGCCCGTCCTCCATCGTCTGCGACAGGGTCGCGATGCCCGAGACCACGGAGGCCACGAAATCCATCCGGTCACCGGCCCAGACCACCGTCTGACCCGCCGGATAGGTACGGTAATACTTGATTTCTTCCAGCCGCTCGAGCTCTTCGGCCTCGCAGCGCGCACAGACGGCCCGATGCCGAATCGGGCAGTCGCGGCAATCGGGGACATGGTCGTTGTGGCTCAGTTTCACGGCGGTGTTCATGATTTGACCTCGATCAAGGTCGGAGGTGATGGACCGGCTAAACGTATTCGAATGAGCCTGATGACACAACTCTCCCGCCTCGGATTATTTGACGCGCGCGTTCCGCGCTACACCAGCTATCCGACTGCGCCGCAATTTTCCAACAACGTGGATGCGGCGCTGAACCGGAAGTGGATCGGTTCCGTCGCGCCCGGCTCGGAAATCTCGCTCTACGTGCATGTTCCCTTCTGCCGGCACCTGTGCTGGTTCTGCGCCTGCCGGACCCAGGGCACGCAGAAGCTCGACACCGTGCGCGCCTATCTGGATACCCTGCTGTCGGAAATCCGCCAGTTGGACGCCATGCTGCCAGAGGGCGTGACCCTGTCGCGGCTGCATTGGGGCGGCGGCACGCCGACCATGATGGACGCGGAGATGATCCGCACCCTGTCGCAGGCGATCTGCGCCGTGGCCCCGCTGGCGCCGGGCGGCGAATTTTCGGTGGAGATCGACCCCAACGAGATCGACGCGGCACGCATGGATGCGCTGGCCGAAGCCGGGATGAACCGCGCCTCGATCGGCGTCCAGGATTTCGACCCCGAGATCCAGAAGACCATCGGCCGGATCCAGAGCTACGAGGTGACCGAGCAGGCGGTCCAGCTTATCCGAGCGGCGGGCGTCCGCAGCCTCAATGCCGACATCCTCTACGGCCTGCCCGACCAGACCCCCGCCCGCATCGCCGATTCCGTGCAGAAGCTGCTGAGCCTGTCGCCCGACCGGGTCGCGCTCTACGGCTATGCGCATGTGCCGTGGATGGCGCGGCGGCAGTCGATGATCCCCTCTGCGCTGCTGCCCACGCCCGAAGAGCGGCTGAAGCTGTTCGAGACCGCGCGCAAGCTGTTCCTCTGGGACGGCTACATGGAAGTCGGCATCGACCATTTCGCCCGCCCCTTCGACAGCATGGCCGTGGCGCAGCGCGAAGGGCGGCTGCGGCGGAATTTCCAGGGCTATACCGAGGACCCGGCCGAGGTGCTGATCGGCATCGGCGCCTCGTCGATCTCGCGCTTCCCGCAGGGCTACGCGCAGAACGCCTCCTCGACCTCGGACTACACGGCGCTGGTGCGCGCGGGGCGGCTGCCGACGATGCGCGGCCATGCCTTCACCGGCGAGGACAAGGTGCGCGCCCGGATCATCGAGATGCTGATGTGCGACTTCGCCTTCGATCTCGCTCCGGTGCTCTGCCCGGACGGTCCCGGCGCCGACACCGTGCGCAGCTGGATGGCCGCCGCGGCAGCGCAGTTCCAGGGCTTCGTCACGCTAGAGGGCGACCGGTTCGAGATCACCCGCGACGGCCGTCCGCTGGCACGGATCGTCGCCCGCGCCTTCGATGCCTATGACATGAGCAAGACCGGCCACAGCACCGCGGTCTGACCGCGGCGCCGATGCCCGTCACACCGGCTGCGCCAGGACCTCCGGCGCGGCCGTTTCCGTTTTCGCGAAGGCCGCGGCCATCAGCTCGCGGGTATAGGCGCTTTCGGGCCGGTCGAAGACCGCCGCGCTTTCTCCGGACTCGACGATGTCGCCGCGCTTCATGACGATGACCTTGTGGCTCAGCGCGCGCACGACCCGCAGGTCGTGGCTGATGAACAGGTAGCCCAGCCTGTACTTGGCCTGCAGCCGCCGCAGCAGGTCGACGATCTGGACCTGCACCGTCATGTCCAGCGCCGAGGTAGGCTCGTCCAGCACGACCAGCTTCGGACGCAGCACCATGGCGCGGGCGATCGCGATGCGCTGGCGCTGCCCGCCGGAGAATTCATGCGGATAGCGGTGCATCATCGCCGGAGACAGCCCGACCTCGGTCAGGATCTCGGCGACCGCCTCGTCCGGCTTGCGGCCCTCCGACGTGCCGTGCACCCCCAGCCCCTCGCCGATGATCTGGCCGATGTTCATCCGCGGCGACAGCGATCCGAACGGATCCTGGAAGACGATCTGCATGTCGCGCCGGACGGGACGCAGCTGCTTCGATTTCCAGCCCTGGATGTCGGTGCCCTGGAAGACGATCGGCCCTTCGGAACTGACCAGCCGCATCAGCGCCAGCGCCAGCGTGGTCTTTCCCGATCCGGATTCGCCGACGATCCCCACCGTCTCGCCGCGGCGCACCGACAGCGCGGCGGCATTGACGGCCTTCACGTGGCCCACGGTCTTGCGCATGAAGCCGGCGGTGATCGGGAACCAGACGCGCAGGTGGTCGGTGCTGACGATTTCCTCGGCGCCGGCGGGCACCGGGTCGGGCACGCCGGTCGGCTCGGCGGCCAGCAGCTTCTGTGTGTAGGGATGCTGCGGATCCGCGAAGATTTCGGCCGTCGGACCGGTCTCGACGATCTCGCCGTCCTTCATGACGCAGACCCGGTCGGCGAAGCGGCGCACGATCCCGAGGTCATGGGTGATGAAGAGCATCGACAGCCCCTCCTCGCGCTTCAGCTCGGCCAGGAGGTCGAGGATCTGCGCCTGGATGGTGACATCGAGCGCGGTGGTCGGCTCGTCGGCGATCAGCAGTTCGGGCCGGTTGGCCAGCGCCATGGCGATCATCACCCGCTGCCGCTGCCCGCCGGACAGCTGGTGCGGATAGGCGGACAGGCGCGAGGCCGGATCGACGATCCCCACCTTGTCGAGCAGTTCCAGGATGCGCGCCCGCGCCGCCTCTCCCTTCAGCCCCTGGTGCAGCGCAAGGCTTTCGCCGATCTGCTTTTCCAGCGTGTGCAGCGGGTTGAGCGAGGTCATCGGCTCCTGGAAGATGAAGCTGATGTCGTTGCCGCGGATCTCGCGCAGGGCGGCCTTGCCCGCTCCGACCATCTCGCGGTCCTTGTAGGTGATCGAGCCCGACACATGCGCGTTGTCGCCCAGCAGCGAGACGGTCGAGAGCGCCGTCACCGACTTGCCCGAGCCGGATTCGCCGACCAGCGCGACGGTCTCGCCGCGGCCGACATCGAAGGCGACCCCCTTCACGGCATCATGCAGCTTGCCGTCCTGCGAGAAGGCGACCTTCAGGTCGCGGACGTTCAGGATCGTGTCGCGCGTCATTGCCCGGTCAGCACCCATGTCAGGAGGAAAATGCAGGCGGCAAGCGCCCAGACGGCAGTCTGCACCACCGGGCCCGGCAGGCGGCCCAGCCGCAGGTGGAGCCGCAGCCCCAGCCCGGTGCAGCCCACCGGCAGCAGAAGCGCCCCGGCCGCGATGATCTGGCCGAGCCAGGCCGGCGGCGGGAATTCCATCCCGGCATGCAGCGTCTCGACCGCGACGGCCAGGCATCCGCCGATGATCGCCAGCGACCCGTACCAGGCCGCGGTCGCCACCATCCGCCCGTTCAGCGCGCCCCCGGTCATGCGAAGGTCTTCCGCGGATCGAAGGCGTCGCGGACCCCCTCGAAGATGAAGACGAGCAGCGACAGCATGATCGCGAAGGTGAAGAAGGCGGTGAATCCCAGCCAGGGCGCCTGCAGGTTCTGCTTGGCCTGCAGCGTCAGTTCCCCCAGCGACGGCGCCGAGGACGGCAGGCCGAAGCCGAGGAAGTCGAGCGTGGCCAGCCCGCCCAGCGTGCTTGTGATCACGAAGGGCAGCATGGTCAGCGTCGCCACCATCGCGTTCGGCAGGACGTGGCGCACCATGATCACCGCGTTCGACACGCCGAGCGCGCGCGCGGCGCGGACATATTCGAAGTTGCGCGCCCGCAGGAACTCGGCCCGCACCACGCCCACCAGCGCGGTCCAGCCGAACAGCGTCATCAGGAAGACCAGGAGCCAGAAGTTCATCTGGAAGATCGCCGCCACGATGATGATGATGTAGAGCTGCGGGGTCGCGCCCCAGATCTCGATCATCCGCTGGAAGATCAGGTCGGTCCAGCCGCCGAAGAAGCCCTGGACCGCGCCGGCCGCAATGCCGATCACCGATGTCAGGAACGTCACGGCAAGCGCGAAGAGCACCGACAGCCGGAAGCCGTAGATCACCCGCGCCAGCACATCGCGCGCGGTGTCGTCGGTGCCCAGCCAGTGCTGCGCATCCGGCGCTGAGGGCGCCGTGCCCGAAATGTCGTTGACGGTGTTGTAGCTGTAGGGGATCGGCGGCCACAGCAGCCAGCCCGCCTGCACCTTCTCGCCCTCGACCGTGCCGCTGTCCTTTGCCTCGGCGATCACCCCCTCGGGGTCGTCCCAGCAGGCCTCGGACCCGCCCGAGACGATCAGGCACTGCACCTCGATGTCGCGGTAGACGGCTTCCGTGCGGAAATCGCCTCCGAACTGCGTCTCGGGGTAGAAGTTGAAGATCGGCGTGTAGAAGGCGCCCTGGTAGCGCACGAGGATCGGCTTGTCGTTGGCGAGGAACTCCGCGAAGAGCGAGACGAAGAACAGCACGCCGAAGACCACCAGCGACCAGAAGGCGCGGGAATTGGCGCGGAAATTCCGCAGCCGCCGTTGGTTCAGCGGCGACAGCCAGCCCTGGCGCGGCGGCGTCACGTCGGACATGTCGGTGGCGGCCATCTCAGGTCTCCCGGCTCTCGAAATCGATCCGCGGGTCGATCCAGACATACATCAGGTCCGACAGCAGCCCCACCAGAAGCCCGATCAGGCCGAAGACGTAGAGCGTGCCGAAGATCACCGGATAGTCCCGGCTGATCGCCGCCTCGTAGCCCAGCCGGCCCAGGCCGTCGAGCGAGAAGATCGTCTCGATGATCAGCGACGAGCCGAAGAAGACCGAGACGAAGAGCCCCGGAAAGCCCGCGATCACGATCAGCATCGCATTGCGGAAGACATGGCCGTAGAGAACCGCGCCTTCCGACAGGCCCTTGGCGCGGGCGGTGACCACGTACTGCTTCTTGATCTCGTCGAGAAAGCTGTTCTTGGTCAGCAGCGTCAGCGTCGCAAAGGAGGCGATGGTCGAGGCCAGGACCGGCAGCGCGATGTGCCAGAAATAGTCCGCGACTTGCGCAGGGAAGCTAAGCTGCTCCCAGCCGTCGGAATGCAGGCCCCTCAGCGGAAACCATTGCAGGTAGCTGCCGCCCGCGAAGACGACGAGCAGCAAGATCGCGAAGAGGAAGCCCGGGATCGCGTAGCCGACGATGATCGCGCCGCTCGTCCAGGTGTCGAAGCGCGACCCGTCCTGCACCGCCTTGCGGATGCCCAGCGGGATCGAGATCAGGTAGGCGATCAGCGTCGACCAGAGCCCGAGCGAGATCGAGACCGGCATCTTCTCCAGAACCAGGTCGACCACCGAGATGGAGCGGAAATAGCTCTGCCCGAAATCGAAATGCGCGTAGTTCCAAAGCATGGTGAGGAAGCGCTGCCAGGCGGGCTTGTCGAAGCCGAACTGCTTTTCGAGCTCCGCGATGAAATCCGGCGGCAGGCCGCGCGCGCCGAGATATTTGTCGGCCCCTCCCCCTGCATCCGGCGTCATCTGGGTGCCCATGTCGCCGGAGCCGGAGATCGCCGAGAAGGCGTCCCCCTGCCCCTCGATGCGGGCGATGATCTGCTCCACCGGTCCGCCGGGGACGAACTGGGTCAGCACGAAATTGATCAGCATGATCCCGATCAGGGTCGGGATGATCAGCGCAAGGCGCCGCAGGATGTAGCTGCCCATGGGCCCCTTACCTCAGCACGCCCTTCGCCTTGAGCGCATCGGCCTTGGCCTGGTCGTACCACCAGAAATCGAATTGCCCCAGGTCGAGCGGCGGCAGCATGTCGGGATGGCCGTAGATGTCGTAGTAGGCCACGAAGGTCTTGTCGTTGTACCACAGCGGGATGTCGAACCGGGTGTAGCGCAGCGCGCGGTCGATGGCCCGCGTCGAGGTCTTCAGCGCATCGAGCGAGGTCGCGGCGACGGCGGTCGCGATCAGCTTGTCGACGCCCTCGTCGCGCAGCCGCATCAGGTTGCGCGAGCTGTTGTCGGCAGTGGCCGAGCCGAACCACTGGTAGAGGCCGAGCGACGGCTCGAAATCCATGGTGAAGCCCTGGTTCGCGAGGTCGAAATTACCCGAGCGGCGGCGCTCGACATATTGCGAGGTGTCGACCCGCTCCAGCCGTCCCTGGATGCCCATCAGCTGAAGGTTCTGCAGGAACGGGTTCACCATGCGGTCATAGGTCGGGTTGGTCTGGATGATCACCAGTTCCAGCGGCTGGCCCTCGGCATTGCGGCGGATGCCGTCATCGCCGATCTTCCAGCCTGCATCCTCCAGCAGCTTGCCCGCCTCGCGCAGCGTCTTGCGCGACAGCCGGTTGCTGTCGGCCTCGTGCGGCACCGGCGTCACCGCCTCGTTGGTCAGGATGTCCTCGCCGAACAGCCCTTCCTCGACCAGCGGCTTCAGCAGCGCCAGCTCGCCTTCGGAGGGCGTGCCGGTCGCGGCCAGGTCGGTCCCGTCCCAGAAGCTGACGGGCTGCTTGTAGAGATCGTAGAATATCGTCCGGTTGGTCCATTCGAAGTTGAAGGCCAGGCCGATCGCCTGCCGGACCCGCTTGTCCTGCCACTTGGCGCGGTCGAGGTTGAACACCCAGGCGAGGTGGTAGCCGACATTGCCGTCCGCAACTTCCTCCCGCTTCACCGAGCCGTTGCCAACATTGGGGAAGTTGTAGCTCTCGGCCCAGTTCTGCGCCTTGTCCTCGATCCGGAAGGTGTATTCGCCCGACTTGAAGCCCTCGAAGGCGGCCGAGGTGTCCGCGAAATACTCGACCCGGATCCTGTCGAAATTGTTGCGGCCCCTGTTGATCGGCAGGCCCTCGCCCCAGTAGTCGGGGTTGCGCTTGTATACCACGCGGCGGTTGAAGTCGTAGCTGTCCAGCATGTAGGCGCCGGTCGACATGAACGGCTCCAGCGTCGATTCATCGAGCCTCTGCCCGCGCTCCTCGAACCATTTCTTCGAGAACAGCGGCGTCGACCCGGCCAGGCCGATCCGGTCGCGCACCGAACTGTCGGGGTTGAAGGTGAACTTGATCGTGTAGGGATCGATCACCTCGACGCTCTTGTAGAAGTTCTCCACGATCCGGCGGTATTCCGGGATGCCCTGGGTCATGAACAGGTTCGAGGTGAAGGCCACGTCCTCGGCGGTTGCCGGGGTGCCGTCCTGGAACTTGATGTCGTCGCGCAGGTGGAAGATCACCCAGCCGAGGTCCTCGGGATATTCCAGCGAGGTGCACATCAGGCAGTAGAGCCCGTAGGGATCGTCGGCAAAGGACGTCATGATCCGTTCCGAGCCGATCGTGTTCAGCGCCGCCGGCACACCCGCGATCGCGTACTGGTTGAAGCTGTCGAAATTGCCCTGAGCCCAGATCGAGATCTCGCCGCCCTTGGGCGCGTCCGGATTGACGTAGTCGAGATGGTCGAAATCGGCAGGGTATTTCAGTTCGCCGAAATTGGAGTAGCCATAGCTTTCGATGATTTTCGGCGCGTCCTGCGCGGCCAGCGGGCCGGCCGCCACGAGCGCCGCGAAGGAGGCCCCGAACATCCGGCCCGTCCTGCGGCCCCGCTCTCGCACGCGCAGGGGGGCGGCAGCGTCTGGTCGGAATTGCGTCATGGAGGCCTCCGTTCGGAAAGTCTGGTCCGTTGCCCTCAGCTAAAGGGGGCGGAGTCCAAGTTTCAAGCGGCGAATTCGGTGCCTTGCGGGATAGTGATGCCGCAGGCGGCCCGCTTGTTGAAGGCTGCAGGGATCCGGGCTAGGCAAAAACAGTTCGACAATTCTTGAAATATGGATGGCTGACATGCCCCTCCGCGTCCTCCTGGCCTGCACAGGCAATTCCGCCCGCTCGATCCTGGCCGAGGCACTGCTGGCCCGCCTGGGCCATGGCCGGGTCGCCGCCCTGTCCGGCGGCACCGACCCTGCCCCGGAGGCCGCCCCGGCCGCGCTGCACCTCCTGGAGGAGAACGGCATCGCCTCCGGCGCCGTCCGGCCGAAGAGCTGGGACGCATTTGCCGCGCCCGGCGCAGAGCCGGTCGATATCGTGATCACGCTCTGCGACGATGCCGCCGCGTCGCCCTGCCCGGTCTTCCCGGGACCGGCCGTCCGCGCGCATTGGAGCCTGCCCGACCCGGCCGCCGCGCCGGATCCCGGCGCGGCCATGGCCGAAACCTGGCGACAGCTCGACCACCGGCTGCGCGCCATGCTGGCGCTGCCGCTGGAGACAATGGCAAAGGACGAACTGGCCGCCAGCCTGGCCGGGATCGGTGCCCGCGGGCCGGAGCCTGCCGATCCGTCGGTCCCGCAGCTCGAGGAGGCGCTGTTCCAGCCCATAGACGCCGCGCGGCTGGCGGTAGCAGAGCCGATGGGGCACCGGCCGCGCATCCTGCTGCTCTACGGCTCGCTGCGCGAACGGTCCTTCTCGCGGCTGATGGCCGAGGAAGCCGCCCGCGTGCTGCACCGGCTGGGCGCCGAAACGAGGATCTACGATCCTTCGGGCCTGCCCCTGCCCGACGATGCCGCCGCGGAGCATCCCAAGGTGGCCGAACTGCGCGAGATGGTGACCTGGTGCGAGGGCATGGTCTGGTCGAGCCCCGAACGCCACGGCGCGATGACCGCCGTGATGAAGGCGCAGATCGACTGGATCCCGCTCTCGCTCGGCGGCGTGCGGCCGACCCAGGGCAAGACGCTGGCGGTGATGCAGGTCTCGGGCGGCTCCCAGAGCTTCAACACGGTGAACCAGCTGCGCATCCTCGGGCGCTGGATGCGGCTGCTGACCATTCCGAACCAGAGCTCGGTCCCGAAGGCGTGGACCCAGTTCGGCGAAGACGGGCGGATGGTGGCGTCGCCCTTCTACGACCGGATGGTCGACGTGATGGAGGAGCTGGTGAAGTTCACGATGCTCACCCGCGGCCGCGGCGGCTATCTGCTCGACCGCTATTCCGAGCGGGTGGAAAGCCGCGAGGCGCTGTCGCAGCGGGTCGGCCAGGCGGAGATCTGAAGCCGCCGGGAGAGGGAGGCCCTCTCCCGGGCCCTCACCCGCGCCCGGCCACGGCCGGAACGCAGAAAGGGCCGCCCGAGGGCGACCCTTTCCGTAGTTCCCGGCGGAACGGCTGATTACATCATGCCGCCCATGCCGCCCATGTCGGGCATGCCGCCGCCGGCCGGCGCGTCCTTGGCCGGCTTGTCGGCGACCATGGCTTCGGTCGTGATCAGCAGGCCTGCGACGGAGGAGGCATCCTCCAGCGCGGTGCGGACGACTTTCGCCGGGTCGATGACGCCGAACTTGAACATGTCGCCGTACTCTTCGGTCTGTGCGTTGAAGCCGAAGGACAGGTCGTTGGATTCGCGGACCTTGCCGGCAACGACGGCACCGTCGACGCCTGCGTTCTCGGCGATTTGGCGCAGCGGCGCTTCGATCGCGCGGCGGACGATGGCGATGCCTGCGTCCTGGTCTGCGTTCGCACCCTTGAGGCCTTCGAGAGCCTTGCCGCCCTGGACCAGGGCAACGCCGCCACCGACGACAACGCCTTCCTGCACAGCTGCGCGGGTTGCGTTCAGGGCGTCATCGACGCGGTCCTTGCGCTCTTTCACTTCGACTTCGGTCATGCCGCCGACGCGGATGACTGCGACGCCGCCCGCGAGTTTCGCAACACGCTCCTGCAGCTTCTCGCGGTCGTAGTCCGAGGTGGTCTCTTCGATCTGGGCGCGGATCTGGGACACGCGTGCCTCGATCTCGGCCTTCTCGCCAGCGCCGTCGACGATGGTGGTCTCATCCTTGGTGATGGAGACTTTCTTCGCCGAGCCGAGCATGTCGATGGTGACGTTCTCGAGCTTCATGCCGAGGTCTTCGGAGATGACCTGGCCGCCGGTCAGGATCGCGATGTCCTGCAGCATGGCCTTGCGGCGGTCGCCGAAGCCCGGTGCTTTCACGGCTGCGATCTTCAGGCCGCCGCGCAGCTTGTTGACCACGAGGGTCGCCAGCGCTTCGCCTTCGACGTCTTCCGCGATGATCAGCAGCGGCTTGCCGGACTGGATGACCGACTCGAGCAGCGGAACCATCGGCTGGAGCGAGGAGAGCTTCTTCTCGTGCAGCAGGATGATGGCGTCGTCGAGCTCGGCGACCATCTTGTCGGCGTTGGTCACGAAGTACGGCGACAGGTAGCCGCGGTCGAACTGCATGCCTTCGACGACGTCGGTCTCGGTGACGAGGCCCTTGTTCTCTTCGACGGTGATGACGCCGTCATTGCCGACTTTCTGCATCGCGTCCGCGATCTGGCGGCCGATTTCGGCCTCGCCGTTGGCGGAGATGGTGCCGACCTGGGCGACTTCGTCGCTGTCGGTCACGTCGCGGGCAGCGGCCTTGATGGCTTCGACGACCTTGGCGGTTGCCATGTCGATGCCGCGCTTGAGATCCATCGGGTTCAGGCCGGCAGCAACCTGCTTCAGGCCTTCCTTGACGATGGCCTGGGCCAGCACGGTCGCGGTGGTGGTGCCGTCGCCGGCTTCGTCATTGGTGCGCGAAGCGACTTCGCGGACCATCTGGGCGCCCATGTTCTCGAACTTGTCTTCCAGTTCGATTTCCTTCGCCACGGACACGCCGTCCTTGGTGATGCGCGGTGCGCCGAAGGACTTGTCGAGGACCACGTTGCGGCCTTTCGGGCCCAGCGTGACCTTCACGGCGTCTGCCAGGATGTTCACGCCCTTGAGCATGCGGTTGCGGGCGTCGGTGTCGAACTTGACGTCTTTTGCAGCCATGGAGATTACTCCTTAATTTCGGTTGTCAGGAAAGGGGATGACGCTGGCGCCTTTTCAGGCAGCGGCAGCGGCAGCCGCGTCCTCGATGATCCCGAGGATGTCGCTTTCCTTCATGATCAGCAGCTCTTCGCCATCGATCGAAACTTCGGTACCGGACCACTTGCCGAACAGCACCTTGTCGCCCGCCTTCACGGACATCTCGATGAGCTCGCCGGAATCCTTGCGCGCGCCTTCGCCGCAGGCGACGACGAGACCCTCGGCGGGCTTCTCTTTCGCGCTGTCGGGGATGATCAGGCCACCTTTGGTTTTCTCTTCGCTCTCGACACGCTTGACGAGAACACGGTCATGCAGCGGCTTGAATGCCATCTCTGACTCTCCTCTCAGAGGTTTATGACGCTTTTAGCACTCACTCGGTGTGAGTGCCAACACGGGCGAGGTAGTCACCGCAGACCCCGCCTGTCAAGTCCGGCACTGCGCAAAATTGCTCCTGCTGCCCGGATTCGCGCTCCGGTGCCGCAGAAGGCGGCGACCGGCAGGCGGCGGGAACGGCCGACCCTGCCCTCCGCAGGTAGGGAGGCGCCCGGCGGGCTGCAAGCCGGGGCCAGACGGGACGGCGATTCCCCGCCGCGGCACCTCTGACCGGGAAATCGCCCGCGGAGTGACCGGCCCTTCCCGCGAAGCGCAGTGAGTTCCACCCCGGTTGCGGCACCGGTTGGGGTTGGGATTGGCATGGCGGGTTCCTCGCGGACAGCTCCGGCCGGGGTCCGGCAGCCGGGGCATTTCCACGGCGCTGCGCCGGGGCGGCCGCAGATCTCCTCATGGATCGGTTTGGGAGCGCCGGCACCGCCGGCGCTTCCCCCGATGTCATCCAGGATTTCCGTACCGGATCCTGGCCCAAACCGGTGCGGAACTCGCTGCTGATCGCCCCCGAGTTCAAGCTCCTGTCGGCAGGGGGGCCGACTTGGATGGCCGTTCCGCCGGAACCTTCCAGATCGAGTCCGGCCCCGCTGCCTGAAATTGGAGAGCCGCAGCCCGCCCTCGGAGATGGAGGTCGCTTCGGCCCCCTCGATCAGCCGGGAATCCGGCACCAAGGAGACTTGCATGCCGATATCGATATGAAGGTCCCGGCCGAGACCGCATGAAGGTCCCGGCCGAGACCGCGCCGATGCTGCCGGTATTTTGCAGGAAGATCGCCATGCCGTCATCCGTGCGGCCCGGGGACATGCCGAAAGCGTCGCCCTGCACATGGCCGACGTTGTCGAGAATGGCGACGATGGAAACCTGGGCCGCCACTGCCGTCTGGATGACGGAATAGACGGCCGTGCCGGGTCCGCGTGCCGTCATTGAAGATCATGCGCCCGGCCAGCGTGCAGGCCGAGCCGAGCGCGGACAGGCGGACGCTGCCCGTCCCGGTGACCGCGCTGCCCTGGATGGCAGCCAGGGCGCGCAGCGGACCGATGAAGCCGTTCTCGCCGCTGGCAAGCGAAACCTTGTGCCTAGTGTCAGGACCCATTGATCCCAGCGGAACGGCATGATTCTCCGCGCGAAAACTGAGCGGTGACATGTCTGATCTCTTCTGGCTCAACGATGCGCAAATGGCGCGGCTGGAGCCCTGCTTCCCGAAGTCCCACGGCAAACCGCGTGTCGACGACCGGCGCGTCCTGAGCGGGATTATCTTCGC
>NZ_JAATVU010000005.1:0-164902 GCF_013184745.1 Mangrovicoccus sp. HB161399
GCCCATCAGGGCCCTGACCTACAGGCGGCAGCATGATCAACAGGCAAGCTTAGCACCGCCGCAAACCTGTCCGGGAAATGGGGGCCTCCTCAGTCTGAGCTTGCCCCCGGATCATCCGGCCCGCTGGCGCGGACCAGCTTGAACCCGAGATCGTGCCGGCTGTCTGTCGTCCGCGGAACGCGGCAGCCCCGGCCTGCTGCAGCCGGATCGCCCCGGCCGGGCCCGCGGCGGCGAGTTCGGGCCGCCAGCCCTTCAGCTGCGGCGGCGTCATGCCGAGCTCGCCTGCGACGCCGGCCTGGGTGGCGCCCGGCCCGGACAGGCAAGCGGCGGCCTGCTCCTTGAACCCGGCGGCGGAATGCCGGCGGGGCTGCCTGCACATGTGGGGTCCCTCTCTCTGGGAATAATGTAACGCCCAGTCCGGCGGTCGGGGGCAAGGGCACTAGAGACGCAACGGGAATTCCGGAACTGGCGCTTCAGTCGCAGCGCACTGACATGCCGCCGTCGACGACAATTTCCGTCCCGGTGACGAAGCGCGCCTCGTCCGAGGCAAGGAAAAGTGCAGCGTTGGCAGTGTCGCGGCCATCGCCCATCCAGCCCAGGGGAATGCGCGCCAGCCGCTGCGCCAATAGCGCATCCACGTCGCCGCCGGCGCGCTGGCGCGCCAGCCGGGCCTCGACCATCGGCGTGTGCAGCTGGCCAGGCACCACGGTATTCACCCGCACGCCGCGGGGCGCGTATTCCACCGCCGTGACCCTGCCGAACTGGATCACCGCCGCCTTCGCGGAAGCATAGGCCACCTGCGCGGCCCCGGTCCAGCGCAGGCCCGAGGTCGAGGCGGTGTTGACGATTGCGCCAGAGCGCTGTGCCGCCATCTGCGGCAGCACCGAACGGCAGGTCAGGTAGACGGATTTCAAGTTGAACGCCATCTGCCGGTCCCAGTCCTCCTCCGGCAGCTCTGCCGCCCCGCCCCGGACCGAACCGCCGACATTGTTGACGAGGATGTCGACCTTGCCGAAGCGGGCGATGCAGGCGGCCACCATGGCTTCGACGGCCGCGCCGTCGGTGACATCGCACAGATGCGGCTCCGCCTCGCCGCCTGCATCGCGGGTGCGGGCCAGGGTCTCGTCCATCGCGTCGGCGCGCAGATCGACCGCGAAGATCTTCGCGCCTTCTTCTGCGAAGCGGATGCAGGCGGCGCGGCCGTTGCCCCAGCCGGGTCCGACGCAGCCCGCTCCGGTGATGATGGCCACCTTGCCGTCGAGCCGCCCGGTCATGCAGCCGCCCCGAAGCCGTAGAGCCGCCCTGGATTGCCGACGAGCAGCCGCCCGAGGGCCTCCGGACCCGGAGCGATCGCGGCGAGCGTATCGACCAGCACGCCGTCATCAGGCGGTGCGGCGCGGAAATTCGGATGCGGCCAGTCGGTGCCCCAGATGGTGCGGTCCGGATAGAGCTCGACCAGCTTCGCGGCGAAGGGCGTGGCATCGGCATAGGGCGGCTCCCCGGCCGAGCAGCGCTCCGATCCCGAGACCTTCAGCCAGACATGATCCCTTTCTCCCAGCCGGACCAGCTCCCGGAAGGGCGCCTGGTCCATGCCGCGCCTCGCCTCGATCCGCCCCATGTGGTCGATCACCACCGGGCAGGGCAGCTCCGCCAGCACTGGCGCGAGTCCGGCAATCAGCCCTGGCTCCATGTGGATCAGAAGCTGCCAGCCGTGATCTGCCAGGCGCGGGGCCAGCGCCCGCAGCTGGTCCGGGCCGGCGCCGGGGGCGAGGTGGGACATGTAGTTGAAGCGCAGCCCGCGGAAGCCCTGCGCGTGCAGCCTCCGGATCGTGGCATCCGGGATCTCCGGCGGGGCCAGCGCGATGCCGAGACAGCGGCCGCGCCGGGCCGCCAGGGCATCGGCCACGGCCGAATTGTCATGGCCATGGCAGCCGGACTGCACGATCACGCAGCGCTCGAAGCCCAGCAGGTCATGCAGCCGGAACAGCTCTTCCTTGGGCGCGTCGCCGGGCTTGAAACCGCTTTCAGCCGCGTAGGGAAAGCGAGACACCGGGCCGAAGACATGCACATGGCAGTCGGTTGCCCCCTCCGGCAGCTCCAGCTCGGGCGCGCTGCGGTCCGGGTTCCAGGTGATCGGGGCGTCGTTCATGTCAGTTCCTTCGGAGCGTCGCGCGGCGGGGAGATGCGGAACACGTTCAGCGTGGCCGAGATCAGCGTGTAGTAGCCGATGACCCCCACCAGATCGACGAGCCGCCGGATCCCGAGCACCACTTCGGCCTCGGCATAGAGGTCGTCGGGCACGTTCCGCGTGGCCAGGACCGAGACGGCGACAGCGTGGGTCACGCGCTCCTCGGCATCGGCATAGGGCGGTTCGGCGCCGGTGCGCAGCGCCTCGACCAGTTCCGGCGAGAGACCGGCCTCCAGCGCGGGCGGCTTGTGGGCATGCCACTCGTATTCCGCGTTCCAGTGCCGTGCCATGGCAAGGATGGCCAGCTCGCTCAGCCGCGGCTCCAGCGAGCTGTCATAGCGGCAGTAGCGCCCCAGCTCCTGCGCCCTGGCGGCAAGCTCCGGGCGGTGCAGCCACACGGCAAGCGGACCGCGCACGCCGCCGCGCGGCCCCGAGGCGATGGCGTCGTGGATCTCGCGCTGGCGGGCATCGTAGCCCGCCGGATCGGGCGCGGCGAGACGCTGTTCGGGCCAGTCGGTCATGTCGGGGCCTCCGTTGCCTTGAATGCGGGTTCGGCATCGGCAAAGCGCGCGAGCCAATCGGCCAGGCCGGGGCAGCGGCCGCGCCAATCCACCGGCGCGCGCCAGTCCAGATAGCCGAGCGCACAGGCCAGCGAGATTGCGGCCGCATCGGTCCGGTCCGGGTCGGGCGGCCGCGCCGCAAGCGCCGAAAGCCCGCGCTCGACCTTGCCGCGCTGATGCGCCAGCCATTCCTCCGAGATCTTCTCCGCATTGCGGAAGCGCCCCTCGTAGACCATGAGCAGCGCCGCATCGGTGATGCCGTCGGCAAGGCAGGCCGCCGTCAGGCATCGGAAGCGGGCGCGCCCGGCGCGCGGGATGAGACAGCGGTCCCCGGAAAGCGCATCGAGGAATTCCAGGATCACCCGGCTGTCGTAGAAGGTCTCGCCATCGGCCATCAGGCAGGGCATCTTGCCCAGCGGGTTCTGCCCGCGCAGGTCGTCCGCAGGATCGCGGGTGTCGGCCGGAACCAGCTCGATACGGTCCGTCAGCCCCAGCACCTGTGCCGCCATGCGCACCTTGCGCCCGTAGGGAGAGGTCAGCGTGGTGCGCAGGACCGCACGCCCGCCCTGCCCTGCGCCACGGAGCGCTGGGGGCTGTTCCAGGGCCGCGCTCACAGCATCGTCTCCGGCAGGAAAAGGGCGATCTGCGGGACGAGGCAAAGCAGCACCAGCATGGCGAAGCCCGCCAGCACGAAAGGCAGCAGCCCGCGGAACACCTGCTCGAGCGACACCCGTCCGTTCGAGGCCGATTGCACCACGAAGCAGTTGATCCCGACCGGCGGCGTCACCGCGCCGATCTCGACCAGGAGCACGACGAAAATGCCGAACCAGATCGGGTCGAAGCCGAGATCCATCATTACCGGATGGGTGATCGGCAGGGTGATCGCAAGCAGCGCCGGCGCGTCCATCATCATGCCGAGCGCGAGGTAGATCAGCGAGACCAGCAGCACGATCACCCAGCGGTTCACCTCCAGGCCGGCCAGGGTGCCGCCGACCGCATTGGCGACGCCCGAGAGGGCGAGGAATTTCGAGAAGACCAGGGCGCAGATCAGGATGCCGAAGATCATCGCCGAGGTCTGGATGGTCTCAAGCAGGGTCCTGCGCAGCTCCACGCCTGCAAGCCCGCGATGGCGGATGACCGCCAGCAGGAAGGTGGCGAATGCGCCGATCCCGCCCGCCTCGGTCGGGGTGAAGATGCCGGCATAGAGTCCCGCCACGATCAGCAGGATGATCAGCACCAGCGGTCCGGCCAGCTTCAGCGAGGCCAGCTTTTCCCGCAGGGTGAAGCGATGGCTTTCGCGCGGCGCGAGGCCCGGATTGCGCAGCACTGTCAGCCAGATCGCGAGGCACAGCACAAGCGCGAAGACGATGCCCGGAAGGAAGCCCGCGATCAGCAGCGCGCCGATCGAGCTGTCGGTGAGGATGCCGTAGACCACGACCAGGGCCGAGGGCGGGATCATCACCGCCAGCGTGCCGGCGATGGCGATCGAGGCGGAGGCGAGGCTCTTGTCGTAGCCGCGGTCGAGCATCTGCGGCAGCGCCAGCTTGGTGAAGACGGTCGCCGTGCCCACCGAGGAGCCCGAGGCCGCGCCGAAGGCCGCCGCGCCGAGCGTCGTCGAGATGGCCAGGCCGCCGCGCAGGTTGCCGAGCCATTTCGTGGTGGCCTCGAACAGGTCCTCGCCCAGCCCCGCGCGCATGGCGAAGAAGCCCATCAGCAGGAAGAGCGGGATCACCGAGAAATGGAAGCTGTGGGTCGTGTCGAAGAACACCGTGCCGAGCATCGCCGTCGCTGCCTTGACGCCCACGATGGAGGCGAGGCCGAAGGCGCCCACGAGGCCCAGCACCACCATGACGTTGATTCCGAGGAGGATGCCGCCGAACAGCCCCGCCACGCCGATGCCGCCGATCAGGAGCGAACTCATTCCATCACCTCGCCGGAGCCGTCTCCGAACTTGCCGCCGAGCGCCGCCCAGACGGCGTCGAGCAGGTACTGGACCGCCAGCAGCGCGAGGCCGAAGCAGACGGCGAACTTGACCGGCCAGATGGGGAAGCGGATCGAGCCGCGCTCCAGCTCGCCGATGGCGAAGCTCTTGGCCGCCATCATCCAGCCTGCATGCGCGGCCCAGGCGAAAAGCACGAATCCCGCCAGCATCGCCAGCACGTTGGCCGCCCGCGCAAGGCGCTCCGGCAGGCGCCGGGTCAGCAGGACGACCTTGATATGGCCGCCATGCATCTGGGTCAGCGCGAGCGACATGAAGATGATCAGCGGCAGCGCGCTTTCGGTCAGTTCCAGCGTCCCGGTGACCGGCCGGTTGAAGAGGTAGCGCATCGCGACATTGGCCACGACCAGCAGCATGACCGCGAAGATCAGCACGCCGGCAGCTGTTCCGCATAGCGACAGGAACGCGCCGTAGCGGCGGCGCAGGGTTTCGAGCTTGTGCATCTCTGGGATTCTCGCGAGAGGGAGGGTCCGCGCCGTGACGGAGCACGGCACGGGACCGGTCCCGTCCGGATCAGGACGGCGTGTCGAAATCGAAGCTTTCCGCGATCTCCTCCGCAGGCACGCCGAGAGCATCGGCCTTGCCGATCCATTCCTGCCGCACCTCCTGCACCCCGGCATCGTCGAGCACGCCCAGCAGGTCTTCCTTCGGGAAGGGGATCACCTCGACGCCGAGTTCGCCTTTCCACAGCTCGCGCACCCGCGCTGCGTCCTCGTCCAGAACCCGGGCATATTCCACGAGATAGTCCTTGCCGAGCTGGTCGATGACTCCGCGGGTCTCGTCATCCATCGCGTTGTAGCTGTCGAGGTTCATCGCCAGCAGATGTCCGAAGGACGCCCCGAGCGGCACTTCGACATAGTACTTGGCCACCTCGTCGTATTTCCAGCCGCGCGCCAGCGCCGGGCCGATCGGCGTGCAGTCGATGATCGAGCGCTGCAGCGCCTCGTACGCCTCCGAGGTGGCGATCGAGACCGGCGACGCGCCGAGCGCCTCGATCAGCTTCGGATAGGCGAAGCCGTAGGACCGGATGCGCAGGCCCTTCATGTCCGCTGCGCTCTTCACGGGCTTGGTGCAGAGAAGGCCGTAATCCTCGAGCGGCCGGAAACCGAAGGCATGAAGGTTCTGGTTTTCGAGTTCCGCGGAAAATTGCGGATAGGTCGCATGCATCTTCTCCATGAACTGCCCGACCTCGAGCGAGTTCATCGGCTGCGGGATGAAGAACCCGACGGCGTTGTTCAGCGGCAGCAGATCGGGAAAATAGGGGGTGATGATGTCGCCGAAGTCGCCCACCCCAGCGGAGAGCGCCTCGGGGATCTCGCGGGTCTTCGCGACCGATCCGCCCCAGAACACCTCGATGGAATGCATGCCCTCCGTGCGCTTGGCAAACTCGTCGACGAGCCATTGGGTGGTAACCGCCTGCGCGTCGCCCGCTCCCTGCGGCTTGAAGGTGATCCACTTGTAGGTATCCGCCTGCGCGGCACCTGCGAGACCGGCAGCCGCCACGAGCGCAAGCGCCGACGACCGCAGAATTGCGTTCAGAGACATGGTTCCTCCCAGAAATGCGGGCCTTCCTCCGTGCCCGTCTGCCGCGATCCTGCGGAACCGCGAGACATAACGCAAATACCGTAATTAGATAATTCCGATGCCGTTGCGGCATGGCTCAGCGCCAGATGCCGGCCTCGACCAGCCCGCCGACGATGTCGCGCACCAGCGTTTCGACCACCTGGATCGCCTTCTTGCCCTGCTGGTCGGCCTTGGTCGCGGTGCAGAGCGTCCACGCCATCCGCGGCTTGGTGATCGGGCGGGCGTCGAGCGTGCCGTTCTGCACCTCGGACAGCACGCCGCCATAGGTCAGGATCGAAAAGCCATGCCCGTGCCGGACCAGAGATTTCAGGTGCCAGACCCCGTCGGCCCGCTGCACGATGTTCAGCCCGGCGCCGATCGCGTCGGCATGCTTGTCGACGAGGATGCGCAGGAAATTCGGCCGACTCGGCATGATCAGCGGCATCGCTGCCGCTTGGGCCAGGGTGTAGCTGTCCTGCCCCAGCGCGCCGCGCGGACCGATCAGGTAGAGATGCTCGACCAGCAATTCGCTGGTGGCGATGTCGCCCCGCAGCGGCGCGTCATGCATCACCGCAAGCCCGATCTCGCCCTGCGAGAGCTTGTGCTCGAGCGCGTTGGAGAACCCTTCGACGAAGCGCAGCTCGATTTCCGGGTATTCGGCCTTCACCCGCGACAGGAGCGGCGGCAGGATGAATTCGCCCGGCGTCGGCGGCATGCCGACCACCACTACGCCCTGCGGCCGCTCGGCATGGGCGGTAACGTCGTGATGCGCCTGGGCAATCTGCGCCATGACCGCATAGGCCCGGCGCTGCAGGATCTCGCCCGCATCCGTCAGTTCCATGCCGCGCGCCGTGCGGTTGAACACCTTCAGCCCAAGCTCGCTTTCCAGCCGGGCGATCTGCCGGCTGAGCGCGGGTTGGGCGACGCGCAGGCGTTCGGAGGCGCGGGTCATGTTCTTCTCCTCCGCTACGCAGAGGAAATAGCGCAGGGTGCGCAACTCGGGCTGCCAGTCGCGCAGCATGCTTCCGGTCTCGGCCATGTCCTCCTCCCGCCTTCCTGCTGCCCGGCCGGGTGCATTGCCGGCGGCGGACGGATCGCGGTCAGGTGTCTCTAGCATCCGGCCGCCGGCCATGGAACGGCAGATCGCCATCCTGCAGATGCGGCTCGCTTGCTCAGGGCCAGGCGGCGAAGGTCTGTCCCTGTGCCTCCGTCTTCCGCGCGGCCTTGCGGAAGGCGGCCGGGGTCTGGCCGGTCTCGCGCTTGAAGAACCGCGAGAAATAGGCCGGGTCGGCGAAGCCCAGGCGGAAGGCGACCCGCGACACCGGCATGCCGGTATTGGTCAGCAGTTCCGCCGCTTCGCGCAGCAGGATCCCGTGCAGGTAGGCACGCGGCGAGAGGCCGGTCGTCCGCTTCACCGCCGAGCCGAGCCGGTCCCGGCTGACCTGCAGTTCCCTGGCATAGGCCTCGACCGGCAGATGGTCCCGGGCGCGCTGCGCGGCGAGCCGGATGAAGCGTTCCGACAGCCCCTGCGGCGCGCCGCCGGGAGTGACGAGGTCCTTGCGCGCCAGGCGCCAGAGTTGGAGCAGCAGCAGCGACAGGTAGTGCGAGGCTGCGATTTCCGCGCCGGGCTCGGCGCTCTGACGTTCGCGGGAGAAGTCCTCGAGCAGGCCGGCCACGGCGCCGGACGGGTCCGCCGCGAGGTCGAGATCCTGCGACAGCGTGCGCTGGATCTGCCCGCCGATCGGCGTCGCCGGAAGGGCCTGCAGCAGGCTGGCGGACGGAATCGACAGCAGGCCGCCCCTGGCGCCGCTCTCGGCCACCAGTTCCCGGCCGGCCCGGCCTGCCCACCACAGCAGCCGCGGGCCGCTGTGTTCGGGCTCAGCGTCGCTGCCGGCGGCGCGCAGCCGGACCTGGCCGTAATCGAGCAGCAGCAGATGCGCCGCCCCTTCGGCCAGGCCGAAGGCGATGCGGGAGAGCGGGCTCCTGATCGGGTGCAGCCTCGGAGCCGGGCGGCGCGGCGGGGACAACCTTTCTGAGATCGGCATGATGCGCGGATGCTGGGCCGGCCAGCCGAAAAAATCAATCGCCAGTGCAAGAAATGGCCGCGCCAGTGCATTTATGCGGTCCGCCTCCCCGATCTAGGGTGAGAGCCAGCTTTGCAGGACCCCGGAACAAGGGGCCGCCGGAGCGGAGGAGGGCCGGGTGCAGCCGGCCGAAAGGGAGGATCAGATGACAGCCATTTCGCGGCGCGCAGCCCTGCGCGCAGTTCCCGTCGGCATGGCAGCGTGCCTGGTGCTGGGCACCGGTGCCGCGGCAGCGGACGACGCCACGGTGAAGATCGGCTACGCGGTGGCCCGGACGGGACCGAATGCGACCGGCGCGGGGATCACGACGATCCCCAATTACGAGCTGTGGGTCGACACGGTGAACAAGGCCGGCGGGCTCAAGATGCCCGATGGATCGCAGCGGATGATCGAGGTGGTGGAGTACGACAACCGCTCCTCCAACGAGGACCTGGTCCGCGCGATCGAGCGGCTCGCCTCGCAGGACAAGGTCGACCTGATCCTGCCGCCCTGGGGGACCGGCGCCAACCTTGCCATCGCGCCGCTCATGGCCCGTTTCGGCTATCCGCAGCTGGCCGTGACGGCGGTGACTGACAAGGCGCCGGACTTCGCCGCGCGCTGGGAGCGCAGCTTCTGGATGCTGGGCGGCGGGCATGACTACGCGGCCGGGCTGGTGGACGTGCTCAGCCAGGCGCGCGATGCCGGAACGATCAACGGCAAGATCGCGGTGGTTTCGGTCGCGGACGGGTTCGGCATCGACCTGATCACCGGCGCCCGGCCGGCCTTCGAGGAAGCCGGGTTCGAGCTGGCCTATGACAAGACCTATCCGCTGGGGACCTCGGATTTCGCCGCGATCATGAGCGAGGCGCAGGCCTCGGGCGCGGACAGCTTCGTCGCCTTTTCCTATCCGCCGGGCTCCTTCGGCATGACCAAGACGGCGCAGTCGATGGGCTACAATCCGAAGGTCTTCTACATCTCTGTCGGCGGCGCCTTCCCGATCTATCCCGGCGTTGCCGACGGCAAGGCCGAGGGGGTGATGGCGATCGGCGGCGTGGATGCGGACAGCCCGGCGATCATGGACTATTTCGCGCGGCACGAGGCCTTCGCCGGCAAAGCCCCGGACAGCTGGGCCTCGGCCATCACCTACGCCTCGCTGGAGATGCTGGCGCAGGCGGTCGAACGCGCCGGGCTCGATCATGCGGCGCTGGCCGGGGAGCTGTCCACCGGCAGCTTCGACACGGTGATCGGCGAGGTGAAGCTGGAGGACAACCAGCTGCGCGACCTCTGGTGGGTCGGCCAGTGGCAGGGCGGCGCCTTCCGCGCAGTGAACCCGGCCGGCAAGGAAGGCGCTTCGGTGCCGATGATCCCCAAGCCCGACTGGTGACCTCCCGCGGTCCGCATCGCCGGGCCGCCCCCGTCCTTCCAAGGTATCCCAATGCTGACGACCACGCTCATCCTCGGCCTCGTTCTGGGCGGCACCTATGCGCTGCTCGCCCTCGGGCTGACCCTGCAATACGGCATCGCCCGGATCATGAACCTCGCCTATGGCGAATTTGCCCTCGCCGCCGCCTTCCTCGCCGTCGCGCTGTTCCAGGGCATCGGCCTCTCGCCGCTCCTGTCTCTGCCCGGCATCGCGGCAGCGGGCTACGGCGCGGGCTGGCTGCTCTACCAGGTGATGATGCGGCCCCTGGTGGCGCGCTCGGGCGGCGGAGGGCGGCTGGAGACCGACAGCATCCTCGCCACGTTCGGCCTGCTCTTCCTGCTCCAGGGCGGGCTGCTCCTGGCCTTCGGCGCGGATTTCACCTCGATCTCCCATCTCGAGCGCGGGGTGGACGTCTTCGGCGTGCCGGTTGCGGCGAACCGGCTGATCGCCTTCGCCATCTGCGTGCTCGCCGGCGGAGCGCTGGTCGCGGCGCTGAGGTTCACGCGCTGGGGGCTGGCAATGCGCGCCGTGGCGCTGGCGCCCGGCTCGGCACCGCTCGTGGGCATCGACGTCAACCGCGTCGCGCGGCAGGGCTTCGCGCTCGGCGCCGCGCTGGCCGCGACCGCCGGGGCCTCGATCTCCATGTACCAGACCTTCTCCGCGACCGGCGGGGTGGTCTTCACGATGAAGGCGCTGGTGATCGTCATCATGGGCGGTGTAGGCAATGTGCCGGGCGCGCTGGCCGCGGGCTTCGCCCTGGGGCTGATCGAAACCTTCGTGGCCACCGCCATCGATCCCGGCCTGACCCTGGCCGCGACCTTCGCCCTCTTCCTCGGCGTGCTGCTCTGGCGGCCGCAGGGCCTGTTCGGAGCCCGCACATGATCCGCCTTCTCCTGCCCCCCGCCGCGCTCGCGCTGCTCGCCGTCTGGCCCATGATGGTCTCGGATTACGGCCTTGGCCTCCTGATCGGCGCGGCGACCTACGTGACGCTGGCCTCGGCCTGGGCGCTCTTCTCGGGACAGACGCATTACGTGTCGCTGGCCACCGTCGCCTTCTACGGCACCGGCGCCTATGCCGTCGCCGTGCTGAACGAGGCACTGCCCTACCCTGCCGTGCTCCTCTGCGCGGCGCTCGCGGGTGCAGCGATGGCTCTGGCGGTCGGGCTTTCCACGCTGCGGCTGCGCGGCGTCTATTTCGTGATCTTCAGCTTCGGGCTGGCCGAGCTCGTCCGCCAGCTGATCACTTGGTACGAGGTCAATGTCACCGGCACGCTCGGGCGCTACATCTTCCTCGATGTCACCGCCCGCGGCATCTACTGGCAGATGCTTGCCCTTGGCGCCGCCACCATCGCGCTCACCGCCTGGATCAACCGCAGCCGGCTCGGCATGGCGCTCCGGGTGATCGGCGACGACGAGGAGGTCGCGGCACATTCCGGAATCAACCTCGCGCGCACCAAGCTCGCGGCCTTCGTGCTTTCGGCGGTGATCCTGACGCTGGCCGGGGCGATCACCTCGCCGCGCTATGTCTATGTCGAGCCCTCGATTGTCTTCAATCCGACCGTCAGCTTCCTGACCGTGATCATGGCGCTGCTCGGCGGGGCGAACCGGCTCTGGGGCCCGGCGCTCGGGGCAGTGCCGCTGTTTCTCGCCTTCGAATGGCTCTCGGCGCATTTCCCCGACACCTATCCCGTGCTGCTCGGCCTCCTGTTCATCGGCGTCGTCTTCCTCGTGCCGCAGGGCATTCTGCCTGCCGCCGAAAGGCTCATGCGGCGGAGGGCCGGGGCATGAGCTTCCTCGAAATCATCGGAGCCGAAAAGCGCTTCGGCGGGTTGCGGGCAGTGGACGGCGTGTCCTTCGCGCTGGAACGCGGCGAGATTGCCGGGCTTCTCGGCCCGAACGGCTCGGGCAAGACGACGCTGATCAACCTGATCTCCGGCGCGCTGCCGATGAGCGCGGGCGAGATCCGGCTCGGCGGGCGGCGGATCAGCGGGCTCGGCCGCGACCGGATCGCAAGGGCGGGCGTCGCGCGGACCTTCCAACTGGTGCGCATCCTGCCCTCGCTGAGCCTGCGCGAGAACGTGATGATCCCCGCCGTCTTCGGCCGCAGGGCGCATTGGGGCCGCGAGGCGGAGCGGGTCGCGGCCGGGGCGCTGGACCTGGTCGGGCTTTCGGCACGCGCCTCCGCTTCCGCCGGGGATCTCACCTATATCGACCAGAAGCGGCTGGAACTGGCCCGCGCGCTCGCCGCCGAGCCGGAGCTGCTGCTGCTCGACGAATGGCTTGCCGGGCTGAACCCGACCGAGCTGGCCGAGGGCGTGGCGCTGATCCGGAGGCTGCAGGGCGAGGGGCTGGCGATCCTGATGGTGGAGCACATCCTCGACGCGGTCCGCGCGCTCTGCCCGCGGGTCGTGGTGATGAATTCCGGTCGGCTCATCGCCGACGAGGCGACGGCGGCCGCGCTGTCGGACCCCAAGGTGATCGCTGCCTATCTCGGGGAGGAGGCCGATGCTTGAGATCCGCGGGCTGACCGTCGCCTATGGCAAGCATGTCGCGCTGGAAGACGCCTCGCTAGACGTGGAACAGGGCCGCATGGTGGCCATCCTCGGCGCCAACGGGGCAGGCAAATCCTCGCTTCTCGGCGCGATCGGCGGCCGGGTGGTGCCGGTTTCGGGCAGCATCCGCTACCGCGGCCGTCCCCTGCTGGGCATGGCGCAGCACCGCCTCGTCGAGGAGGGCATCGCGCTGGTGCCGGAAGGGCGCGGCATCTTCCCGGCGCTGCGCGTCGAGGAGAACCTGCGCCTCGGCGCCTTCCCGGCCCGCGCCCGCCAATGCGCGGCCGAGCGGATGGAAGAGGTCTTCGCGCTCTTCCCGAAGCTCGCCGAGCGCCGCCGCCAGATCGCGGGCACGATGTCGGGGGGCGAGCAGCAGATGGTCGCCATCGGCCGCGCGCTGATGTCGAAGCCGGACCTGCTGCTTCTCGACGAGCCGTCGCTGGGCCTCGCGCCGATCGTCACCCGCGAGGTCTTCGCCGCGCTCGCGCGCATCCGCGCCACCGGCCTGACCATCCTGATCGTCGAGCAGAATGCCCGCGCCACGCTGGAGCTTGCCGACCATGCCTATCTCGTGGCGGCCGGCCGGATTGCCGGCTCCGGCCCCGCAGAACGCATCAAGTCCGACCCCGCAGTGATCCGCGCCTTTCTCGGCGGATCCCCCGCGGCGGCCGAATAGGAGAAGACCCCCGATGGAAAAGCTCGATCTCTATGTCAACGGGCGGCATGTCCCGGCCGAGGACGGCCGCAGCTTCGCGCGCGCCAACCCGGTGACCGGCGAGGTGGTGACCGAGGCTGCCGCCGCCTCCCTGGACGACGCCGCGCGGGCGGTCGATGCCGCCGCAGCGGCCTTCGCCGGCTGGTCCGCGACAACGCCGGGCGAGCGCCGCCGGATGCTGCTGGCAGCGGCGGACTCGCTGAAGGCGCGGGCCGACGGCATCGTGCTGGCGATGAAGGAGGAGATCGGCGCGACCGAGGCCTGGGCGCGGTTCAACTGCATGCTGGCTGCCGACATGCTGGTCGAGGCCGCCGCGCTGACCACCCAGATCAAGGGCGAGATCATCCCCTCGAACCGGCCCGGCTCCACCGCCATGGCGGTGCGCCAGCCTGCGGGCGTTGTTCTGGCCATGGCGCCCTGGAACGCGCCGGTGATCCTCGGCGTGCGCGCCATCGCCACGCCGCTTGCCTGCGGCAACACGGTGGTGATGAAGACCTCCGAGCTTTGCCCGCGCGTCCATGCGCTGGTGGTCGAGGCGGTGGCCGAAGCGGGCCTGCCGCCGGGGGTGCTGAACGCGGTCTCGAACGCGCCGGAGGAGGCTCCGGAGATCGTCGCCGCGCTGATCGCCCATCCGGCGGTGCGGCGGGTGAACTTCACCGGCTCCACCCGGGTCGGGCGCGTCATTGCCGAACTGGCCGGGCGGCACCTGAAGCCTGCGCTGCTGGAGCTCGGCGGCAAGGCGCCGATGATCGTTCTGGAGGATGCCGATATAGATGCCGCCGCCGCCGCCGCGGGCTTCGGCGCCTACATGAACCAAGGCCAGATCTGCATGTCGACCGAACGGATCATCGCCGTCGGAACTGCCGGGGACCGCTTCGCCCGTGCCTTCGCCGCGAAGGTGGAGAGCCTCCCGGCAGGCGATCCGCGCCAGGGCGACGCGCCGCTGGGCTCGCTTGTCAACCCCGAGGCAGCGGACCGGATCCGGTCGCTCGTCGCCGATGCCGTGGACAAGGGCGCGACCCTGATCGGCGGCGGCGGCCAGGGTCCGATGCTGAACGCCGCGGCGCTGGACCATGTCGGCCCGGACATGCGCCTCTACGGCGAGGAAAGCTTCGGTCCCGTCGTCGCCATCATCCGCGCCAGCTCCGTCGACGAGGCGGTGCGCATCGCGAATGAAAGCGAGTTCGGCCTCTCTGCCGCGGTCTTCGGGAAGGACATCATGGAGGCCCTGGCCGTCGCCCGGCGGATCGAGAGCGGCATTTGCCACGTCAACGGCCCGACGGTACATGACGAGGCGCAGATGCCCTTCGGCGGCGTGAAGGCCTCGGGCTACGGCCGGTTCGGAGGGACTTGGGGCATCGCCGAATTCACCGAACTGCGCTGGATCACCCTGCAGGACGGAGACCTGCACTACCCGATCTGACGGGCCGCCTGCCTAAGGGGGAGACCCTGCCGTCCGGAGCCCCCGCCCGGGCCTGCTGGTCGGCGCTGATGCAACCGTCTCCAAATTCGGATGGCTGCGATCCCACCTTGGCACCTCGATGCCCTCGGGGGGCGGTTGCATCATCAGCGCCCCGCCTGGTCCACGGCATCTTGCCCGCTGCCGATAGGGGCGACGGAGAGGACGTGATCGCCGGCAATCTCGGAGTGCCGCAAATGCAGGTGGCCGCCGCGATCGCAGCGGCCCGGGAGCGCATGGCATCGAAGACGCCCAAGCAGGGCACGGGCAGGATCGCGGCCCCTGGCGGTGGCGGCCTGATGCCGATGGCACGCTTCATCCAGCAGGAGGCGGTGTTCCTCGGACACTTGCTGCGCGGCGCTGGAGAGCTGCCCGCCGACGCCCGGCACGCCTGGGCGGCAACGACGCTCGGCCGGTCCGGCCGCCACCGCCAGCAGCTGTAGTTCTCCGGCAACGGGCCGGCGGACGACTGGCTCCGCGTGTTTCCCGCGGCGATGCCTGCCTGCCCGCTGTTCGTCACGACCTCCTGTCCACAGGACCTCGGTCCCGAGGTCGCCCTTGCCGCGTGGCGCGGGGAACTCGGACCGGACCCCGACGCCCGGATCGTCTGCACCAAGCCCGCCACGTCCCGTTCGGCGTCGGCCCGCGGGACAGTGGCGATACACGGGACCGGAAACTGGGGCCAGCCACGCGTTCGTTCGCTGCGCTGCGGTTCGCAGCGTTCTGCATCGCTGCCGCCGGGGCTGCCAGGGGCAAGGCTCCAGGCTGGCGCCCTGCCTGATCACGACCTGCGGGAACCCAAGGCGGATCGTCTTGGAACGACCGCCCGCGAGGCGCCGCGGCCGGAAAATTCCTGAAACTGCGGCGGCGCCGGAGATTGGAAGAGGGCGACGTCCCTGATCGACACGAATTTCAGCATCGTGTCAACGCTGACCGGGATGCGCGCCTGCGTCACCGTCTTGCAGCAGCTCCAAGGCCCGGAGCGCAAGCGCCCCGACATCCGAGCCGAATTCGGGATTCGATCGCATGAGTGCTGCTGCGCGGCGGTAGCCGTCGAGCGCGCGGATCCGGAGCTCCATCGCCTGGACGTCCGAGGCACTGCGAGTCCGAGACCCGAATTCCTCCCCGCCCCGGACGATCCTGCCGCGGGCAAGCGCCGGAGCGACGCGGCGTTCGCAGCGGCAGGCTCCCCTCGCTCCGGCAAGACCGCAATGCGACGAGACGAAGGCGGTCACCCGGTCGCGCGCCCGCTTCAGGCGCTGCCGGTGGGTAGCGGGCGGAACCTCCGACACGGCGGCGGCCTCGGTCTCGTTCATTTCGAACACCTCCGCGAGAAGATAGGCCATGCGCTGCTCGCGGCCTAGACAGGACAGCATGGCCAGTGTGCAGCCGATCTTGACCTCCTTGATCGCCAAGGCCTGCTCGGCCTCGCTCAGACCGGCCTCTTCGAGCGGGGCAGCCCCGTCGGCCAGATCCGCGGCGAAGGAATCGAAGGTGAGCCGCATCGCCTCCACCCGTCCGCGGCGGCGCTCGTGCACGAGATGGCGGACGGCCACCCTCATGGCCCAGCCGCCGGCCGCTCCGGGCTCGCGCAGCGTGCCCAGGTGAGTGACGATCTTGATCAAGATTTCCTGCGCAGCGTCTTCGGCATCCGTGTGGTTCGCGAGCATGCGCAAGGCAAGGTTGTAGACCGGCCGCTCGGCGGCGCGGACGATGCCCTCGAGGGCGGCGCGGTTTCCCTCCCGCGCCGCCAGCACCTGTGCCGGATCAAGCGTGATCATGCCTCCAGGAGCTCCTTCAGTCCGGCCAGTTCGCCCGCGAGGATCGCCATCTGTTCGGACAGCGCGCCCTCCAGCGCCTCCAGCGGCACGGGCGGGGCCATCAGCACGAAGGAATACACCGCCCTGTCCGGCCCGTCGGCGGTGACCCGTGAATAGGCGGCTCCTTCCGACCCGTCCGGGAAGGTCATGTGCCAATCGACCGTGCCGCTTCCGCGGCTGGCGACCGTTCTCAGCCGGATCGGCACTTCGCCCGCAGGAGTCGCAAGATCGGCGCTCTCGCCGTCCGCCCGGCGGAAGGCGTTGGTCCATTCCGGCAGGTTTTCCGGCCGGGCAAGGAAATCGAACACGGCGGCGGCGGGGCGGCCGATGGAAACGGATTGCACGTCGAAGGTCTTCATTTCTTCATCCTGTCTGGTCGCAGACATCCACTCGGTCTGCAGATAGGCAAGAGGCGCGCGGCCCGAAACCGTGACAGGATTTCTGCCTTCCTCCCGAAGTCAGCCGGGCAGCTTTTCCTTCAGCAGCGCGATGAAGGCGCGCAGCCCTGCCGGGACGTGGCGGCGGCCGGGATAGTAGATGCACAGGCCCGGTTCCGGCGGGCAGAACTCTTCCAGGACCAGCCGCAGGCGGTCGGCATCCAGCGCCTCGCGGACCACGGTCTCGGGCAGGAAGGCGATGCCGAGCCCAGCCATGGCTGCCTCGGCCATCACGGCATTGTTGTTGAGCGTCAGGACGCCCGGCACGTCCACCGTCTCCGCCCGGCCGTGCCGCTCGAACTCCCACTGGTAGAACGACCCGCCGGGCAGCCTCTGGCGGATGCAGCGATGCGCGGAGAGATCCGCCGGAACCTGCGGCGCCGGGTGCTGCGCGAGATACCCCGGCGCGGCCACCGCGACGAAGCGCAGGGGCCCGGCGAAAGGCACCGCGATCATGTCCTGCGGCACCGCCTCTGCGAGGCGGACGCCCGCGTCGAAGCCCTGCGTCACGATATCGACGAAACGCCCGTCGATCGCCAGGTCGAGCTGCATGCGCGGATAGCGCTCGAGGAAGTCCGGCACGACATGGCGCAGCAGGATCCGCGCGGCCTGCTCGGATGCGTTGATCCTCAGCGTGCCGCCGGGCTCGCCGCGCCTTTCCGCGAGGTCGGCGAAGATCTCGTCGAGATCGCCCAGCACCGGCAGGATCCGCGACAGCAGGTCGGCCCCCTCGCCGGTCAGCGCGACGCTGCGCGTGGTCCGGTTCAGCAGGCGGATGCCAAGGCGCTGTTCCAGCGTCCGCAGCGTATGGCTGAGCGCCGAGCGCGAGACGCCGATCTCTTCGGCGGCACGGCTGAAGCTGCGGTGCCGGGCCACCGCGGCAAAGGCGAGAAGATCGGGAAGGGGCGGGCTATTTGTCAAATTTTCTTCACCAGGCAATGCAATTCATGAACCATACCGGCATGAGCTGGCGGGCACCAGATGGAGAGGACCGACAAGCAAAAGAGGTTCGACATGAAAACCTGGCTCATCACCGGCGCGGCAAGCGGTTTCGGGCGCGCCATGACGGAACAGCTGCTGGAACGCGGCGACCGCGTGATCGCTACCGTGCGGCGCCCCGGCTCCCTGGCTCTCGGACACCGCAACCTGACAGTGCTGCATCTCGACCTGACGGATGCCGCGTCTATCGAGGCAGCCGTCGCGGCCGCCTTTGCAACCGGGCGGATCGACGTGGTGGTCGGCAATGCCGGCTACGGGATCTTCGGGGCCGCCGAAGAACTGGACGCGGCTGCCATCGACCGCCAGATCGCCACCAACCTGACCGGCGCAATCGCCTTCATCCGGGCCGTGCTGCCGCATCTGCGCGCCCAGGGCGGGGGGCGCTTGCTTCAGGTCTCCTCCGAGGGCGGCCAGGTCGCCTATCCGGGCTTTTCCGCCTATCACGCATCAAAATGGGGGATCGAGGGCTTTGTCGAGGCAGTCTCCCAGGAGGTCGCCTCCTTCGGGATCGAGACCCTGATCGTCGAGCCGGGCCCGACGCCGACCGAGTTCATCGGCGCGATCGACATGGCCCCCACGCTGACGGAATATGACGCCACGGCGGTGGGCATGGTGCGCAGCTCGCTGCGCAATCTTGCGGACGGCAACAGCAGCGAGAGCTTCGCGCGTCTCGCCGATCTGGGGCGCAGCGTCGGGGCGATCATCGCCGCCGCAGATGCCGCCGCGATGCCCCGCCGCCTGGCGCTCGGCAGCACCGCCTACGGCAATATCCGCGCAGCTCTGGCCGCCCGGCTGGAAGAGCTGGACGCCTACCGCGAGGCGGCGCTCGCCGCCGATTGACCCGACAAGCGGCGCTGCCTCCGGAGGCGGCGCCGCAAATGGCGCGCACCTGACGCGAACGTCATGGGCTGAAACCATTTCCGCCCTGTTGCGCGGCAGCCTGGGCCCCAAGTCTTCCGCAACGGACCATGACCCGGAGCGTTGCCAATGAAAATGGACAAGACTGCCCTGCCCTGCCCCGCCTTCGATGCCAGTGCCGCAGGACGCCCGATCAGGCGCCGCCGCCTGCTTTCGGCAGCGGCAGCCGCCGCGGCATGGGCCGTGCTGCCGGTCTCCGTCGGCGCGCAGTCCGCGATTCAAATCCGCTTCGGCGACGGCTGGCAGCGGCTGGATTTTCCTGGCCTGAAACCGACGCGCTACGAGTTCGGCGGAACGGCGCTGTCGATCGCGGGCGATGCCTCTTCCTCGCTGATCTACCTGGCCGCTCCGGAGTCCGCCCGGACTGCAAGCCGCGCAAGCTGGTCGTGGTCGGTCAGCCGCAGCGTGCCGCCGACGGATCTGGGCCGGAAGGGCGGCGACGACCGCAACATCTCGCTCTATTTCGTCTTCATGGATGCGGCCTCCGCGGAGCGGCTCGGCCCCGGCACGCCGCCGCAGCGGCTGCTGCGCAACCGTTCGGCGCGCGTGCTCCTCTATGTCTGGGGCGGCAGCCATCCGCCGGGCAGCCGCCTGCCCAGCCCGTATCTGCGCGGCCGCGGCGTCACCATCGTCCTGCGCCCGGCCGGCGCGGGGCAGGCCATCGAACAGGTCGACCTGGCCGGCGATCATGCGGCGGCCTTCGGCACGGTGCCGGAACGGCTGGTCGGCCTCGCGGTTTCGGCCGACAGCGACGACACCGGCACAGCGCTGCGCGCGCGGCTCTCGGTCCTGTCGCTCAGCTGAGCGACAGGACCGGCCCGCCCGCGGCCACGGCATCCTCGCGGTCATGGCTCACGAGCAGCGCGGGGATTGCGGCCCTGCGTATGGTCTCGAAGGTGAATTGCCGGATCGCATGGCGCCGCTCGGGATCGAGCGCGGAAAACGGCTCGTCGAGCAGGACCGCCCCCGGTTCGGCCAGAAGCGTCTGCATCAGAGCCGCCCGCGCGCGCTGTCCGCCTGACAGGGTCGCCGGATCGCGGCCGCCCAGTCCGCCGAGGCCGGCCTGCTCCAGCGCTTCGGCAACCGCCGCGCGGCGCGCCTTGCGCCCGCGGAGGCGCGGGGCGAGCCCGAAGGCGAGATTGTCCGCGACCGAGAGATGAGGGAAGAGCACCGCTTCCTGGAACATCATGCCAATGCCGCGCCGTTCGGCAGGCAGGCCGGAAAGGTCGCGCCCGCCGAGGATGATCCGGCCGGAAAGGCGGAAGCCGCGCTCCATATGGCCGCCGGCCGCTGCAAGCAGCGTCGATTTTCCCGCACCGGAGGGTCCCGTGATGCAGGCGGTTTCGCCCGGGGCGACCTCGAGATCCAGCGGTCCGAAGAGCCTGCGCCCGCCGGGTGCGGCCACGGCAAGAGATGCCAGGACGAGGCTCATGCCGCGCCTCCGAGACCGCGCCGTTCGCGGTGCAGGATCGCCGGGACGGCCAGAGCGGCGAGAAACGCGCCCCAGGGCAGCAACGCCTGCAGCACCGCATGGACCGCGGCCACGCGCCGGTCGGAGCCCGAGGCGAGCGCGACCGCTTCGGTGGTCAGGGTCTCGATCCTGCCGCCGCCCAGGAAGAGCGTCGGCAGGTATTGCGCGACCGAGACGGCGAAACCGACGGCTGCGGCGGTCAGGAGCGGCGCCAGAAGGACCGGCAGCTTGACCCGCCAGAGCCTCCGCCACGACCCTGCGCCGAGCGCCGCGGCGCTGCACTCGAGCCGTGGATCGGCCGCCTCCCAAGGACCCTTGAGAGCGATCATCAGATAGGGGAAGACGAACAGCCAGTGCCCCCATATCACGGCTGCCAGCGGCGGCAGCGGCGCGCGGATCATCAGACCCGAAAGGCCCGTCAGGAAGGACAGCTGCGGCAGGAGGAGCGGCACATGGATCGCCGCGGCGAGCCAGCGGTCCCGTCCGCGGCGTCCCAGCCTGTCCGCGCTTTCCAGCCAGGCGACCGCCGCCGCCAGCGCCAGCCCGGTCGAAGCGAGGGCGATCAGCGCCGAGGCCCCCGCCGGCCAGCCCCATCGCCCGGCATCCAGCCAGTGGCGCCAGGTCAGCTGCGCGGGAAAGAGTTCCGGCCAGCGCCAGGAGAAGGCTGCGGACCAGACCAGCAGGGCGGCCAGCGCAAGGAAGGCCATGAGGACGATGCCGGCAGACGCAGCCGGCAGCAGGGCCAGGGTCCGGCCGGTCCCGCGCAGCCGGTGGCCCCGCCGCAGGAACGCCCTGCCCGCGGCCCCCGCGATCCGTGCCAGGACCGCAGCTGCCGCGAAAGTGCCAGCCAGCAGGACCAGCTGCAGAACACCGCCCGCAGAGGCTGGCAGCAGCGCCTGCAAATCCGGGTCCGAGGAAAGGCGGGCGATCATCACCGGCAGGGTCGGCGGTGCGGAAGGTCCGAGGATCAGCGCCATGTCGACCACCGAGACCGAGAAGGCCAGCACCACCATGACCGGCAGCCGGATCTGGGGCCAGAACTGCGGCAGCAACACCCAGAGCCAGACCGCCGTCCGCCCGTATCCCAGCGCCCGCCCCGCCGCCATCTGCGCGCCAACCGGGATCCGGGTCAGCGCCGCGGAGAACATCAGCAGCAGGAAGGGCAGCTCCTTTGCCGTCAGCCCGAGGATCAGGGCGAGGCCGAGCGGATCGCCGGTCGTGGCGATGTCCGGCGGCCGCGCCCAGCCGAGGAGCGGGGCCAGCGCACGGGCGATCCAGCCCGAGGGCGCCAGCACGAAAGCCAGCCCGATGGCGATGGCGGCATGCGGCGCGGCAAGCAGCGGCGCGAGGACCCGGCGCAGCCCGCGCGCCGCACCCCTGCCATGGAGCGCGGCCAAAGTGCCGGTGGCGAGCAGAAATGAAAGCCCGGTCGCCGCCATGCCCGTCCACAGCGCCAGCAGCACGGCCCGGCCGAGACCCGGCATCTCCAGCAGCTCCCGCCAGGGCCGGAGATCGGGACCGTGTGCGCCGATCGCCGGGAAATGCCCGAAAGCGGCGGCAATGCCATGGCCGAGCCCGAGCAGGACCGGCAGGCCGAGACCGCCGAGAATGGCCGTTCCGGCAACCGCGCGCAGCAGGCCGCCGGAGGTCATCGCGCGTAGCGCCGCTGCCATTCCGCTTCCAGCTGCGTCATCCAGCCGGGCGCGGGCTCCGGCAGGACCGGGCCGAGGTCTTCGAGCCGCGGCAGGGCCGGGCCGGAGGGCAGCGCCGCGAAGTCCGCGCGGGCCTGCGGGGCAAGCTTGCCGGGATCGAGCACCGAAAAGGCGCCCAAAACGCGGATATCCTGCATATGCGCCTGCACCTCCGGATCGAGCAGGGCATCGGCGACGACCTTGGCGCCTTCGGGATTGGCGGCGTTGAAGGGAATGACGACGAAGCTGACATTGCCGATGCTGCCCTTCGCGGGAACATGGACGCGCACGCTTGGCGGCAGCAGCCCGTCGCGGATCGCTGCCGCCGCCGAAGCCGGGTCGAAGGACATCGACAGGTCGATCTCGCCGTCATTCAAGAGCTGCCGCTGGGCGAACTGGCTGGCCGGAAAGGACGTGCCGCCGCGCCACAGATGCGGGCGCAGCGCATCGTACCAGTCCCAGAGCGGGGCCGTGGCCGCGGCGAAGGTGGCATCCGTCGGCGGAACCGACAGGTCGGTGCCCTCCGGCGCCAGCTCGGCCAGCGCCTGCTTGAGGAAGGTCGCGCCCATGAAATTCGCCGGGTCGGGATGGGTGATCCGCCCCGGATGGGCCGCCGCCCAGTCCGGCCAGCCCGCCATCTCCGCAGGCGGCGGGCCGATCCGCGCCGTGTCATGGAGGAAGACGAACTTGGCCAGCCGCCAGGGCGCCTCCAGCCCCTCCACCGGGACCGTGAAATCCGTGACATTGGCCGATCCCGGCGACAGATCCAGCCAGCGCGCATTCGGCAGGCTGCCGGCGAAGGGCCCGTAGAGCAGCCCCTGTTCCTTCATCGCCGCGAAATTCGGGCCGTTGATCCAGATGAGGTCGACCGAGCCGCCGCTGCCGCGCCCGGCTGCCTTCTCGGCCAGCACGCGGGCCACCGCCTCGGCCGTGTCGCCCAGCTTGACATGGCGCAGCGTCACGCCATGCGCCGCCTCCACCCGGTCGCCCACCCAGGAAATGAAGGCATTGGTGCGCTCGTCCCCGCCCCAGGCATGGAAGTGGACCGTCCGGCCGCGCGCCGCCTCCAAAGTGGCGTCCCAGTCATCCGCGCTGGCAATGGCCGGAATCAGCGCAAGAAACGCGGCCGTGATGAAGCTCTTCATGGAAATCTCCTTGGCAAGGGGTCAGCGGAAGGCCGTCCAGCCCATCCGCCAGCGCAGCAGCGTCGTGATGGCGCAGGCGGCGGCGAAGCTCCAGGCGAGCACCGGGAACGCCTGCGGCAGCAGGCACATGGCAAGAAAGACCGCGATGGTCTCGAATCCCTCGGTCAGCCCGCCGAGATAGTAGATGCCCTTCTGCGGAAAGGCGGGCGACGCCCCGCCGCGGCGCGCGGCGATGGCGGCGAAGGCGAGAAAGGATGATCCCGTCCCCGAGAAGGAGGCGATCAGCGCGGCCGCGGGCAGCGCGTTGGCGGCCGGATCCTGGATGGCGAAACCGAGCGGGACCAGTGCGTAGAACAGGAAGTCGAGCGAGATGTCGAGAAAGGCGCCGCGGTCGGTCGGGCCATGGATCCGCGCCACCGCTCCGTCGAGACCGTCCAGCAGCCGGTTGGCCGCAATCAGCAGCGCAGCCGCCGTCCAGGCCCCGCAGGCCAGCGCCGGAACGGCGAGCAGCCCGACGAGGAACCCGGCGATGCTGACTGCATCGGCACCGGTTCCGCGGGCGGCCAGCCATTGCGCCGGAGAGCGCAGCACCGCCCGCTGCAGCGGAAGGAGACGTGCATCGATCATCCGCGCCTCCAGCGGTGGAACCGCTCCAGCAGCGCCAGGGCCCGCGGGTCGACATGGCCGCGCCGCCAGCGGCCTGCCGCCGCCTTGTTGGCCTCGGTCCAGGTCGGATAGACGTGGATCGTGCCGAGGATCCTGTTCAAGCCAAGCCCGTGCTTCATGGCTGTGAAGAATTCGACGATCAGCTCGCCTGCATGCGCGCCGGCGATCGTCGCGCCGAGGATGCGGTCCCTGCCCGGCACGGTCAGCACCTTGACGAATCCCTGTGCAGCCCCGTCGGTGATCGCACGGTCGAGCCCCGCCAGGTCGTAGCGCGTGACCTCATGGGGGATACCCTGCTCCGCCGCCTCGGTCTCCGACAGCCCGACCCGCGCGACCTCGGGGCTGGTGAAGGTGGCCCGGGGAATGACCCGGCAATCCGCCTTGAACCGCTTCAGCCCGCCGAACAGCGCATTGACTGCGGCGAACCAGGCCTGGTGCGAGGCCGCATGGGTGAACTGGTACGGCCCTGCGACGTCGCCCGCCGCGAGGATGTTTGGATAGCGGGTTTCCAGATAGGCATTCGTCCCGATGGTGCGGCCGGCCGGGATGCCCAGCTCCTCGAGGCCGAAACCGGACAGGCGTGCGCTGCGGCCGACGGCGACGATGATCTCGTCGAAGCCGATCCGCCGGGTGCCGCCGCCGTGCTCCACCTCTATCCATTTGCCGCCGTCGATGCCGCAGGCGGTCGCCTTGCATCCGGTCAGGACCGCGACTCCATCCGCCTCCAGGGACGCCGCCACCAGGTCGGATACCTCCGGGTCCTCGCGGCCCATCAGGCGCGGGGCCATCTCGATCTGGGTGACGTCCGACCCGAGCCGGGCGAAGGCCTGGGCCAGCTCGCAGCCGATAGGTCCGCCGCCCAGAACCACCAGCCGGCGCGGGGCCGCGGGTCGGTGACGCAGGCGGGACCAGAGCGTGTCGGATGTCAGCGGATCCACGCGCTCCAGTCCCGGGAGCGGCGGCAGCACCGGCGCGGCCCCCGTGGCGATGATGATGGCGCGGCTGGTGATGCTCCGGCGCCGGCCGTCATTGCCCGCGATCTCGACGGTCCAGGGATCGGCAAGCCTGGCGCGGCCCTTGATCACCTCGACCCCCAGACCGGCATAGCGCTCGGCGCTGTCATGCGGCGCGATGGCCGCAACGGACGCATGGACCCGCTCCATCACTTTGTCGAAGGGCACCTTCGGTTCCGCATCGGCGAGGCCCCAATCCGAGGCATGGCGCATCTGATGGGCGAGATCCGCGCTGCGGATCAGGGTTTTGGACGGAACGCAGCCGTAATTCAGGCAGTCGCCGCCCATTTCCCCGGCCTCGACCAGGGTGACACGAGCCTTCGTGGCCGCCGCGACATAGGCCGAGACAAGGCCGGCGGAACCGGCGCCGATCACGACGAGATTGCGGTCGAAGCGCTTGGGCCGCGTCCATCCGGCGTAGATCCGGCGGCGGCGCCAGACGCCGAGCGCGCCGCGGGCGGCCCAGGGAAACAGCGCCAGGGAGGCGAAGGAGGCCAGCATCGGCGCGGAGACGATGCCCGACAGGCTTTCCAGATCTGCCAGCTGCATGCCGGCATTGACGTAGACCGCCGTGCCCGCGAGCATGCCCGCCTGGCTGACCCAATAATAGGTCCAGGCGCGGATCGGGGTCAGTCCCATCAGCAGGTTCAGCGCGAAGAAGGGCACGACCGGCACCAGCCGCAGCGAGAAGAGATAGAAGGCCCCGTCCCGGGCCAGCCCGGCCTCGATCCCGTCCGCGCGCCGGCCGAGCTTCGCCCGCACCCAGTCCCGCGCAAGGTAGCGCGCGGCGAGAAAGGCGAGCGTCGCGCCGACGGCCGAAGCGAAAGAAACCAGAACCAGCCCCTGCCAGAACCCGAAGAGCGCGCCGGCGGCCAGCGTCATCCAGACCGCCAGCGGCAGAGACACAGCGGTGGTGGCGACATAGGCCAGCAGGAACAGACCGGCCGTGGCAAGCGGGTGCGGCTGCCGCATGGCGGCGATGCCTTCGAGCCGGACGCGCAGACCGGCCAGATCCAGCTCCTGGCCCGGCAGGAGCCACAGCAGGACTGCAACGATCCCGGCAAGCAGGAGAAAGAGAACCGGCTTCGTCATTCGCGCAATCCTTGCAGGCACATCCGTCTGCGAAGGTCTGGCAGCGCGGAGCTGCAATCTCAAATGACGCGGAATTACATGGCCGTCAGAAATGCTACAGGCCGGCCGGCGCCCGTGCCCGGCGCCGGGTTCCGGATGCCTGCCCCGGCCGGCTCATGGCGAGGGCAGACCTGGACGCCCGGGAGGAATGCGCCGCTTGCCTTCCGGGAACGGCTGCCCCCGGAAACAGGGCTGTTGCCTCGCAGTTTCCGGACCGCGGCAAGGCGGCGGATCCCGCGCAGGCGATCAGGTGACGGGCTTTGTGAACAGGATCCATTCGGAAGCATCGACCTCCCAGTCGCCCTTCACGACCGGACGCCGCGCCACCTCGCGATAGCCTTTCGCGGAATAGAGCCGGAGCGCATCGTGATGCGTGTCTTCGGCGATCAGGCTGACCGCAGCGTGCCCCGACGCTGCCGCGACTGCCTCCGCAAGGGCCAGAAGCGCGCTGCCCAGTCCGCGGCCGCGGAATGCCTCGTACGTGGCCAGCACGTTCAGGTACCACGACCCCGGCGCCAGCGCCTCCAGTTCCAGCAACGGCACGAAGATCGGCGGCGTGTCCGGGTCGATCGGCCCGGGCGTCTCCTCGGCCGGGTAGCCCAGAAGACAGGCAGCGGCTTCGCCGCCGATCTCCGCAATCCAGGCATTGCGGAAGGAGAAATTGCCGCTCTCCCGTGCCGCCCGCTCCCTGCCGAAGGCCCAAGGGTCGCCATCCGGGCCAGCCGACTTGCGCCAGAAATGCAGCGGCAGGTTGTCAGCTGCCATGTTGATGAATCGCGTCAGATCGTCCGCATCCGATGCCGTGGCTTCCCGGATCAGCATTCCCGTCCATTCCCTGTCCATGGCGGCGCGCTCCGCGCTGCCGGAGCCCCTGCATCGGTCATTTCCCGCAGCGCCGCCAGCCCCCTTTTCGGATGCGCGCCGCCGGGCCGATGGTCGGCCTTGCCAGCTTCGCGGCGCCGCCATAGGACGGAGCGACGATCCCAGAGCACTCTTGGAGGAGTGACATGAGCGACATGGTTTTCCGCTTTCCCGAACCCGGCCCGGAGCCGATGACGGCCGATCTCGACGGCTGGACCAAGGTGGAGGGCGAGCCCGGCATGAAGACCTGGGTCCAGCATACCTCGATCGACGGCAGCGTGATCAGCGGCACTTGGGAAGCCACGCCGGGAACCTGGCATGCGAGCTACAAATTCTACGAATTCGTGCACCTGATCGAGGGCCGAATCGTGATCACCCCGGATGGCGGGGCGCCGGTGATGCTCGGTCCGGGAGACGGCTTCGCGGTCGAGCCCGGCTTCGAGGGAACCTGGAAGATCGAGGCCCCTGTCCGGAAGCATTTCTGCATCAAGCTGAAGTGACGCCGCGGCCGTGCCGCCGGGGCCCCTTGCCGGGACCGGCGGCACGGCGCGCGATCCCGGCCGGCGCCGTCCCGGGCGCGGCCCTTCCCGAAACATCCAGGGCCCGCGATGACGACACCCGACCTGATCCTCACCCATGCCCGCATCCTGACGATGGATGCGGACCGGCCGCGGGCAGATGCCGTAGCCATCGCGGACAGCCGGATCGCCGCCGTGGGCAGCCATGCCGAGATCGCGGCGCTGGCCGGTCCGCGGACCCGGACCATCGACGCTTGCGGCCGCACCGTGCTGCCCGGCTTTTTCGAGAGCCACCTGCATGTCGGGCTCGGCGGCGCGGACCTGTCGCATCTGCATGTCGGTCACCTGCAGGGCGCCGAAGCGGTCGGCGCGGCCTTCCGCGACTTCGCCGCGCGCCATCCGGCCCAGCCGCTCCTGATGGCGCAGGAGGCAGGCTACGGCATCCTCGGCAAGCCCGCCACGCGCCATGACCTCGACGCGATGATCGCCGGCAGGCCGATCGCAATGATGGCGCCGGATCTGCACACGGTCTGGGCCAACACGGCCGCGCTCGAAGCCGCAGGCCTCCTGCACGGCGCGCAGATGCCTCATGGCCACGAGGTCGTCATGGGCGCGGACGGTCTCGCCACCGGCGAGCTGCGCGAGTTCGAGGCCTTCGGCCCGCTGATCCGCTTCGCCGGCGAAGGGCGCATCAACCTGGGCATCTCGACGGGAGAGGAACCCGATCCCCGGCCCACGGCTGGGGAACGCGCCGCCGACAAGGCACTGATCCTCGCGGGCATGCGCCACTGCGCAGCCCATGGCGTGACCAGCCTCGTCAACATGGACGGCAACCGCTACACGCTGCAGCTCCTCGCCGAGATGCAGGCGGAAGGCACGCTGCTCCTGCGGGTCAATGTGCCATTCCATTTCAAGCCCCACATGGACATCTCCGCGCTCGGCCGCGCTTCGGCGATGGCGGAGGAATTCGAAGGCGACTGGATCAGCTCGGGCTTCGTCAAGCTGTTCATGGACGGCGTCATCGACAGCCGCACCGCTTTCCTGCTGCAAGACTACCCGGACCAGCCGGGGCACCGCTCGGAACCGCTATTCGCGCCGGAGCGCTTCGCCGGGATTGCAGCCGAGATCGACCGGCGCGGGCTCCAGATCGCCGTCCATGCCATCGGCGACGGCGCGGTGCGCACGGTGATCGACGGCTACGAGGCCGCGCGGAGGGCGAACGGCCCCCGCGACAGCCGCCACCGGATCGAGCATATCGAGCTGATCGACCCGGAGGACGTCCCCCGCCTCGGCGCGCTCGGCATCACCGCCAGCCTGCAGCCGCCGCATGCGCCCGGAGCGATGGATTTCCCGCTCCAGCCGACGCTGGACCGGATCGGCAGCGGCCGCTGGAGCGACGCCTACCTGTGGCGCAGCCTGGCGGAGCACGGTGCGGCCGTCGCCTTTTCCAGCGACTGGCCGGTCAGCGACGTCTCGGTGCTCCGCGGCATCGCCGCAGCCCTGACCCGCGCCCCCTATCCCGGCGCAAGGGACGAGCGGCTGGGTCTCATGGAGACCTTGCGCGCCTATACTGCCGGAGGCGCCTGGGCGGCGCATCGCGAACATGTCACCGGGACCATCCGGCCGGGGCTGGCAGCCGATCTGGCCGTGCTCGGCGGCGATATCGAGGCAACCGAACCGGCGGGGATCCCTGCTCTTGGCATCGACCTGACGATCTGCGGCGGCCGGATCATCCATGACAGCGGCGCGCTGAGCTGACGGCGAGGGCGCGGGCCTACGGATCGTGCCCTGCCGTGGCGTTCCCGGCCATGACCGCCTCCCGAGGAAGGTTTGCCGCGATCCCGCCGCTGCACGCCGACGCCGCCGGGGGCGGCTGCAGGATCACGGCCGGTCCCGTCCGGCTAGCCGCGGAGCGGCACGGGGGGCAGCGCCGCCTCCAGGCGGGGTGCGGCGAAGTCGATGAAGGCGCGGAGCTTCTGCGGGACCGGGCCGGGGCGGTAGAGCAGGCTCACCGGCCAGGGCTCCGGTTCGCAGCGCTCCAGCAGGATCTCCAGCTGCCCGGCAGCCAGCGGAGCGGCGATCTGGTAGGACAGCACGCGCGCCATCCCCAGCCCGGCGGCCGCGGCGCCGACCGCCGCTTCGGCGGTGTTCACCGACAGGCGTGCCCGCACCGGCACGGCGCGGGCGTCCCGGCCCGCGCCGAGATTCCAGCGGCCGGAGGCCGCCAGGCTGCCGAAAGCGATGCAGTCGTGGTCTGCCAGCGCCTCCGGGCTGTCCGGCCGGCCCCGCGCGGCGAGATAGCCGGGGGCGGCGCAGAGCACGCGGCGCACCGTGCCGAGACGTCGGGCGCGCAGGCTGCTGTCCGGCAGGCGGCCGATGCGGATCGCGGCGTCGATGTTCTCGTCCTGCAGGCTCACCGGTCGGTCGGTCTGCTCCAGCCGGATGGCGACCTCCGGATAGGCCTGCAGGAAGGCCGTGGCCGCAGGCAGGACATGCAGCCGCCCGAAGACGATGGGCGCGGTCAGGGCCAGCTGCCCGCGCGGCGCGGCGAACTCGCCCGAGGCGGCGCGCTCGGCCTCGGCCACGTCCTCCAGCACCCGGCGGCAGGCGGCGACATAGGCGCTGCCCGGATCGGTCAGCGACAGCCCGCGCGCCGAGCGGTGCAGCAGCGCGGTGCCCAGCCGGTCCTCGAGCTCGGCCACCCGGCGGCTGACCGTCGCCAGGGGCAGGCGCAGCTGCCGTGCCCCCGCCGAGAGGCTGCCCGCATCGACGCAGGCCACGAGGATCGCCATGGAGTCCAGTCTGTCGGCCATGTTCCCATTTTCCGGAAGGGTGCCTTCCGAAATTACCGCCTTCCGCCGGAATCCGGAAGGTCTATCCCGGGGACATCGATACCAGGCCGGAGGAAAATCCCATGTCCCGCATTGCCGTCCCCGCCTCGGCCGAGGCCGCCCCCGACGCCCCCCGCCCCCTGCCGGAACAGGTGAAGGCGCAGCTCGGCAGCATGCCGAACCTGTTCCGCCTGGCCGCCGCCAGCTTCGCCGCGCTCGAAGGTCCTCCCGGTCTCTTCGGGGCACCCGGCAAGGGCCGCCTGCCCGCCGCCGCCGCCGCCCGCGAACGCATCGCGCTGGCCATCGCCGAGTTCAACGGCTGCGGCCTCCCGGCTCACGCCTGCCTGGCCGCCGACTTCGCCAAGCAGCCCCCAGAGGACATCGCCGCCAACCGCCGGGGCCGCTCCTCCGGCCCGAAGGCCGATGCCGCCCTGGCCTTAGCGCTGAAGGTCGCCGGGGCGCGCGGCCGGGTCTCCGATGCCGACCTCGCCGCCGTGCGCGCGGCAGGCCACGGCGAGGCCGAGGCGACCGAGTTCGTCCGGAACGTCGCGCTGAACATCTGGACCAACTATGTCAACGAGGTCGCGCAGACCCCCATCGACTTCCCCCTGGCCGAAGGCGCCGCCGCCTGATCCCTCCCGGCGGCGGGCCTGCCCCTGCCGCCCCTTTCCCGAAGGAGACTGCCGATGACCCGTCCCCCGCTTCCGCCCTTCACCGCCGAAACTGCCGCGCAGAAGGTTCGCCTTGCCGAAGATGCCTGGAACGGCCGCGACCCGGAAAAGGTATCGCTGGCCTATGCGCCGGACAGCCGCTGGCGCAACCGCAGCACCTTCCTGGCCGGCCGCGCCGAGATCGTGGCCTTCCTGGCCGCCAAATGGCTGGCCGAGCAGGACTACCGGCTGATCAAGGAGCTCTGGGCATTCACGGAAAACCGCATTGCCGTGCGCTTCGCCTATGAATGGCAACGCGCAGATGGAGGCTGGGTGCGCTCCCACGGCAACGAGAACTGGGAATTCGATGCCGGGGGGCTGATGGCGGTGCGCCATGCCAGCATCAACGACCTGGAAATCGCCGGGACCGACCGGCTGTTCCGCTGGCCGCAGGGCCGCCGCCCGGACGGCCATCCCTCGCTGAGCGATCTGGGCCTGTGAGCGCGGGGCCGGACATCGTCTTCACGGATGCGGTCAAGGCGCAGCAGGCTGGCCGCGGCGCGCGCGGCCTCCATGCGCGGGCGGCGGAGACACGCCCTTGGCCCGATGCGGTGACGCCGGATCCGGCGCGCTCCATCGAAGCGCAGGCCAGCGTCTTCCTCGGCACGGCGGGCGCGGAGGGACAGCCCTGCATCCAGCACCGCGGCGGCCCGCCGGGCGACCTCGAGGTGCTGGACGGCGGGAGGCTGGGCGCCGCCGATCGCGGGGGCAACCGGCAGTGCATCACGCTGGGCAACCTCTCCGGGAACCCGCGCGCGGTGCTGTTCCCGATCGACCATGCCGGGCGGCAGCGGATCAAGATCTGGGGACGCGCGCAGGTGGTCGAGGACGACCCGGAACTGCTGGCTCGGCTCGGAACCGGACCGGACGCAGCGAAGGCGGTGCGCGCGACCCTCTTCGGGATCGAGGCTTGGGACGCGACCTGCCCGCAGTACATCCCCCGGCGCTTCGATGAGACCGAGGTCGAGAACGCGCTGAGGTTCCGCGACGCTCGCATCGCGGAGCTCGAGGCCAGGCTGGCGCAGATGGCGGAAGCCGGCGGGGGCTGAGACCCACAGGTCATCGCTTGCGGAAGGCCGCAGCCTTCGCGCGGTTGCCGCAGACCTCCATGGAGCACCAGCGCCGCCGGTGATTCCTGCTGACATCCAGGAAATAAAGGGTGCAGGCCGGCGCCTCGCATTTCCGCACATGCCGGAAATCGGCCTCGGCAACCAGCCGGGAGGCGGCGAGGGCGATCCGGACGATCAGGTCCGCCGGACGGACCAGCGGCTGATGCGCGGTCAGGCGGAAGGAGCCCTGCCTCCCGGCTGCCGCCTCATCGGCCACCTCGATCCGGAAATGGTGGTGCCCAGTGGCCAGGATGCCGTTGAGCACCGGAATGATCGGCTCGCCGGCATCGGCCATCTCCGCGCCGCTGGCCCGTTCGACAAAGCCCCGCAGCGTCTCGCGAAGGGCGGCGATCTCCCGCCGGGTCCGCTCCAGCTCCTTCTGCATTCCGCCGGTCCGCAGCGGCCGCAGCTCCGCCTCCGTGGCCAGTCCGGCCGCAACCAGCCAGTCCAGCAGCGACGGGCCGGTATCCAGCCAGTCGAAGCGGATCGAGCGGGGCGTGGCAACCGTGTTGAGGAAATCCAGCGCCGGGGTCTCCCCGACGAGGAAGGGAGCGGGTCTGGCTTCTTTCGGCATCTGGTCCTTTCCGGCGCCGCGGGGACCGGCGCAACTTTTCCATGATAACCTATGAATCCAGACTTTGACAGTTATGACCGCTCCTTTCCGGTAACGACAATGTAACCACTGAAATCGCCTTTAATAGGTTATTTGAGTAACCACTCAAATATTGTTTGAGTGGTTATCTTCAGAAAGGACACTCCCATGCGATTGCTTCCTGCCGGAGCCGCGGCCCTGGCCCTCGACGGGCCTGCGCCGCTCCCAGCCGCCGCACCTGGCCCGTCTCGGCATGTCACCTTCCATACCCTCGATGTCGGTGGCATCCCCGTCTTCTACCGCGAGGCGGGTCCCGGGGACGCGCCGGTGCTCCTGCTGCTTCACGGATTCCCGTCCTCGTCGCACATGTTCCGCGACCTGATCCCGCTGCTCGCGGACAGCTTTCGCGTGATCGCGCCCGACTATCCCGGCTTCGGACAATCCGGAGCTCCTGACCCGTCGGACCATTCCTACGATTTCGGGACTCTGGCCACGGCGATGGATGCCTTCGCCGAAGGGCTGGGCCTGACCCAATACAGCCTTTACATGCAGGATTACGGCGGTCCGGTCGGGATGCGGATGGCCATGCTGCACCCCGAGCGGATATCCGGGCTGATCGTACAGAACGCCACCGTACATGCCGAAGGCTGGGCGCCGGAAATCATGGCGCAGTTCGCTCCGTTCTGGGCCGGGCGCAGCACGGAGACCGAAGCGCCGCTGCGGACGTTCCTGTCCGCCGGGACGACCCGCTGGCAGTACGAACACGGCAGCACGCGGACCGGCCGGCTGAACCCCGACGCATGGACAAGCGATCAGGCCGGGCTCGACCGGCCGGGCAATGACGCGATCCAGCTCGACTATCTCTGGAACTACCAGGCCAATGTCGCCGCCTATCCAGACTGGCAGGATTTCCTGCGCCGCACGCAGCCACCGGCACTGATCGTCTGGGGCCGGAACGATCCGGTCTTCACCCTCGATGCGGTGGCCGGCTGGCAGGAGTTGCTGCCCGCGGCCGAGACCCGGCTCTATGACGCCGGGCATTTCGCGCTCGAAACCCATGCCACCGAGATTGCCGCCGACATCCGCGGCTTCCTGGCCCGCTGACCTCCCCGAAAAGGAACCTCTTCCATGACGACCATTCTCCATATCGCCGCCTCCCCGCGCGGCGCGGCATCGCAATCGGCAAAGCTGGCCGAGACCTATCTGGACGCGCGCCGGGCCGCGGAGCCGGGTGTCGGCATCGACCGGCTCGACCTGTGGCAGGCGGAGCTGCCGGAATTCGACGGCGACAAGGCGGCTGCCAAGATGACCTTCTTCGGCCAGGGCGAAATGGACGGACCGCGGCGGAGTGCCTGGGACCAGATCACCGCCATTGCCGGACGTTTCATCGAAGCGGACGAGTACGTGCTGTCAGTGCCGATGTGGAACGGCGGCATCCCCTACAAGCTGAAGCAGTATATCGACATCATCACCCAGCCGGGTCTGCTTTTCGGGTTCGATCCGGAGAACGGCTACCGCGGGCTGCTGGAGGGACGGACGGCGCGCGTCTTCTACACGGCCGGGGTTTATTCGCCGGGCGCCCCCGCCCGCTACGGGGCTGATCATCACTCGACCTATCTCGGCTGGTGGCTGGACTTCATCGGCGTAGCCCAAGTTGAGACGGTGCGGCTGCAGCCCTCGCTGATGACCGCAGATCCGGCCGGAGACCAAGCGCGGGCCCTGGCAAGGGCCGCGGAGCTGCCGCTGCAGATGGCCTGAATTGCCGACACGACTTCGGAGGGCAGCACACAGGCAGCCCTCCGGTTCTCATACGGGAAAGCAGCGGCCAGGCGCGGCGGTTTTGGGGTTTCGGAAATTCTTTCTGCCGTCGCCTGCCGCCTCCAATATGTCCTGCAGCCATGAGACGACCTTGCCGCACAAAGGGGGCGGGATTCTCCTCATGAAGCCAGTGCAGTAGCCGGACGTCATGAGCAGGCCGCCGAAGCCGACGTGCGGGACCGCCAACTGGAACGCGTAGCGAGCCGTTGCAGCACCAACGGCGAGCGAGGCACTGGGGCGGCGCGGATCGCTGGCCGTCTGGTTCGATCCGCCGATGCAGCGGGACGCGGTGCCGTCCGGACGGCGCGGCGGCCCGCAGTCCCATAGCAAATGAGGAGGCTCAGGACATCGTCCGGACGGCGATTTCCCCGGGGAGTGCGATCTGGCCCTGTCTCAGCCTCAAGGTTCTCCTCGGACTCCCGCTTCGCCAGTCCCCCGGCTTCGTGCCGAGCCTGCTGAAGTGTCCGGGCCGGGCTGGTCCGTGCCGGACGTCAGCCCCCTTTCCCGTCGGAAGAGCGGGACGGGTCCGTGGCGCCGCTGGCGCCGCGAAAGTCCGTCGGACCTTGGATGTCACTGTCCCGTATCGCGGCTCCAAGGGCGCGCTTGACCTGCTCGTCCCCTCTCGGGCAGCGGACAGCACCGGCGTCGAGGTCGAGGGCGAATGGCACAGCCGCAGGCATGGCGGCCCGAAACGGCGCATTCGCGGTGCCGCTCGGACCGGTGGCGCGGCCCGCCCACGGCGGAAGATCCACCTGGGGATCGACGAGGAGACCTTGGAAATCCGCTCGTGGAGGTCAGCTCCGGCGCCGCGCCGATGCTGCCGGAGCTCCTCAAGCAGATCGGCCTGGATCGGGAAATTGCAACCGTCACCGCCAAGTTGCCGATGGATGCGCCACCGGTCCGAGCACCGCTGGCGGCGCTTGCGGTATGCGCCTGCCACGACGCCATCGCCGCCCGCGGTGCGGCAGCTATCCTCCCGCACCGCCGCAACGCGCGGCCAAGGAAGCCGGACACCGCCGGGGCCCGGGCCCGGAACGAGACCCTGCGGGCATCCAAGCGCCTCGGCCGGACGCTCTGGAGGAACTGGAGCGGCTGCCACCGCCGCAGCAGGGCGGAGATATGGGCCGGATCGGGAAAAGGTCCGGAGGAGCGTTGCCCCGGCGACTGAATGAACTGCGCGAAGTTGCTGGGCCAGAGCGGCGGATGTCCGCTTGTCACCGGCTTCGGACCGATGGCAGCGCGATGCCTCGCCTTCGGCCGCCAGGCGGCAAAGGTCCGGATCCGCGTGGCGGTCCCCAACCTCTTCGGGACGCTCGGGATACCGGTCACCGCCGCCCTGGGGCAAGTGCGCCCGGGGCAAGGGGAGCTGCGGCCGCCAGCCGATTTGCGCAACAGCGCCTCATGTAGCGGAAATTCACATGGTCCGCATTCCGGATCTCAACCAGTGGAGCACGACACGGCGCATCGACTGCATGGCGCGCGCATAGTTGAAATTCGGGAACATGACGTTCCGGAACAGGGCTCCGTCGAGAAAAGTCGAGATCATTGTCGCTGTATCCGCCGGATTGGCATCCGCGAACGTGCCCTCGGCGATGCCCTGCTGGATTGCCGCCTTCAGGATTTCGGCCTCGCGTTCGTAGAAGGCGCGGATCGCGCGGTCGGCGACCGGAGTCCGCTTGCCCGTGGAAGCGTAGTCGAGGCTCATCCGCGCCACCTTCTGCAGCGCCACGAACTGGCGGATATGCAACTCGATCCAGCTGGAGATCACCTCCTCCGGCGAGCCTGCCCGCTGCGCGATGCCGTCGAAATGCGAAAAGGCCTCGGCGACAACGCGGGCGATCGTCTTCATGAAGAGATCCTCCTTGTTGTCGAAATAATAGTAGAAATGCGACGGGTTGAACCCGCTCGCCTCCGCGATGTCCTTGATCCGCACGGAGGAATAGGACCGCTCTGCGAAAAGGTCGAGCGCGGTGCGGCACATGACATCCGGCGGCGATCCCGGTGTCGGCTGGTAGCTGTCGTCGAATTGCGCAGCTTCGGTCTCGAGCGCCTTCTTCCGGGCCATGTCCCCTGCCTCTCCGGACTGCCGTCCCTCTCAGCCCTGGATATACCAGGTCGTCGTTCCACCGCCGTCGACGACGAGGTCCTGCCCGGTAACATAGCCAGCCGTTGCAAGATAGAGCACGGCCTGTGCGATTTCCGCGGGGGCTGCCGCACGCGGCAGCGGAAGCCGGTCGACCTCGGCGGCCAAGGCGGGCTCGGCCTCGCGCCAGCCGCTTTCCGGGTCGCGGACCGGGCCGGGAAGGACGGCATTGGCGCGGATGCCGAAGGGCGCCCATTCCACCGCCATTTGCCGGACGGCAGCGAGCACGGCGGATTTCGACGGTCCGTAGGCGCCGTTTCCGGGGTAGCAGCGCAGCGCCGAGGCTCCGGCAATCGCGATCACCGCACCGCCGCCATGGTCCTTCATATGCCGCGCCGCTTCGGTGCCGACATGGAAGAAGCCGCGGGTATGGACGGCAAAGACTTGGTCCCAGTCCTCGCTGGACAGCTCCAGGAGATGCCCCGGCGCCGAGGTGCCCGCGTTGTTGACGACCAGCCCGAGCCCGCCCAGCCCGGCCACCGTGGCGGCGATGCCCGCGGCGACGGAGGCCCGGTCGGTAAGGTCCATCTCCACCGCGAGGGCGCGGCGCCCGGTGGCGGCGATCTCCGCGGCCAGCGCCTCGGCCGGGGCGGCATGGCGGCTGTAGCTCAGCGCCAGATCGGCCCCGGCCCCGGCCAGACGGCGGGCAATCGCGGTGCCGATCGGGCTGGCCGCGCCGGTCACCAGCGCCACGGTGTCGGCCAGCGGTTCCGAGGGATTGGTCATGTCTGTGTCTCCTGTTCGGCCGCGGCGATGCTTTCGCCGCAGAGAAAGCCCCAGGTCAGGTTGGGGCCGAGCGTGGTTCCGGACCCGGCAGCGCGGGTGCCGATCGGGTTCGCCATGGCCAGCCCGCAGGCATAGAGCCCGGGGATGGCGCGGCCATCGGGGCGGAGCACCCGCCCGCCGCCATCGGTCATCGGCCCGCCCTTGGTGCCGAGGAAGCTGAGGTTGAAGGGCAGCGCGTGGAACGGCGCCCGGCGGAGCGGCGCCATGCGGCGGATCCCGTCGGGGCGCCCGGTGAACGGGTCGAGATGGCGGCCGAAGGCGTCATCCGTCCCGGTCTCGGCTCCGGCGCTGTAGCGGGCGACAGTCTCCGCCAGAGCCGCGGGCGGCACCGAGATGCGGGCGGCCAGCGCCTCGGGACTCTCCGCGGTGACATGGATCCCCTGCCCGTGGCGGCGCAGAAGATGGCGCATCACCGGGCTCGACCGCAGGGTGGCCTCATCGAAGACCAGCCAGGCCGGAAGGTGCCGCGGCTGGCCGTCCGGCCCGCGCTCTGCCAGCACCTCGCCGAGATTGAAGAGGTATTCGTTGACGAAGCGCCGCCCGTCGCGCCCGATCAGCAGAGCACCCGGCTCGCGGTGGTGGAAGGTGCCGATCGGCAGCGCCGCGCCGCGGAGCCGCGCCGGGAGCGCAGGCGCGATATTGGCCTGATCCATCCGCGCCATCTGCGCGCCGGCCGCCTCGGCCATCCGCTGGCCGCAGCCCAGATTGCCCGGGGCGGAGGCGATCAGCCCGAGCGGCCCGGCGAAATGCGCGGCGCGGCGGGCCTCGTCGCGCTCGAACCCGCCGGTGGCGATCACCACATGGCGGGCGGCGATCTCCCGCAGGCCCTCCGGCGTCATTGCCGCAACGCCTGTCACCCGTCCGTCCGTCATCAGCAGTTCCGCCGCGCGCCAGCCGGTGCGGATCGCGCCGCCCCGGGCCAGCAGCGCCGCCGCCAGCCCCGAGACCAGCGCCGTGCCCTGTGCCCGCTTCCCGCGCAGCACCCGCCAGGCGAGCTGCGGCAGCCGCGCGGCGACGGCCCGCGCCGGACGGTGCCAGGGATCAAGGGCGCGGGTCTCCTGATAGGTGAAGACATGCGGGATATGCGGCGGCTGCAGCGGCAGCGCGCGGAGCTGCGCCAGCGGCAGGGTCGAGACCATCCGCCCGCGCGCCTTGCCGCCCGGCAGACCGGGATAGGGGTCGCTGTCGTCCGAGAGGGCAAAGCGCAGCGCCGTTTGCGCCTCCAGAAACCGCAGCATCCGCGGCGCGGCTCCGGCAAAGGCCTGCCAGCGCGGCGTCTCGGTCTCCGCCCAGCCCGGCGGGGCGGCCGCGGCCAGATAGGCCGCCGCTTCCTCCGGGCTGTCCGCGATCCCGGCCGCCTGCGCCAGATGGTTGCCGGGCACCCAGAGCCCGGCACCCGACATGGCCGTGGTGCCGCCGATGACGTCCTGCGCCTCCAGCACCATCACCCGGAGCCCGGCCGCCGCCGCCCGCAGCGCCGCCATCAGCCCGGCCCCGCCGGAGCCCAGCACGACGGCGTCCCATATCTCTGCCATCAGGAGAAGCCGATCACCGCACGCGGCCGGTAGGGCTCTTCGAGATACGCCACCTCTTCGGAAGACAAAGACAGCGACAGCGCCGCCGCGGCATCGTCGAGCTGCTCCGGTTTCGTCGCGCCCATCACCGGCGCCACGACCGGCTCCTTCTGCCAGAGCCAGGCCATGGCGATCTGTGCCGGTTTCACCCCGCGCCGCGCGGCCAGCTCGACCACCCGCCCGGCGATCGCCAGCTCTTCGGGAACTTCGGCGGCATAGAGCGCGGGGGTATAGCCGTCCTGCGCCGAACGTACCGAGGCCTCGCCCCAGGGCCGGGCTAGACGGCCGCGGGCCAGCGGGCTCCACGGGATCACGCCGATCCCGGCATCGCGGCAGAACGGCAGCATCTCGCGCTCTTCCTCGCGGTAGAGCAGGTTGAGGTGGTTCTGCATCGCGACGAAGGGCGCCCAGCCATTGGCCTTCTGGATCCCCACCGCCTTGGCGAGCTGCCAGGCGAACATCGAGGACGCGCCGAGATAGCGCGCCTTTCCGGCCTTCACCACGTCATGGAGCGCCTCGAGCGTCTCCTCGACCGGAGTCGCATAGTCCCAGCGGTGGATCATGTAGACATCGACATGGTCGGTGCCGAGCCGCCGGAGCGTGCCGTCGATCTGGTCCAGGATCGCCTTGCGCGAGAGCCCCGCGCCGTTCGGGCCGGGCCGCATCCGGTTGAAGACCTTCGAGAGGATCACCACCTCGTCGCGCGGCACCTGGGCGATCACCTGGCGGCCGAGCACCTCCTCGCTCTGGCCCGCCGAATAGGCATTGGCCGTGTCGAAGAAGTTGATGCCGAGATCGAGCGCGCGGGCGTAGAACGGCTTGCTCCCTTCCTCGTCGAAGAGCCAGCCATGTTTCGCATCCGGGCCGTTGACGGTATAGCTCATGCAGCCAAGGCAGATGCGCGAGACCTCAAGGCCGGTGCGGCCGAGCTTCATGTAGTCCATCAGACCGTCTCCCCGATATGGTCGCGCACATAGTCGGCCAGCTGCCAGACCGGTTTCTCCAGATGGCTGAGGCGCCCGGGCTCGGCCAGCCGCGAGGCCGCGCCGATCTGCTGGAGCGTGTTGACCGAGACATCCTCGCCCGCGATCACCGCGCCGTTTTCCTTGGCCTTGGCCATCATGTCCTGGAACTCGGGCAGCTCGGCGGCCTCGCGGCGCACCAGATGCAGACGCACCCACCAGGTGTCGTTGACGCCGCGCGGCAGGATCGAAGTCCAGCGCACCGCATCGACCGACGTGCCGATCAGGTTCATCGGGAAGACGTGGTAGAGGTTGCCGGTGCGGATCTGCGCGTCGCTCCAGCCGTCGAAGACCGGCAGGCCGGATTGCAGGTTGGTCTCGGTCGGCAGGTCGGGCCGGAGCGGATGGCGCAGCGTGACGAAGGCCTGATCCGGATCGGCCATGTCCTCGCCCCAGCTCAGCCGACCGGGATTGTGCGGCTCCAGCGTCTTCGCATGGGCGCCGATATGGTGATAGCACTCCATGAAGGTCTCGACCGCGATCTTCCAGTTGAACGGACAATGGAACTGGGTCTCGTAGCCGACGATCAGCTCGTCGACCGGGATGTTCGACCATTCCGCGATCATGCCTTCCATCTTCGGCGCCAGCGGTTCGGCATCGCCGGAGAAGTTGATGTAGATGGTGCCCAGAACGATCTCGGAGCGCACTTCGGGCAGCTTCATCTTCTTCGAGTCGAAATTCCGCGCCTGCTCCATGAAGGGGGCGGTGCGCAGGTTGCCTTCGAGGTCATAGCCCCAGCGGTGGAACGGGCAGGAAAACAGCTTGGCATTGCCCGAGCCCTCGACCACCGGCGCCCAGCGGTGCAGGCAGACGCGGGAGAGCACGCGGATGCGGTCGCGGCCCCGGACGACGACCAGCGGCTCGCCCATCACCTCGATGGAGACATAGTCGCCCACCTCGGGCACCTGCGCGACATGGGCGACGGCCAGCCAGCCGGGGCGGAAGATGCGCTCGCATTCCAGATCGAAGAAGGCCTGCGAGGTATAGGCGGCGGGCGGCAGGGTCTCGCTGTCTTCCAGCGTCTGGCCGCGCCCGGCATGGACGGCCCGCAGGATCTCGGGCAGCGCGGGCTGGGCCATGCTGCCGATGGAGGCATAGTCGGTCATCTCGGATCCTCGTCTCAGGTGGCGGCCAGTTCGGGCGTCTTGGCCAGCAGCGGCATCACCTCGGCGCCGAAGCGTTCGAGCGAGCGGGCGGCCATGGAAAGCGGCATGTCGCCGAACTGGAAGAAGGTGTTGTAATGCGTGATCGGCAGCGCCGCGCATTCCGCGGCGATGCGTTCCGCGACATGCTCGGGCGGGCCGATGATGATGTTCTGCGCGATGGTGTCGAGCGACGGCTCGTCCGGCAGCGGCGGCGCGTCGATCATCGCACCGGTGCGGACGATCTCGCGGCCGCGCAGCCCCGCGGCCATGCGCCCGACGAAGCGGGCGCAATCGGCGGCCTTCAGCGCGTCCTCGCGGCTGTCGGTGACATGGATGTATTGCTGCACGCCGAGGCGCTGCATCGGCCCGAGCCCGGCCGCCTGCCATTTCGCCGCCGTGGCATGGCCCATCTCGATCAGCGCGGGCGAGCCGCGGAAGCCCGCGGTGATGAAGGGCGTCGCGCCAAGCGGGGCCAGCCGCTGCAGGATGCGCGGATCGCCCCCGGTGACATAGACCGGCGGCAGCGGGCGCTGGCGCGGATGCAGGAGCACCGGCGTCTCGGGCAGGCCAAGCGCGGCGGCGGGGGCGCCGACCTCCTCGCCGGTCAGCGCCGCCTCGAGCACATCCCAGTATTTCAGGAAGATATCGGCCCGGGCGGTGACATCGGCGCCGTAGCGCTCGAACTCGAAGGGCTGGTAGCCGGTGCCGACGCCGAGAACCAGACGGCCGCCGGAGAGCTGGTCGACCAGCGCGATCTCCTGCGCCACCCGCATCGGCTGGTAGAGCGGCAGCACGATCACCGCAGTGCCGAGCCGGATGCGCGAGGTCGCGCCCGCGAAATGTGCCGCCATCATCAGCGGCGAGACCGAGAGCGAATAGTTGGTGAAATGATGCTCGGCGAACCAGGCGGCGGAGAAGCCGATCTCCTCGGCCAGGCGCACCATGACGCGCGTGTCTTCGAGCACGCCCGGCACGCCGCCGGGATGGTCGCGCAGCGACATCAGGTTGAACAGTCCGAATTCCACGGGAAATCTCCGCCGTCTCAGGTTTCGCGCGGCGTGTGGCCGCGGTTGTAATGCGCCTCGATCCGCGACTGCACCGCCGAGAGCACGGTCGTGGCCAGCAGGTACCAGGCACAGGCGACCAGCAGCAGCGGGATGGTCTGGAAGGTGCGCGAATAGATCGTCTGCACCGAGTAGAGCAGGTCCGACAGGGCGACCATCGACACGATCGAGGTGTTCTTGAGCATGCCGATCGTCTGGTTGCCGGTCGGCGGCACGATGAAGCGCATCGCCTGCGGCAGGATCACCAGCCGCATCGTGCGCGCGGGGCTCAGCCCCATGGCGGCGGCCGCCTCGCGCTGGCCGCGGCCGACACTTTCGAGCCCGGCGCGCACGATCTCGGCCATGTAGGCACCTTCGTTCAGCCCGAGCCCGAGGATCGCCGCCGTGTAGGGCGTGATCAGGTCGTTGAACGAGCCTTCGAAAAAGGTCAGCCCGGTGAACGGAATTCCGAACGCATAGCGCGGATAGAGCGCGGCGAGATTGTACCAGAAGATCAGCTGCACCAGCACCGGCGTACCGCGGAAGAACCACAGGTAGGCGGCCGAGAACGCCCGGAAGGGCAGCACCGATGACACCCTCATCACCGCCAGGATGATCCCCAGCACCACGCCGATCGCCATCGTCACCACGGTCAGCCACAGCGTCGTCAGAAAGCCGCGGATCACGGTCGGATCGAACAGGTACTGCCCGACCACCGCCCACTGGAAGCGCTGGTTCGTCGCCACGTCCTGCAGCGTGGCCAATGCGAACACGGCGAAGACCGCCCAGGCGAGGATCTGCAGCCGCGGCACCTTGCGGGCGGCACGGCCACCCCCGGCCGGAGGCCTCTTGGGCGGCAGGAGCGCGTGGCGGACGAAGGCTGTGCTGGCAGGCATGGTGGGTCCCGTCATCTCGGAAAGGCCCGCCCCCACAAGGGGGCGGGCAGCGCGCGTCAGTCGCGCGGGTTGGTCGTGGTCATGTTGATGCCGAACTCGTCGAGCGCGGCATGCGGGATGTCCCATTTCTCGAAGATCGCGTCATAGGTGCCGTTCTCGCCCAGCACCTTCAGCGAGGCGAGCAGCGCCTCGGCCAGCTGGTCATTGTCCTTGGAAACGATCGCGCCGAGATAGTTCTGCTTCTCCAGCGGGTTGGAGATGGTGCCGATATCGATGGGGTTGTTCTTGCGGATTTCTTCGACGGAGCTTGCCGCCGAGAGCGCGAAGTCGATCCGTCCGGCGAAAAGCGCCAGCAGCACGGCCGATTGCTGCGGGTACTGGCCGACCTCGATGGCCGGCAGGTCCTGATCGGTGCACCAGGCGGACAGAGCCTCCAACTTGGTGACGAAATCGGTGCCGGTCTGGCCGGCCGCGGTCTGGCCGCAGAGCGATTTCGGATCGCCCGCGACGATGTCCGGGTTGTCGGCGACATAGTAGAAGGCGTTGCCGTAATCGAGGCTGGTATTGACGAACTGGACGACCTCCTCGCGCTCGACGCGGTCGGTGATGCATTCCATCGCCATGTCGTAGCGGCCGCCCTCGACGCCGGGGATCAGCCCGCCGAAATCGATCGAGACCGGCTCGACCTTGGTGCCCAGCACCTGCGCCATCGCGTCCCACAGGTCGACCTCGAAACCGACCATGGTCTTGCCGTCCTCGAGGAACCACTGGCAGGGCGGGTAGTGCGCGTCGGTGGCCAGGTCGATCTTGCCCTTCTCCTTGATGGAATCGGGCAGCATGTCGTGCAGTTCGGGAACGGCCTCCTGGACGGGAATGTCCTGCGCGGCGGCGGGCATCGCGGCGGCGAGGGCGAGTCCCCCGAACAGGGCGGCTTCGGTCAGTCTGCGGGAAATCATGTCGGTCTACTCCATGCTGGACGGGGGTGCCGCACCATGTCTTGCGCGGTTCTGATTTGAATTATGGTTCAATCTTTGCGGGCCGACGGTTTTTCCGGGCAAGGTTTCCCGAGGTCCGCCACCGAGGAAAGCCGGACTGTTTTCGAAGTGCCGAAAACTTCACCGGCATCCGGAGCCGAACTTTCAAAAGATGTGCGGAAAATGCCGGAATCTCCGTATATTCGACAAACTTATGGTTTAAAAGGATTTTTATATGGGATTTCTGGCTGCGCCGATCCGTCTGGCACAAGTTCCAGGCCCAGTATTTTCGCCCAAAATTCGGTCCATTGCCGGTAATCCCGCCATTTCAAAGGATATTTCAGAGATACTTCCGACCGCTCCCGGACTGGCCGGGCCGGACAATCCCAGCGCGGCAATGTTTTTGTTTGAATAGATTTTCAAAATCAGTCTAGCTTGCCGCCAAGCGCCCCGAGCGGCGCGCAGCAATCCCATCAAGGAGACCCCGATGACACTGGACGAGGCGATTGCCCGTTTCGAGGCGGAGCGCGAGAAGATCTGGTTCGAATCCCCCGAGGACATCCTGGCGCTCGGCCGCGGCGAGGTTCCGCGCGGCACCGGCGCCCGCGGCCAGTACCTCTCGACCATCATCTTCGCCGAGGGCGAGGCGCGCACCTTCGCCGACGAGATGCTCTGGGGCATCATCCGGGTCTGCGAGGATACCGAGGCCGACCTGAAGACGCTGCAGGCGCTGATCGACCAGATCATCGGCTACAAGGCGTCGTTCTTCGACTTCGTGTCGATCCCCTCGGCCGCCGAGATGACCCGGCTCTATGTCGATGCCTCGAAGCTCTGCGAGACCACCGACGACCTCAACCGCCTGACCCAGGCCGCGCTCGGCTATGCCAACCGGCTGCACATGTGGGTCGACTACATCCTGCCCTGGGGCCTCGGCAACGCCTTCCCCCGCAAGAAACCCGCCACCGCCTGAGCCCGAGGACGACCCATGTTTCTGATCATGAGCATCGACGACACCGACATTTGCAAGATCGAGGTCTGGGAGGACAAGGTGCCCCAGCTCTGCGAGCAGTTCCGCCAGAAGCTGCCGATGACCTCGATGCTGCAGCACGGCAAGCTGCTGGGCGACCTGGTCTTCTTCACCATGCCGATCGTCGCGCCCTGGGAGAACAGGTACCTGACCGAGGATGTCGGCAAGGAGCGCAAGGCGAAATACGGCAGCCCCGCAGGCGGCGTCTGCTTCTACTCGCCGCGCCAGCAGTTCTGCGTCGTCTACGGCGACGAGGCCTCCGACGAGCCGCTGCCGATCTCCTATATCGGCGAAGTGGTCGAGGGCTCGCTGGAACTGAAGGTCGCCGGGCTCGAGACCTGGTTCGACCAGAGCCGCCGCGTCACCCTGCGCATCGCCGCCTGACCCATCCGAAATCCGGGAGACTCCGAATGACCGCGTATAGCGACGCCGAGCTGAAGGACCTGCAATCGGCGCTGGAGGCCAAGGGCATCCGCTACCTGATGGGCGCCTATGTCGACATCCATGGCGTCCAGAAGGGCAAGGTGGTGCCCATCGGGCATCTGAAGCACATGGCGCATGGCTCCGAGCGCTACACGGGCTACGCGCTCGACGGGCTCGGCCAGGCACCATCGGATGACGAGATCACCTCGGTCCCGGATTTCGGCCATATCATCCAGCTGCCCTGGGAGCCCAAGGTGGCCTGGATGCCCGCCGACAACGAATTCCAGGGCGCGCCCTATCCGCTGGCGCCCCGCAACGTGCTCAAGCGCGTCCTGGAAGAGGCCGCCGGGATGGGCTTCGGCTTCAACCTCGGCATCGAGGCCGAGATCTTCCTCCTGAAGAAGGAGGCCGACGGCTCGCTTTCGGTGCCCACCGAGAACGACACGCTGACCAAGCCCTGCTACGACCTGCGCAGTTTCATGGACAATTTCGGCTGGCTCGACCAGATGGCCGGGACCATCGACGCGCTCGGCTGGGATCTCTACTCCTTCGACCACGAGGATGCCAACGGCCAGTTCGAATTCGATTTCCGCTTTGCCGATGCGCTGACCATGGCGGACCGGTTCACCTTCTTCCGGATGATGGCCAAGCACTATGCCGAAGAGCGCGGACTGATCGCCACGACCATGCCCAAGCCCTTCGCCGACAAGACCGGCAATGGCGCACATTTCAACATGTCGCTCTTCGACCTGGCCACCGGCGCAAATGCGTTCGAATGCGACCCGGCCGACGATCCGCGCGGGCTGGGGCTGACCGAGACCGGCTACCATTTCATCGGCGGCATCCTGAAACACGGCCGCGCGCTCTGCGCGACCTTCGCGCCGACGGTGAACAGCTACAAGCGGCTGGTGCGCCGGGGCGCGATGGCGGGCTTCAGCTGGGCGCCGGTCTTCAACTCCTACGGCTCGAACAACCGCACCAATTCGGTCCGCATTCCGCAGGGCGGCGGCCGCTGCGAGAGCCGCAATGCCGATGGCGCGGTGAACCCCTATCTCGCGGCGGCAATGGTGCTGGCGGCGGGGCTCGAAGGCGTGCGCGAAAAGATCGACCCGGGCAGCCCGAACGAGGACAATCTCTACGAGCTGAACGACGCCCAGCGAGCCGCCCGCGGCATCGAGTTCCTGCCGCAGACCTTGCTGGAGGCGGTCGAGGCCTTCGACGCGGACCCGCTGACCGCGAAGGTGCTGGGCGAAGAGCTGAAGGCCGAGTTCATCCGCTACAAGACCGCGGAATGGAACGAGTACCACCTCTCCGTCTCCGCCTGGGAGACGGCGCGCTACAGCCACATGTTCTGATGCTGCCGCCGCTGCAGCACCTACATCTGGGCGATCTCCCGCTTTCGGGCGGGGGCGTCCTGCCGGATGCGGTCCTGGCCTACAGGGTCTGGGGCCGCCCCGCCCCCGACGGCGGCAAGGTCATCCTGATCCCCAGCCACTACACCGGCACCTCCGCCTCGCCTGCGGGGATGATCGGGCCCGGACGGGCACTCGACCCGGAGCGTCTCTGCATCATTGCCACCGACATGTTCGGCAACGGCAACGCCACCTCGCCGAGCCATCTGGCGGACCGGGCGGCGCGCCTCGCTTTTCCGCTCGTGTCGATCGGGGACAATGTCGCGGCCCAGGCGCGGCTCCTGGCGCATCTGGGCGTGGAGCGGCTGGCGCTGGTCTATGGCTGGTCGATGGGCGCAATCCAGGCCTGGCACTGGGCGGCGCATCATCCCGGACGGGTCGACGCCATCCTGCCGGTCTGCGGCTCAACCGGCGCCTGGCCGTTGAACCGGGTGTTCCTTGGCGGGCTGCGCGCCACGCTCCGCGCCGATCCGGCCTTTCTGCGCGGCGATCCGCGCCCCGAGGCGGGGCTGCGCGCTTTCGGCCGGGTCTATGCCGGCTGGGTCTATTCGTCGGCCTTCTGGCGGGACGAACTCTGGCGCGGACTGGGATTTGCCTCCGCTGAGTCGCTTCTGGCCTGGTGGGAGGACGACCATCTCGGCTGGGACGCCCATGACCTCGCCGCGGTCCTGGAAACCTGGGCCGCCGCCGATCCGCAGGCGCTGGCGCCGCTGCTGCCGCGCATCACGGCACGGGCCATCGCCATGCCCTGCGACACCGACCGGTATTTCACGCTGGAAGAAAACGCCCTCGACCGCGCCGCCGTGCCCGGAGCCGAGCTCAGGCCGCTCCGCTCCGACCTGGGCCATGTTGCCGGGGCGCCCGGCCGCCACGCGGCGGAAACCGCGGAGATCGAACGCGCCCTCCGGGACCTTCTGGAAGCGGCCGGCTGAGCCGGCGATCACTCGCTTGCGCGGGGCAGCGTGACGGTCAGCCGCGTGCCGCTGCCATGCGACGGATCCAGCGACAGCTCCAGCCCGTTTTCGGCGCAGAGTTCGGCGATGATGGCCAGGCCCAGACCGCCGCCCTCCGAAGCCGGTCCCTTCTCGCCGCGCTCCAGATAGCGCGCGAAAGCCTCCGGCGCCATGTGCGCGCCGTCATTCGCCACGCTGACCGAGGCCTCCTCCGGCGTCGCCGCCAGCATCAGCGAGACCCGGCTGCCGCCGGAATGGCGGATCGCGTTGACCGTCAGGTTGGACACGATCCGCATCACCGCGAGCGCCGGCACGCGGGTGAGGATCCCGGCCCCGCTGACGTCCAGCGCGATGCCGCGCTGCTCGGCCTCGTCGCGGAACATGTCGGCCGCCGCACGCAGGACCATGCCGAGATCGTAGGCCTCGGCCGGGTCCGCCGCCGTCCCGGTTCCGCCGCCCGCGGCGAAGGCCCCGGCCAGCCGGTCGAGATAGCCCATTGCCTCGGCCACCGCCTCTTCCGTCCGGTCTTCGGCGCGCTGCCGCAGCAGCAGCCGCAGCGCCGCCAGCGGCTGCTGCAGGTCATGCGAAGCCGCTGCCAGATCCTGCCGCGCCCGCGCCGCGCGCCGCATCGCCTCGGCATAGCTGCGCTCGGACTGCAGCAGCGCCGTGCTTAGCTCGGCCTCCTTGCGCGACGCTTCGATCTGCGCTGCCATCGCCGCCTGATGCGCATGGTGGAGCCGCGCGACCTGCATCAGCAGCAGGGCCATCAGACCCCCGCCAGCCGCCAGGTAGCACAGGCGCAGCATCGTCTCCGGGCCGGCCCAGGCAGGCGTTGCCCCGGCCGCGGCCGCAAGCTGCAGGACCGAGCCCGCCGCCAGAACGGCGACGGCGACCCAGAGCCCGGTCCGCCGCTGCAGGGGCGAGAATTCCGACCAGCCGGGCAGGCTCCAAGCGATTGCCGCGAAGGTTCCTAGCCAGAGCACCAGCCCGCCCGGCACCACCAGGACCGGATGGGCGAAGGGGACGGCGGCAAGATGCAGCAGGCTCGCCGCCAGGGCCGCGCGGATCGCCGTCCGCGCCCGCAGCCCCAGCGAGTCCCGCCCCGCCCGCAGCGTGGCGAGATAGCCGAAAGCGGCGGCCACGAGGATCAGCGGCATCGTGGCGTTGAGGTTGAAGAGCGGCGCTTCGGGCCAGAGCCAGCGGAAGAACTGCCCCTCGGCCTGAGCCACCACGGCGAGGTTCAGCCCCAGCATCGCCGCGAACCACAGCCCCGTTGCGTTGCGCATCACCAGGCAGAAGCCGGTGAAGCAGGCGAGAATCGCCAGCGTGGCGGTATAGAACACCGCATCGCCCTGAGCGGTCGCGCCGAGATGCGCCGCAGCGCCCGCCGGTCCGGCAAGCCAGAGCGGCAGCCGGCTGAAGCCGAGGGGGCGGTAGCCGACGGCAAGCTGCACGGTTTCGCCGGGCTGCACGGCGACCGGGGCCGAGACCAGCTTGCGGCTCTCGACCGGACGGGTGCCGAAGCCCAGCCGGAAGGAAGCGCCGAGCAGCCGCTCGGGCGCCGCCCCCCCGCGGATCGCGAGGATTTCCAGCTCGCCCGCGGCAGGCAGTTCGGTGCCGATCTGCCAGGAAGCCGGACCGGGACCGGCGTTTGCCAGCTCGGCCACCGCCCAGAGCTTCTGCCAGGTCATGCCGAGATCGAGCACATCGCCGCCAGGCCGCCCGCCCCCGCCCGCGGCGAAGCGCGGCGCCACCTCCTCCCAGGACGTGCCGGCGGGAAGCCCGGCAAGCACGCGGAACGCGGAAGCGGGAAGCGCGGCATCGGCTCCGGGGCCGAGCCCCAGCGGCGCTTCCGGCGCTTGCGCAAGGGCAATTCGGGATGCCAGAACCGCAGTCAGCGTCACCGCAAGGACCAGCCGCAGGAGGAAGGGGCCCCGCCATGGCAAGGACGCCGCCATTCTCAGCGATCCTCGCCGACGATCACCAGATCGTCCGTCTCGGGCTGCGCAGCCAGCTCGATGCCGACCCGGAATTCGAGGTCGCGGCCGAAGTGGCGGACGGGCTGCAGGCCATCGTCGAGACCCGCAGGCACCGTCCCGACCTGCTGCTTCTCGACGTGCAGATGCCGCTGGCCGGCGGTGTCGAGGTGATCGTCGAGGTGCGCCGCTGGAGTCCGGAGACGAAGATCGTCGTGCTGACCGGCATCGCCTCGCCCGGTCTCGTCGCAAATATCGTCGAGGCGGGGGTGGAGGGCCTGTTCTCCAAGCGCGAGGATCTCGCGCCGCTCTTCGATGCGCTGCCGCTGATCATGCGCGGCGGGCGCAAGGTGGCGCCGTTCTTCCTGGACCTCCTCGGCCAGGGCGAAGAAACCGCGGGACTGACGATGCGCGAGCGGCAGACGCTCAACATGATCCTCGCGGGCCGCTCCAACAGGGAAATCGCGGCCGGGTTCGGAATCAGCGTCAAGACGGTCGAGAAACATAGGACCAGCCTTATGCAGAAGCTCGGCGTGAATTCCATCGCGCAGTTGCTGGCGGTGGCGCTCCGGGACGGGCTGATCGACCCCTCGCAGGAGCTGTGAAACGCGCCGCACCCGGCAGGAACCGGGTGCAGGCTGGCGGAGGGATGCGGCCATCAGAAGATGAAATCCGAGGCTCCGAGGTCGGGTGCGCCGCGCAGCATGACCGAGAAATCGGCCGAGCCGTCGCCGTCGAGATCGGCCTCGACCCAGGTGCGGCCGTCCGCCTCGCAGCTGCGCAGTTCCCCCGCGGTGCCGCTGAAGGCCGCGTCCGCGATGAAGACCAGCGCATCCTGGGCATCAGTGGCGGGGACCGCGTCCATGGCGGACAGGTCGATCACGTCGCTGCCCTGCTCGAAATCGCGGATAACGTTCCGCGCGCCGTCCGCATCGGCGCCGGTGAAGACGAAGGTATCCGCCCCCGCGCCGCCGGACATCTTGTCGGCGCCCGCGCCGCCCTCCAGGACGTCCCGGCCGTAGCCGCCGCGCAGCACGTCGTCGCCCGCGCCGCCCGAGAGGACATCGGCATTGAAGCCGCCCTGCAGCTTGTCGTTTCCGCCGCCGCCCGAGAGCGTGTCGTTCTCCATCCCGCCGCGCAGCTTGTCATTGCCCGCGCCGCCCGAGAGCACGTCCGCGCCGTAGCCGCCTTCGAGCTTGTCGTCGCCCGCGCCGCCGTCCAGCGTGTCGGTGCCGATCCCGCCGCGCAGGCTGTCATTGCCCGCGCCGCCGAAGATCCGGTCGCGCCCGACGTAGCCCTCGATCGCGTCATCCCCGTCCCCGCCGATCAGGACGTCATGGCCGGAGGTGCCGCCGAGCGCGCGGGTGCCGCCCGAATGGCCGATGGTCCGGACGGCGGTGGCACCGTCAATGCCGAAGGCGGCATCCTCGAAGATCAGTGTCTCGGCGTTGACCACAGTGTCGGTTTCGCCGCCGTGGATCACGGACAGGGAGCCGTCGGCGTTGAAGACGAATTCCGCCTCCGCCACCCCGGCCGCGAAGAAGACCGCATCATGGCCTGCGCCGCCGTCGTTGACGTCGTTGCCTGCGCCGTCGACCAGGATGTCGTTGCCCGCGCCGCCGTCCAGAATGTCGTCGCCCTGCCCCGCCGAGATCACGTCGCCGGTGCCGAAGCCCAGCAGCGTCGAGACCGCCCCGGCAATGTCATTGCGGCCGAGCACCAGATCGGCGCCGTCACCGCCTTCGTCCAGCAGCACCGCGAGGATGCCGCCCTCGCCCAGAAGCCGCCCGGTCAGGGCCTGCTTCAGCTCCTCTGCCGCGCCTTCGATCCCGCCCCCGTCCAGGACCGGCAGGATCGCCGCGGCCACGCTGTCGATCGGGCCGAACATGCCGGCCGAGGGCAGCATGCCGGAGATCTTGTCGGCGACCCCCTGCAGCATGCCGGTGATGCCGGTCTTGTCGAGGATCGGGTCCAGCACCGGATCGATGATCTTCGAGATCAGCCAGTCGGCCTTGTCCAGCACCCATTCGAAGGGCTTCAGCGCATCGGCAACCTTCCCCAGTGGGCTGAAGAGCGGGTTCAGGGCCGAGATCATGTCCGACAGCTGCGCGGAGGCCGATGCCAGCGTGCCCGCGATCTGCGACAGCGGATTGGCCGCCGTGACCAGCGCCGCGGCCTTGGCGGCCACCGCGTCGAGCGCATTCTGCACCGCGCCGAGATCGCTGCCGTCGAGTCCCTCGACCATCCCGCGGATATCGGCCAGCGTGGCGGCCTGGACTCCGTCCAGCAGCCCCTCGTCGATGTCGAAGGCGGCCGCGGCATCCTTCAGGCTGTCGAGCACGGAGCCGATGTCCGCGGCGCTGTTGTCCAGCGGCAGCTCGACCGCGGACAGCACCTTCTGGACCCCGCCGATGGCGGTGGCGATCCCGGCATAGGCCTCGTCGGTGTCCTCGGCCGATTTCCGCAGCTCCCCGATGCCGTCCTCCACCTTGTCGATCACCTTGCCCAGCAGGCTGACGATCTTGCCGGCCGGACCGAATTTCGACAGCACCTTGACGACCATCTTGAGGTCTTCGACCTTCTCCTCGGCGTCCTTGATGTCGTTGTGGAAGTTGCTGGCCGCGTCGGCGGCGTCCTTCGCCTCGCCCAGCACCCATTGCACCGCGCCGATTGTGCCGAGCGCGCCGGCGATGCCGGTGGCGGTGTCCGAAAGCTGGTCTGCGAGCTCTTCAACTGCGTTTTTGCGGGTCATGTTCCGTCTCCCCCTGGGCGTGTGTGTGCATGTCCAAGGGCTACCGCCCGGGGGTCTCCGATCGTATGGGGTCAACACCCCAATTTGTCCTGGCGGGCAGGCCCGGGGCATCTGCACCGCGCCGCCTGTCCTGTAGAAAACAGTATATGTAACAACCAGTTGTCGGAGCATCGATTGACAGTTCCGGCGCCCTGTGCAGCTATGGGCACCGGCAGCGCGGGGAGATTCAGGACGTGCCAAACATGATGCTCGAAGCGCGCGGCCAGGCAGAAGGCGCCGCCCTGGACATTGCGGTCGAAGCGGTTGCGCGGGTCAATGCCGCCTCCGCCCAGAACGGCGTGTCGATCCTGCGCGGTATCGCCCTGCGCAATGCCGGAACCGCTCCGCTCGAAGGGCTGACCGTCACCGCGGAGTGCCGCCCCGGCCTGATCCGGCCGAAAACCTGGACCGTCGACCGGCTGGCCTCCGGAGAGACGCTGGCGCTGCCGCAGCTCGACACGCCGCTCGATCCCGCGCTGCTCGGCGGGCTCAACGAGGCGGAGCTGGGCGAGCTCGCCGTCACCGTGCATCGCGGCGGCGACCTGCTCGGCCGGGCCGTGCGTCCGGTCGAGATGCTGGCGCGCGACGAATGGGGCGGGCTGGGCGAGATGGCGCCCCTGCTGGCCGCCCATGTCTCGCCCAACGAACCGGCGGTGGCTGCGGTGCTGAAGGAGGCGTCCGTCCTGCTCGAGGCTGCCGGGCATGACGGCGCGATCGACGGCTACCTGTCGAAGGATCCGGGCCGGGCCTGGATGCTGGCCGGCGCGGTCTGGTCGGCGCTGACCGGTCTGGGACTGAGTTATGCCGTGCCGCCTGCCTCCTTCGAGACCGCCGGCCAGAAGATCCGGGACCCGGGCCGCATCCGGGCCGAGGGGCTGGCCACCTGCCTGGATAGCGCCCTGTTCCTGGCGGCCTGCCTGGAGGCGGCCGGGCTGAATCCCGTCGTGCTCTTCGCAGAGGACCATGCCTGGACCGGCCTCTGGCTGACGGAGCGCGATTTCGGCGCGGCGACGGAACCGGACGTGGTCGCGGTGCGCAAGGCGGCGGATGCCCGCGAGTTCGTCATGCTGGAAACCGTGCTGCTGGCCAGGCGGCCGAGCGTGGGCTTCGAAGAGGCCGCCGCCGCCGGGCGCGATCTGGTCGCCGAGCACAACGAGCATGCTTTCCGCATGGCGGTTGACATCTCGCGCGCCCGCGCCGCGCGGATCCGGCCGCTTGCCTCGCACCGCGCGGAAGAGGCGGCGGAGGCCGAGACCCCGGCCAGTCCGGCCGCCCTGCCCCGTCCGCTCGATCTCGGGCGGCTGCCGGGCGACCTGGCGGAGGCCGAGCCGGAGACCGCCGCCGGCCGGATCTCGCGCTGGCAGAGGAAGCTCCTCGACCTGTCGCTGCGCAACCGGCTGCTGAATTTCCGCGACACCCGCCAGACCCTGCCCTTCCTCTGCCCGGACGTGCCCGCACTCGAGGACCGGCTGGCCGCTGGGCAGAAATTCCGCGCGCTGGCGCTGCAGGACGAGGATCCGGCCGGATCCCGCGACCTCGCCCCCGGCGAGCAGGCGGCGCTGATGGCCGAGGTCGCGCGCGACGCTTTCGGGAAGGGCCAGATCGCCGTGCCGCTCGACGGCAAGGAGACCCAGGCGCGGCTGGTCGAACTCTACCGCCGCGCCCGCAGCGACCTTGCGGAAGGAGGCACCAACACCCTGTTCCTGGCCGCCGGCTTCCTGCGCTGGAAGCGGACGGAGGGCGACACGAAGACCTACCGGGCGCCGCTCCTGCTGATTCCGGTGAAGATCTCGCGCCGCTCGGCCCAGTCGGATTTCGTGATCGAGCACCACGAAGACGACATCCGCTTCAACGCGACCCTGCTGGAATTCCTAAAGCGCGATTTCGACCTCGCCATCCCCGAACTGGAAGGCGAACTGCCCCGCGACGGCAGCGGCCATGACCTGCCGATGATCTTCGACATCCTCCGCCGCAGGGTCCGCGACGTGGCCGGGTTCGAGGTGGCGGAAGAGCTGGCCCTGTCCACCTTCTCCTTCGCCAAGTTCCTGATGTGGAAGGACCTCGTCGACCGCACCGACAGCCTGCGCGAGAGTCCCCTGGTGCGCCACCTGGTCGACGGGCCGGAAGAGGCCTTCCTGCCGCCGGGCGCGCCCGGCCTTCCCGGGCCGCAGGAGGTCGACCGCCGGATCGCGCCGAAGGACCTCTTCGCGCCGCTCCCGGCGGATTCCTCGCAGCTTGCCGCCGTTCTGGCCGCGCAGGAGGGGCATGACTTCGTGCTGATCGGTCCTCCCGGCACCGGCAAGAGCCAGACCATCGCCAACATCATCTCGCAATGCCTCGGGCTGGGGAAGACCGTGCTCTTCGTCGCCGAGAAGGCCGCGGCGCTCGACGTGGTGCAGCGGCGGCTTTCGGCCAGCGGGCTGGGCGATGCGGTGCTGGAGCTTCATTCCGCCAAGGCGGACCGCAAGACCGTGCTGGGCCAGCTCGGCCGTGCCTGGGACCGCGCCGCTGAGGCGCCCGAAGGCGAATGGCTGCAGGTCACGGAGGAGCTTGCCGTCACCCGCGACGGGCTGAACGCCTATGTCGGAGCCCTGCACCGCAAGGGACGGCAGGGCTTCAGCACCTATCAGGCGATCGGCCGGGCCGCAGGGAACCCGCAGCCCTTCGCGCTGAGCTTCGAGGGCAAGGACGCGCATGACGCGGAAAGCTACGCCCGGCTGCGCCGCATCGCCGCCACGCTGGGCCGCTGCCGCGAGATCGTGGCCGGACGCCCGGCCCTGCCGCTGGTGTCCGCCGGAGACTGGTCATTTGCCTGGCAGGCGGAGCTGCTTGCCCGCACCGCCGGCCTGCGTGCCGCCGCGGGGGCGCTGGCGGACTCCGCGGCCGCGGCCGCCCGGCTGGCAGGGCTGTCAGACGGCGTTCTGGCGCCGGCCGGGATCGACCGTCTGGGCCGGCTCGCCGAGGCGGCCGCGGGAACCGAGGACGTGACGACCTCGCTGCTGCTCTCCGCCGAAGCGCTGGAGCGCGAGGCGGCGGCGTTCGGCGCCGCCTTGACGGCCCATGGCGCGGCGGTTGCGGGGCTGGCCGCCAGCTATCCGCTGGACCGGCTCGGCACGCTGCCGCTGGAGACGCTCGATGCCGACTGGCGGCGGGCGCAGGCGAAATTCTGGCCGTTCTCCTGGTTCGCGAAATCCTCGGTGCGCAAGCTCCTGCAGACCTATGCCACCGGCGGCCGGGCCGATCCCGCGCGCGACATCGCGGCCCTCGCCGAGGCGAAGCGGCAGGCGGCTGTGCTGGCTGCCTCAGCGCTGGCCGCGGCACCGGCCCTCGGCGGGACGGCCACCGATCCGGCGCGGCTGGCGCGCTGGACCGCCGAAGCCGCCGCCCTCCGTGCCGCGCTCGGCGCGCTGGCCCCGGAGGCGGAGGATCCCGCCCGCTGGCAGGCCGCCCGCGATGCCCTCGCGGCCCGTGCCCCCGGCGCGCTGGCCGAGGCCCTGGCCCGGCTCCGCACCGATCTGGAGGCCTTCCGTCCCGCCCTCGGCGCCTTTGCCGAGACGGCCGGGTCCGCGCCGGAGATGGCGCCGGACGCGCTCTGCGCGGCGCTCGATGCGCTGGAGGCCCAGAAGGACCACCTGGCCGACTGGACCCGCTGGGTTGCGGCGCGCGGCGAGGCGGAGGCGGCGGGACTCGCCCCGCTGGCCGAGGCGCTGGAGGCCGGGCTGCTTGGCAGCCCCGCGGCCGAGGCGTTCGAGGCGGCCTATGCCGCCTGGTGGCTGCCGATGGCGATGGATGGCGAGCCGCTCCTGCGCGGATTCTCGCACTGGGCGCATGAAGACGCGATCCGCCAGTTCCGCGCGCTCGATGCCCGCGCCGCCGAAATGGCGCCGGGCCAGGTGATGGCGCGGCTGCGCCACGGCCTGCCTGCGCGCGATGCGGTGCCGAGGAAATCCGAGCTCGGCGTGCTGCGCCACCAGCTGGGCCTGCAGCGGCCCAGCCTGCCGATCCGCGCGCTGATCGCGGAAATGCCGGAAAGCTTTCCGCGGCTCGCCCCCTGCGTGCTGATGTCCCCGCTCTCGGTCGCGCAGTACCTGCCGCCGGGACAGGCGGCCTTCGACCTGGTGATCTTCGACGAGGCCTCGCAGATCACCACCTGGGACGCGGTCGGCGCCATTGCCCGCGGCCGCCAGGCGATCATCGTCGGCGACCCCAAGCAGCTGCCGCCCACCAATTTCTTCGGCCGCAGCGACGACGGCGACGAGGACCTGCCGGAGATGGAGCGCGACATGCCCTCGATCCTCGACGAGGTTTCCGCCGCAGGCGTGCCGACGCAGCAGCTGAACTGGCACTACCGCAGCCGCGACGAGTCGCTGATCGCGTTCTCGAACTGGCACTATTACGGCGGCCGGCTGGTCACCTTCCCCTCGCCCGACCCCGGCGCGGGCGCGGTGCGGCTGCACCAGATCGGCGGCACCTACGGGCGCGGACGCGGGCGCACCAACGAAGCGGAGGCGCGCGCGGCCGTGCGGCTGGCCATCGACCGGCTCTCGGCATGGGCGGAGCTGCCCGAAGCGGCGCGCCCGACGCTCGGAGTGATCACCTTCAACGCCCAGCAGCAGGGGCTGATCCTCGACCTCTTCGACGAGGAACGCCGCCGCGACCCGCGGCTGGAATGGTTCTTCGAAGATGCCCGCGACGAGCCGGTGATCGTCAAGAACCTGGAAAACATCCAGGGCGACGAACGCGACGTGATGCTGTTCTCGGTCACCTTCGGACCGGATGCGGCCGGCAAGCTGTCGATGGCCTTCGGCGCGCTCAACGGCGACGGCGGCGAGCGGCGGCTGAACGTGGCCGTCACCCGTGCGCGCCGGGAACTCCATGTCTTTGCCTCGCTCGATGCCGACCAGATCGACCTCGACCGGACCCGCGCGCTCGGCGTCGCCCATCTCAAGGGCTTCCTCGATTTCGCTGCGCGGGGGCCGGAGGCGCTGCCGGCCCAGGACGAGGGGTCCCGCGGACCTGCCGAGAACGGCTTCGAGGCGGCAGTGATGGCCGCGCTGGCGGCCAAGGGCTGGGACGTCCGCACCCAGATCGGCGTCTCGGGATTCCGCATCGATCTCGGGATCATCCATCCCGACCGGGCGGGAGCTTTCCTCGCCGGGGTGGAATGCGACGGCGCGAGCTATCACAGTTCGGCCACGGCGCGCGACCGCGACAAGATCCGCCAGGCCGTGCTGGAAAATCTCGGCTGGACGATCCTGCGGGTCTGGTCGACCGACTGGTTCCGCAGCCCGGGTCCGGTGGCCGAGCGGCTGCACGAGGCGCTGGCCGCGCGGCTGGAGGCGGACCGTGCCGCGCGCGCGCAGCCGGCGGAAGAGGCGGAGGAGATCCTGCCCTGGGAGGATGCCGTGCCGGATCCCGAGCCTGCGGAGACCCTTCCGGCACTCGCTGCACCGGAACGCCGCGCGCTCGAGGGCACCGTGCTCGAGGCCGATCCGGAGCGGTTCTTCGATCCGTCCTACGACGCGGTTCTGGCCGCGCTGGTCGCCGAGATCGCGGCGGCCGAGGGCCCTCTGCCGCTGGCGCAGCTGGCCCGGCGGATCGCGGCCCTGCATGGCTGGCAACGGACCGGGCGGCGCATCGCGGACCGGGTCCGCGGCGCGCTCGGCGAGGTGGACCTGCATGCCGAGGACGCGGCGGAATTCGTCTGGAGCCGTGGCAGCCATGCTCTCCGCGTGCCATTCCGCAGCCAGCCGGAGCGCGACCTGCGCGACATTTCCCGCGCCGAGATTGCCGCGCTCTGCGACGCCAATGCCGGGGCGCTGGAGGCCGCTGCCGATCCGGCGGCCGACCTCTCGCGCCTCGCCGGGGTCCAGCGGCTCTCCCCGGATCTGCGGCTCCACTTGGAGTCCTGCCTCGGCTGGTGGCGCGCCACGCAGGCAGGCTGAACCGCCTGCGCGGCGGGCAGCCCGGCCCGCCGCCGAATATTCTTCTGTTTCGCGCGCAGATACGGGCTTTTCCCCCGCAGAGCCCGTGCCATCATGCAGCGGCCGCCCCGTGCGGGCGGTCCATTGGCAGCAAGGCGCAAGGAAAGACGGCATGGCATCGGCGGAAAGTCTGGAGAGCGGAACCGGCGCGGGGGCGCCCGGCCCGGACCAGATGATGATCGACAGTTTCCTGGCGACCGCGCACCGCGTGGCGCCGGAGCACCGGCCGCTGCTGCACGAGCTGGCGGTCGGCGTGTTCTGGCCGCATCGCGGCCGCGATCTGGACCTGATGATCCGGCTCGGCGAGGGCTATGTCGCCACCGACGCGATCGGCCGGGCCATGGGCTCGGTGATGCATTTCCCGGCGGAGGACGAGTTCAGCTTCCTCGGCATGATGGTGGTGGCGCCGCGGCTGCGCTCCTATGGCACCGGGCGCTGGCTCATGCGCATGGTGATGGCCGAGGCCGCGGGCTGCGACCTCCGGCTGACCGCGACCAAGGCGGGCTACCGGCTCTACGAAAGCGAAGGGTTCGAGCCGCGCGGCCTCGTGCGCCAGCATCAGGGCCGGGCGCGCGCCATCCATGCGCCCGATCCGGTCCCCGGGGTCGAAATCCGCAAGCTCGCCCCCGGCGACGCGCCCGCGATCCGCGCGCTCGACGCCCATGCCTACGGCGCCAGCCGGACCGCGGCGCTGGACGTGTTCCTGGGCATCTCCGAAGGCATCGCCGCGGTGAAGGACGGCGAGGTCATCGGCTATGCGCTGATGCGCGATTTCGGCCGCGGCAAGGTGATCGGCCCGGTGGTGGCCACCGAGGACCGCATCGCCATGCAGATGGCCGCGCCCTTCATCCTGGCGAACGAGGGCAAGTTCCTGCGCATCGACACGCTCAGCGACAGCGCGGTCTTCGGCGCCTTCCTGGCCGCGGCCGGCCTCGGCGTCTACGACACGCTGTCGGAAATGGTGCTGGGCGCGCAGCGCCGCGCCATGTCCGGCCCGCAGATCTTCGGGATGGCCTCTCACTCCTTCGGCTGAGCCGGCCCGGACGGGACCGCGCCGCGGCAGCGGCACGGCGCGCGGCAGTCAGGACAGCCGGTCCTTCAGCCCGAACCACAGGCCCACCAGCGGCAGGAACCACGGCTCGCCGACATGCATCGGGATGGGCGGCCAGTCGAGCCCCTGCAGCGGGTTGGTGCCGGTGCGGCCCATCGCCAGGTCGGCCAGGCTCTGGCCCACCAGCGTCGACATCTGGGCACCGTGCCCGGAATAGCCCATGCCGTAGATCATGCCGTCGGCCTCGCCGGCACGCGGATAGCGGTCCTTGGTCATGCCGACGAGCCCGCCCCAGCAATAGTCGATCTGCACGTCCGACAGATGCGGGAAGGTCCGCGCCAGCGAGGCGCGCAGGATCTCGCCCGATTTGGCGTCTGACTGCTGGTCGGACACGGCCGAGAACCGCGCCCGGCCGCCGAAGATCAGCCGGTTGTCGGGGCTCAGGCGGAAATAGTTGCCGATGTTCAGCGAGGTGACATAGGTGCGGTTGCCGGGCACGGTCGCCGCGATCTCGGCTTCGCCCAGCGGCCGCGTCGCGATGATGAAGGAGCCGACGGAAATGATCCTGCGGCGGAAATAGCCGAAGGGCGCGCCCTTCACCGACCCGCCATAGGCGCCGGTCGCGGCGATCACCCGGTCCGCCTCGATGGTGCCCTTGGGCGTGGCGACCTTCCAGCCCGATCCGGATTTCTCGCGGGCGGTGACCGGCGCGTCCTCCCAGATCTTCGCGCCGTGCCGCGCAGCGGCCTCGGCCAGGCCGTGCACGTAGCGGCCCATATGCATCATTGCCGTCTTCTTGTAGAGCGCGCCGCCGTGGAAGCCGCCGCCGCCGACCTCGGCCTCCAGCCCCTCGCGCGGGATCCAGTCGGTCTCGGGATCGACCTCGCGCGCGATCAGCTCGATATTCGCCTTCAGCCCGTCGGCATGGGAGGCCTTGGAGGCCAGCTTCAGCTTGCCGCAGCGGCGGAAACTGCAGTCGATGCCTTCCTCGGCGATCAGCGCCTCGATCATGTCGATCGAGCGGTCATAGGCCTGGTAGAGCGCATGCGCCCGTTCCGCGCCCAGATGCGCCTTGGCCGAGGCATAGCCATGCGCCACGCCGTTGTTGAGGTGCCCGCCGTTCCGGCCCGAGCCGCCGGCGCCGACATGGCCCGCCTCCAGCAGCGCGACCGACACGCCTTCCTTCGCCAGCTTGCGCGCCGCGTTCAGTCCGGTGAAGCCGCCGCCGATGACCACGACATCGAAACGTCCCGAGACCGGGGCGGTTTGCGCGGCCCCGAAACGGGGCGCGGTATCATGCCAGTAGGATGTGAATTTCACTTCCGTCTTCCTTCCGGGACCCGAGCGGCGGTCCTGTCGATTGCGCTCGCTCCGACCCTAGCAGGCACCACCCCGCGCCGGATTCCGGCTTTGCCCCGGTGAAGGCAGGAAATGCCGTATCGGGCCGGCGATCCGGCAAGTCCTGCCGCCACCGCGCGGGATTCAGCCGCCCCCTGCGCCCTGTCCGGGCGATGTTCGCCCCGCCAGACCGACCCTGACAGGATTCCCGCGATGACCCTCCTCCTCCCCGTCGACACCGCCCCCGCTTCCGAGCCGCGCTGCACCGACGCCGCCGAAGACCGCCTGATCGAGGGCAAGCCCTCCTACAAGACCTGGGATCTCGACGCCGCGCTGGCCGAGGCGGCGCCCTGGGGCAAGATCCGCACCGGCATCTGGGAAGCCACGCCGGGCACCACCGTGTCGCTGAAGGGCGAAACCTTCGAATTCTGCCACATCCTGTCGGGCCACTGCCGGATCAGCGAAGACGGCGGCGAGAGCCATGACTTCGGCCCCGGAGACAGCTTCGTGATGAAGCCGGGCTTCACGGGCCGCTGGCAGACCATCGAGACGGTGAAGAAGATCTTCGTCATCGCATCCTGATCCGAAATTCCGCACAATCCAGCCGGAGCACATCATGCTGTCCAACTCCCTGGTCGAACTCGACCGCCGCCACCTGATCCACCCCGTCTCCTCCTTCCGCGGCCACGAATCCCGCGGCGTGCGCCTGCTGAACTCCGCCAAGGGCGCGCAGGTCACCGATGCCGAGGGCCGCACCCTGATCGACGGCTTCGCGGGCCTGTGGTGCGTGAACGCGGGCTACGGCCATGAAAGCATCGTCGAGGCCGCAGCCGAGCAGATGCGCCGCCTGCCCTATGCCACAGGCTATTTCGACCTCGGCACCGAGGCACCGATCCGTCTGGCCGCCGCGCTGGCGGAGCTGGCGCCGGGCGACCTGAACCACCTCTATTTCTCGCTCGGCGGCTCGGACGCGGTCGACAGCACGATCCGCTTCGTGCGCTACTACTGGCACGCCAAGGGCGAGGCGCAGCGCGACCAGTTCATCTCGGTCGAGCAGGGCTATCACGGCTCCACCTCGCAGGGCGCGGGCCTGACCGCGCTGCCGGCCTTCCACGAGGGCTTCGGCCTGCCCTTCGCCTGGCAGCACAAGATCTCGTCGCACTACGTCTACCGCAACCCGCTGGGCCAGGACCCGCAGACCATCATCGACGCCTCCGTGGCCGAGCTGAAGGCCAAGGTCGAGGCGATCGGTCCGGAGCGCGTCGCCGCCTTCTATGTCGAGCCGATCCAAGGCTCGGGCGGCGTGCTGGTTCCGCCGAAGGGCTGGATCAAGGCGATGCGCGATGCCTGCCGCGAGCTCGGCATCCTGTTCGTCGCCGACGAGGTCATCACCGGCTTCGGCCGCACCGGCCCGGCCTTTGCCTGCGAGGAAGAGGGCATCGTGCCGGACATGATGACCACCGCCAAGGGCCTGACCTCGGGCTATGTCCCGATGGGCGCCGTGTTCATGTCGGACCATGTCTACGAAACCATTGCCGAGGGCGCGGGCGCCAAGGCGGTGGGCCACGGCTTCACCTACTCGGCGCATCCCGTCTCGGCCGCCGTCGCGCTGGAAGTGCTGGCGCTCTACCAGGGCGGTCTGTTCGAGAACGGCCGGAAGATGGGCGAGCGGCTGATGGCGGGCCTTGCCACGCTGGCGGACCACCCGCTGGTCGGCGATGTCCGCGGCCGCGGCATGCTGGCCGCCGTCGAGCTGGTCACCGACAAGGAGAAGAAGACGCCGCTGCCCGCCGCCGTGCAGCCCGCGACGCGTCTCTTCGACCGCGCCTGGGAGAAGGGGCTGATCATCCGCTCCTTCGCCCAGGGCATCTTCGGCTACGCCCCGCCGCTGTGCTGCACGCCCGAAGAGATCGACGCCATCGTCGAGCGCACCCGCGCCGTGCTGGACGAGACGCTGGAAGACCCGGAAATCCGGGCGGCCATGGCCTGATGGCGCTGCTCTATCTCGAGCCGGACGGCCGCATGGCCGTCTGGGCGGAGATCTTCGCAGGGGCCGGGGAGCAGTTGCTTCCCGGCCCCGATGCCGTCGGGGATCCCGCCCTTGTCACGCACATGGCCTGCTGGGTGCCGCCTGCCGACCTGTCGGCCTATCCCAACCTGCGCGTGGTGATCAGCAAGGTGGCGGGCGTCGACCGCATGCCCGTCCTGCCCGAAGGCATCCGGCTCTGCCGCATGGTGGCGCCGGGGATCGAGGCGATGGTGCGCGACTACGTGCTGATGGCCGTCCTGATGCTGCATCGCGACATGCCGCGCTATCTCGACCAGTCCGTGCGCGGCCGGTGGGAGGCCGCGGCCACGACACGGGCGAAGGACCGCCGCATCGGAATTCTCGGACTCGGCCGCACCGGCCGGCTGGTCGCGGAGACGCTGCGCGATCTTGGCTTCCGGGTCTCCGGCTGGAGCCGCTCGGGCACCGGCCCCGAAGGCGTCGACTGCTACGCGGCGGATGGGCTTGGCACCTTCCTCGCGCAGAGCGACATCCTCGTCTGCCTGCTGCCGCTGACCGCGCAGACGCGCGGCATGCTCGGGGCCGGACTCTTCGCGCAGCTGCCGCAGGGCGCCGGGCTGGTCCATGCCGGGCGCGGCGAGCAGCTCGCCATGGACGACCTGCGCGCGGCGCTCGGCAGCGGACAGCTCGGCAGCGCGATGCTCGACGTCACCGACCCAGAGCCTCTGCCCCCGGACCACTGGGCCTGGCGCGATCCGCGGGTGATCGTTACCCCGCATGTGGGCGCATACACCCCCGCGGACGAAGGCGCGCGCCACGCGCTGGCGGTGATCCGTGCCGACCGCGCCGGACTGCCCCTGCCCGGCGAAGTGGACCGCCAGAAGGGCTACTGAACTCCACCGACGATTGTGCCGTGGCAGGGCCGAATTCGGAAGAATCTGCCACGGCGCGCGGCACCTTCGGAACGCGGGACTGCCCCGGGACAGGCAGGATGCAGTCCAGAGGCCCGATCCGGGGCGTTCCGCCCGACGCGCAGCCCGCCGGATGCCCCGCAGCATTTCCTGCCGCCGACCGAGGTCGCGGCATAGCCGAAAGGACCGCCGCAATGGCACGACCCGCCCCGAAACCGCTGACCGAGTTCCGCTATGTCACCTTCGACGTCGTCGGCACGCTGATCGACTTCGAAGGCGCCATCAAGCAGGGGCTCGCCGAGATCGCGGCCAAGGCAGGCATGGAGATCGACGGCGAGGCCGCGCTGTCGGTCTACCGCGACGCCCGCTACGAGCCGGAGGCGCTGCGCTTCCCCGACGACCTCGGCCGCTGCTACTCGAAGATCGCCGCCGCCTTCGGCCTGCCGGACACCGAGGAAAACCGCCAGCACATGATCGATACGGTCGGCGAGGCGAAGCCCTTCCCCGACAGCGCCGAGGCGATGGCCAAGCTGAAGGCCCGCTACAAGCTGATCGCGATGACCAATGCGCGCCGCTGGGCCTTCGAGAAATACGCCGAGAAGCTGGGCCAGCCGTTCTGGGCGGGCTTCACCACCGACGACACCGGCTGCGAGAAGCCGGACCCGGACTACTTCCGCCAGGTCTTCGCCCATGTGGAGAAGGACGGCGGCAGCAAGGACGACATCCTGCACACCGCTCAGAGCCAGTACCACGACATCGGCATCTCCCGCGAACTGGGCATGACCAATGCCTGGATCCAGCGGCGCCACGCCCAGAAGGGCTATGGCGGAACGATCGAGCCGAAGGAATTCACCGAGCCGGACTACCACTTCCACGCGCTGATCGAGCTGGCCGAGGCCGCCGACGAGGCCGCGAAGACCGCCGCCTGAGCCGCGGGACGCCACGCCAAAGGCCGAGGGCGGCACCAGACCGCCCGGCCCTCCACCTCTCCAGACAGGGAAATTCGAGATGACCGACAGACTGCCGACCAACTGGACCTCCCGCGATGATGCCATGGTGGAAAGCGCGATCCGCCGCGGCGCCACCCGCCACGACCTCCTGCGCATGCTGATGGCCTCGGGCGTCACGCTCGCCGCGGGCGGCACGCTGCTGGGTTCCGCGACCCGCGCCGTCGCCGCCACCCCGGTTTCCGGCGGCTCGCTGCGCGCGGCCGGCTGGTCCTCCTCGACCGCCGACACGCTGGACCCGGCCAAGGGATCGAACACCACGGACTATGTCCGCGCCTGTTCCTTCTACAACCGTCTGACCTTCCTCGACGAGACCGGCCTGCCGCAGATGGAGCTGGCCGAGGCCGTCGAGACCACCGATGCAAAGACTTGGCAGATCAAGCTGAAATCAGGCGTCGCCTTCCACAGCGGCAAGACGCTGGATGCCGATGACGTGGTCTGGTCGCTGAAGCGCCATCTCGACCCGGCCACCGGATCGAAGGTCAACGCAATCGCCGCGCAGATGGCCGAAATCGAGGCCGTCGACCCGCTGACCGTCAAGATCGTCCTGGCCGAGCCCAATGCCGACCTGCCGACCATCCTGGCGCTGCACCACTTCATGATCCTCGCCGCGGGCACGACCGATTTCACCGCTGCCAACGGCACCGGCGCCTTCACCTGCGAAGTGTTCGAGCCCGGCGTGCGCTCGGTCGGCGCGAAGAACCCGAACTACTTCAAGCCCGAAGGCCCGTACCTGGACTCGATCGAGTTCATCGCGATCTCCGACAACAACGCGCGGATGAACGCGCTGCTGTCGGGCGATATCGGCCTCGCCGCCAAGATGAACCCGCGCTCGATGCGGATGCTCGACGGCAAGCCCGGCATCGCCAACTACGTGACCACCGCGGGCAACTACACCAACCTCAACATCCGGCTCGACCTGGAGCCCGGCGCCAAGGCCGGCTTCGCCGAGGGGATGAAGCACCTGATCAACCGCGAGATGATCCAGAAATCGGTGCTGCGCGGCTATGCCGATATCGGCAACGACCAGCCGGTGCCGACCAACAACCGCTACTTCAACACCGAGCTGGAGGCCCCCGCATTCGACCCCGAGCGCGCCAAGCACGCCTTCGAGAAGGCAGGCCTTCTGGGCACCGAGATCCCGATGGTGGCCTCGGATGCCGCGGCCTCCTCGGTCGACATGGCGACGATCGTGCAGCAGGCCGGCGCGGAAATCGGCATGAAGCTGACCGTCGACCGGGTGCCGAACGACGGCTACTGGTCGAACTACTGGCTGAAGGCGCCGGTGCATTTCGGCCACATCAACCCGCGCCCGACGCCGGACATCCTGTTCTCGCTGCTCTACGCGTCGGATGCGCCCTGGAACGAGAGCCAGTACAAGTCGGAGAAATTCGACGCGATGCTGAAAGAGGCCCGCGGCCTGACCGACGAGGCCAAGCGCAAGGAGATCTACTGGGATCTGCAGGCGATGGTGTCGAACGGGGCCGGGACGATCATCCCCGCCTACATGGGCAACATCGACAGCTTCACCGACAAGCTCATGGGCATGAAGGACAACCCGCTGGGCGGCCTGATGGGCTGCGCCTTCGCCGAGTATGTCTGGCTGGCCGCCTGATCCACGCAACCGGACCCGCGGGACACCGCGGGTCCCCGCCATCGCAGGAGGCGCGCCTTGCTCCGATCCCTGACCTTCTACATCCTGATCGCCCAGAGGCTGGGCATTGCGGCGGTGACGCTGGTCATCGTCTCCTTCGCGGTGTTCTTCGCCACCGAACTGCTGCCCGGCGATGTCGCCCAGGTCCTGCTGGGCCAGGCCGCGACCGACGAGGCCGTGGCCGGGCTGCGCCAGGCGATGGGGCTGGACCAGCCCGCCATCTGGCGCTTCCTGGGGTGGATGGGCGGGCTCGCCACCGGCGATTTCGGCATGTCCTATGTCAGCAACATGCCCGTGGCCGAGCTGATCGCCGACCGGCTGGCCAATTCGCTGCGCCTGGCAGCCGTGACAACGGCGATCTCGGTGCCGCTGGCGCTGGCGCTGGGGATCGGCGCCGCCATGTGGCAAGGCTCGCTCTTCGACCGGATCGTGTCGATCCTGACCATCTCGGTCATCTCGGTCCCCGAATTCATGGTCGCCACGCTGGCCGTTCTGGTCTTCGCGGTCTGGCTGGGCTGGCTGCCGGCGCTGTCCTACGGCGCCGAGACCGGCAGCATCGGCGCGATGCTCAAGGCATATGCCATGCCGGTGATCACGCTGGGCTTCGTCGTCTCGGCGCAGATGATCCGCATGACCCGCGCCGCGGTGATCGAGACGATCAACACCCCCTATGTCGAAATGGCCCTGCTGAAGGGCGCCTCGCGCCGCCGCATGGTGCTGGGCCATGCGCTGCCGAACGCGCTCGGCCCGATCGCCAACGCGGTTGCGCTGTCGCTGTCGTATCTCGTCGGCGGCGTGATCATCGTCGAGACGATCTTCAACTATCCGGGCGTGGCCAAGCTGATGGTCGACGCGGTCTCCACCCGCGACCTGCCGCTGATCCAGTCCTGCGCGATGATCTTCTGCGTCAGCTACCTGCTGCTGATCACCATCGCCGACCTGACCGCCATCCTGTCCAACCCGAGGCTGCGCCGATGATCTCCGTTCTCCGAACATCCCCGCGCCCGGGCGGCACCGGCCCGTCCTGGCGCTTCAACTGGGTCGGCCGCATCGGCCTCGCCATGATCCTGTTCTGGGCCGTCGTCGCCATCTTCGCGCCGATGATCGCCCCCTATCCGATCGGCGAGATCGCCGACTGGGACTATTTCGGCCCGATGAGCGGCCAGTTCTGGCTGGGCAGCGACTATCTGGGCCGCGACGTGCTCAGCCGCATCCTGGTGGGCTCGCGCTACACCGTCGGCATCTCGCTGGCCGCGGTCTTCGCCGCCTGCGCGGGCGGCGTGATCCTCGGCATGGTCGCCGCGGTGATGGGCGGGCTCTTCGACACGCTCCTGTCGCGGCTGCTCGACGCCTTCAACGGCATCCCCTCGCTGCTCTTCGGCCTCGTGGTCGTGGCCGCGGTCGGCTCGTCGATCCCCGTGCTGGTGCTGACGCTCGCAGCGATCTACCTGCCCGGCGCCTACCGCTTCGCCCGCGCCCTGTCGGTCAATGTCAACGCGATGGATTTCGTCACCGTCGCCCGCGCCCGCGGCGAGCGCACCCCCTACCTGATCTTCCGCGAGATCTTCCCGAACATCCTCGGCCCGGTGCTGGCGGATCTGGGCGTGCGCTTCGTCTTCATCGTGCTGCTCCTGTCGGGCCTGTCCTTCCTCGGCCTCGGCGTGCAGCCGCCGAATGCCGACTGGGGCGCGCTGGTGCGCGAGAACATCGAGGGCCTGTCCCTCGGCGCGCCCGCGGTGATCTTCCCCTGCATCGCCATCGCCACGCTGACCATCTCGGTCAACATGTTCATCGACAACCTTCCCAAGAAGATCCGCGACAGGAGCGAATGATGACGCAGCAGCCCCTCGTTTCCGTCCGCGGCCTGCGCATCGGCGCCGTCACAGATGCCGGCCGCAAGGTCGAGATCATCAAGGGCCTCGATTTCGACATCCATCCCGGCGAGATCGTCGCGCTGATCGGCGAGAGCGGCTCGGGCAAGACCACGACCGCGCTGTCGCTGATGGGCCATTGCCGCCCCGGCTGCGCGATCACCGGCGGCTCGATCCGCGTCGGCCGCCATGACGTCGCCACGATGAGCGAAAGCGCCCGCGCCCATCTGCGCGGCACCGAGGTCAGCTACGTTCCCCAGTCGGCTGCGGCCGCCTTCAACCCGTCGAAGCGGATCATGGAGCAGGTGATCGAGATCACCGACATCCACGGGCTGATGCCGCAGGCCGAGGCCGAGAAGAAGGCGGTCGGGCTGTTCCGCGCGCTCGCCCTGCCCGATCCCGAAACGATCGGCACGCGCTATCCGCACCAGGTCTCTGGCGGGCAGCTGCAGCGGCTTGCCGCCGCCATGGCGCTGATCGGCGATCCGGAACTGGTGATCTTCGACGAACCGACCACCGCGCTCGACGTGACCACCCAGATCGAAGTGCTCAGGGCCTTCAAGTCGGTGATGGCCGCGGGCCGCATCGCCGGGGTCTATGTCAGCCACGACCTTGCCGTCGTGGCGCAGGTCGCCGACCGGATCATCGTGCTGAAGGGCGGCGAGATCCAGGAAGAGGGCGGCACCGACGACATCCTGCACCGTCCCGCGCATCCCTATACCAAGGCGCTCCTGGCCGCCTTCGAGCCGGTGCCGCATGTCCCGGCCGCGCGCGGCAAGGCGCCGGACGAAGCGCCGATCCTGCAGGTGGAGCACCTCTTCGCGGGCTATGGCGCGGTCCGCAAGGGCGAGCCGGACGTGAAGATCCTCAAGGACGTGACTTTCCGGATCGAGCGCGGCAAGAACCTCGGCGTGATCGGCGAGAGCGGATCCGGCAAGTCGACGCTGGCCCGCGCCGTGGCCGGCATCCTGCCCGCCTATCGCGGCGCGATGAAATTCGACGGGGCCGAGCTGCGCCCCGACCTGCAGTCGCGCAGCAAGGACCAGCTGCGCCGCTGCCAGATGGTGTTCCAGCTCGCCGACACCGCGCTGAACCCGGCACAGTCGATCGAGGCGATCCTGTCGCGGCCTCTGGCCTTCTACCACGGGCTGTCGGGACGGGCGAAGGCGGCGCGGGTCGCCGAGCTTCTCGACATGGTGCACCTGCCTGCCGCCATGCGGCACCGCCTGCCGGGCGAGCTGTCGGGCGGACAGAAGCAGCGGATCAACCTCGCCCGCGCGCTCGCGGCCGAACCCGAGCTGATCCTCTGCGACGAGATCACCTCGGCGCTCGACACGGTGGTCGCCGCCGCGATCCTCGACCTGCTGAAGGAGCTGCAGACCGAACTGGGGCTGAGCTACATGTTCATCAGCCACGACCTCTCGACGGTGGAGGCGATCTGCGACGAGGTGCTGGTGATGCTGAAGGGCGAGGTGGTCGAACAGCTGCCCGCCGCGCGGATGGCCGCCGATGCGCAGCACCCCTATTCGCGGCTGCTGATCTCCTCGGTGCCGCAGCTCGATACCGGCTGGCTCGCGGGGCTCGACCGCACGGGCTGATCAGGCGAAGGGGTTGGAAATGCGCAGGCGGCCTTCGACCAGGAGGCCGTCCTGCATGTCCTCGCTCAGGAGCGTGTCGCAGCCGTCGGCAAGGGCGGCCGCGACGATCATGGAATCGTAGACCGAGAATCCGTAGCGCGCCCCCAGCGCCCGGCCGATGTCATGGACGTCCGCGGTCAGCGGCAGCACGCGGCACACCCGGCGGATGCCGTGCAGGAACTCGTCCGCCTCGTCCCGGGTCATCCGCGCCTTGCGCAGGCAGTTGACCAGCGCTTCGTTCAGCACCTGCACGCTGATCGTGCCGCCCCCGGCCAGAACCGCCTCGGCGCGCTCCGCTTTCGGCCCCTCGTCCAGCAGGTAGAGGATCACGTTGGTGTCGAGGAACCGTCCCGGCATCGCCGCCTAGCGCCCGGCCGCCTCGTCGCGCCCCAGCCGCTCGGCGGCAGGCAGCCGCCCGCGGAACTTGCGCAGCCCGGCGAGGATCTCCTCGGGCCGCTGGTGGCGCCGCACCTCCAGCCCGGCATCGCCCGCGACCAGCTCGATGTCGTCGCCCTCGCGCAGGCCCAGCTCGCGCACCAGCTCGGCGGGCAGGCGCACGGCCAGCGAATTTCCCCATTTCGCGATCTGCATGCTCCGCTCCTCCGCGCATGGATATACATGTGGAATGTATATCCCTCCTGCCCTTTCCGCAAGGGCGCGGGGGAGGGGCCGGGGAGGGGGCAGTCCCCCTCCCCGCCTCACAGCCGCTCGCCGAACAGCCGGTTCAAGGGCGCCTGGCTCTTCACGAACGGGGTCTTGATCACCACGAAGCTGAAATACTTGTCGATGCCCACGTCGCGCTCGACCAGCCCCTCCATGATCGTCTGGTAGTCGACGATGCCGGCGGTGATGAATTTCACCAGGTAGTCGTAGCCGCCCGAGACCAGGTGGCATTCGACGCAGCTGTCGATCTTCTCCACCGCCTCCTGGAAGCGCGCGAAATCGATCTGGCGGTGGTTCTTCAGGGTGAATTCGGTGAAGACGGTCAGCGTCTCGCCCAGCTTCGCCATGTCGATCTGCGCCGAATAGCCGGTGATGTAGCCCGCCTTCTGCAGCTTCTTCACCCGCATCAGGCAGGGCGAGGGCGACAGCGCGACGAGATCGGCCAGCTCGACATTGGTGATCCGGCCGTTCTTCTGCAGCTCGGCAAGGATCCTGATGTCGATCCGGTCCAGCTTCTCTCCCGCGCCCATCTTTCCAGCCCCTGCCTCGGATTTGGGCAGGAATGGCGCCCCCGCCACCCAGCTGTCAAGCCGTTTCCGTTAGCGCTTGCAGCGGCGCAATCTTCTGCGCCAGAGAGCCCTGCGCAGCGTTTCGTGCCGTTTGCCGCCCCGCCTTCGGCAGCATCGGCGCCGGGACATGCATAGTATCGGGCCGGAACAGACTGACCGTCCGGCCGACTGCCAAGGAGAAGAGAATGACGACCTACAAGCTTGCCCTGATCCCCGGCGACGGGATCGGCGTGGACGTGACCGACGCGACGATGAAGGTGCTCCACGCGGCAGCGGCGAAATTCTCCTTCGCGCTGGCATCCGAGACCTTCCCCTGGTCCTGCGAATACTACCTGGAGACCGGCACGATGATGCCCGCCGACGGGATCGCGGTGCTGAAGGGCTTCGACGCGATCTATCTGGGCGCCGTCGGCTGGCCCGCCACCGTGCCGGATTCCGTGTCGCTGCACGGTCTGCTGCTGCCGATCCGCAAGGAATTCCGGCAATATGCCAACATCCGCCCGCACCGGCTGCTGCCCGGCGTCGAGGGTCCGCTGAAGTCGGAAGGCTTCGACATTCTCTGCATCCGAGAGAACACCGAGGGCGAGTATTCCGGCGCCGGCGGCCGCGTCCACCAGGGCCAGGACAACGAAGTCGCGGTCGAGACCTCGGTCTTCACTCGCACCGGCGTCGAGCGCATCCTGCGCTTCGGCTTCGAGCAGGCCCGCGCGCGCCGCAAGCACCTGACCTCGGTCACCAAGTCGAACGCGCAGAAATACTCGATGGTGTTCTGGGACGAGGTCACCAGGGAACTGGCCGCCGAATATCCCGACGTCACCGTCAGCCACATGCATATCGACGCGATGGCCGCCAAGATGGTGATGGCGCCCGAGCAGCTCGACGTGATCGTCGCCTCGAACCTCTTCGGCGACATCCTCACCGATCTGGGCGCCGCGATCCAGGGCGGGCTGGGCTTCGCGGCTTCGGCCAATATCTGCCCCGACCGCTCGGGACCGTCGATGTTCGAGCCGGTCCACGGCTCCGCCCCGGACATCGCGGGCCGGAACATCGCCAACCCGATCGCCGCGGTCTGGTCCGGCGCGATGATGCTGGACCACCTGGGCGAGACCGACGCGGCCAAGGCCGTCCTGGCCGCCATCGAGGTCGCGACCGGCAAGGGCATCGGCACCCGCCCGGGCAGCCATTCCACCGACGAGATCACCGCGGCAATCCTGACCGCCCTGGAGGCCTGAGACATGACCCTCGACACCCTTCCCGGGCTGCGCGCCCAGCTTGCCGACCCGGACCTGTTCCGCGAGGCGGCGCTGATCGGCGGGACCTGGATCGCCCGCCCCGACATGGAAGTGACCGACCCGGCCACCGGCGAGGCGCTCGGCACCATGCCGGACTGCACCGCCGCCGAGACGGAAACCGCCATCGCCGCGGCCGAGGCCGCCATGGTCGAATGGCGCGCCCGCACCCATGCGGAACGGGCCGACATCCTGATGGCCTGGCACGACCTGATGCTGGCCCATGAGCAGGACCTGGCACGCATCCTGACCGCCGAGCAGGGCAAGCCGCTGGGCGAAGCGCTCGGCGAGATCCGCTACGGCGCGTCCTTCGTGCGCTGGTTCGCCGAGGAAGCCCGCCGGATCAACGGCACGATCATCCCCTCTCCGGTAAAGGGCAAGAAGATCCTCGCCATGAAGGAGCCGGTCGGCGTCTGCGCGATCATCACGCCGTGGAACTTCCCGAACGCGATGATCACCCGCAAGGTCGCGCCGGGCCTCGCCGCGGGCTGCACCATGGTGATCAAACCCTCGGACTTCACCCCCTATTCGGCGCTGGCGCTCTGCGTGCTGGCCGAGCGGGCGGGCATCCCCGCGGGCGTGCTGAACTGCCTGACGGGACGCCCGGAAGCGATCGGCGGCGCGCTGACCGCTTCGCCGGTGGTGCGCAAGCTCTCCTTCACCGGCTCGACCCGGGTGGGCGCGCTGCTGGCGGAGCAATGCGCGCCGACGCTGAAGAAGATGTCGCTGGAACTCGGCGGCAACGCGCCCTTCGTGGTCTTCGACGATGCCGATCTCGACCTGGCGGTCGAGGGCGCGATGGTGTCGAAATTCCGCAACGGCGGCCAGACCTGCGTCTGCGCCAACCGGCTGCTGGTGCAATCCGGCGTCTATGACGCCTTCGTCGAGAAGCTCTCCGCCAAGGTCGATGCGCTGAAGGTCGGCGCGGGCACCGAAGAGGGCACCGATATCGGCCCGATGATCAACGCCGCCGCGATCGCAAAGATCAGCGCCCATGTCGAGGACGCGCTGGCGAAAGGCGCCGAGCGCGCCACCGCGAAACGCGATCTCGACGCGCGCTTCGCCGATCCGGTCGTGCTGAGGAACGCCACGATCGAAATGCGGCTGGCGGGCGAGGAGACCTTCGGTCCCGTCGCCCCGGTCTTCCGCTTCGAGACCGAGGAAGAGGCGCTGGCCATCGCCAACGGCACGCCCTTCGGCCTGGCCGCCTATTTCTACACCTCGGACATGGCGCGGGCCTTCCGCTTCGGCGAGGCGCTGGAATTCGGCCTGATCGGCGCGAATACCGGGGCAGTCAGCCATGCCGAGGCGCCCTTCGGCGGCGTCAAGGCGTCCGGCCTCGGCCGCGAGGGCGCTCAGGAGGGCATCGAGGAGTACCTCGAGACCAAGGCCTTCCATCTCGGCGGGCTCTGACCCTGGCACGGACCATGCTCCGACCGGAGCATGGTTGCCGTACACCCCCCACTCCCTGACCGTCCCGGTCCCGGCTGGCTTGCCCGGCTGGAACCGGGGCGCCACCGCGGCCACGTTCCGGGGCAGATGATCTGCCTGCCCGGGGCGGACGAAAACCGCCTCTTCCTGGTGGAAAGCGGTCTGGCCCGCATCTGCCTGAACGGCGGCGCCAAGGATCTGACCATCGGCTATCTCCGCCCCGGCGGCATCTTCGTGACCCATACCCGCGCCTGGGTCGAGGCCTTGGAGCCCACCCGCGTGATGAGCTGGCCGGTGCGCGACCTGCTGGGGCTGATCGCACGGGAGCCGGAATTCGCCGTCGCCGCGCTGCGCGAGATCGGATCGGTGCTGCATGGCGCGCTGGACCTGATCGAGGATCTGGCCTTCCGTCCGGTCGAGGCGCGGCTGGCCCGGTTCCTGCTCTCCGAGACGCGCGCGCAGGGCGGCGCGCAGATCGCCCTGCCGGAACGGACCGAGAAGCTCGCCGAAGCGCTCGGCACTTCGCGGCAGACGCTGTCGACCCTCGTCACCCGGCTGGTTCGCGACGGGGTGATCGCGCGGCACGGCCGCAGCGGCGTCACCGTGCTCGACCCCGCGCGGCTGGAGGAAATTGCGGTTCTGTCGTCCGGCTGACAGAATCTCAGCCGCGCCGCAGCTACGGTCGTCCCCAGTCACAGACCAGGAGACAGCCCCATGACCGCCACCCAGACTGCAAGCGACCGCTATGTCAGCTTCTGCGGCATCGATTGCGACGGCAATGCCCGCCGCATGATGCTGCATCTCGACGCCGCCATGGCGCAGGGCGCCTCGCAATGGCGCACCTATTTCGAGAGGAAGCTCGCCGAGAAGGCCCGGATGGGCGTCGACGACCTGTTCTTCGTGGGCAGCCAGGTGAACTGCCTGCGCGCCTATCTGGAGGAGGTCGCCGACGCGCCCGGACTGGCGCTGCTCGACGACCTCGAGGAGACCTGCTGCTGACCGCTCAGAACCCGCTGGCCGCGAGGAACGCGATCCAGGCCGACATGAAGGCGCCGCAGACCAGGGTATAGGGCCCGTTCCAGACGAGCCCGACCCGCCGCGCCGAGACCTTGCCGAAATCCGCGACCAGCAGCGTCGAGGCGGTGAAGGGCGAGGTCGCCCCCGACAGCGCCCAGCCGGAGGTGATTGCCACGACCATTGCCGCCGGGGTGACGCCGAGCGCCTCCGGAGCCGGCAGCAGCGGCCCGATCAGCGAAACGGCGAGGATCGGGTTCATGCCGATCTGGCCGGTGAAGGGCACGAACCAGAAAAGCGCGACCAGCAGGACCGGCGCGGGGATCACCGTCAGGTCGATGCCGCTCGCCGCCATCAGCGGCGCCGCGATATGCCCGCCCATCGTGCCGATGAAGGCCGCCATCACCAGCAGGACGGTCTGGTCCTTGAGCTTCGGCATGTCCGAGAAGGCGAAGCTGCGCGCGCGCGACAGCGCGTATCGCGGGTCGGGCGTCGCGCCGGGCGCCTGGAAGGCCGCCCAGATCAGCGCGATCAGCGGCACGATCGCCATGACCGCGCCGACGATCCGCACGCCGGTGGCGACATGGACGACGGCCGTCGTGCCCGCCAGAAGCGCCAGCAGGATCAGAAGCGGCCTCATCTTCTGGCCCCAGCCGCCTTCGGCCTGCCCGCGCGGCGGCGGGGCGACGGTCAGGCGCGGCTTGAAGATTGTGTCGAGCGCCCAGCCGATCCCGGTGAAGAACAGCACGCCCGCCAGGGAATAGGGCAGCACCGCCGCCCAGGAAGCGCCGGGCACGATGCTCAGCGTGATGGCGGAGGCGAAGGACAGCGGCGACCATGGCAGGGTCGAGACGAAGCCGCGCTGGATCGCGACCAGCATGCGGCGGATGCGGTGGCGGCGGATCTCGGGGTCGGGCTCCTTGTTCGCGGCCTCCGTGGCCAGCGTTCCGAGCAGCGCGATGCCGCCGTAGATCAGGATCAGCCCGAAGAGGTGGCCGCCCACCGTCAGCGCCAGATAGCGCCGTCCGGGCGGCTGCGCAGCGAGGAAGCGGCCGCATTCGACGATCGGTTCGGACCCGCTGGCAGCGGCGCGCATCGCGTTGATCGCGGTGAAGAAGGCGGCGATGAAGCCGCCCTTGGCCACCGCGTTCAGCACGGTCGGCTCCCAGTCGGACTGGAAGGCTGCCGAAACGAAGACCAGCAGGAGGCCGATGATCATGAAGGCGCGGCTGGTCCAGCTGATCCCGGGCCAGAACACCGCCCCGGCGGACAGAGCGAAGGCGCCGGACAGGACGGAGAAGGCGAAGAGCCCGGTGAATTCGCCTAGAATGCCTGCGGCCAGCGCTCCGGCCAGCAGCGCCCCGCCCATGCGGGTCAGCCCGGGAGAAATCGGTCTTACCATGCCGGGGCCGTTCCGGCGGAGGCTGCGCGCGCCCTGCTCATCAACTTGTCTTCCGATCGCAACTTTTAACCAACAGCCCTTGCATGGCGCAAACGCAGGCCCGTGGAAACCCTTCCCGCCGCCCCGGCGGCGGGAAGCAGCCATGCGCCTCAGTCGAAGCTGAGGAAAGCCTCGGCCGCGGCGATCGGCGGCGCGGCGCGCAGCCCGGCCAGATCCGGACCCGGCGTCGCAAGGTCCGGCAGGCCCGCGATCACCGCCTCGATCTCCGCCGCGACGGCCAGGAGCTGCCGGTCGGCATGGCGGCGGCCGACGACCTGCAGGCCGAAGGGCATGCCGTTGGCGTCCATGCCGCAGGGAATGGAGATCGAGGGCAGCCCGGCCACCGTCGTGGCATAGGCCAGCGCCAGCCAGTGGTAGTAGGTCTTGGTCGGGACGCCGTCGATCTGCTCCGGGTAGAGCTCCCGCCAGGGCCGCGGGCTGACCGTGATCGCCGGGCTGATCAGCACGTCCCAGTCGCCGAAGAAGGCTTGCCAGCGGCGGTGGTACTCGCCCTGCGAGATCAGCGCCCGCGCCACGTCCTCGCCGGAATAGCTGCGCCCCTCCAGCACGTTGTCGCGCACGTTCGGGCCGACATGCTCGGGCGCGCGGTCCAGGAGCTCGGCATGGACGCCGAGGAAGGAGATGCCGCGCAGCACCCCGAAGATGCGGTCGGCCGCCCGGCAGTCGGGCGCGGCCTCGTCCAGCGCGCCGCAGAACGGCGCGATCTGCGCCACCGCCTTGCGGAACTGGTCGCGCACGGTGGATTCCGTCGGCGCGAAGCCGAAATCCTCGGTGGCGGCGATCTTCAGCGAGCCCAGGTCGACTTTCGGCAGCGCCGCGAAGCCCGCCGGGTCCCACGCGGTGCGCCCGCCGACCTCGATGGCATAGGGATCGTCCGCGCCGGGGCGCGACATGACCGACAGCATAAGCCCGGCATCGGCCACGCTGCGCGCCATCGGCCCGGAGGTGGAGAGCGGCATCCATGCGGTGGCCCGCGCCTCGCCGGGCACAACGCCCGGGCTGGGGCGGAAGCCCACCACGCCGCAATGCGCCGCCGGATTCCGCAGGGATCCGCCCATGTCCGAGCCGGTGGCCAGCGGCGCGTATCCGCAGGCCAGCGCCACCGCCGAGCCGCCCGAGGAGCCCGCGCAGGTCTTGGTCACGTCATGCGGGTTGCCGGTCGCGCCGTAGACGAGGTTGCGGGAATTCGCGCCCGCGCTCCATTCCGGCACGTTGGTCTTGCCCATCGGCAGCGCGCCTGCCGCGGCCAGTTCCGCCACAGGCGCGCCGTCCTTCTTGGGGACGTTGCCCCTGTAGGCGGTCGAGCCGAAGGTGGTCGGCAGCCCGGCCATGTCCTCCATGTCCTTCACGGCGAGCGGCAGACCGTGCAGCGCGCCCAGCGGTCCGCCGGCCGCCACCGCGGCTTCGGCGGCCTTCGCCCCGTCGCGCAGCCGGCCGAAATCCCGCGCGGGCATGGCGTTCACCGCATGGTCCAGCGTCTCGACCCGGGCGATGCAGGCATCGGCCAGCTCCACCGGCGAGAGCGCACGCCTTGCGATGAGGCGGCGCGCCTCGATGGCGCCGAGATCGGCGGGATCGGTCGCGGTCATGGTCAGGTCCTTCATGCAGGCTCTCCCTCGGCGAGGGCATCGCCCCATGGGGAGAAGGTTTCCGTGGTTCCGGAATTGTAGCCGCCTTCGCGCAGCACCGCCGCCGGGCAGGCGAAGGCATAGGGAAAGGGCAGCCTTTTCGCCAGCGCGACCGGCCATTTCTCCGCCAGCCCCCGCGTCACCGGACCGTCCAGCCGCTCGTCGGCCACGACGGTCTCGCCGCCGGAGACGTCGAGCCGCGGCGCCTCGACCGCCTCCTGCAGGGTTGCGCCGGTTTCCAGCAGCTGCGCCGCGATCTGGCCGACGGCAGGCATGATCTTGCGGCCGCCCGAGGCGCCGAGCGCGAAGCGGCGCCCGCCCGTCTCTCCCAGGACCGGGCAGACATTCATCAGGCACCGCTTGCCCGGCGCCAGAGAGTTCGGCTTGCCCTGCTCGGGGTCGAACCACATGATGCCGTTGTTCAGCACGAGGCCCGTCGAGGCCGAGACCGTGCGCGAGCCGAAGATCGACAGCAGCGTCTGGGTCATCGACACCATGTTGCCATTGCGGTCCACGACCGAGAAATGCGTGGTGCAGCCCGGCGCCTTGGCGGACTCGTGGTCGCCCATGCCGGACAGCCTGCGCGCATAGGCATCGCGGATCGCGCCTGCGCGCGCGACATGGGCGGCGGGCGTTGCGGCCTCGGACGCCCCGTAGACGGCCTGCCATCCGCCCATCGCATCGGCCAGAGTCGGCCCGGCGGTCAGGCCGGGAACGGCCAGGACGCGGCCCTTTCGGTAGGGGATTTCCAGCGGGTCGGCCCAGTCCGGTTCGTAGCCCGCAAGGTCCTCTGCCGTCAGGAAGCCGCCCTTTGCGGTCACGTCCTTGACCAGCGCGGCGGCAATGTCGCCGCGGTAGAAATCCTCGGCTCCGGCCTCGGCCAGCCGCTGCAGCGTCGCGGCCATGCCCGACTGGTCGAGCCGCACGTCGGCCAGCGCCGTCCAGCCGAAGATCTTCGGCCATTGGCCGTCTTCGAGGAACATCGCCGCCGCATCCGGGTCCCTTGCCAGCTCCTGCGCGGAGGAGGCGATGATCAGCGCGGCGTACCAGTCGACCTCCATGCCCTGCCTGGCATGGGCGATGGCCGGCTGCAGCAGCTCGGACCAGGGCATGCGGCCGAAGCGGCCATGCGCCGCCGCGATCCCGGCCACGGTGCCCGGCACCGCGACCGAGCTGGCGCCGATGATGTTGCGGTCCTCCACGACCGACTCCCAGGGGAACAGGTCCGAGGCCTTGCCCGCGCCGGAGAGCGGGTAGTGCCCCACATCGAGCGAAGCCGAAGAGCGCATGCCGTAGGTCAGCGCATGGCCCCTGCCCTCGCCTTCGCGCCAGAGCATCATCGCGCCGCCGCCCATCGGGCCGGACATCCAGGGCTCCAGAACGCCGATGGCGAAGCTCACCGCGACCGCGGCATCGACCGCGTCGCCGCCCGCGGCCAGAACGTCGGCCCCGGCCTGCGCGGCCAGAACGTGCTGCGCGGCGACGACGCCGCCCTCTGCCGAGACGACGCCCGGCTTGACGGTCACCTGACTGCGGGAAAACGATCCTGACATGGTCTCAGCCTCCGAATTTCATGGGGAAGGGACGCAGCGCGCCGCGCATCTCTTCATAGGCCTTCGCCATCCGCAGCGCGCCCATGTCGTCGAAGCGGTGCGCGGCGATCTGCAGGCCGAGCGGCACGCCGTTCGAGTCGTAGCCGCAGGGCAGCGACGAGACCGGCTGCTCGCTCATGTTGAAGGGCACGGAATAGCTGATGTGGTCCATCGCCCGCGCCGGGTCGTTGGTCGGATAGCCCCATTCGGCCGGGAAGCTGATATGCGGCGAGAGCGGCGCCAGCACGAAGTCGAAGGGCTTGGTCGCCTCGACGGTGCGGCGGCGGATCTCCACGGTGGCGGAATAGGCGTCGAACACCTCTGCCCCGGTGAAGGATGCGCCGTGCGAGGCATATTCCAGGAAGAGCGGCAGCACCTTGGCGCGCTGCGCTTCGCTGAGCTTGGCCAGGTCCTGTGCGGCGCGGGCCAGCCAGAAATTGTCGAGACCCTTCAGCAGCTCCGGCGTCATCCAGGGATCCAGCGGCTCGATCACGGCACCTGCTGCCTCGAAGAGCTTCGCCGCCGCCTCGACCGGGGCGACCACCTCCGGGTTCACCTCCATGCCGCAGCCGGGGTAGAGCTGCAGGCCGATCTTCACGCCCTTCAGATCCATGCCCAGATCCATCCAGTCGATCTCGGCCTGCGGCAGGTTGCGGTAGTCGCGCTCTTCCGGATCCGGCCGCGACAGCACCGCCATCATCAGCGCCGCATCTTCGACCGTGCGGGTCATAGGCCCGGCACAGCGTCCCATGTAGGGCGGGTCGATGTTGATCCGGCCCAGCGAAGGCTTCAGCCCCATGAGCCCGCACCAGGCCGCCGGGAAGCGGACCGAGCCGCCGATGTCGGTGCCGATATGCAGCGGCCCGTAGCCCGCCGCGCCGCCCGCGCCCGCCCCGGCCGACGACCCGCCGGGGTTCATCGCCAGGTTCCAGGGGTTGCGGGTCAGCTCGTGGATGCTGGACAGCCCCGAGGACATCGCGCCGAATTCCGGCATGGTCGTCTTGCCGAGGATCACCGCGCCGGCCTCTCGCATCCGCGCGGCGGGCGGGGCATCCTTGGCCGCCGGGATCAGCGGCGTCGCGGCGGTGCCAATCGGCGAGGGCGTGCCGACGGTGGCGATGTTCTCCTTGATCGTCGCGGGGACGCCGTCGATGCTGATCCCGTCCTTCTCAATCGGGGTGCCCGCCCGCCAGCGCGCCTCGGAGGCCCGTGCCATCTCCCGCGCGCCTTCGGGGTCGAAGATGTAGAAGGCGTGGATATGCGGCTCGCAATGCTCCACCTGGGCGATCACCGCCTCGGTCACTTCGACCGGGGACAGCGTTCCGGCACGGTAGCCGGCAACCAGCTCGGTCGCGGTCAGCCCGAAAAGGGCGGTGGTGGTGGTCATGGCAGGGTCCTCGTCACTGTCGGAGCCGGCACGCGGAACAGTGCCGGGAAAGCGTGCCAGATCAAATTGGCGAGTCGGGCACGCTGTATTGATTGTTGATACACTTTTATCATAGAATGATCAGACCGACCCGGTAAACGATTTGCTCAGGGCGTAAGCAGATACATTTCCAAAATTGAGCCCCATGGAGGCCCCATGATGAAATTTCAGGCAGAATGCGAACGGGCGGGCGGGCCCCGGCGGAGGCGCGGATGACCGGCTATGTCCGGCGCGGACCGGCCCCGGAACTGCCCGACGAGTCCGACCCGCTCTTCGTGCGGGCGGTCGGACGGGCCATGACCGTGCTCTCGGCCTTCCACGATGCCGAGCACCCGCTGAGCCTGACAGAGATCGCGCGCTCCGCGGATCTCGACCGCTCCACCACGCAACGGCTGGTCCATACGCTGCGCAAGCTGGGCTACATTTCGCGCGACCGGCATGACCGGGGCTTCGTTCCGGGGCGGCGGATCTACGACCACATCTTCGACGCGATGCGGCTCGATCCGCTGGTGCAGCGCGCGGTCCCCTACCTGCTGGATCTGCGCGGCACCGTGACCGAGCGGGTGGATCTGTCGCTGCTCGACGACACGCGGCTGATCTATGTCTCGCGCCTGCAGCCGAAGCGCGAGGTGCCGCACGACCTGATGGTCGGGCTCTCGGTGCCGGTCTGCTCCACGTCCGGGGGCTGGGCGGTGCTGTCCCGCCTGCCCGAGGAGGAGGCCCGCGACATCATCCGCCGCTCCGAGCGGCAGAGCTACACGCCGCGCACCCTGACCTCCGAAGAGGCCATCATGGCCGAGGTGCAATTGGCGCGTGAACGCGGCTATGCCATTGCAAATGAACAGCTTCTTCCAGGAGAAATCGGCATTGCCGCGGCTGTGACGGATGCCGCGGGGCGGCCGATCGGCGGGGTGACGATAACCGCGCTCCTGTCGGACTGGACAGCGGAGGAATTCGAGCGCGCGGTCGCGCCCAAGCTGATGCAGACGGTGCGGGCGCTGAGCCGGATCTAGACCGGCTCCAGCCCGCACCATTCGGCGATGAAGAGCGCAATGGCCAGCGTGACGCGGCGCAGCGACTCGATCTCGACCCATTCGTCGATGCCGTGCAGCACGCCCGCGACGGGACCGTAGTTCAGCGCCGGGATCCCCTCGTAGAGCGCATGGACCCGCGCATCGAGATAGGCAGGCATGACATGGCTGCCCATCGGCCGGCCGGCCGCGGCCTCGTGCGCGCGGCCCAGCACCGCCTCGGCCTCGCTGCCCGGCGCCAGTTCGTAGCCCTCGGCCATGAACCCGTTCCAGATCAGTTTCGGCGGGTTTTCAGACAGGTAGGGGTCTTCAGACGCAATCTCGCGCAGGTGCCGCTCGATCTCGGCGGCGCATTCATCCGCCTTCCAGCCCGGCAGCAGCGAAATGCGGAAATCAACTGCCGCCGCGGCCGGCACGGAGGACGCCCATTCGCCGCCCTCGATCTTGCCGACATTGAGGTTGATCGGCTTCGCCAGCCCGGCGAAAAGCGGGTTCTCGCCGCGCCTCGCGTTCCAGATCCGCTCCATCTCGCGCATCTCTCCGATGATCCGGATGGCCGCGTCGATGGCGTTCTGGCCCTCTCCCATCTGGCTGACATGGCAGGGAATTCCGGAGAATTCGATGCGGAACCAGATCACCCCGGTATTGGCGCGCACCAAGCTTTCGCCGGTGGGTTCGGGGATCAGCGCCGCCTCGGCGCGGTAGCCGTGCAGATGGGTCATCAGCGCGCCGTTGCCGGTGCTTTCCTCCTCGATCACCGACTCCAGGTAGAGCGTCGCGGCAGGCTGCCAGCCGCAGGCGCGCAGCGCATCGAGCGCGAAGATGGCGCAGGCCAGACCCGATTTCATGTCCCCCGCACCGCGCCCGTACATGCGCCCGCCGCGGATATCCGCCTCGTAGGGCGGGCTGGTCCACAGCGCCTCGGGACCGGCAGGAACCACGTCGACATGGCCCTGCAGGATGAGCGAACGCCCGGTCTCGGCCCGCGGACGGTGGATTCCGGTCACGACCGGCGCATCGGAATGCTGCTCGCTCCACTTCCCGGCGCCGGGATGGGCTTCCAGCGCCGCGCGGTCCATGGCGAACCGCTCCATTGCGAGGCCGCGGCGCTCCAGCTCGGCGAAGACCAGCTCCTGCATGGCATGTTCGGAGCCGCGCTGCGACGGCTGCCGCACCAGTTCCTGCGTCAGCGCGATCTGGGCGTCGAACCCGGCATCGACCGCAGCCGCGACGCTTTTCTGGAGGTCGGAGGGAAGGGTCTGATGCAGCGTCATGGCAGCGTCTCCGCAAGTCGGGAACTCGCGCGACACTGGAACCGCGCGGACGCAAAGGTCAATTCCCGGCTGCCCTGCCGCGGCGTCGCCGCGGCCTGCCGCCGGGCCGGAAACCGGCGCCGGAGCGGGTCCCCGCCGGGCCCGGCGAAGAAGTGAGCAAATTTTGGGCAGTTTGAAAAAACTTCATCCCGAAAGGGGGTTTCGCTTGGGTCCGGCCGCGCCCCGTGCCGTTCTGTCGCCACATCCCCGACCCAGCGGGGAGCGAAAGAAAACGTCCCCGATGGGCGTCAACAGAGAGGTACGATCATGACCGCCATTTGGAGTGGCCTGCGCAGCGGAATCGCCGCGGCGACCGCCCTGACGATGACCACCGTCCTGCCCGCCTTCGCCGAGACCACCATCACCGCGGTGATGCATTCCGGCCTGCGCGTGCTCGATCCGGTCATCACCACGGCGCATATCACCCGCGACAACGCCTTCATGATCTTCGACACACTGGTCGCTCAGGATGCCGATTTCGTCGTCCAGCCCCAGATGGCGAATTTCGAGGTGTCCGAGGACGGGCTGACCTACACGTTCACGCTGCGCGACGGCCTGAAATGGCATGACGGCGGCGAAGTCACCCCGGCCGACTGCATTGCCTCGATCAAGCGCTGGATGCAGCGCGACGGCGGCGGCCAGATGATCAATGCCCGGATGGAAAGCCTGGAGGCCACCGGCGACAAGAGCTTCGCGCTGACGCTCAAGGAGCCCTTCCCCTACACGCTGGAAGCAATGGCGAAACCCTCCGGCCTCGCGCTCTTCATGATGCCGGAGCGGCTGGCGAACACCCCCGCCAACGAGCCGATCCCGGAGATGATCGGGTCCGGCCCGTTCAAGTTCGTGCAGGACGAGTTCCAGCCCGGCGTGAAGGTCGTCTACGAGAAGAACGAGGACTACGTCCCCGCCCCGGGTCCGCAGAGCTGGTTCGCCGGCGCCAAGGACGTCAAGGTCGACCGCGTCGAATGGGTGACCATGCCCGACGCGCAGACCTCGCTGAACGCGCTGATGAACGGCGAAATCGACTTCCTCGAACAGGTGCCGGTCGACCTGCTGCCGCTGCTCGAGGGCATGCCGGGCATCGAGTCCAAGGTGCTGGCGCCGCTCGGCGGGGTTTCGATCGGCCGGATGAACTTCCTCTATCCTCCCTTCGACAACCCGAAGATCCGCAAGGCCGCGGAAATGGCGCTGAGCCAGGAAGACGTGCTGACCGCACTGATCGGCAACCCGGACTACTTCAAGGTCTGTGGCGCGATCTTCGGCTGCGGCACGCCCTTCGAGTTCACCGACGGGTCGGAGAGCATCACCTCGGGCGGCGACATCGAGGGCGCCAAGGCGCTCCTGGAAGAGGCCGGCTATGACGGCACGCCCGTCGTGCTGATGCAGCCCACCGACGTCGTCACGCTGACCGCACAGCCGATCGTTGCGGCACAGGCGCTGCGCGAGGCGGGCTTCACCGTCGACATGCAGCCGATGGACTGGCAGACCCTCGTGACCCGCCGCGCCAGCCAGGCCGCGCCGTCGGACGGCGGCTGGAACCTGTTCTTCACCAACTGGATCGTGCCGGAAGTCTCCAACCCGCTGGGCAACATCATGCTGCCGGGCCGCGGCGACGCCGCCTGGTTCGGCTGGCCGACCGACGAGGAGATCAACGGGATGCTGGACGATTTCGCAAACGCCTCGGAGCTCGGGGACCAGAAGGCGATCGCCCAGAAGATCCAGGCGCATGTGATGGAGAACGTGAACTACATCCATCTCGGCCAGTACTTCAACCCGTCCGCCTGGAGCGACAAGCTCTCCGGCGTCGAGGAAGCGCCCTTCCCGGTCTTCTGGGGCCTCGAGAAGAACGGCTGACCCCAGCCTGACCATTGCCCCGGCCGGACCGACCGGCCGGGGCCCGCCGACCGAAGGAGCCCTGGATGCCCGTCTATTTCCTCCGCCGCGTGCTTGCCGCCATTCCGGTGATGCTGGTCGTGGCCGTCTTCGTCTTCCTGCTCCTGCGGCTGACGCCGGGCGATCCCGCCGCCGTCCTCGCAGGCGACATGGCGACCCCCGAGCAGCTGGAGAAGATCCGCGACTCGCTGGGCCTGAACGACCCTCTCTACGTCCAGTTCTTCCGCTGGATGGGCGAACTGCTGACGGGCGATTTCGGCACTTCGCTGATCTCCAACCAGCCGGTGATCGACCTCGTTGCCGACCGGATGTGGCCGACGATCTGGATCGCGCTGATCACCATCACCCTGTCGGTCATCGTCGCCGTCCCGATGGGCGTCGTCGCCGCCTGGAAGCACCGCAGCTGGATCGACCACCTGGTGATGACCTTCTCGGTGCTCGGCTTCTCGATCCCGGTCTTCGTGATCGGCTACCTGCTGATCAAGCTCTTTGCGCTCGATCTCGGCCTGCTGCCGGTGCAGGGCTATGTCGCGCCTTCCGAGGACTTCCCGGGCTTCGCCGCCCGCGCCGTCCTGCCCGCGCTGACGCTCGCCTCGATCTACATCGCGCTGATCGCGCGGATGACCCGGGCGAGCCTGCTTGACGTGCTGGGCGAGGACTATGTCCGCACCGCCCGCGCCAAGGGCCTGACCGAGACCCGGGTGCTGTTCCGCCACGCCCTGCGCAACGCCGCCGTCCCGGTGATGACCGTGATCGGCACCGGCTTCGCGCTGCTGATCTCCGGCGTCGTGGTGACCGAGAGCGTCTACAACATCCCCGGGCTGGGACGGCTGACCGTCGACAGCATCTTCGCCCGCGACTACCCCGTCATCCAGGCGCTGATCCTGCTAACCTCGGGCATCTATGTCCTGGTCAACCTGCTGATCGACCTGTCCTATTCCTTCCTCGATCCGCGGATCCGCTACTGATGGCCGAGAAAACAATGCGTGGAGCCTTCCCCCTCTCGACCCGGGCCATTTTCGCCAAGATCGGCATTGCGCCGCTGCTGGCCGCCCTGGTGCTGACCCTGATCATCCTGGCCGCGGTCTTCGCGCCCTTCGTGGCGCCGCATGACCCGATCTACCAGAACCCGATCATGCGGCTGAAGCCGCCCTCCGCCGACTACCTGCTCGGCACCGACAATTACGGCCGCGACCTGCTCAGCCGGGTGATCTGGGGCGCCCGCGTCTCGCTGGTCATCGGAATCGGCGTGACCATCCTGGCGGTCGTCCTTGGTCTCGCCATCGGCCTCGTCTCCGGCTTCTTCCGGGTGGCCGACGCGATCATCATGCGGATCATGGACGGCCTGATGGCCATGCCTTCGGTGCTGCTGGCGATTGCCATCGTGTCTCTGATGGGCGCCTCGATCTGGACGGTGATGGCCGCGATCACCATTCCCGAGATCCCTCGCGTGGTCCGGCTGGTGCGCTCCATCGTGCTCTCGGCGCGGGAGGAACCCTATGTCGAGGCGGCGATCTCGATGGGCACTTCCCTGCCCCGCGTGCTGTGGCGCCACCTGATGCCCAACACCTTCGCGCCGCTGACCGTGCAGGCCACCTATGTCTGCGCCTCGGCGATCCTCACCGAGGCGATCCTCAGCTTCCTCGGCGCCGGCGTTTCCACCGAGACGCCCACCTGGGGCAACATCATGGCCGAGGCGCGGATCTACTTCCGGCTGAAGCCCGAACTGATCTTCTGGCCGGGCCTGGCGCTGTCCATGTGCATCCTGTCGATCAACCTGCTCGGCGACTGGGCGCGCGACGTGCTCGATCCCCGCATGGGCAAGAGGGAGGCGTGACCATGCCCGTTCTCGACATCAGGAACCTCACCGTTTCCATCGACGCCAAGGACGGCGCCTCGGTCGTCCGCGACATTTCCATCACCATCGAGCCGGGCGAGACCGTCTGCCTCGTGGGCGAATCCGGCTCGGGCAAGTCCGTCTCCTCGCTGGCGACGATGGGGCTCCTGCCCAAGGGCGCGCTGAAGGTGACGAAGGGCGAGATCCTGCTCGACGGCGAGGACATGCTGACGCTGTCCCCGGCGCAGCTGCGCGACCGCCGCGCCACCCGCATGTCGATGATCTTCCAGGAGCCGATGACCGCGCTCAACCCGGTGATCAAGGTCGGCGAGCAGATCGCCGAGGTGCTGGAGGCGCATACCAAGCTGTCCAATGCCGAGAGCCATGCCAAGGTCATGGACATTCTCGGCCAGGTCGGCCTGCCGGACATCGAGCGCATCGCGAAAAGCTATCCCCACCAGCTTTCGGGCGGCCAGCGGCAGCGGATCATGATCGCCATGGCGCTGATCCTGGAGCCGCGCCTGCTGATCGCCGACGAACCGACCACCGCGCTCGACGTCACCACGCAGCTGCAGATCCTGCGGCTCATCAAGGAACTTCAGGAAAAGCACGGCACGGCCGTCCTCTTCATCACCCATGACATGGGCGTGGTCGCCGAGATCGCCGACCGGGTCTACGTGATGAACCGCGGCGACATGGTCGAATCCGGCAAGGTCATGGACATCCTGGCGGCCCCCAAGATGGACTACACGCGGCGGCTGCTGTCCTCGGTCCCCTCGCTGGTGCCGCGACCCGCCCGCCCCGCGGCCAGCGCCAAGATCGCGCTGCAGGTCGTGGAGCTGAACAAGGTCTATGGCGGCGGCGGCTTCCTGTCCAAGTCCGCCGGCACCCATGCCGCGAAGGCGGTGAATTTCGACCTGAAGGCCGGCCGCACCCTCGGCATCGTCGGCGAAAGCGGCTCGGGCAAGTCCACCGTGGCGCGCTGCGTCATGCGGCTGATCGATCCCAGCTCGGGCGGCATCCGCGTCGGCGGGCAGGAAATCGCGGATCTGACCCCGCGCGGCCTGCATCCGTTCCGCAAGCGGCTGCAGATGGTGTTCCAGGATCCCTACCGCTCGCTCAACCCGCGGCTTTCGATCGAGGAATCGATCATCGAAGGGCCGATGAACTACGGCATGCCGCGCGCCGAGGCCGTCGCCAAGGCCGACGAACTGCTGGAGCTCGTGGGCATGCCCGCAGGCTCGGCCAAGCGCTATCCGCACATGTTCTCGGGCGGGCAGCGCCAGCGCATTGCCATCGCCCGCGCGCTGGCCATGGAGCCGGAGCTGCTGGTCGCGGACGAGGCGGTCTCGGCGCTCGACGTCTCGGTGCAGGCGCAGGTGCTGGACCTGCTGGCCGAGATCCAGGAGCGCACGCAGATCGCCATCCTCTTCATTACCCATGACCTGCGAGTCGCAGCCCAGATCTGCGACGAGGTCGCGGTGATGAAGCGCGGCGAGGTCGTCGAATACGGCCTGACCGCCGATGTGCTGGGCGCGCCGCAGCACGACTACACCAAATCGCTTCTGGCCGCTGCGCCGGGCCGGGACTGGGACTTCCCCAATTTCCGCCCCGTGGCCGCCTGACTTTAGGAGACCCAACGTGCCCCGCATCGCTATCGGCGGTTTCCTGCACGAAACCAATACCTTCGCCCCTTCGAAGGCCACCTTCCAGGATTTCGTCCATGGCGGCGGCGCAGGCCGCATGCTGAAAGGCGAAGAGATCCTGGAGGAACTCGGCGACGTCAATGCCGCCATCTCCGGCGCGATCCGCCACGGGAAAGCCAAGGGCTGGGACCTGATCCCGACCATCTTCGCCGCGACCTCGCCCTCGGCCCATGTCACCTGCGACGCCTTCGAGCGGATCGCGGGCGACCTGATCGACGGCATCGCCGCGGCCATGCCTCTGGACGGCGTGTTCCTCGACCTGCACGGCGCGATGGTCACCGAACATCTCGATGACGGCGAAGGCGAGCTGCTGTGCCGCCTGCGCGACCGGATCGGCCCGGATATTCCGGTGGTGGTCTGCCTCGACCTCCATGCCAATGTCACGGCGAAGATGTTCGACCGCGCCGACGTTCTGGAAAGCTACCGCACCTATCCGCATGTCGACATGGCCGAAACCGGCCTGCGCGGTGCCCGCGCCCTGTCGAACATGCTGGATGGCAGCCGTCCCGCCAAGGCGATGCGGGTCGCGCCCTACCTGTCGGCCATCGCCTGGCAATGCACCTCCGCCGAGCCAGCCAAGGGTCTCTACGCGCAGATGGAGGCGCTGGCCGTAGAGAGCCGCGCGATGAGCTTCAACATGGGCTTCCCGGCGGCGGACTTCCCCGAATGCCAGATGACGGTGCTGGCCTATGGCGCGGGCGCGGACGCGGCCGCCGACACGCTGATGGCCGCCATCGAGGCCGCGGAACCGGCCTTCCGCGGCAAGGTCTACGCCCCGGACGAGGGCGTGGCAGAGGCGATGCGGCTGGCCGAAACCGCCGCCTCGCCGGTGGTCATCGCCGACACCCAGGACAATCCGGGCGCCGGCGCCGACAGCAACACGACCGGCATGATCCGCGCCATGGCTGCGGCGGGCGCAAAGGGCGCCATCGGCAATCTCTATGACCCTGCCGCTGCCGCCGCTGCCCATGAGGCGGGCGCAGGGGCGACCCTGACGCTCGCCATCGGCGGACAGTCGGGCGTGCCCGGCGATGCGCCCTTCGAGGCCCGGTTCACGGTGGAATGTCTGTCCGACGGCGAGTTCACCGCCACCGGCCCCTATTACCGCGGCAAGAAGATGAGCATGGGCCCCTCGGCCTGCCTGCGCCTCGGCGACCTCAGGATCGCCGTGGTCTCGGCCAAGGCCCAGATGGCCGACCGCGGCATGTTCCGCCAGGTCGGCATCGTGCCCGAGAAGGAACCGATCCTGATCGTGAAGAGCTCCGTCCATTTCCGCGCCGATTTCGAGCCGATCGCCGCCGCGCTGCTGACCTGCGCCGCGCCCGGCCCTATGGCGGTCGATCCCGGGGACCTGCCCTGGGAACGGCTCCGTCCCGGCCTGCGCATGGGCGCAATGGGCCCCGCATTCCAACCGCAAGACACCGACACGAAGGAGACCGCAAATGCCGGTCATTGATGGCATCGCCGCCTTTGCCGACGAGCTGACGGCGATCCGCCGCGACTTCCACGAACACCCCGAGCTGGGCTTCCAAGAGATCCGCACCTCCGGCATCGTCGCCGAAAAGCTGGCCGAATGGGGCATCGAGGTCACCAAGGGCCTGGGCAAGACCGGCGTCGTGGGCGTGCTGAAGGGCACCAAGCCGGGCCGCACCATCGGGCTGCGCGCCGACATGGACGCGCTGCCGATCCACGAGGAAACCAACCTGCCCTGGTCGTCGAAGACCCCCGGCGTGATGCATGCCTGCGGCCATGACGGCCACACCACCATGCTTCTGGGCGCGGCGCGCTACCTGTCGGAAAACCGCGATTTCGCGGGCACGGCGGTCTTCATCTTCCAGCCGGCCGAGGAGGGCCTGGGCGGCGCGCGGGCGATGCTGGCCGACGGGCTCTTCGAGAAATTCCCCTGCGACGAGATCTACGGGATGCACAATGCCCCGCATCACCAGCCGGACCTGGTGCAGGTGAAGAAGGGCGCGGCCATGGCCGGCTCGGATTTCTTCGACATCAAGATCACCGGCCGCGGCAGCCACGGCGCGCGCCCAGAGGATTCCAAGGACCCGGTGGTGATCGCCACCGCGCTGGTGCAGCAGCTCCAGTCCATCGTTTCGCGCAATGTCGCGCCGACCAGCCCGGCCGTTGTCTCGGTCACGAAGATCCACGCGGGCGACGCCTATAACGTCGTGCCGAACACCGCGGAACTGGGCGGCACGATCCGCTTCTTCGACACCAAGGTCGGCGAGATGATCTCCGAGCGGATGCGCGCCATCTGCGCGGGTGCCGCCACCGCCTATGACGTCGAAATCGAGGTGGACATCCGCAATGTCTTCGACGTGCTGGTCAACGACGACAGCCTGTCCGAGGCGATCCTCGCCGCTTCGGGCGACGTGGTCGGCGCCGAGATGTCCGGCCTGACCACCGAGCTGGTCATGGGCTCCGAGGATTTCGCCGACATGCTGCGCGCGGTGCCGGGCGCCTATTGCACCATCGGCCATTCCGGCGGCATCCCGGTCCACAATCCGGGCTTCACGCTCGATGACGCGATCCTGCCGGTCGGCGCCTCGATATACGCCAATCTCGTCACCCAGCGGGGCGCAGCGGCATGACCACCTGGAAAGACCTAGACTTCGACACCGACGGGATCATCGACGGCCTGAAGCCCTGGATCGAGTGCGAAAGCCCGACCTGGGATGCCACCGCCGTCGACAGGATGATGGACCTCGTCGCGATGAAATGCGCCGAGCTCGGCGCCACGGTGGAGCGCATCCCCGGTGTCATGGGGCTCGGCGGCTCGGTCCGCGCGCGCTTCCCGCATCCCAAGATGGGCGAGCCGGGCATCATGATCACCGGCCATTTCGACACCGTCCACCCTGTCGGGACGCTGGCGAAGAACCCGTTCCGCCGCGAGGGCGGCAAGGTCTACGGGCCCGGCATCCAGGACATGAAGGGCGGCAACTACATCACGCTGGAGGCCATCCGGAAGATCCAGGAAGCCGGCATCGAGACGCCGCTGCCGATCGTCGCGCTCTTCACCCCCGACGAGGAAATCGGCACCCCCGCCACGCGGCAGCTGATCGAGACCGAGGCCAAGCGCGCCAAATACGTGCTCTGCCCCGAGCCCGCGCATCCCGACAACGGCGTCTGCACCGGGCGCTATGCCATCGCGCGGTTCAACCTGGCCGCCGAGGGCAAGCCCAGCCATGCCGGCGCCAACGTCAAGGGCGGCATCTCGGCGGTGCGGGAGCTGGCCAAGCGGATCATCGAGATCGAGGAGATGACCAGCGAGGACTGCACCTTCTCCTGCAACAACATCCATAGCGGCCAGTGGGTGAACTGCGTGCCTTCCTTCGCCTCCGCCGAATGCCTGTCCATGGCAAAGGAGCAGGCGGATCTGGATGCGGGGATCGAGCGGATGCTGGCGCTGACCGGCGAACGCAACGGCGTGCGCTTCGCCGTCACCCGCGGCGTCACCCGCCCGGTCTGGGAGCCGGGCCTCGAAGGCACGATGTTCCTCTACGAAAAGGCGCGGGCGATTTCGGAGGAACTCGGCTTCGACATGCCCCACCGCAGCCAGGGCGGCGGCTCCGACGCGAACTTCACCGGCGCGCTCGGCATTCCATCGCTGTGCTCGCTCGGCGTGAAGGGCGACGGGCTGCATACCCTGAACGAGCATATCGACGAGGATTTCATCGTTCCGCGCACCCGCATGATGGCGGGCATGCTGACAACCCTCGCCTGACCCTACGCTCCGTCCGGCAGCCGCAGATCGGCAAGCTGGGCGGAGATCGCCTCCGCCGGGTAGGAGCCGAGCTCGGGCAGCTCCGCGATGATCAGCGCGGGCGGCGTCCCGGCCGCGGCCACCACTGCCCCGTCCGGTCCCGCGATCACCGAGCCGCCGCCGAAGGCCAGCCCGCCATCGTCCCCGCAGTAATTCGCATAGGCGACAAAGGCCCCGTTCTCGCAGGCCCGTGCCGGGACGAGCAGGCGCTGGACATGCTCGTAGCCCGCCGGGTTCGCGGTCGGCACCAGGATCGCCTGCGCGCCTCGCCGGGCAAGGCCGCGGGCATGTTCCGGGAACTCGATGTCATAGCAGATCAAGAGGCCGAAGCGCCGTCCGCCCAGTTCGAACAGCGGCGGCGGGGCGTCTCCGGCACGGAAGCTCGCCCGCTCCATCTCGCCGAACAGCTGGATCTTGCGGTAATGCGCCAGGACGGTCCCGTCCGGCCCGATCGCCGTGGCCGCGTTCCAGACATCCTCGCCGTCCCGCTCGGCCCAGCCGAAGACCAGCGCGACCCCGTGCGTCCGGGCAAGATCGGCCGCGGCCATCTCCCACGGACCGCCGCGCGGCTCGGCCTCGGCGGCATGGCGGGCGGGACAGTTGTAGCCCGGCAGCAGCAATTCGGGCGCAACCAGCAGCCCTGCACCGGCAGCAGCGGCAGAGGCCATGGCGGCCTCGAGCGCGTCGAGGCGCTCCTCTGCGGTGGTCAGGTCGGCTTGCATCTGCAGGAGGGCGAGTTTCATGCCCCAGCCTTACAGCCGAACGCTCCGCCGGGGAAGCGATCGCAGGCGGCCCTGACCCCGCGCCCTGCGGCCGGTTGGCACGTCGCCATTCGCCGCGTGCCGGGCAACACTTCTGCGTGAAGGGCCGCCAGAGCCCGCGACACATGACCGACAGGGATTTCCGCATGCTGCGTTCCACTCTTTCCGCCCTCGCCCTTGCCGCCGTGGCCCTGCCCGGCCTCGCCGCTGCCGAACCGCTGAAGGTCGGCGTCCTCTTGACCCTTTCCGGCCCGCCCGCCGTTCTGGGCGAACATGCCCGCGACGGCGCGCTGCTGGCGCTGAAGAAGCTCGGCGGCACGCTCGGCGGCATGGAGGCCGAATTCCTGGTGACGGATGCCGAAGGCAAGCCCGACATCGCCGCACAGAAGGCCCGCCGCCTCGTCGAAAGCGACGGCGCGGAATTCGTGATCGGGCCGATCTTCTCCAACGTCATGGCTGCGATCGCCGGGCCGGTGACCGAGGCGGGCGCCTTCCTGCTTTCGCCGAATTCCGGTCCCTCCGTGCTGGCCGGCGAGGGCTGCAACACCGATATCTTCGTCGTCTCCTACCAGAACGACCAGCCCGACCAGGTGATGGGCGAATACGCCAACGGCGCGGGCTACGGCAACGTCGTGCTGATCGCGCCGAACTACCAGGCCGGCATGGACCATCTGGGCGGCTTCAAGCGCACCTACGAGGGCACCGTCACCAGCGAGCTGCTGACCCAATTGGGCCAGCTCGACTATTCCGCGGAGCTGGCGCAGATCGCGGCCTTCCAGCCGGATGCGGTCTATGCCTTCCTGCCCGGCGGCATGGGCGTGAACTTCGTCAAGCAATATGCGCAGGCCGGCCTGTCGGGCATTCCGATGATGTCGAGCTTCACCACCGACGAGACCACGCTGCCGGCCATGCAGGACGCCGCGCTGGGAATGTATTCCTCGGGCTCCTGGGCGCCGGATCTGGACGTGCCTGGCAATGCCGAGTTCGTCGCGGAGTTCATCGCCGAATACGGACGGGTTCCCGCCAGCTACGCCGCCTATGCCTATGACACGGTGATGCTGATCGACGCCGCCGTCGCAGCGGCAGGCACCGAGGACCGCGACGCGCTGCGCGAGGCGCTGAAAACCGTCGATTTTCCGACCGTCCGCGGCAAGTTCTCCTTCGGCGCCAACCAGTTTCCGGTGCAGGACTTCTACCTGACCGAGGTCGTGCAGCGCGAGGACGGCGCCTATGCAACGTCGGCCAAGGAGCTGGTCGTGGCCGATTACGTCGACGCCTATGCCGGCGCCTGCACCGCCGACTGATCCCTGAAGGCGGGCCCCGGCCCGCCCCATGCGCATGGCCAATCTCTTCCTGCTCCAGCTCCTCAACGGGGCGCAATTCGGCATCCTGCTGTTCCTCGTCGCCGCCGGGCTGACGCTGGTCTTCGGGATCATGGATTTCATCAACCTCGCCCATGGCGTGCTCTACATGCTGGGCGCGTACCTGATGGCGATGTTCGCGCTGGCCACGGGCAGCTTCTGGCTCGGCCTTCTACTGGCCCTCGGCGCGACGCTGGCTGTGGGGCTGGTACTGGAATGGGCTGTCTTCCGAAGGCTCTATGACCGGCCGCATCTCGACCAGGTGCTGGCGACTTTCGCGCTGCTTCTCATCCTGTCCGAGGGGGTGAAGATCCTCTGGGGCTCCGCCCCGCTCAACGTCGCCATGCCTGAGCTGCTTTCCGGCTCCGTCCCCCTGGCCGGTCCGCTGCGCTATCCTGTCTACCGGATCGCGATCATCGCCGCAGGACTGGCCACCGCGCTCGGCCTCTGGTGGCTGATCACCCGCACCCGCGCGGGGATGCTCTTGCGCGCCGGCGCGTCGAACCGGCCGATGGTGGCCGCGCTCGGCGTGGACATCTCGCGGCTCTTCATGCTGGTCTTCGCCCTCGGCGCGATGCTGGCCGGTTTCGCAGGCGCGCTGGTCTCGCCGGTCCTCTCGGTCGATCCCGGCATGGGCGACCAGATCCTGATCCTGACCTTCGTCGTGATCGTCATCGGCGGGGTCGGCTCGGTGAAGGGCGCCTTCGCGGGCGCGCTGCTCGTCGGCATCGTCGACACGGTGGGGCGCATCTTCGGGCCGATCTGGCTGAAGCTCGTCATGGATCCCGCCGCCGCCGCGCAGGCCGGGCGGGTGCTGGCGCCGATGCTGATCTACCTCCTGATGGCCGCGGTGCTGAGCTGGCGGCCCAACGGGCTCTTCGGGCGGCCGTCATGAGCGCCGCGCCGAAAGCCGCCATCGCGCTCCTCGTCCTGATGGCGCTGGTCCCGCCCCTGGCCGCCGCAATCGGCGACCCGTTCCTGACCGTGATCGCCACCCGCATGGCGGTCTTCGCCATCGCCGCGCTGTCCTTGGACCTGATCCTGGGCTACGGCGCCCTGGTCAGCTTCGGCCATGCCGCCTATCTGGGCCTCGGCGCCTATGCCGTCGCAGTCTGCGCGCGCCACGGGATCACCGACCTCGTCGTCCAGATGGCCGCCGGGGCCGGGGCCGCCGCCGTCTTCGCCGCGGTCTCCGGGGCGATCTCGCTGAGGACCCGCGGCATCTATTTCATCATGATCACGCTCGCCTTCGGGCAGATGGCCTATTTCTTCTTCGTCTCGCTGTCGGCCTATGGCGGCGATGACGGCACATCGCTGGCCGCGCGCTCCACCCTGCTGGGCCGGGACTGGCTGGAGAACGACACTGCCTTCTTCTACGTGGTGCTCGCCTGCCTCGCGCTCGCCTATGGCGGGCTGCACCGGCTCGTCCATGCCCGCTTCGGCCGGGTGCTGATCGGCACGCGGGAAAGCGAGCTGAGGATGCGCGCGATCGGCTACCGGCCCTTCCGCTACCGGCTGGCCGCCTACGTGATCTCGGGGATGATCTGCGCGGTTGCGGGCGTTCTGCTGGCGAACCAGACCGAATACGTATCGCCCGCCTACATGGCCTGGACGCGCTCGGGCGAGCTGATCGTCATGCTCCTGCTCGGCGGGATCGGCACGCTGGCGGGCGCCATGGCCGGGGCGCTTGTCACCGTCGGGCTGGAGGAACTGCTGGCCGGCTGGTCGGAGCACTGGCGGCTGGGCTTCGGCCTGATCCTTCTGGCGGTGGTGCTGTGGTCGCCGGCCGGGCTGGCCGGGCTGGTGCGCCGCCTGCTTCCGGGGGACCGGGCATGACGCTTCTTCAGGTTGAAAACCTGCGCAAATCCTACGGCGCGCTCGCTGTCACCGACGGCCTGTCGCTGTCGGTGGCAGAGGGCGAACTGCATGCGATCATCGGCCCGAACGGCGCGGGCAAAACCACGCTGATCGCCCAGCTATCCGGACAGCTCGCGCCCGACAGCGGCACCGTGCGCTTCGGCGGTGCAGACATCACCCGGCTCGACATGGCATCCCGCGTCCGGGCCGGGCTGGCGCGGAGCTTCCAGATCACCACGCTGATGCCCGCCATGACCGCGCTGGAGAATGTCGCGCTTGCCGTGCAGGGCCGCTCGGGCAGCTCCTTCCGCTTCTGGCGGCCAGTGGCGCGGGAGGCGGCGCTGAACGATCAGGCGATGGACTGCCTGGCGCAGGTGGGCCTCGCCGACCGCGCCGGGCGGCCGGCTGGCGCAATGAGCCATGGCGAGAAGCGGCAGCTGGAGCTCGCCGTGGCGCTGGCCTGCCGCCCGCGGCTGCTGCTTCTCGACGAGCCGCTGGCCGGGACCGGCCCGCAGGAGGCAGAGGTTCTGGTCGGCCTGCTCGCAGCGCTGAGGGGCGAGGTGACGATGGTGCTGATCGAGCATGACATGGAGGCGGTCTTCGCCCTCGCCGACCGTGTTTCGGTGCTGGTCTACGGGCAGATCATCGCCAGCGGCACGCCGGGGGCGATCCGGCAGGACCCGGCAGTCCGGGCCGCCTATCTGGGGGAAGAGGCATGCTGAGGGTCGAGGGGCTGGAGGCCGGCTACGGCTCGGCGCAGGTGCTGTTCGGCATCGATCTCGCGGTAGCCGAGGGCGAGGCGGTCACGCTGCTGGGCCGCAACGGCATGGGCAAGACCACGACCATACGCACGGTCTTCGGCCTGATCCCGGCGCGCGGCGGGCGGGTCACTGTATCGGGCCGCGACCTGACCGGCGCGGCGCCGCACCGGATCGCGCAGGCCGGGCTGGGGCTGGTGCCCGAGGGCCGCCAGATCTTCCCCACGCTGACGGTCGAGGAGAACCTGGTCGCCACCGCCCGCAGCGACGGGCCGCCGCGCTGGACGCTGGCCCGCATCTGGGAGCTGTTCCCCCGCCTCGCCGAGCGGCGCCGGAACATGGGCGACCAGCTGTCGGGCGGCGAACAGCAGATGCTCGCCGTGGGCCGCGCGCTGATGACCAATCCGCGGCTCCTGGTGCTCGACGAGGCGACCGAGGGTCTGGCGCCGCTGATCCGCGAGGAGATCTGGTCCTGCCTGATCCGGCTGAAAGCCGAGGGCGAGGCGATCCTCGCGATCGACAAGAACCTTGCCGCGCTGTCGCGCTTCGCCGACCGGCATGTCGTGATCGAGAAGGGCCGCACGGTCTGGACCGGCAGCACCGCCGAGCTTGCCGCGGCACCCGGCATCGCCGAGCGCTACCTGCATGCCTGACCGGCTGCGACGGCAACGGACGTTGCAGGCACCCCATGGCAGCGTTAACAGGTTGCGGACGCGCAGCCCGAGGACCCTCCCATGACGCTCGAAATGATCCTGCTGGTGATCGCCGCCTTCGTGGTCGGCCTGTCGAAGGGCGGGCTGGCGGCCGCCGGCGCGCTGGCTGTGCCGATGCTGACCATCTGGATGGATCCGCTGACCGCGGCGGCCTCGCTGCTGCCGGTCTACATCGCCTCCGACATCATCGCCGTCGCGATCTATCGCAAGCAGCCCTCCTGGGCGAACCTGCGCATCCTCGTCCCGGCCTCGATGGCCGGGGTCGCGCTGGCCGCGCTGGTGGCGCCGCATGTGCCCGTGGCCGCGGTCACGCTTCTGACCGGGACGATCGGGCTGGCCTATGTCGCGCAATCGGTGCTGATGCCCCCGCCCGACGTGCCGCACCGCGCGCGGCTGGGGCGCGGCCTGTTCTGGGGCCTGCTCACCGGCGTCACCAGCTTCATCTCGCATAACGGCGCGCCGCCCTTCACCGCCTATGTCCTGCCGCAGAAGCTGCCCAACCTGGCCTTCGCCGGCACGGCAACGATCGTCTTCGCCGTCGTGAACCTCTGCAAGCTGCCGGCCTATCACGAGATCGGCCTGACCGGCGGGCTGTCGCTGCGCATGCTCGTGCCGCTGATCGGCGTGGCCATCGCGGGCGCCTTCGCCGGGCGCTGGATCGTCGGGCGGCTGCCGCAGAAGGTCTATTCCGCGGTGATCCGGTCGCTGCTGGGCGTGGTCTCGGCCTATCTCTGCGTGATCGCAGCGATCGAGCTGGCCTGAACCGCTTCGTCCCGGACCGCCAGCGCTTCGGCGAGCGTCATGCGGCTGCGCGTGCCGATCTCAGCGGCGGGCCGCGGAAAGTCCGAGCGGAAATGCGCGCCCCGGCTTTCCTCGCGCAGGAGCGCGGCGGCCACGATCAGCGTCGCGGTGGCGGTCATGTTGAGGAGCGGGCGGCAGCCCGGCTGGGCGGCCTCGACGGCGGCGATCTCGCGGAGCGCGCGGCGCAGGCCCTGCGCATCGCGGATCACGCCCGCGCCCGCGGTCATCGCCAGCCGCAGCCGCCGGACGAGCTGCGGGCCCGGCGGCGGCGCAGCGCCAAGGGGCGGCAGGGAGACCTCGGGCGCCTGCGCAGCGGACGGCAGGCAGGAGGCGATGTCGGCGGCACAGCTGCAGCCGTAGACCAGCGCCTCCAGCAGGCCGTTGGAGGCCAGCCGGTTGGCACCGTGCAGGCCGGTCGACGACGCTTCGCCGCAGACCCAGAGCCCCGGCAGGGAGGAGCGGCCATGCCGGTCGGTCTCCGCCCCGCCGATATGGTAGTGCGCCGCCGCCGCCACCGGAATCGGCTGCGTGACCGGGTCGATGCCGGCGGAAAGGCAGGCCTGCGCCACCGCCGGGAAACTGGAGAGGATCGCCCCGCCCAGCACCGCACGGGTGTCCAGAACCGGGCGGCGCCCTGCCTGCCCTTCGGCGAAGACCGCGCGGGCCACCACGTCGCGGGGGGCCAGCTCCGCATCCGGATGGGCGCCCGCCATGAAGCGGATGCCGGCATGGTTCAGCAGCACGGCCCCCTCGCCGCGCAGCGCCTCGGTGGCAAGCGGCGCGGGGTCGTGCCCCACGTCGATCGCCGTCGGGTGGAACTGGACGAATTCGGCATCCGCGATCACGGCGCCCGCGCGGGCCGCCAGCCCGATCGCCTGGCCGCAGATCCGCGGCGGGTTGGTCGTGACCGCATAGAGCCCGCCCGAGCCGCCGCCGGCGAGCAGGACAGCGGGCCCTTCGAGACGCACCGGCTCCGACGCGCCGCCAGCCGCCAGCATCAGCTCGACCCCGGCCACGCGGCCGTCCCGGACCAGCAGCCCGCTGGCCATGACGCCTTCCATCACCTGGATCGAGGGCGCGGCGCGGACCTGCAGCGCCAGCGCGCGCATGATCTCGGCCCCGGCCTGGTCGCCCTTCACCCGCACCACCCGCGCCATGGAATGCGCCGCCTCGCGCGACAGGACATAGCCGCCCTCCGCCGTGCGGTCGAAGGGCGTGCCCAGATCGGTGAGATCGAGAATGTGCCGCCGCGCCGCCGCGGTCACCGCTGCGGCGACCTCCGGATCGACGGTGCCTGCGCCCGCGCGGATCGTGTCGATGGCATGCGCCTCGGGGCTGTCGGGCGCGGCCATCGCCGCCGCCACGCCGCCCTGCGCCCAGGCCGAGCTTGCCCCTTCGCCCAGCGGATCGGGCGAGATCATCAGCACCGGATGCGGTGCCAGCGCGAGCGCGGCATAGAGCGCGCCCAGACCCGCGCCGACGATGATCACCCGCTCGGTGGCAAGCGTCTCCATCCGCGGCTCAGGCGGCCATCTTGCGGCTGAGATCGATCATCCGCTCGACCGCGATCCGCGCCTTGGCGGCCACCTCCGGGTCGACCTCGACCGCGCCCTGCATGGTGTGCAGCGACCACAGCACCTTCTCCAGCGTGATCATCTTCATGTAGGGGCACATGTTGCAGGGGCCGACGAAATCGACCTCGGGATGCGCGTCGGAGATGTTCGAGGCCATCGAGCATTCGGTCACCAGCATCGCCTTGGCAGGCCGTTCGCGCGCGACGAAATCGATGATGCCCGAGGTCGAGCCGGAATAATCGGCTTCGGCGACGACATCCGGCGGGCATTCGGGATGGGCGATGATCTGCGTGCCCGGGTTCCACTCGCGGAAGTCGCGCAGATCCTGGGCGGTGTACTGTTCGTGCACGATGCAGGAGCCTTCCCACCACACGATGCGCTTGTGCGGCACCTGACGGGCGACGTTCTGCGCCAGGTACTGGTCGGGGGTCATGATCACCGTGTCGGCATCGAGCCCGGCGACGATCTGAGCGGCGTTCGAGGAAGTGCAGCAGATGTCGGAGGCAGCCTTCACTTCGGCGGTGGTGTTCACGTAGGTCACGACGGGCGCGCCGGGATAGCGGCGGCGCATCTCGGCGATGCCCTCGGGCGTGATGCTTTCGGCCAGCGAGCAGCCGGCTTCCATGTCGGGGATCAGCACCGTTTTCGACGGGTTCAGGATCTTCGAGGTCTCGGCCATGAAATGCACGCCGCATTGCACGATCACGTCTGCGTCGACCCGCGTCGCCTCCACGGCGAGCTGCAGGCTGTCGCCCACCACGTCGGCGATGCCGTGGTAGATCTGCGGCGTCATGTAGTTGTGCGCCAGGATCACCGCGTTGCGCTCGCGCTTCAGCCGGTTGATCGCCTCGACATAGGGGGCGTGCACCGCCCAGTCGAAGGGCGTCACGACGCGGCCCATCCGGGCATAGAGGCCGCTCATGGCCTCGGCCCTCTCCATCGAAGGCGCCAGGTCATAGTGCCGGGCAAGCTCCGCGCGGTCGACGGTCAGTTCCTGCATCGCGATCATCCTCATTCCGGGCATCCCCTGCTGTCGCGGAGGCGGTCCCGGACCCCTTTAAATTGCCAGTGCATGCGGAAAGTGCGGTCCCGTCTACACCATGGGGAAAGCGGCGAACAAGGTTGATTTGAGGGCTTCTCCTCACATTCACGGCAGAAAGTTGCGCAAAATTCCCTTTTTTGTTTGCGTAGATACGGAAAATCCGGCCTAAGGCAGAATCATCCTGCGCCGCCATTGCCATTGCCCGAGAGCCGCGCGATCAGGGCCGCGGCGGCGCGGGTGCGGTAGCGCCCGGGATGGGTCAGCAGCGCGAAGGCGCGCTCGGGCCGCGGCGCCCAGCCAACCTGCCGGACCGAGACCGTGCCGCGCGCATCGGCAAACTCCACCGCCCGGCGCGACAGCATGGCAAGGCAGTCGCCGGCGGCCACCGCCGACAGGATCGCTTCGTTCGAGGGCAGCTCCAGCGCCACCGGCAGGTCGGCCACGGAGAAGCCGAGCTCGCCGAGGTGATGCTCGAATTCCGACCGCGTGCCCGAGCCGGTCTCGCGCAGCACCCAGGGAAAGGCCAGGTAGTCGCTGCCGCGGATCTCCCGCCCGGCCAGCGGATGCCCGGCGGAGAAGACCAGCACCAGCTCGTCGCGCGCCACCACCTGCCGCGTCAGTCCGTCCTGCGGCACGTCCCCCTCGACAAGTCCCAAATCGGCATGGCCTGCCATCACGGCGGCGGCGACCTGCGCAGTGTTGCCGGTCTCCAGGCTCAGCTCCACCAGCGGATGCGCGTCGTGATAGGCCATGAGGTAGGGCGGCAGCCAGTAGCTGGCGACGGTCTGACTGGCATGGATGCGCAGCCGCCCCAGCGTCTTGCGCGACAGGTCGTTCAGCATCAGCTCCGCCGATTCAGCCTGCGCCAGCACCGCCTGCGCCGCCGCGGTGAAGCGCGTCCCGGCCTCGGTGATGCGGATGCCGCGGCCGATCCGGTCGAACAGCTTCACGCCGTGCTGCGCCTCCAGCGCCGCGATGGCCGAGGACACGGCGGATTGCGTCAGGTTCAGCTGCCCGGCGGCGCGGGTGACATGCCCCTCGCGGGCGACGGCCAGGAAGATGCGGAGCTGGTCGAGAGTCATGGCCAATTCATAAGCTCGTCCGATCGTTCCGACAAATACAATCCGTTATACGGATCAGTTGCTGCAAGGCAATATGGGCCCCATAGCGTGAGAGGTGCCCATGTCCGATGTCTCCCTGCCGCAGAACGCGGCCCCCCGATCCCTTGCCCTGCTTCCCGGCCTCGGCCTTGCCGCCGCCATCGCCCTTGCCGCCATCGCCCTGCAAAGGGTCAGCGGCATCGCGGCGCTCAGTCCGCTGATGGTCGCCATGGTGATCGGCATGGGGCTGAGGAACATCACCGGCGTCCATGCCGGGCTGGCCCCCGGCATCGCGTTCTCGCTGAAGAAGATCCTGCGCTTCGCCATCGTTTTGCTCGGCTTCCAGCTGACCCTGGCGGAGATCGGCGAAATCGGCATCCGCGGTGTCGCCGTCGTCGTGCTGACGCTGGGCGCGACGCTGGCCTTCACCAAGGCGATGGGCCGGGTGCTGGGCGTCGAGGAGCGGCTGGCGGAGCTGATCGCGGCCGGCACCTCGATCTGCGGCGCCTCGGCGGTGATCGCCTGCAACACCGTGACCCGCGGCCGCGACGAGGACGTGGCCTATGCCATCGCCTGCGTGACCGTCTTCGGCTCGCTCTCGATGATCCTGTTCCCGCTGCTGGCCGGGCCGCTCGGCCTCGCCCCGCAGGACTTCGGCCTCTGGGCGGGCGCCTCGATCCACGAAGTCGCGCAGGTCGTCGGCGCCTCCTTCTCGGGAGGCGAGGCGGCGGGCCAGGCCGGCACGGTCGCCAAGCTGTCCCGCGTGATCCTGCTCGCTCCCGTGATCCTGTCGCTGGGAATGCTCGCCCGGCGCCGCTCCGGCGGCGACGGCGCGGCCACCGTGCCGGTGCCGTGGTTCGTCTTCGGCTTCCTCGCCGTGGTCCTGCTGAACTCCGCGCTGCCCCTGCCCGAACATGTCCGCGGCCCGGCCGTCGCCGCGACCACCTTCCTCCTGGCCATGGCGCTGGCTGCGATGGGACTGGAGACCGACATCCGCAAGCTCCGCCGCGAGGGCCTGCGCCCGCTGGCGCTCGGCGCGGCCGCATGGATCTTCATCTCCGCCACCGGGCTGGGGCTGGTCCTGATCCTCTGATCCGCGGGAAGGCTTGACCTGTGCCCCTGCCGGTGGAAAGCCGGAGGGGCGCAGACAGGACACCAGAGATGAACGAGCACCCCTTCCGCCCCCATTCCAGCCATTGGGGCACCTTCCACGCAAGGCACACCGCGGACGGGCTGGAGATCCGGCCCTTCGAGGGCGATCCCGATCCCTCGCCGATCCTCGCCAACATCCCTGCCGCGCTGACCCATCCCGCCCGCCTGACGCAGCCGCTGATCCGCCGCGGCTGGCTGGAGCGCGGCCCCGGCCCCGACAAGATGCGCGGGCACGAGGATTTCGTGGCCGTTCCCTGGGACGAGGCGCTGGACATCGCCGCGGCCGAGATGAAGCGTCTGGGCGCCGGTCCCGGCCTGCCCGCGGAGGTGCCCGGCCGGCATGTCTTCGGCGGCTCCTACGGCTGGTCCTCGGCAGGACGGTTCCACCATGCGCAGAGCCAGGTGCACCGCTTCCTCAACATCGCCTTCGGCGGCTATGTCGCCTCGGTCGACACCTATTCCTCGGCGGCGGGCTCGGTCATCCTGTCGATGACCTGGGGCCATCCGATCTCGATGATGATGGAACAGCCCTTCTGGACCGAGATCGCCGAAGACACCGAGCTGCTGATCGCGTTCGGCGGCATTCCGGTCCGCAATCTCGCGGTGAGCCCCGGCGGCAACAGCCAGCATGTCGCCCGCCCCTCGCTGAAGGCCGCCGCCGCGCGCGGCTGCAAGTTCGTCTCGGTCAGCCCGCTGGCCGACGACATGGACGAGCTGCCCGGCCTGACGCGGATCGCGCCGCGTCCGGGCACCGACGTCGCATTGATGCTCGGCCTCGCGCACACCCTGGCCACGGAGGGCCTTGCCGACCGCGCCTATCTCGACCGCTACACGACCGGCTATGACCGCTTCCTCGCCTATCTGACGGGCGAATCCGACGGCACGGCGAAGACGCCGGACTGGGCTTCCGCCATCACCGGAGTTCCCGCCGGCGAAATCCGCGCCCTCGCCCGGCAGGCCGCGGGCAGCCGCACCCATGTCTCGGTCGCCTATGCGCTGCAGCGCGCGCGGAACGGCGAGCAGCCGGTCTGGGCCGCCATGGCCCTCGCCGCGATGCTCGGTCAGAGCGCGGAACCGGGTGGCGGCTTCTCCTACGGACTGGCGTCGATCGGCAATGTCGGCAAGCGCAAGCTCGCCGTGCCGCTGCCGACATTGCCGCAGGGCGAGAACCGCTCGGGCGACTTCATTCCGGTCGCCCGCATCGCCGAGCTGCTGCAGAATCCCGGCAAGTGCTACACCTACAAGGGCGAGACCCGCGAATATGCCGATATCCGGCTGGTGTACTGGGCGGGCGGCAACCCGTTCCACCACCACCAGCACCTGGGCAACATGCGCGAGGCCTTCGCCTGTCCGGACACGGTGATCGTCCATGACAGCGTCGGCACCGCCTCGGCCCGCCATGCCGATATCGTCTTCCCGGTCACGGTCACGCCCGAACGCGCCGATATCGGGGCCTCGGCCAACGATCCGTTCCTGATCCCGATGCCGCAGCTGGCGGCCTCCCTGGCCGGCCCGCGCCACGACTACGACGTCTTCTCGGCGCTCTCGGAACGGCTGGGCTGCGCCGACGGCTTCACCGAAGGCCGCAATGCGGGGGAATGGCAGGAATGGATGTACGAGCGGACCCGCGCGGCACTGGCCGAGCGGCAGCTGCCCGCGCCGGATTTCGCGGCGTTCATGGACGGCGGCATCCTCGAGCTGCCCGTCTCCGACGCGCCCACGCGGCTCTCGCGCTTCCATGCCGATCCGGAGGCGAACCCGCTCGATACGCCGAGCGGAAAGATGGAGCTGTTCTGCGATGCGGTCGAGGCCGCGGGCCTGCCCGGCCACCCGGCCTGGCTGCCGCCCGAGGAATGGCTGGGCGCCGATCTGGCGGCCGAGCATCCGTTCCAGCTGGTCGCCAACCAGCCCAGGGGCAAGCTCCACAGCCAGCTCGATTTCGGAGCGGCCTCGATGGCCACGAAGCGAGGCGGGCGGGAGGTGGCCCGGATGAACCCGGATGACGCCCAGCGGCTCGGCATCGGCGACGGCGACGTGATCCGCATCTGGAACGGCCGCGGCGGGCTGCTGGCCGTCGCCGCGCCCGCCGACGGGGTCCGCGAAGGCATCGTCCAGCTTTCCACCGGAGGCTGGTACGCGCCGGTCGAGCTGCCGGAGGTGGGGCTGACCTGCGTCAACGGCAATCCGAATGCCGTGAGCTCCGATATCGGCGCCTCGCTGCTCAGCCAGGGCTGCGCCGGGCAGCTGTCGCTGGTGTCGGTCACCCGCTGGGAGGGCGAGGTTCCGTCCGTGGTGCCGCAGGAGGCGATCCTCCCGCGGCCGTGATGCGGGCAAGGTGACGCGTGCAAATCCCGCCCGGAGGGACTAGCTGGGAAACATCGACCGCGCCGGGCGCCTGCTGCCCGGCGCCCTGGCCAGACCCGGACCTGACATGACCCTGCTCGACATCGCGGCGCTCCTGCTTGTTGTCGCCAGCGGCTTCGGCGCGCTGAACTACTTCTTCCTCCGCCTGCCCCATTCCATCGGCATCATGGTGATCGCGCTGGCCAGCTCGCTGGTGCTGCTCGGTCTCGACCGGCTGATCCCCGGTCTCGGCATCGCCGACCACGCCTCGGCCCTGGTCGGCCGGGTGGAGTTCTCGGACACGCTGCTCGACGGCATGCTCGGGCTGCTGCTCTTCGCGGGCGCGCTGCACGTGCCGATGGCGGAGCTCAAGCGGCAGGCGCCGGTGATCCTGGTCATGGCCACGCTCGGCGTCGCGCTCTCCGCGGCCGTGATGGGCGCGGGGCTGAGCTGGCTGACCGGCATGCCGCTGCTGGTCGCGCTGACCTTCGGCGCGCTGATCTCGCCCACCGATCCGGTCGCCGTCCTCGGCGTGCTGCGCACCGCGGGCATCCGCAAGGATCTGGAGATCCAGATCGCGGGCGAAAGCCTGTTCAACGACGGTGTCGGCTATGTCGCCTACCTGATCCTCGTCGCGCTGGCCTTCGGATCGGGCGGCGGCGAGGTCACCCCTTCGGGCGCGGCAGTCCTGTTCCTGCGCGAGGCGGCCGGCGGGCTGGCGCTCGGCGCGGTTCTGGGCTGGGGCACGTTCCAGCTGATGAAGCGGATCGACGACTGGCAGCTGGAGGTGCTGATCACCCTGGCGCTGGCCTTCGGCGGCTATGCGCTGGCAGAGCGCCTGGGCGTCTCCGCCCCGATCATGGCAGTGGTTGCGGGACTGCTGACCGGGGATGTCGGCCGCGCCTACGGCATGAGCGAGGAGACCCGCGGCCATGTCGACGCCTTCTGGGCGCTGGTCGACGAGGCGCTGAACGCGGTGCTGTTCTGCCTGATCGGCTTCGAAATCCTCGCCATCACGCTGGATGCGGACATGGGCACGACCATCGCGCTGTCGCTGGCCCTGGCGCTCGGCGCGCGGCTGGTCGCGGTGGCGGTGCCGCTTGTGCTGCTGCACCCGTTCCGGCGCATGCAGCATGACATGGTGCCGATCATGACCTGGGGCGGGATCAAGGGCGGCCTCTCGGTCGCGCTTGCCCTGTCGCTGCCCGACAGCGAATGGCGTCCGGTGATCCTCGCCTCCACCTACGTGATCGTGGTGGTCTCGATCATCGTGCAGGGCCTGACCGTCGGGCGGCTGGCGCGCTGGCTGGCGCGGCGCGGCTAGGCCCGGGGCAGCGCCTGCAGCTCCGCCATCGACATGACATGGCAGTAAATCATGTTGATGACGCGCAGCTCGTGCTCGTGCAGCTCCATCGTGGCGGCGGCGCAGCAATCCTCGACCACCAGCACCTCGAAGCTCTCGTCGGCGAGGCTGCGCACCGTCGAGGACACGCATTGATCGGTGAAGATGCCTGCGCAGATCACCCGCTCGATGCCCATGTTCGACAGCACCATCCGCAGGTTGGTACCGGTCAGCGCCGAGTCCGTCGTCTTGGTCACCACGATCTCGTCCGCCATCGGTCCGACGGCATCCACGATCTGGCTGTCTTCGCGGTCCTTGGGCAGCAGCAGGTAGTTGAAGCCGGGCTTCTTCTGGCTGAGGGACCGGTCGCGGCCGTCCTCCTTCAGGCAGGCGATGCGGGCATGGATCACCTCGATCCCCTGTCCCCGCGCCCAGTCCTGCAGGGCACGCGTGTTGGGGATGACGGTGCCGTGCATCCGCTCGAAGAAGGGCGCCCAGCGGGCGGCCTCCCCGGCGTCATCCGGCACCTCCAGGTAGGTGTTTTGGATGTCGATGCACAGGAGCGCGGTCCTGCCCGGGGCCAGCGCGATGTCCGCGGGCTCCTCGGCGGTTTCGTAGTAGAAGCTGCGCCAGTCGGTTTTCCAGCCCATCAGATTTCCGCGATGGCCTCCAGGCTCTCGGGCAGGATCTGTCCGCCATCGACGACGATCTGCTGGCCGGTGATGTAGGCCGCCTCGTCGGAGGCGAAGAAGAGCGCCGCATTGCCGATATCCTCGACCGCGCCCAGACGCTTCAGCGGGATCGAGGCGGCCATGGTCCTGAGGTAGTCCTCGCCCAGATCCTGCAGCCCTTCGGTGATGATGTTGCCCGGCATCACCGCGTTGATCGTGGTGTTGTAGCGGGAAAGCTCCATCGCCGCCGTTTTGAGGAAGCCCAGCTGTCCCGCCTTGGAGGCGCCGTAATGCGCCCATCCGGGAAAGCCGGTGACCGGGCCGGTGATCGAGGAGGTGACGATCACGCGGCCCTTCCCGGCCTTCTCGAAGACGGGGATGCAGGCCTTCACGCAGAGGAAGGTGGATTTCAGGTTGGTCGCCATCACGCCGTCCCAGTCCTCGGGCGACATGTCGAGCATCTTCACCTGCGGGAAGATCCCGGCATTGGCGCAGAGGATGTCGACCCCGCCGAACAGCTCCGCGGTGCGCTCGACCATCGCCTTGACGCTGTCCCAGTCGGCGACGTCGCAGGGCAGCCATTCGGCGGTGCCGCCCGCCTCGCGGATTTCGGCGGCGGCCAGTTCCGCGGCTTCGGCCCCGCGCGCGGCGATCATCACCTTGGCGCCTTGGGCGGCAAAGACCTTGGCGATCCCCTTGCCGATGCCTTTCGAGCCGCCGGTCACGATGACGGATTTTCCTGCGATGGATGTCAGCATTCCGGTATTCCCTGTCGTTTAGGTCGTTGGCCGCAGGCGCTTCAGCGCCCAGGCGAGGATCAGCCCCAGTGCCACCAGCGCGGCGGAACCCGCCACGGTCAGCATGCCGACGGTCGGCACCAGCGGCGAATAGCCCGAGATCATCTTGGCGAAGAGCCATTCCGGCAAAGTGCTGTCCGCCCCGGTGGTGAAGAGCGAGAGCGGGAAGTTGCCCCAGCTCAGCAGGAAGGCGAAGAGCCCGGCAGAAACCACGCCCGGCATCAAGAGCGGAATGGTGACTTCGCGCAGCACCTGCCATTGCGTCGCCCCCATGTCGCGCGCGGCTTCCTCCAGCGCCGGGTCGAAGCTGAAGGCGCGGATCGAGACGATCAGCGTCGCGATCGGCGCAATCCAGACCAGATGCGCTATGATGGCGGTTTTCCAGGACGGCACGATCCCGAGCGCGTTGATCCACATCAGCAGGGCGAGACCGAGGACGGTCTGCGGGAAGAAGATCGGCAGCAGGATCAGCTTCTGGAACGGCTTGCGGAAGCGCCAGGAATAGCGCGCGAAGGCCAGAGCGCCGAGGAAACCGACGACCATCGACGACACGGTGACGATCCCGGCAACCTTCAGCGAGATCCACAGGAGGTTCTGCACCGTGTCCGAGGCCAGCGCCTCGCCGTACCAATCCGTGTTGTACTTGCGGATCGGGAAGCTGAGATAGCGGGCCTTCGAGACCGAGGCGAGCCCGACCGAAACCAGCGGCAGGTAGAGGAAGGCGAGAATGAGGATGCCGTAGGCGAGCAGAGCAGCGGAGGCGAGGCGCGAGGTCTTCATGATTTGCGCCCCATCATCGCGTCGAGATCGGCCTTGGAGATAGCCCAGATCGCCAGCGTGCCGATGATCGCGATCAGCACCATGGCGAGCGCCGAGCCCAGGGGCCAGTTCTGGCCATAGGTGAAGGCGGTCTGGACCTCGTCGGCAATGGTGATGACCGCGCGGCCACCCAGGAGCTTCGACTCCGCCATGGCGCCGGCGGCAAGGACAAAGGTCAGGAGCGAGCCCACGAGGATGCCGGGCATCGCCAGCGGCAGCTCGATCTCCTTCAGGATCTGCCAGCGCGTCGCGCCGAGGTCGAAAGCCGCCTGCCGCGCGTCGTCCGGCACCATGGAGATGCCCTGCGCCAGCGGGAAGAGCATGAAGGGCAGATAGACATAGACCAGCCCGAAGACGATCACCGGCACGTTGTAGAGGGGCGCATCGAAGCCGAAGCCGGTCCAGCTGCGGACATAGCCCTCGATCAGCCCGCCCTTCATCAGCGTCAGCACCCAGCCGAAGAGGCGGATATTCTCCGACACGAACAGCGTCATCACCACGCCGATGGTCAGCACAAGCGTGAAGCGCTTGAAGACCTTGGCCATCGCGTAGGCGAGCGGCCAGCAGATCACCAGGAGGATCAGGGTCGCGAGCGCCGCAAGGACCAGCGACCAGGCGACGGATTTCCAGTAGCCCTGCGCCAGCACCGTCCGGTAGGCGGAGAAATCCGGCATATGGGTCAGTTCGAAGACCTTCTCGGGCATCGTGGAGAAGCCCGCGACAAGGACGATCGGCGCGAGGAAGGTCAGGCCGAGGAAGACCGACAGGGGAAGCGCATAGAGAAGCCCCAGCTGCCGCTCACGCTGCCGCATCTTCGGCCTCCGCGATTGCGTGCACGGCGGAGATATCGCAGCCGAGGCTGACCGGCGCGCCCACGCCCGCCACCGCATCCTCGCGCAGCACCTCGACGGTCAGCTCCCCGGCCGGGCTGTCGATGCGGTACTGCACCCGCGATCCCAGCAGGTATTCCGCCGCCACCGTGCCGCTGAGGATCAGGTCGGCGGATTGCGGCGCCAGGCGCAGGCTCTCCGGCCGGATGACCAGCGTGCCGCTCTGCCCGGCAAGCGCCGCCTGCGCGGCCGGGGACAGCTCTGCCCCCGCGACCGTGCCCGCCGACAGGGAGAGGAAGTTCACCTCCCCCATGAACTCGGCGACGAAGGGCGAGACCGGGCGGGCGTAGATTTCTTCCGCGGGCGCGATCTGCTCGAAGCGTCCGGCGCGCATGATGGCGATGCGGTCGGACATGACCATCGCCTCTTCGAGGCTGTGGGTGATGTAGATGAAGGTCTTGCCGGTGCGGCGGTGCAGGTCCTTCAGTTCCTTCTCCAGCGTCTTCCTCAGCCGGTAGTCGAGCGCCGACAAGGGCTCGTCGAAGAACAGGATCTCGGGGTCAAAGGCCAGCGCGCGCGCCAGCGCCACGCGCTGCTTCTCGCCGCCGGAACATTGCTGGATGCGCTTGGAATAGTAGTCCCGCGGCAGGCGCAGCAGGTCCAGCAGCTCCAGGGCGCGCTCCTTGCGCACCGCAGGCTTCACGCCGCGCAGCTTCAGCGGGAATTCGATGTTCTGCCCGACCGTGCGGTGCGGGAAGAGCGCCAGCGACTGGAACACCATGCAGGTCGGCCGCTTGTTGGCGGGGATCACGTCGATGCGTTGGTCGCGCAGCCAGATTGCCCCGTCGGTGGGGTCGTCCATGCCGACGAGCAGCCGGATCAGCGTCGTCTTGCCGGAGCCGGAAGGGCCGACGATCGCCAGGAACTCGCCCTCGGCGACATCGAGGTCGACGCCGTGAAGCGCGGTGAAATCGTCGAAGGTCTTGGTCAGCGCGGAGATGCGCAGGATCGGGGATGCGTCGGACATGGCGGCACTTTGCAAGGGGGCCGCCCGCGCGGGCGGCCCGGAACAGGTCAGCCGCGGCGCGCGGCGGTGTAGATTTCCATCAGCTTGTCGTAATCGGCGACGGAATCGTATTCGACCGAATTGGCGGATTCCTCCTCCAGCGTGTCCCACTGGATCGCGTCGAGCTCGTCCTCGTCCCATTGCGCGAAGACCTCCGGATCGCCCATCTGCGCAACCGGGTTGTAGGTGCCCTCGGCAAAGCCCACGGCCTTGCAGATCTCGGGCTGCTGGACGAATTCCAGGAAATCCGAGGCCAGCGGCGACGGATCGGGGTTGTTCACCAGCGAGGTCAGCTCGGCCCAGACCACGCCGCCCTTGCCGTCGATCGGACCGGAGGCCGGGGTGATGCCGCGGATGTTGGTCAGGCCGTCGAGACGCGCGGGCGAGGCGGTATAGGTGCCACCGGTGAAATAGGCGTCGATCTCGCCGTTGATCAGCGCGGTGTTCATCGCCACCAGGTCGTCGCTCATCAGCTTGGAGCCTGCGAAGATTTTCGCCGCGACATCGGTGAAGGCCTCGAAGCCTGCATCGTCGAGCGGCTTGAACGGGTTCAGATCCGCCGTCAGGCACATGTGGATCAGGTTCCAGTTGTCATAGGTCAGGATGCCGTAGCGTCCCGCCATCGCCGGGTCGAGGAACAGCTTCCAGCCCTGCTCCTCCGCCGTCGCGCGGCTGATCTTGTCGGTGTTCACGACGAAGGAAAACGGCCCGTAGCGCTGCGGCATGCCGATCAGCTCGCCGTCCTCCGCGAAGGCCAGCGGATAGGGCGGGCTGCCGTATTCCGGGGTCATTTTCTCGAAGAACGGCATGAACCGCTCCTTGTCGAGCGGCTTGATCAGGCCGGACGGATAGAGCTGGCCGCGCGCCCAGGGCTGGTTGAGGTTGATCAGGTCCCAGACATTGACCTCGCCGGCGCGCAGCTTGTTGATCATGTCCGGGTCGGAGGTGCCGGATTCCGCGCGCACGGTGGCGCCCGGGTTCAGGTCGCGGAACGGGCCCAGCACGTCATCGGTGTTGTAGCCTTCCCAGCACAGGATGTTCAGTTCGTCGGTGCGGGCGGCGCGGGCGGCACCGGGATGCATCAGGGGGGCAGCGCCGAGGGCAGCCAGCCCCGCGGTGAAGGACCGTCGGGAAATCGTCATCTGGGTCTCCATCTCTGTCGGACCCGCAGGCGGAGCTGCGGCTTTGTCTTGGCGGATGCTGGCCCGCTGAGCGGATGCCTGCAACCTGGCGCTTTTGGCACGCCCTGGCTGCAGGCTTCCAAATTAATGTGGTTCTAGCAAGACAAAATGTTGCAACTTCCAGATTCTATCTCTAGCGATGGAGAGGCAAGCACCAAGAACGGAGATCTGCCGCCGTGCTGTACCAGGACGCGTTCATAGACCGCCTATCATCCGGGCTAGAAAGCCTTCTTCCCGAATGGAATCTCGGCAAGGATACGTCCGTCTCGCTGCTCACCGTGTCGGAGAATGCGACGTTCATCGCCCGCGACCCGGCCCGCGCCAATCCAGTGATTCTGCGGATTCACAGGCCGGACTACCACACGGCGGCGGAAATCGAGTCCGAGCTCGCCTGGATCGAGGCCCTGCGGCTTTCCGGCGCGGTGGAGACCCCGGCGCTGGTTCCCCTCGCCTCCGGCGGCCATCTGGCGAGCTTCCGCGACGGCGTCGACACCCGCCACGTGGTCGGCTTCGAGTTCATGGAGGGCAAGGAGCCCGACGCCGATGCCGGCCTGGTTCCGGGCTTCCGCCTGCTCGGCGCGATCTCGGCGCGGCTGCACGGCCACGTCGAAAGCTGGACGCCGCCCGAGGGCTTCATCCGCAAGACCTGGGATTTCGGCAGCGCCTTCGGGTCGGAACCGCTCTGGGGCGACTGGCGCGCGGCGCTCGGCCTGGAGCCCGACGGGCAGGCACTGCTGGAACAGGTCTGCAACAAGCTGGAGGCGCGGCTCGCCGCCTACGGCAAGGGCGCCGACCGCTTCGGGCTGGTCCATGCCGACCTGCGGCTGGCGAACCTGCTTGCGCGCGACGACGGGCTCGGGGTGATCGATTTCGACGATTGCGGCTTCTCCTGGTTCATCTACGATTTCGCCGCGGCGATCTCCTTCCACGAGCTGAACCCGATCGTGCCGGAACTGCAGGCCGCCTGGCTGGAAGGCTACCGCTCGGTCCGGCCGCTGGGCCCGGAGCACGAGGCCATGATCCCCGATTTCGTCATGTTCCGCCGGCTGCTGCTGACCGCCTGGATCGCCAGCCATTCCGAGACGGAGACCGCAGCCGAGGCGGGCCACGCCGCCTATACCGAGGGCACGCTGGAGATCGCCCGCGGTTACCTGGAGGCGGAGGCATGAGCAGCGAAACGGCCGAAGTTCGCCAGATCCTCGACATGAATGCCTTCCGTCCCGGGGACAGCGCCGAAGCGGCCGTCGACCGGCGGCTGGCCAATCTCGGCGCGGCCTCGGTCCTGTTCTACCGCCGCCCGATCGAGATGGTCGAGGCGAAGGGCGCGTGGATGACCGCGAAGGGCGGCACGCGCTACCTGGATTTCTACAACAACGTGCCGTCGGTCGGGCATTGCCATCCTAAGGTAGTTGCCGCCGTGTCGGACCAGATCGCGCGGCTGAACATCCACACCCGCTATGTCGTGGAGGTGGTGGACGACTACCTGGAGAAGCTGAAGGCCACCCTGCCCGCCCAGCTTTCCAACGTCGCGATGACCTGCTCGGGCAGCGAAGCCAACGACCTTGCCATCCGCATCGCCCGCGCGGCGACCGGCGGGACGGGCGTGATCGTCACCGAGACCGCATACCATGGCAACACGGCGCTGGTGACCGAGGTGTCGCCCTCGGCGCTGAAACGCGGGTCGCTGCCCGACTGGGTGATCGCCGTTCCGCCGCCTTCGGCTGCGCATCACGGGGACGACATCGCCGACGGCTTCCGCGCCAGCGTCGAGGCGGCCCTGGCCGAGTTCGCCGCCCGCGGCATCCGTCCGGCGGCGCTGCTCGTCGACTCGATCTTCTCCTCCGACGGCATCTTCGCGGATCCGGCGGGCTTCCTCGCCCCGGCGGTGGAGGCCATCCGCGCGGCGGGCGGCAGCTTCATCGCCGACGAGGTGCAGCCCGGCTTCGCCCGGACCGGCGCGTCCTTCTGGGGCTTCGGCCGCCATGGGCTGACGCCCGACATGGTGACGATGGGCAAGCCGATGGGCAACGGCATCCCGATGGCCGCGGTCGCCGCAAAGCCCGCGGATCTCGCCGCCTTCTGCGCCGATACCGGCTATTTCAACACCTTCGGCGGCAACCCGGTGGCCGCGGCCGCGGGCCGCGCGGTGCTTGAGGCGATCGAGGAGGACGGGCTGCAGGAGAATGCCGCGCGAATCGGCGCGCTGCTGCTGGACCGGCTGCAGGACATCGCGGCGAAGGACGGACGGGTCTCCGGCGTGCGCGGCGCGGGGCTCTTCATCGGCATCGACCTGGCTGGTGACAGCGGACGTCCCGATCCGGACCTGACCGTACGGGTGATCGACGCGATGCGCGAAAGGCGGGTGCTGATCGGCGCCGCCGGGCGCTACGGCAACACGCTGAAGGTGCGCCCGCCGCTCTGCCTGACCGAGGACGAGGCAGCGATCTTCGCAGCCGCCTTCGAAGCGTCGCTCAACGCCTAGCGCAGCGGCGCCACCAGCATCTCGACCTCGCCGCGCCCGAGCGCCCGCGCAAGCGGCCCCTCGGGCGCCGCATCGCTGACCACCAGCTCGATCTCGCTCCAGGACGCGTAGCGCGCCGAGGCCATGCGGTCGAATTTCGTGTGGTCCGCGACGATCATGTTGCGCGCGCTCCGGCGCAGCATGGTGGCATAGACGTCGCCAGCCTCGATCAGCGCGTCGCTCGGCCCGTCCGGCGACAGCGCGGAGGCGCCGAGAATGGTCCAGTCGGCAGTATAGTCCTGCAGGAAGCGGATCGCCGCGCTGCCATGCATCGCGCCCTCGCCCGCATGGTAGTCGCCCGGCACCATCAGCACCCGGATCGTCGGATTCTGCGACAGCGCCGTCGCCACCGCGAAGCTGTGGGCAATGACGGTGAGATGGTTCATCTCGAAGGCGATGCGCTTGGCCAGGATCGCCGTGGTCGCGCCCGAGCCGATCATCAGCGTCTTGGCCCGCTTCAGCCGGGGCTGCGCCGCCCGCGCGATTGCCTCGCGCTCGGCGACCAGCTGCCGCTCGCGCTGCGACAGCACCGGCTCTGCAGGCGCGCGCAGCATCGCGCCGCCATAGGTCCGGCTGATCAGCCCGCGCTCGGCCAGGTCCTCCAGGTCCCGGCGGATCGTCTCGGTCGTCACCTCCAGGGCCGAGGCCAGCGCCTTTACGCGCATGGTCGGCTCGTCGGCCAGCGTGGCAAGGATCCGGCCCTGGCGCATGTCGCGTTTCGTCGGTTTCAAGCGGCGGCTCTCCCTGTCGGCGCAGGGCATCCTAGAGCCTTGCCTCCGCGGGGAAAAGCGCCTCGGCCCTGCCCGGCCGGAATCAGTTGCCGCTGCCGAGAGAGACCGCGCAATCGACCCCGGCCGGCAGGGCGTGATCCGGGTTTGGCAGCGACAGGCGGATGCTGAACGTGTCCGAGGCCGCGTCGAAGACCTGGTCGATCGACTGGATCACCGCCTCGTAGCTGCCGCCGATCGGCTCGGCCGGCAGGACCGTGGCGTTCTGGCCGATGCGGACGCTGCGGTAGATCGAGGTCGGCAGGAAGACATCGACGTAAAGCGGATCGATGGCGGCGATCTGGGCAATCTGCGCCTGGGAATGCGCGAATTCCCCCGGCCCGATCAGGCGGCGCAGGATGATGCCGTCGATCGGCGACTTGATGGTGCGCATCTCCAGGATGGCCGCCGCCCGGTCGCGGCTGAGCGCGGCAAGCTCGCGGTCCTCGGTCGCGGCGACCATCTCCATTTTGGCGGTCTTCAGCTCGGCCTCCGCGATGTCGAGATCGCTGACCGTGCCGACGTTGCGGCTGACCAGTTCGCGCGCGCGCGCCGCCTCCTTCTGCGCCAGCTCCACCCGCGCCTCGGCGATGCGCACATCGGCATCGGACTGGGCCTGCCGCTCGGACAGCGCCAGGTTGGCCTCCTCGATGGTCGCTTCCAGCCAGGCGATCGGATCGCCCTTCCGCACCGCTGCGCCGCGCGGCGCCTCGATCCGCTCGACCACGCCCTCGACCGGCGCGCCGATCTCCACAACCATGGCCGGCTCGATCACGCAGTCGCCGTAGACATCCGCCGCCGCGGGCAGTCCGGTTGCGGCCAGCAGCGCCGCGGTGAGCATGGGTCGCATCGTCATCCCCTCATTCCGTCTGCCCGGAAAAGGCGAGCAGATCGTCGATCGTGTCGTCGTATTTCAGCAGGCTCCGGCGCAGGCGCGAATTGCGCCGCTCCGCCGCGGCCTGGGCGATTCGGAAGACCGGGCGCGCCAGCAGGCCGGGCACCTCGCCGCCGGGACCGGCCAGCCTGCTGGCCAGCCGCGCGGTCCGCGGACCGAAAGTCTCGCGGATGATCTCGTCCTCGAAGCTCGGCATCATCGCGTAGCCGCCCGGATCGCCCTGGCGGCCGCAGCGCCCGTAGAGCTGCCGGTCGATCCGCGCGCTGTCATGCAGCTCGGACCCCAGCACGAAGAGCCCGCCCGCCCCGGCCACGCCCGCCCCCAGCTTGATGTCGGTGCCGCGCCCGGCCATGTTCGTGGCCAGCGTGATCTGCCCGGGCTGCCCGGCTTCGGCCACGATCTCGGCCTCGTGCTCGTCCTGGCGGGCGTTCAGCACGCGGTGGCGCAGGCCGCGCTCGGCCAGGATATCCGACAGCGTCTCCGAGGCGGCGACGGAGCGCGTGCCGATCAGAACCGGACGCCCGGTGGCATGGATGTCGGCCACCCGCGCGGCGATCGCCTGCCATTTCTGCGCCTCGGTCGCGAAATGGCGGCGCGGCTCGGCGCGGCGGCGCGACGGCCGGTTGGTCGGCACGCGCGTCACCATCAGCCGGTAGACCGACCAGAATTCGCCAGACAGCTCGCGCGCCGTGCCGGTCATGCCCGAGACCTTCAGGTAGCGGCGGAAGAAGCGCTGGTACGAGATCCGCGCCAGCGTCTCGTTGCGGCCGGTGATCTCGACGCGTTCCTTGACCTCGATCATCTGGTGCAGGCCGCGCTCCCATTTGCGGTCGCCCATGATCCGCCCTGTATACTCGTCGACGATCTGGATGGTGCCCTCGCGGAGGATGTAGTGCTTGTCGCGCTCGTAGAGATGCAGCGCCGTCAGCGCCTGCTGCGCCAGCTCCTCGCGGTGCACCTCGGCCGCCCAGACCCCGCCCCAGCGTTCCGACAGCCAGCGGATCTGCGCCTTGCCCAGGTCGGTGACGGTGATCCGGCGGTCGCGCGCGGAAATGACGAAATCGCGCGGCGCCTGCAGCCGGCGCGCCAGCGACACCGCCTGGCGGTAGGTCTCCTCCATGCCCGACAGGTCGCCGGGCCTCGAGATCACCAAGGGCGTGCGCGCCTCGTCGATCAGGCAGCTGTCGGCCTCGTCGACGATGGCGAAGCACAGCCCGCGCATCAGCGCCCGCCCGGTGCGCGGCGTGCCGTCCTTCAGCCCCTCGACATCGAGATGCAGCTTGCGGGTCTCCCGCTCCAGGATCAGCCGGTCCTTGAGATAGTCGAAGGCCAGCTGCTTGTTGGTCACATAGCAGATGTCACAGCCATAGGCGGCGCGGCGCTCCTCGGCGCCCATCCCCTCCAGCACCAGCCCGGTGGACAGCCCCAGCGCCTCGTAGAGCGGCGCCATCGTCCCGGCGTCACGACCGGCGAGGAAGTCGTTCACCGTCACCACATGGACCGGGATGCCGGCAAAGGCCGCGGCCACGGCAGGCAAGGTCGCGGTCAGGGTCTTGCCCTCTCCGGTATCCATCTCGGCGATCCGCCCCGAGAGCAGGATGCGCCCGCCGGTCAGCTGAACGTCGAAATGGCGCATGCCCAGCGTGCGAATGGCCGCGACCCGCGTGGCGGCGAAGGCCTGCGCGATCCCCGCGGCATGGAGCCCGCGCCGGTTCAGCTCGCCGCGGATCGCCGACGCCTCGGCGCGGAACTCGTGCGGCATCAGCGCGCCCAGCCGCGCCTCGTGCCGCGCCACCGCCTGCAGGAAGCCGCGCCGCCCCATCGGCAGGCGGTTGCCCAGGCGGCGCATCCCGCCCTCCAGCCCGGCGAGCATCCGGTCGAGCATCGGCAGCCGCTCGTCCTCCCGCTGGGGATAGGCGCCGAAGACCGGGCCGGGGCGGGGATGGTGCAGCGCCGGATCCATCTCAGACCCCGTAGAGCCGCAGGAAGAGCTGGCGCAGCGAGCGCCAGGCCTGGAAGCCGATCGGTTCGTAGCCGTGGTCGATCTTGACCCGCGCCCGCTGGCCGAGGAACGGGCTGCCCGTGCCCTCGTCAAGCGCCAGCTCGAATTCGAAGAACCGTTCCAGCGTCTTGCGGCCGTCCGGATCGCGCGGATCGACCGGGATCTCGCCGCCGCCGCCGGTGCCGAGCGAGGGCGTCGGCAGCGTCGTGGTGCCGCCCGGGGTCTCGCGCACGATCAGCGCCGGGACGGGATGCGTGCCATAGCCCGCGGGCATCAGCTCCACCCCGCGCGTCCGGTCGCGCACCAGCGCCACCCGGTCCTGGCCGATCATCATCCGCATCCGCCGCGTGTCCTCGGCATCGACGACATAGCCCACCAGCCCGCCCTTGCGCATGAAGCGGCTCTCCAGGTCCGAAGGGTTGGGCAGCACCACCTCGCCTGCGCGCGGCGCGGTCAGGGTCAGTTCGGCCATCCGCCGCTCGATCTCGCCGAGCTGGGCACGCGCCGCGGCCAGCTCCTCGGCGGCCAGCTCGGCCTGCACCCGGTCCTGCCGCCGCAGCGCGGCCTCCTGCGCGGACAGCGTCACGATCTGCGCCGCGATCAGGTCGCGCCGGGCCGCCAGCAGCGGGTCCTCGGCGGTCAGGATCACGTCGCCTTCGGCCACGCTGTCGCGGTTGCGCACCGGAATCGCGGTGACGAAGCCGTCCGCCTGCGCGCGGATCTGGCTCTGCTCCGAGGGCCAGGTGACGGCATCGGCCATGGTGCGCAGCGGAAAGGGCATCGCGAAGAGCAGGGCCGCCAGCAGGGCCACGATCCCCGCGGTGGTCCAGACGGCGCGCCCGCGGTTGGTTCTCAGCTTGGGGCTGTCGGACAGGAACTTCACTCCGTTGAAGATCGGCACCAGCGCCTGGGTCGTCGCAGCCCAGAAGGCGAGGATCACGCCGATGAAGAAGAACCGCCCGCCGATATAGAGGATGATCGCGAACATGATGGACAGGCGGTAGAGGAAGGCGGCGATGCCGTAGGCCACGAACCAGAACCGCTCCGAGGCCAGCGAGGTGACCGGCTCGGCCTCTTTCGAGCCGAACAGGTATTTCTGCGCCAGGTAGAAGATGTGGCTGTTGGCGCGGCTGCCCAGGTTGGGGATCTCGAGGAAATCGGCGAAGACGTAGTAGCCGTCGAAGCGCAAGAGCGGATTGCCGTTGAACAGCAGCGTCGAGACCCCGCCGATCAGCATGACGTTGTAGGCCACGACATGGGCCGGCCCGGCCTCGGCATTCAGCCAGAAGAGCAGCGCGGCCGAAGCCAGCGCCAGCTCCACCATGATGCCGATGCCGCCGATCAGCATGCGCTGCTTCTTGTCCCTGAGCGCCGAGGCGGCGGAGGCATCGACATAGGGCACCGGAATCAGCACAAGGAGCATGATGCCGATCTCGTGCACCTCGCCGCCGTTGGCCTTGACCGCGTAGCCGTGGCCCAGCTCGTGCACCGCCTTCACCGCGGGGTAGACCAGCCAGAGCACCATCAGGTTCTGCACCGTCAGCGCGCGGTCGAAGATGTTGTCGGTGATCGCGCCGAAATTCATCACCGCGAGCACGACCCCCGCCAGCACCAGCGCCGCCCAGAGCGCCATCCCGGTGCGGGTGAAGAGCGGCGCGACGAAGGGATAGGTGCGGGCCAGGAAGCGGTCGGGATCCCAGACCGGGATCCGCACGGCCAGCGGCGACCAGATCTTCTGCTTCAGCTTCTGCTCCTCCTGCCGCTTGAAGCGGCGGAACAGCTCCCGGCTGTCGGGGGGCACGTCGCAGATCATAGCATCGGCGGCATGGAGCTGGCCGAGCAGCCGGATCGCCTCGTCCTGGGTCGGCGCGCGCTCGGCCAGCTGCTCGTTGGCGAGCTGCCACAGCTGCTCGACCGAGCGCTGGCCGTCCATCAGCCCGACCAGCCGGTAGGCGGCGGGCGACAGGCGGTGCGACCGCCCGGCGGCATGGTCCTGCAGGATGTACCAGATCCGGCCGCGGTAGTCATGGCGGTGGATCTCGACATGCTTCCTCAGCCGGGGCTTCAGCTGCGCGACCCGGTACCAGGACGGGGAGAACAGGCTGGTCGCCATCGGCTTAGGGCGTCCAGGACCAGACGAAGAGCCGGGCCCAGAGCACGACGCGGCGCGTCCAGATCCAGATCAGCCGCCGTTCGCCCACCTCGATCTTGGCGACGCCCTCCAGCCCGGGGCGCAGCGCCGTCCCGGCGGGCTGCGTCAGCAGCGCCTCGGCTACGAAGACATTGGCGCCCTGGTCGGCCGCCGAGACCGGGGTGATCCGCGCCAGCTCGATGCCGATCGGATCGCCCGGCGCCGCCGCCAGGGCCAGCTTGCCGGGCTGACCCGGCGCCAGATCGCCGACATCGCGCTCGTCGGCGCGCAGGCTGACCCGGTAGCTGTCGAGCGGCGCGATCTCGAACAGCACGTCGCCGCGCTCCACCGGCGCGCCGAGCGCCTGGCTGAGATCGCCCGAGACCACCAGCCCGTCGAAGGGCGCGGTCAGCCGCATGCGCTCCAGCTGGGCATCGAGCAGCGCGATCTGCGCATCCGCCTGGTCGAGCTGCGCCGAGAGGATCCGCGCCCGCGCCCGTTCCTTGCGCGCCACGGCCTCGGAATACTCGCGCTCCTGCTTGGCCCGCTCGGTCTGCCAGCGCAGCTTCTCCAGCCGCAGGTCGGTCATGTCGAGCGCCGCCAGAAGATCGCCCGCCTGCACCCGGTCGCCCGCCCGGAACCGGCTCTCAGAGACATAGCCCGCCACCGGCGCCGAGATTGCGCGCTGGACCGTGCCCTCCAGCACCGCGTCGGCGGCGACCCGGTAGGTGCCCTTGGCGAAGATGGCGAAGGCCAGGAAGCCGAGCACCGCCAGCACCGAGAGCTTCAGCAGCGCATGGCGCGGCCCGAAGAGCGCCTCCGCCGTGTGGCGGAAGGCGTCCCAGGCCTTGGCGGGCAGCCAGCGGTCCTCGCGCCGCTTGGTGTCCAGCACCGGCCCCAGCAGAGCCGCGGCATGTTCGGCCAGCTGCACCGCCTCGCGGTCGAAGGGCGCCTCCGCCGGACGCTCCAGCAGCAGCGCGCCGATCACCCGGCTGCCCTCGGTCAGCGGCACCGTGCAGAGCGCCGCCATGCCATGGCCATCGGCCAGCGCCCTGTGCGCCCGAACCACCCGGCGCGTCGCCGAGTCCGGTTCCGGCAGGACGATGGTCGCCTCCTGGTCCACGGCCTCGTCCATCGCGGCCTCGACCGCGCGCAGGATGTTGGCCCGCCTGGAGATGTTCGCGGAATTCGACAGCGCCCGCACCTTGCAGTGCCGCCCCGACAGGAAGGCGATGGCCGCGCGTTCGCAGTTCAGCGCGCCGGCCAGCTCGGTCGCAGTGGCGATCGCCGCTTCCTGGAACCGCTCGTGATGCAGCGAGGTCGCCAGCAGCTCCACCACCGTGACCAGCGCGCTGCCGTCCTGGAGGCGGCCGCGCTGCAGCAGCGTCTCAAGCCAGGCAGAGCCCCATTGCAGCTGGTCGAGCCGGAGCTGCAGCCCGGCCTGGTCCGTCGGTTCCGCCAGCAGCGCAGCGCTGCCCCGCAGCTGGCCGCCGATCCTCACCGGCACCGCGATCACGATGCCTTCGGTCTCGCCGCTGCCAACGGTCTGGATCACCTGCCGGTCATTTCGCAGCACCGTCTCCACCGAGGCGAGCAGCGCCTTTTCCGGCCTCGCGCCCCGCGGGTGCACCGCGGCCGGTTCGAACTTGCCCTGGCCCGCCGAGGCCAGCACCACGATACCCTGCCTCAATCCGGCATTCTGGCGTGCCAGCGCATCGAGCCAGGCAAGCGCCACCTGTTCGCGGTCGCTGCTGGATTTCAGGCGCCAGAACGCATCGGCATCGAGGAATACGCCGCCGACGGGATCTCCGCCGGCCTGCCGCGCCTGTTCCGCCAAGATCTTCCCCCCGTTCAGCCGGTCAGGTCCCGGCAAATGCAGCAAGCCGCACCGATACAAATTCAGATACGAACGGAAGAAGTCTTCGGGATAAATCCAGTCCCGTCAAGCCGCTATGCGCGCCTTGCGTGTCCCGGGCAACGGTTGTGCACGCTCCGGGGCAGGCTCCGCGCGCAGCGCTGCCCGCGGGGCCGCTGCTGCCGGCAGGAGCGGCGGCAGGGCCGCCTCGGGTCCGGCTCCGTCTTCCGCTGCGGCCGGGACGGCATCCGCCGAGGCCGTCTCCGTCCCGCTGCCGCCCGCATCGCCGCCGGACAGTGCCGGCCCCGGCGCATCGAGCGGCCGCGCGCCGGGCTCGAGGATGCCGGCCATCCAGCTCTGGCCTGTCGCGTCATGGCCGAAGCCCAGGTAATGGCCGATCTCGTGGGTCAGGACTGCAACAAGGTCGATCCGGCCCACGGCATCCCGGTCCGTCGCCTGCCCCTCCGCGTCGAATTCCTCCGCCGCTTCCGGGGTCCGGTCGGCGAACCAGCCATGGCCCGCCGCATCCCGGTCGAGCGTGATCTGCGTTCCCGTCGTCACGCCCAGCATGGTGCCGCCGAGATTGCCGATGGCGGCCGAGAGCGCATCCATCGCCGCAACCTGCGCCTGGGCCAGCAATCCGGATCCGATCCACCGCTGCTTGGCCGCTTCCAGCGCCGCGGCGAGATCCTTCGGCACAAGCTGGTCGCCCTTGGACGCGCCGCTGCCCTCGGACGAGGCATGGAGCGCGCCGCTTTCGGTGATCGCCAGAGACCAGCCCGCCAGCTCTCCGCCGGTGCCCGACGCCAGATCCTCGATCCGCAGCGTCCAGGTGCCCGCCGCCACCATGCCGTCGAAGGCCGACAGCGCCTCGGCCGGGCGGAAGGTGCCGGTGTAGCTGCCGGACCCCGCCGCGATGTCCTGCCCTGCCTCGTCGTCGAACACGGTGCCGTCGAGCCCGGTCCCCTCGGCAAAGGCGACCAGCACCGCCCGCGCGCCGTTCGGGCCGATCAGGGTCAGCCGCAGGTCGGACAGGCTGCCATGGGCGAGCGTCACGGTGACGTTGACGTCGTCGATCACGAAGGCATCGGCGATCTCCAGGCTGGAGGTCACCGTGCCCTGCTCGGGCAGCGCCGCCCCCGCGCCGTCATAGCGGTGCAGGCCCGCCGGATCTTCCGCCGCCGCCGGCGCCTCCGCCGCGGCCGGCGTCCCGGCATCCGGCGTGCCGACCGCCACCGGCTCGCCTTCGGCCATCATCTCCAGGTTGTCGCAGGCGGACATCGCCTCGTAGAAGGTGCCCGTGCCCTCCAGGACGAAGATCCCGGCGGCGCCGTCGGTCACCGGCGCGTTGTAGGCATGGCCCTTGAGCACCTGGAACACCGCTTCCGGCGCGGTCGAGGACTTCACCTCGACCGAGATCGTGCGGCCCTTCAGCGTCGCCAGCATTTCGTAGATCCCGCCCTCCGGCAGCGCGACTGGCAGGAGCGCGTCGGTCACGTAGCCCCCGGCCAAGGTATAATGGCCCAGCACCGCCTGGTCCGCGCCCGGGTCGAGCACCGCGTATTTGAAGCCGCCCGAAGCCTGCAGGTCATAGACCAGCCCTGCCTTCCCTGCGGTCGAAAGCTGCGCCGAGAGCTGCCGCAGGTCGTTCTCGTCCGCCGCCACATCGGCGAGCGCCATGTCCCCGGCGGACAGCGTGACCTGTCCGTCCGCCTCCGGTTCCTCGGGATCGGCCGCGGAAAGATCGAAGACCGGCAGCCCCGTCTCCGGATTCAGCGCGGGCGCGGCATCGTCGAAGGTCTCGGTCGCCGAGAAGGTCAGCTCGGGCGGCAGGACCTGGACATAGACATTGTCGATCCGCGCCACGGAATCGACCGAGCCGATCCCCACAAGCCCGGCATTCAGCCCATGGCTGACGCCGAACTGGTCGATCCTCGGCTCGAAGACATAGGTGAAGTAGTCATTGCCGTCGACGACCAGCGTGGCCGTGGTGCCGTTGACCGACAGAAGGATCTGGTAGTCGCGGTCCGGCTTCAGCTGGCTGTTCGACTGCGCCAGTTCGTGCCAGCCCGCAGCGTCGCGGTAGCCCATCTCGATCTTGTCGTTGGAAATGTTCACTCCGGCATACTTGAAGTCCGTCGGGCTGACATAGTCGAAGATCGCGAAGGCATTGGATTTCAGCCCGGCAACCGGCTTGCCTGCATTGATGGTCGCGCTGATCTCGAAATAGCCCGGCTTGGCCGCGTCGACATAGAACACCGCCGCCGCGTCGCCGGCGGTGCCGTTCTCGGGGCCGATCTCCAGCCGCGCGCCGGTGACCTCGAAGCTGCCGGTGTCCGGCGCGAAGCCGAAGGCCGCCACATTCGCTCCGGCAGTGCCCGCATTGCCGCCGCCGGTGTTGAAATCCGCGCCGCGCAGCACGTCGCGCGCCCCGCCCGGAATGTTGCCCGGCTGCGGATCGTCCGGCGCGCCGGTCTGGTCCTGCCAGTCGTCATCGGCCTGGATCACCATGCCCAGCTCGCCGTCCGGCTCGCCCTGGCGGATGTCGTTCCAGTCGCCGCTCGTGTCCAATCCGCGGGTCGGATCGGCACCGTCGGACGCCGAAAGGTCGAGCAGGAATTCGCGGATCTGCGGCTGCAGCGCGCGGCTGACCGTGGCCAGGCCGAAGGGGGCGAAGGGCACGATGTAGCTGTTGAACTCGCCCGCCCAGTCGATCAGCCGGTCGCCGCCGGTATTGCCGATCAGCACGTCGCGCCCGGCCCCGCCGAAGGCCCGGTCCTCGTAGCTCAGGTCGGTATCCGGCACGTCGTTGGCCAGCGGATCGGCGGTACCTGCCGTGCTGCCGTGGTCGTCATCCACGTTGAGCAGGTCGTCGCCATAGCCGCCATAGGCATTGTCCTGGCCGGTGCCGCCGACGATCCAGTCATTGCCCAGGTCGCCGAAGATGCGGTCGTCGCCGTCGGTCAGCTTGCGCTCGCCGGTGGAGGCATGGCCCGGATAGGCGGTCGCCGGATCGGCGAGGTCGGCATAGGGCGCGCCCGGATCGGCCGGGTCGAAATTGCCGAACCATTCGAAGGTCGTGCCCTCGTGTTCGACCATGATCTTCTGGCGCGGGGCGTATTCGTCGTATTGCGCGAATTCCCCGGCCTGGACCCCGCCATGGTTCAGCAGCGTGCCGTCGTTGAAGGGCCGCGCGTAGTCGCTGCGCGCCGTCCCGGCAACGTTGCCCGCGCCGTCGAAGAAGGCAACCGCCGCCTCCGGCAGAGCCTCGGCCCCCGAGATGAAGTCGTCGCCCGCTCCGCCATGCAGGAAGTCGGAGCCGAGGCCGCCGAAGATGACGTCATTGGCATGCTCCGGCACGTCATGCGGATCTTCGTAGCCGAGCGCGGCATCGGTCAGGTTGAAGGGCGTCAGGTTGACCGCCTTCTTCAGCTCTCCGGCGACGTTGATCACGTCCTCCTGGAAGCCGCCGGGGGTGCGGATCTCCTGGCCGAGATCTCCGGAGGCCAGCGGGGCGACGGCGAAGAGCGGCTCGCCATAGGCGTCGGTGACGCGGCTGGTCCAGATCCGGCCGTCATCGCCGAGGATGCCGTCCTGGCCGGTGCCGCCGGAAATCCAGTCATGGCCGGTGCCGCCGATCAGGTCGTCATCCTGGCCCTCGCCGAAGATCACGTCATTGCCGGTCTGGCCGTAGGCGAAGTCGTCGCCCGCCTCGCCGTGGATCTCGTCCGCCGCGCCGATATCCGACAGCGCGGCCACCGGCTGGCGGTCGAGACCGCCCGGCGTGGTGTCGAGGAGCTGTGCCGCGCGCGCGACGATCCAGCGGTCGGAGAAGGTCTTCTGGTCGCCCGGCTGCGCCGTGCCGTCGCTGCCGCGGAAGGGATCGCGCAGATCGTAGTTGAAGCCCGCCTGCGCCGAGGTTCCCAGGCCGCCCGAGACGCTGACCGTGACGATGCGGAAGATGTTGCCGTTGTCGCCCAGGATCATGTCGGCATCGAGCGCATGGGCGGTCTCGCCGCTGTCGCCGTAGTGGTTGCGGCCAGCGAGCGCCCCGGTGGCCGGGTCCGCGACGTCCTGGCCGGTGCCGCCGAAGATCAGGTCGGAGCCGTCCGGACGCAGCAGGTCGGCCGCCGCCGGGTCGGCATCGTCGAGGCCGTAGAGGCTGGAGGAGCCGCCGATCAGGTCGTCCTGGCCCTCTCCGCCGAAGATCACGTCATTGCCGCCGTTGCCCTCGGCATAATCGTCGCCGTCGCGGTGCACGCTGCCCGCGGAGAACGGATCGCGGGTCGGGATCACGGACAGGTCGCCATCGCCGTCGCGCATCGCCATGACGTCTGCCGGCGCCGCGCCGTCCGCCTCTGCCGGGCGGCTGCCGTCCACGTCCTGGAAGACAACCTCGCCGTCGCCCTGGATCACATCGTCGCCGAGCTGGCCGAAGACCAGGTCGTCATCCGGGCCGCCTGCGATGTAGTCGGCACCGTAGCGGTTGACCGGCGTGTCCGCAGAGTGATCCAGGAGGAAGATCTGGCGGACCTGCACGCCGGTCGGGTCGAGTTCTCCGTCGTTGGAAAGGTCGCTATCGCCGTCGAACGTCACCAGCACCTCGCCGGTCGCCACGTCGTAGAGCACGCCGCTCTCCAGCAGGCGGTAGCGGGTGTTCTCGCTTGTGGCGGGGTCTCGCAGGCCGGTGCCGGTGCCGCCGCGGCGCAGGATGGTGCCGTTGTCGCCGAGGATGACGTCGTCATCGCTGGCCGAGGCGCTGCTGCCTCCCCCGGCCGCCACGTGGAAGGCCTGGGCCGCCGGGTCGAAATAGCCTGCCAGCGGCGTGTCCAGCACGGTGCCGCTGCCGATCGGCTGGGCGATGCCGCCGGCCAGCAGCGTCTCCGCCTCCAGCCGCGCCGCCACCGCGCCGTTGCCGTCGATCCGGTCGCTGCCGTCATGGCCGCCGGCGACATTGTGGCCGCCGATGATGTCGTCATCGCCGTTGCCGCCGTAGATCACGTCGCCGCCCTGCTGGCCGAGAATGATGTCCTCGCCATCCTCGCCGAAGATCAGGTCGGCCCCGCCGATTGGGAGGCCGAAGCGCGGATCCGAGGCGTCTTCCTCGGTATCGGTGACATCGGTCGCGGCGAAGGTGAAGCGGTCGGCCAGGTTGTCCTGAACCAGCGGCAGCGCCCGCGGATCGACCGCGCCGTAGCTGCTGCCCTGGCCGCGGTCATTGGCCTGGAGCCGGCCATGGTCGCCGAAGACCAGGTCGTTGCCGGCCCCGGCGAAGATCCGGTCGCCCGCGGTCCCGCCGAGGATCAGGTCGTTGCCCGCGCCCGACAGGATGATGTCGCGGCCGCCCAGTGTCGGGTCGGTCGTCGCGATCAGGTCGATGTCGCCCGGATCGGTGTCGAAGCCTTCCGTGTCCTCGCCTGTCTCCGTCGCGCGCCCGGCATCGGCGCGGGTCCAGTCGATCAGCCCGCTGTCGCCCAGGATGATGTTGACCGTGTCGCGGCCCGCCGCATCCGCCGCCTCGACGTCGTAGGCCTCCTCGTCCTTCGCCACGATCGTGTCGTCGCCGAAGCCGCCGAGGATGATGTCGAAGCCGTTGTCGCTGTTGTCGCCGTCGCCCCTGCCGGTTGTGATCTGGTCGTTGCCTCCGATCTCCGGCGCCACCGAGGTCACGAGGCCCAGCGTCAGGCCGAAGCTGCCGAAGCGGTCGGAATCGGCATCCGCCGCGCGGATCTCGCCGCTGTCGCCGAACACCAGGTTCGCCCCGTTGCCCGCGAAGATCGCGTCGCCCAGCTGGCCGCCGATCACGATGTCGTCGCCGTCGCCCGTGGTCACGGCATCGGTCCCGCCGGTCGAGGCGCCCTGGTCGGCGCTGCCCGCGCCGGCCGCCAGCGACGCGATCAGGTCGATGTCGCCCGGATCCAGATCGGCGCCGGCGCCGGCCGTGTCCGGGCGCTCCGCGGCGGTCCAGTCGATCAGCCCGTTGTCGCCGATCACGATGTTGCCGCCGTCGGCGCCGTTCGCGCCCTCGTATTCCCCGTCGCGCGCGTCGATCGTGTCGCCCGCCGCGCCGCCGATCACGATGTCGTCGTCATGGCCGGTGGTGATCCCGTCCGCCCCGCCGATCTCCGGCGCCACCGAGGTCACGAGGCCCAGCGTCAGGCCGAAGCTGCCGAAGCGGTCGGAATCCGAGAAAGCAGCCTCGATCCGGCCGTTGTCGCCGAACACCAGGTTCGCCCCGTTGCCCGCGAAGATCGTGTCGCCCTCCGCCGCATCGCCGGCGGCAGCCACGGTCTCGGTGGCAACCGGAAGACCATCCTCGCCGTAGCTCACGACGATGCCGTTGCCCTGATCCGCCGAGAGCCGCTGCTCGCCGTCCTCGCCCGCGATGACGATGTCGCCGCCATTGCCGGTGGTGATGACATCGCTGCCGCCCACATCCGGGGAGGTCGAGGCGATCAGGTCGATATCCGAGGCGTCGCCGTCGGCGCTCTCCCAATCGATCAGACCGTGGTCGCCGATCACGATGTTCCCGGCATCCGCAAGCACGTCTGTCTCGCCGTCATTGGCGGTGACGATGTCGCCGTCCACCCCGCCGAACACGATGTCGAAGCCGGTGCCGGTGATGATCTCGTCGCTGCCGCCCCACTCCGGATCCGCGCCTTCGGCTTCGCTCGACAGGCGCCCGAAGGCGATGGGCAGGGACGTCGAGGGTGCGGTGCCGTCCGCCGCGCCGGTGATCCAGCCGTTGTCGCCGAAGACCACGTTCGTCCCCGCCCCGGCATCGACCCTGTCGCCGTCCTCTTCGAGGCCGGTGACGGTCCGGGCCATCGCGCGGGTGCCGGGCAGCGGGCTGTCGGCGGCGGCCTTTCCGTCCTCGCCCGCGATGACGATGTCGTCGCCGCTGCCCGCGGTGATCGCGTCATTGCCGCCGAGCTCGGGCGAGAGCGTCATGATCAGGTCGATATCCGCTGCCCCCGACTTCAGCCCGTCGCCGCCATTCGCGGCCAGGTGGTCGCCGTCATTGGCAACGTAGTCGATCAGACCCATGTCGCCGAGCACGATGTTGCTGCCTTCGCCCGCATCGATCGTGTCGCCGTTGATCCCGCCGAAGATCCGGTCGTCGCCCGCGCCGCCGGTGACCGTGTCATCGCCGCCGACCAGCGGATCGCGGGTGGTCAGCAGCACCGGGTCACGGACCGCGCCGTCAGTCAGGTCGCCCGGCCCGCCGAGGCCGAGCCGTGCCACCAGCGCGCCTGCGGCGTCGAAGTAGTCCACCCGGCCGCGGTCGGCGAAGATGATGTCGCCCGCGCTTCCGCCCTCGATCACGTCGCCGTCCTGGCCGCCGAAGATGACCAGCGGCAGCGACGAGGCCGAGGCCAGCAGCCGGTCGATGTCGCTGAATTCCAGGTAGTCCTGGTACGCGCCCTGGCCGTCCAGCACCGTGGCGCCGTCGGCGATCTCGCCATCCTGCAGCGTGGCGGTCTCCACCCCGGCAGTCGCGCTGGCGATCTGCGCCATGTCGCGGCCGGCCAGGCTGCCGCCGAAGGTCAGCGTCAGCAGGTACCCTCCCTCAACCTCGGTCCGCGCCACCGAGAGCCCGTCGAAGAGGCTGGCATCGCCCTGGCCGTAGAGGCTGCGGAAGGCGGCCTCGACCGTGTCGATCAGCGCGGTGACCGAGATGGTGCCGCTGGCCGCCGCACCGCTGGAAAGGATGTCGGCCAAGATGACCGCGATGTTGCCGCCGCCGTCGAAGACGCTGTCGGGCACGAAGATCTGCTGCACCTCCGCTGCCGTGGCGAGATCGAGATTGGCCGTGACCGTGTCATTGCCGAGCCCGGTGTTCAGCGTGGTCCAGCTGCGGATGCCCGAGGCCTCTCCTGCGGCGCCGAGGCTGCCGTCGATCTCGATCACGTCATCGCCGAAGCCGGTCCAGATGGTCACGCCGCCGGCGAAGTCCGCGGCCGCACCGGCCCGGACCGTGATCGTCGCGGCGAGGCCGAAGAGATACAGGTCCGCGGTGGGCAGGCCGCCGTCGCGCAGCTGCGCGCGGGCCGCCTGGTCGGTGATGAGCACGGCGCCATCCCCGGCGGCGGAGCGTTCGTCGGAGATCATCAGCTGGTGGCTGCCGCCGCCCGTGTCGATGTTCAGCACGCCCTGCAGACCGTCGAGATGGCCCTCGAGGAAGTCGGTATCTTCGCCTGCCGCGAAGGCCGCGGCGGAGCTGACGAAGACCTTCTCGTTGCCCAGGCCGAGGCTCAGCGAGGTCACCGCGCTGGTGCCCTGGACATTGACGGTGTCGTCGCCGGAGCCGAGCGCGATGTCGAGCGTCTCGATGCCGTGATAGTCGATGCCGTCCTGCCGCAGCTCCATCACCGCCCGGTCGGACTGGATGCCCGCGGCCAGCGCGGTGCCGTTCAGCGCCAGGTTGGCCGCGATCTCGAATCCGCCGCCATGCAGGCTGCGCAGCACGAGCGCGGTGCCGGCGGCCTCGGCCGACCAGAACGGTCCCTCGGCATCGTTGATCGCCGCGGCCAGCCCGGCCAGCATCGCGGACAGGTCCTCGCCCGCGGCAGCCGTGTAGGAGAAGGCCGCCGTGCCGCCCGCGACAACCGCGTTGGTCAGGCTGATCGTGACCGTGTCGCCCTCGGCGACCGCGGCATCCTCGGCCACGATGTCGAAGCGGGTCGCGGCGCCTTCCAGCCGCTCTGCCGATGTCACCGCCTCCAGCGCGATTCCATCGAGCGACAGCGCCTGCGCCACGTCGATCCCCGCGATCCCCGGCAGCTCGGCGGCCGAGACCGCCACCGCCAGCACCAGGCCTTCCGCCGTTGCCGTCAGGCCGGTGGCCGCGTCGATCTCCGCCGCGAGCCCGGCCAGCGCCGCCGCGGCATCCGTGCCGGCGGCGAAGGCATGGGAGAAGTCCAGCACGCCGGAGCCGCGCAGCTCGAGCGACAGCGACAGCACGCCGTCCGCATCGGCCCTGAAGGTCTCGATGATGCCGTTCAGTTCCAGCTGCTCCGGCGCGACCGCGAAGGACAGGTCCTGCGCGCGGCCGAGCAGCGAGGTGTCGATCGACGTGGCCGTGGCACCGCGCAGGGCGCCCTGGAAGGTCAGGTAGAAGGTGTCCTCGATCTTCCGCACCGCGAAATTGTCCGTGTAGGGCAGGAAGTCGAATTCGTTGTTCGGGTTCAGGATCAGTTCCAGCGCGTCGGCCAGCTCGGCGGCGGTGATGTCGTAGGGCAGCGCCGGGGTGATGACCGTGACCATGTCGCCCTCGACATCCGGCACGTCGAAGACCAGGCGGAAGCTGCCGCCATCCGCGGCGATGCGGATGGTCTGCACCGTGTTCAGCCCCGGCTCGACCGTGCCGTCGCGCAGCGTGGCGATGAAGACATCGGCCGAGGCGCCCTCGTTGGCCACGAGATCGCTGACCGGGCTGGCCGCGCCCTCGGTGGTTGCCTGGCCGGGCGCGAAGGTGATCTCGAAGGCCCATTCGAACAGTGCGCCGTCCTCGGGGTCGCGGTCGACGGAGAGCCGCGTTCCGACCGCCGCCGCGGCGAATTCCGGCGCGGCGCCGATCGCCGCTGCCATGCCCTGCGCGATGTCGGCCAGCGTGTCGCCTGCCTGCACCGTGTAGCCATAGGCCGCGCCTCCGACGGTGACGGTCCAGATCTCGCCGGCCAGCGGCGTGCCGCCGAGCTCCAGGTCGAGATCGAAGCGCGCCCCGTCCTCGGATCCGTCGGCGAAGGCGATCTCGGTCTGGTCGATCCCGGCATCCTCGCCGGAGAACACCACCGTGTAGAGGGTGGAGCCGTCCAGATCCTCGGAGAGGACGCGCAGCGAGGCGCCGCCGAACAGCGCCGAGAGCTTCGCCGCCAGCGCGGCGGCGGTGGTGCCGAAGCCGACCGAGACATAGGCGGCCCCGGCGGTGCGGCGCACGCCCTCGGCACCGTCATCGGCAAGGCCCGCATCCGTGCCGTAGCCGTCGGCGCGAAGCGTGAAGTCGCCGCCGGCGGCCTGGACCTCAATGGTCTGCACCTCGGCCACGGTCGGCATGTCGAGCCCCAGGATCGTGCGGCCGGTCAGGACCATCGCGTTGGCGGTGGTGTCGCCGGAATCGTCCAGCTCCATCCGGTCGGTGCCCGCGCCGCCGTCGACCGCAACCAGCCCGGTCAGCTGGTCGGCCAGGGCCTCGTCGGACCCCAGCAGCACCGTGTCGTCGCCGTCGCCCAGCAGGATCTCGACATGGCCGTCCGCCGTCTTCAGCTCGACCCGGTCGTCGCCCGCGCCGGTATCCAGCCGGGTCTGGCCAAGATGGGTGCTCTCGATGACGAAGCTCCGGTCGTCGCCGCGGCCCAGCTCGATATCGACCACTTCGAGCCCGCCATAGGTGATGCCGCCCTCGAATTCCTCGCCGCCGATCACCGTGCGACCGCCCATGCCCAGGCCGGTCAGCCGGTCGGCGGTCAGCACCGCGGCATTGTCCGCCACGCTGCCGCCGTGGAAGACGTTCATCACGTCGACCTGCTCGGCCTCGTCGACGCGCACATTCGGGTTCACCGGCCCGTAGAAATAGTCGTCGCCCGCCGCGGGCGCGTCCGGCACGTCGCCGCTCAGACGCACCTCGGTGCCCGAGACGACGGGCGACAGGCCGGAACTGATCCGGTTCGCCAGGCCGCGCGTGACCGTGGCAACGCCCGCCGCCCCTGCCGTGACCGGCAGGACCGCACCGTCGACGGTCAGCGTCCAGAGGCTGCCCTCGGCAACCAGGCCGGGCTGGTCGAAGAAGAGCGCCGCAAGCACCCAGGAGACATCGGCAAACTCGCCCTTCAGCGGATCGGGACGGCCCGAAATGACCGGCGCCGCCGTGCCCGCCACGGCCACGCCGGCCTGGAAGCTCGCGCCGCCGTCATTGACGATCTCCAGCTTGGCATCGCCCAGCAGGTCGACGCGGATGCCCGCGCTGTATCCGGCCAGGGCATCGATCTTGGCCGCCAGGCCGGTGATCAGGGAATTGGTGAAGAGCGCGCCGTCCGGAACGGTGTAGGAGGTCTGGACGGTCCCGCCGGATTCGTCGGTGAGCGTGACCGTCCAGGTCTCGCCGGTGGACGAGACCGCGCCGGTGGCCGACAGCACCAGGCGCTCCCAGAACAGGCTGGCCAGATGCGGGTCGTCCTGGTCGGGACGGCCCTCGAATGTGACATAGCCGCCGCCGAAGGCGTCGACCGCGCCGCTGCCGTCCGGATCGACGGTCAGGCCCAGCTGCACCGGATCGCTCTCGGAGCCGAAGGACAGGATGTCGGCATTGGTCTCGACCACGTCCACGCGGGTGCCGAAGGCCGGATCGGCGAAGAACGCCCCCGCCTGGACCGAGACCGCGAAGGCGGAGGTCCCGTCATCCGCGGCCGCCGCGAAGGCCAGCGCATCGCTGCGGGTCAGGACCAGCGCATCCTCGGAGACCGACAGCAGGTAGCCGCCCCGCGCCGCGTCGCCGAGCGCGTCATAGGCCGCGGCGAAGCCCGACAGCGCCTCGGCCAGGCCCTCCCCGGCCTCCAGCGTCACCGCCAGCTGCAGATCCGGCGCGCCGCTGCCGCCTGCCGCTCCGGCGGTCAGCGTCAGGACGCGCTGCGCGCCGGTGGCCGCCAGGCCGGACAGGTCGACCACATGCTCCTCGGCCAGCGTGCCGGAGAGGAACAGCAGCTCGTAGAGATAGTCGTTGAAGCGCGGATCGAAGCCGGGCCGCTCGCCGTAGAGCTCGTTGACGTGATAGGCGCCGCGGTCGGTCAGCACGTAGGTGTCGCCGTCGATCTCGAAGCTGTCGAGCTGGCCGTCGGGCAGCGGATAGTTGGTCTCGCCCGGCAGGCGGAACGGATCCTCGAGGAAGCGCTCCTCGGCCACCAGCACGCCGCCCTCGATGACCAGCGGGCCGCGGATTGCGTCGACCCGCTCCTCGAAGGCCGCGAAGACCAGCGCGTCTCCGCCGTCGACGAAGCTGTCGTCGATCGCCATGACGCCGACCTTCTGGGCGTCGGACCAGTTGTCCTTGCCGAAGACCACGAATTGGCGCAGCGCCATCCGGCCCAGGGTGAAGGGATCGGCCGTGTCGGTCCGGGCGATCCCGACCGAGGCGGAGTTGGCGTCGAAGATCTCGCCGAGGCGGCTCTGGATGGTGATGACCCGGCCGAGCACGGTCACGTCCCATTCCAGCGGCTGCGACAGCGTCAGGTTCAGGTCGTCCGCCGCGACGATCTGCGCCGCCAGATCCGCCGCGACGCCGGCCAGGGTGTCGCCGAAGGCCACGTCATGGCTGAACGTGTCGCCGCCGAAGGCCAGCGTCCAGGTCTCGCCCACCGCGACGCCGCCGGTCAGCTCGATCGACAGCTGCTGCTCGAGCGCCGCATTGCGGGACACCTCGATCGCGGCGCCGCCGGTCGTGTCCGGGCTGACCGACATCTCGACGAAGAACCGCGCCGTGCCGCCCGCCGCGTCGAGGATGCGGATCGCGCTGCCCGATTCCAGCGCCGCCAGGTAGCGGCCGCTGGCCAGGCCGTTGATCCCGTCGGCCAGCGCCTGGGCGACCTCGCCCAGCGTCGTCGCGGCATCCGGCACCCGGAAGGAGACCGTCTCGGTGGCCAGGACGTTGCCGTCGCCGTAGAGCACCAGCTGCCAGGTCTCGCCCTCGGCGACCAGCGTCGATGCCGCGGAGGCCCCCGCATAGCCGAGCGAGACAAGCGCATTGGAGGTGGCGAGCCGGACCTGGACCTCCTCGTTCTCGCCGAAATTGTTGTCGGCATTGAAATCGTCGTCGGAATTCAGCGTCCGCGTCTTCAGCGGCGTGACTTCGACGGTCACGGTTTCGTCGTCCTCCAGCGCATTGCCGTCGGCATCGAAGCCCGGCACGCCGGTCAGCAGCAGCTCGTAGCTGTCGACCATCGGCGCATAGGGCGTGGCGGAGGTGGAGGGATACTCGGTCAGCAGGTTCTGCGAGATCTCGTAGAGGCTGGTATCGTCCGGGGCGACGGTCCAGGCATCCGCTGCGCCGTTGCCGTACTGGACGGTGTAGGTGGAGGTCTCGGGATCATAGCCGGTGATGATGCCGCTTTGGCCCGCGCCCGCTCCCTCGACAATGGTCAGCACCTTGCCGATCAGCGGCAGCTGGTCGGGGTTGGTCTCGTAGCGCGGGATCGAGATGTTCAGGTCGTAGCTCAGCCCGGTCTGGACATACGGCAGGAATTCGATCTCGCGGCCGTCCGGTCCGTCGGTGATCATCGCCGAGGTGACCCGGACGTCGATATCCGCCAGCGACCCGATATCCGCCGCGGTGAAGGTGTAGGTGATGAAGGGGTCGTCCGCCGTCACCGAGCCCGGATCGATGCCGCTGTAGTCGTCCTCGTCGAGGACATAGTCGCCGTCGGTGTCATTGCCGCCCAGCCAGGAACGCTCCAGCAGGGTCCTTGTGCCGCCAGAGACCTTGTAGAGCTCCAGCACCGGCACATAGGTGACCTCGAGCCGGTCATAGACCACCACCGGAACCTCGTAGGTGATCTCGAAGCCGAACAGGTTGAAGACGGTGATCTCCTGGATCTCGACGCGCGGCACGTCGATCACCTGGGTCAGCGGCACCACGTTGTCGATGTCGAAGACGGTGGTTATCGCGCCCTGGCGCTCCAGCAGGAACTTGAAGGGCGCGTCCTCGGTCCCGGAGCCGTCGGCCCGCTGGCCCGCGGTGCCGTCATAGATGCGCAGCAGCGGCGTCACCGCGGAGGCCGACAGCGTGTTGCCGGAGACGCCGCCCTCGGCATCGGTGACCGAGGTCGCCACCGTGAAGCCCACCCCGCCGTCGCGCGAGACGGTGAAGCTGCTGCCAGCGGGCGTGCCGGCCGAGAAGAAGCCGTGATCCAGCCCGGCCGCCAGCGCCGCGGCCACCTCTTCGGAAGTGTCGGTCGTGCCGTCCACGGTGACGCTGGCAGTCCGGGTCACCGCGCCCGCCGTCAGGGTGACCGTGAAGACGTCGCCCTGGGTCACGTTGCCGACGGTGATCGTGCTCTCGCTGTTTTCGACCTCGGCGACCAGCTCCTCATGGCCGGTGGAGGCATCGTTGATCGCCGCCGCGACCAGGCTGGCGATCTTGGCGGCGTCGCGCTCGGACACGTCCAGATCGCCGGCGGCAGGCAGCGCGATCTCGTAGCTGCGGCCGTCCAGATGCAGCGTCCAGATCTCGCCGCCGACATATTCGGCGTCGATCCGGTAGTAGAGCTCGTCATAGAGCGGCGTGTCGGCGCTGGTCTGGACGGTATCGGCCGAGGACGTGTCCTCCGGCTCCGGGACGACGCGCTCCAGCTTGATCGCCCCAAGATCCAGCGCGTCGCCGTTGTCCGCTGCATAGGTCACGGTGATCTCGTCGCCGGTCAGCTCGGCATCTGCCGTCACCCGGCCGCCGGAAGCCGCCTCGAGGATGGAGTCGATCTTGGCGGTAATGCTGCTGCTCGGGTCGGAACTGCCGACCGTCACCGGGCTTGCGTCGCTGCCCACGTAGATCCGGTCACCGGCATCCACTGCGGAGAGGAAGGTCAGCGTCTGGCTGTAGTTCTCGTCGATCTCGCCGCGCAGATCCATCGCCCCGGCCAGCTCCGGCGAGGTTACGGAGTTGACCTCGAAGCTGACATCCGTGGTGCCGGATATCAGTGCGAAGAGCGTGTCGCCCAGCAGCGCGGTGACCGCCCCGGAGACGCCGGATTCCACATGGTCCGCAAGGGCGGCAAGGAAGTTTTCTTCCGTGGTGTCTCCGTCTGCGATCGCCGTGCTTCGGTCGAACACCAGCGTGCCGGCCGGAGTCTCGACGGGCGTCGTGCCGGCGAAGAAGGAGACATCCCAGATCTGGCCGATCTGGACGATGTCTGCCAGATTATCCACGGCGAGGCCGCGGAAGGTCCCCTGCGGGTTGATGCCGGTCGCTGCCGGCGTGCCGCCGTCGACGCTGACCTCCGCCTCGCCGCTGCCATCCGCGACAGTGGTGACGTGCTCCTCGGCATTGGCGCCCTGGCCGACGGTCTTGGTGCCCGAGAGCGAGATGGATACTTCGCCGCTGGTCTTCGTGGACGCGACATAGAGGATGCTGCCCTCGGCCCAGGCGACATAGCCGCTGATCGCCGCCCCGTCGATCGCCTCCGCCATGGCGGCGGCCAGGTCCGCTGCGCTGTCGGCACCGTCGACATCGACATCCGTGCCGTCCACGCTGACGGTCCAGTCGCTGTCCGAATTCGGCACGCCGTCAAGATCGAGGGACCGGACGCGCAGCTGCTCGCCGAAGATGATGCCGGTTGTCGAGGGATCGGCAGCCTCCTCCACGGTCAGCGCGACTGAGAACACCTTGTTGCTGCCGCTGACCGTCAGCGTGCCGCCCGAGCGGGTCACGCTCAGCGGGACGGTCTGGGTGATGAATTGGCTGCGGAGATCGGCAGCGACCTGCGCCAGCACGTCGGCGCTGCGCTTCATCTCGTCGGTGACGGTGGTCGAGGCAACGTAATCGGTCCCGTCCAGCGTGACCGTGGCCACCCAGATCTCGCCCGGCTGCGCGTCGCCGGTCAGGCGGATCTCCGCCCCGCCGTAATGGGCCGCCGCGACGGTCTCGCGGGCAAGCGTGCCGCTGCTGTCGCGCGTCGCCGCCACCGACCCGGTGATCTCCACCTCGCCCCCGGGAGTCTCGCCGGTGATCGTGACCTTGACGCTGAAGGCGGCACCGGCGGAATTGGCGATCCGGACCGTCGATCCGTCGCTTTCGGCGAGGTAGCTGCCGAGCCCGTCCAGCGCCTCGGCCAGGGCCGTTGCCAGGCCGTCCGCAGAGACGATCCCGTCCGCGCCGTATTCGATTTCGTCCGCCAGCGCCGCGCTGCCGTCATCGAGCTGGATGCGGTAGACATCGCCAGCCGCCGCCGTGCCGGCCAGCGCGATCTCCAGCGCCTCGCCGTCCAGCGCCGTGCCGGTCGAGAAGAAGATCGGGCTGCCGTCGCCGTATGCCGGCTGGGTGCTGCGCACCACCTCGCCGACCGAGGCGATCGAGTGCTCCAGCCCGATCACCGTGCGGCCGGTCAGGTTCACCCCCCCGGGATCGGTGACGATCAGGTAGACCTCGCCCTCCCCAACCGTCACGACGTCGATGTCGCCGGCCGAATAGCGGGTCTCCTTGGAGAGGATGTCGGTCTTCAGCGCCTTGGCGACCCCCTCGGCGGTGGTTTCGCCGGTCGCGGTGAAGTCGGCATAGCGCAGGCCCAGCGTGAATGTGTCCGAAGCCCGGATCGGGTCGAAGCTGCCGTCGCCGTCTGCATCGGTGGCGCCCGTGATATGGATCGCGACCTTGTCGTAGAACTTGTCGCTGTTCACCGGCGGATTGGCCGCGGGCACGGTCGAGCCGGTATCGGTGGAGACCTGGTCGCCGCTCAGCGTCACGCGGAAGATGTCGTCGGTGCGGTCGCCCGAGCCCTTGATCACCGCATAGGGCACGAAGAAGTCGATGCCGCCCTCGGGCTGGTTGCCGATGTCGGGGTTGTAGAAGGTGAAGAAGCTGGCGGTCGGGTCGATCAGCTGGAAGCCGAGCTGCCGCTGCGCCGCCTCGTCCTCCTGGGTCGGCGCGGCCTCGAAGAGGAAGCCGTCCACCTCGCGGCCCTCCAGCGAGACATGCAGCGTGTAGTCCACGCCCTCGGGCAGGGCGCGCCCGGCGATGGCATTGTCCACCTCGATCACGTAGAGCCCGGTTTCCTCGAAGGTGTAGGTCAGCAGGGACTCGTAGAAGAAGGCGCCGCGCTGGCCCTCTGCCGGGGTGTCGTAGAAGGAGATGATCGAGCCGGTCGCCAGAAGCTCTTCCTGCAGCGCGCCGTCACTGTCCTCTTCCAGCCGGTAGAGCCGCAGGATCGAGGCCCAGAACTCGGGATCGCTGAACTCGAAGGCGTCGTCGATGTCGAAGATCGCCCGCAGCTTTCCGCCCGGCACCAGCATCGTGTCGTCGATGTTGAAGCTGAAGTAGTCGGCCTCGCCCTCGCCTTCGCCCATGATCGTCAGATGCGGCAGCGTGATCAGCGTCGGGTCGAGATCGCTCCGCGCCACCTTGCCGATCGCCGGGACGTCGTTGTCGTTCCAGTCGGCCAGGTCGAGATCCTGGGCCGAGAAGATCGAGTTGTTGGTGCCGTTCTCGTCGATCACCGCGACGCCGAAATCGCCCGAGAAGGTGACTTCGTTGCTGCCCGCCCCGGTGACGATGTCCGGATCAGTGCGGCCGTCGCCGGTGCGGACATAGCCGCTGCCCAGCAGCGCCAGCTCGGTCGGCTCGATCACGACGGTCGAACCGCCGGTCTCCAGCACCAGCACGCCGGGCGCATCGTCATCCGTGATCAGCACGTCCATCACCCCGGGCAGGGTCTGGTCGCGGTTGCCGCCCGCCTCGAAGCCATAGCTGCCGCGGTCTTCGGCGAGGGACGCATCGGTCAGGTTGCCGCCAAGATCCAGCGTCCAGGCATCGCCCTCGGCGACCGGCGCCACGACTGCCGGAACCTGCAGGAAGAGCGTCTGCCAATGGGTGGCGGACAGCACCGAACCTGCCCCCAGCGTGCCGCCGGTCTCCGACGTAACCGCGTCGGCCGAGGCTTTGCGCTGCAAGATCACCGAGAAGGCGGACACTTCGGACAGGCCCGGCGCCTTGCGGACCGCCAGCACGTTTCCGTCGCCTGCCAGGGTCGCACTGGCAACATCGAGCGACAGGCCCGCGTTGATTTCGCCCTCGATGCCCGACAGCGACGTGAAAACGGTGAAGCCGGTAGCGGAGGTGATCTGCAGGTAGCCGGCCAGCACGGTCACCCCATAGCCGAGCCCGGCAGACTCGATCTCGCCCTTCAGCCCGGTGGCAATGTCCTGGACCGACGTCTCCGTGCCGTCGGCCGTGAAGGCGAATGCCTGTCCGTTCAGCTCGACCGTCCAGGCGACGCCGGCCTGGAATTCGTCGGCCGCCATGCCGATGAGCGCTTCGGTCATCAGCGGCGAGGCGGCATAGCGCCCCGTGGAGATCATGTCGGCCGCCAGCTGGCGGGTGACCGCGGCGAAGCTGCCCGCGGAGACCGCGCGGAATTCCTGCCCGTCGAGATAGACGAGGAAGGTTTCGCCGAGCGCCGGGATGCTCGTGCCGGAGGCCGCCTCGAGCTCCACCATGGCCAGGTCGTAGGCGCGCTGGCTCTGCGCCGCGGCCGCCAGGGCGGTGCCTTCGGGATCGGTGGCCTCGGCCTCGAAGGCGGCGCCGTCCTCGATCATCACGACGCGGCCGGCCGCGGCGGAAGAGATCACCGCGCCGCCATGGGCCGCCGTTCCGGCCACGTCGAAGGAAATCGTCACCCCGGCGGCGGCATCCGCCGCCACGATGCTCAGCACGGCCGTGCTGCCGACCTGCGAGACGCTCGCCCCGGTCTGCGCGCCGAGGCCCGAGAAGAGCGCGGCCAGCGCCTCGGCGATTTCCGGCAGCGTGTCGGTGACGGCATCGACCACGACCGCGCCCGAGACGCCGCCGACGGTCAGCGTCCAGACATCGCCCAGCTCCGGCGCGAAGTCGCGCGAGGCGGTGGCGCCCGGCTGGGCGAGGCGCAGCACTGCCGAGACATAGCGGTCCTCGGCCACGCGCAGCTGGCTGCTGTCGCCGTTGAAATCCGCCGCCAGGCCGGAAGCGACCTGGTCGGTGGTCACGCCGAGGAAGTTGTCGAGGTCGCTGCCGCCGTCATCGAAGATGTAGTGGCTGATCCGGGCATAGTGGTTGCCCTCGTCCTCGCTGTCGTCCAGCGCCGCGACCGAGATCGCCTGGCCGCGGTTCCAGGCATTGGACGCAGTCTCGTCGGCCGAGAAGGTCACCGAATAGGACTTCACCAGCCCGCTGTCGTCGATCACCGTCACCGCACTGGTGTCCAGCAGCTCGATGTCGTCGCCCTCGATCTCCAGGAGCACGCGGACATCGCCGGTCGGCTTGCGGGTCAGCACCAGGTAGTAGTCGTCGGTCGCCGAGATGGTCAGCGGGCTGCCGTTCTCGGCAACGATGGTGCGGTTCTCGCGGTCCAGCGCATCGGCGCGGGTGGTGCTGTCATAGGCCGGGTTGTCGGCGGCGATCAGCAGCGCGGCGGAGTCGTTGTCGACCACCTCGACCACCACGCCCGGCACGGCCAGCCCGTCATAGGCATCGCCGTCGCCGCCCTGGCGGCCCTCGACGACCGTGTGCTGGATCGTGTAGCCGCGGGTGCCCTCGGCCAGGCTGTCCTCGGGGGCGGTGACGGTCAGCGCCTGCGGGATCCACCAGTTGGTGCGGTCGAACACCACCGTCGCGCCCACATCCGACCCGTTGATCCGGATGCCCTGCCCGCCTGCCAGCGTCTCGCGTTCCGACAGCGCCACCGGCGCGGCGGTCACCCGCACCGTGTCGAGCGGCGAGCGGGTCAGGACGATCTGGTAGCTGTCGACGATCAGGTTGCCGTCGGCATCCGGTCCCTCGAAGACCCTGAGCGGCCCGCCGTTCTCCAGCACGATCAGCCCGGCCTCGTCGTTGTCGCCGATCTGGGCCACGACGTCCTGGGTGAAGATCGCCATGTAGCGCGAGTTCAGGTCGTCCGAGGTGACCTCATTCGAGATCAGCCCGGAATGTCCGGCGAGGCTGTTGGACACCACGGTGATGGCGCCGCCCTCGGTGATGCCCTCCAGCCGCGCGCCGCCGATGTTGAACGTGTCGGAACCGAGCCCGCCGATGATCTCCACCAGCACATTCTCGGAGGTCGACTGGATGAAGAACGTGTCGTTGCCCTCGGTGGCATCGACGGAGACCTTCTCCACCGCGGTGTAGGAGATGAACAGGCCGGCGCCGAAGACCCCGTCCTCGGTCACCACGAAGTCGTCGCCGAATTCGGTGCCGATCACGGTGATCGTGTCGAAGCCGTCGCCGCCGTCGATCCGCACCGGGGCGTTGACGTTGAAGTCGATGAAATCCGCGCCCTGGCCGCCGTTGATGTTGGTGAAGGGCGCCTTCGGATCGTTCGGGTTGACCTTGACGAAGGCGCGGATGCGGAAGGTGTCGTCGTCGTTCTCGCCGAACAGGAACAGCTCTGCCTTGTTGGAGTAGACCGTGAAGCTGTCGTTGCCGTCGCCGCCGAACAGCGTCGAGCTGATCGAGATGCCGTTCGACAGGAAGCCGCGGGTCGTTTGGGTGGTCTCGTAGTAGTCCTCGGGGACCAGGCCGTTATACGGATTGTCCTCGTCGCGGGCCGAGGCATAGACCTGTCCGATCTGGAAGGTGTCGTCGCCTGCATCGCCGAAGATCACCAGCGGCGAGGCATTGTCGTCGAGGATGAACGTGTCGTCGCCCGCACGGCCGAAGACCTGCACCGCCCCGTCGATCGAGCTGTCGTATTCGATCCGCTCGACCGCGCTGGAACTCGTCGGCAGCCGGGTTTCCGCATCGACCTGTATCGCCGCAACCAGCCCTGTCGCGCCGCCCGGCGCATCCTGGTTGGCGCGGAACAGCAGGAAGTCGTCCTCGTCGGTGGCGAAGATTCTCAGCTGGTCGATGCCGTCGCCGTCATCGGCCACCCGGATTTCCGAGCTGCCGAGGCCGCTCAGGCCGATGTCGTAGGTGTCGTTGCCGCCCAGCCCGTGCAGTTCCAGCACCGACTTGATGCCGTTCTCGAAGGTCTGGCGGCCGCGGATGTCGTAGTTCACCTTCACCACGTCATGGCCGTCGCCCAGATAGACCGAGGTGAAGCCGGTCGTGCCGCCGATGGTCAGCACGTCGTTCGACTCGTTGTCGATCTCGGTCTCGTCGCCGGTGAAGACCACGGTCAGCCCGGCGTGGGTGTTGCCGATGTGGAAGCCGTTGTTGCCGTCAGACAGGTGCAGCAGCAGGCTCTCGAAGCCCTCGTAGGCAATGCCGATCTGCACCCCGATGCCGGTCAGCAGGTCCTCGGCCAGCTCGCCGCCCAGGTCGCCCGCCGTGTCGTTGTCGTCGCGGATCACCAGCCGGTCGAGCCCGGCATCGGCATCGCCGCCCTCGAGGCTCAGCAGCCCGGTGCGGATGTAGTTGGCCGAACGCGCCACCTGGTCGACCGCGGTGACCAGCTCGTCCGGCTCGCCGACATAGATGCTGTCCGCCCCGGTGCCGGCATCGACATCGGTCCGGCCGTCGGTGCGGCGGATCTCGATCGTGTCGTCGCCGCCGAAGCTGTCGAGCGTCACCTCGTCGCCCGCATCCGTGTCGACGATGGCGAAGCTGTCGCTGCCCGATCCGAGGTTGATGTTGATCCGCGCCAGGCCGGCATAGGTGATCCCGGCCCCCGACAGGCCAAGCCCGGTGACGGCCGACGGGGTCAGCGCGCCCGACTGGTCCGCGGCATCGGCCGTGTCGTCGATGTTCAGCGTGTCGGCATCGCCGTCATAGCCGTCGCGGATGCCCTGGCCGTCGATATGGATCAGCGCATCCATCGTCTCCAGCACGCCGCCGGCATTCGCGGTCTCGCCGCCCAGCATTGCGTTCGAGCCGATGTTGTAGGTGTCGTCGCCGTCGCCGCCGTAGAAATAGGTCGGAATGTCGGCCGAATTCACCGCCGCGCGGTCGCGGCCGTCGAAGGTGTTGAACTCGACCGCCGCGATCCCGGAATAGTCGATCCCGACCGTGTCGATCCGCGGCGTGCCGGTGCCGAGCTCGGCCAGTGCCACCAGGATCCGCGGCGCGGCATCCAGCGTCATGTCGTCCGAGCCGCCGGTGGCGTTCACCACCAGCTTGTCTGCCACGGTGCCCGAGCTGTCGGCGACGGCGGCGGTGTAGCTGTTCAGCCGCGGGGTGTTCAGGATGACATGCTCGGCCGTGCCGCCGGTGCTGCCCGCGGTATCCAGCGCCACATGCCCGCTCCAGGCGGTGACCGCGCGGGTGGCGACGGTGGCCCCGGCGCTGCCGATGCGGATCCGGCCGTCGAGGTCGTTGACCACGAAGCTGTTGTTCGCCGCCGCGCCCTGCAGCCGGGCGATCTCGAAGAGGCCGGCGATGTCCTCGACCACGCTGTCGCCGCTCCAGCGGTCCGCCCCGTCGGTCAGCTGGGCCGAGACGGATTTCGACGCCAGGAAGGCGGTGCCGTCCGCCGAAAGCAGCGCGCCCACCACGATGCGGTTGCCGAAGAGCCCCATGTCGCGGTCGAAGAACTCGAACAGGGTGTCGGTGCCGCCCGCGTCGAGGAAGGTGTCGGCGCCGTCGCGGCCGGACAGCTCGTCATCGCCGAGCCCGCCGTCGATGACGTCGGCATAGCGCGAGCCGTAGACCGTGTCGCTGCCGCCCTCGCCGCGCAGGATCAGCGCCGCGCGGTCGGCGGTCACGCCAGCGGCCACCATCGCGCTGTTCGACGGGTTGGCGGCGTCGCCGGCGTCGATCGCGTCATTGCCGCCGCCGGCCAGGATCTCCACCGTGTCCCGCTCGCTGCGGACAGTGTTGACCACGTCGATCACCACGTCCTGCGGAGCGGCCCCCGAGAAGCTGGCGGAGACGCGCAGCACGTCGGTGGAGGGGATCGGGTCGTCGGCGGCATCCGTGGTCAGGGTCGAGACCGCGAAGCTGTCCATGCCGTCCGTGCCGTAGATGCGGATCAGGTCGGCGGCCCGGTCGGGCGAGACCAGCACGTTCGGCACGGTCTCGTTGCGGCCGAGTTCCTCGTTGTAGACGGTCTTGGTGCCCGAGACGGTCTCGGTCTGCCCGGCATCGGCGACCACGCGGGCGATGCCCGTGCCGTTCAGCGGATGCACGTCGATCCGGTCGGCGCCGCCCAGCATGCGCAGCTGCACGGTCTCGACCCCGGTGCCCTGGATCCGGTCGTAGCCCGCCGCCGCGTTCCCGACGCGGTAGCCCGCGCTGCCGCCGACCGTCGCGCTTTCGAGCGCCACGTGATCCGCCGCGGAGCTGCCGGTCAGCTCGATCGTGTCGGCATCGCCGCCGCCGAAGATCTGCACCAGCGCAGCTTCGCCGAGCAGCAGCGTGAACAGGTCGTTGCCCGCATCGCCGTAGAGATCGTCCTCGCCGCCGCCGCCGTCGATCTCGTCGTTGCCCGCGCCGCCATGGATCGTGTCGCTGCCCGGGCTGCCCATGATCAGGTCGTTGCCGCCGCGCGCGCTGATGGTGGCCCCGGCCGCGCTGGTGACCATGATCAGGTCGGTATTGGCGCCGCCGTAGATGGTCGAACGCCCGGCCGCCGCGCCGATCTCGATGATGTTGAGCGTCTCCGCCCCGCTATCGGCGCTGCCCGTGATCGCCCGGCCGCGCGGATCGGTGGCAATCGCCCGGTCGCCGTAGATCAGCGCCTGGCCGCTGCCCTGGTGGTCGATGATGTCGATGCCGCTGCCGCCGTAGTACTCGATGTCCGAAAGCACGCCCTCGCGCACCGTCAGCTGGTCGGAGCCGTTGCCGCTGTCCATCACGATGCCGGTCACGCCGGAGAAGGTCTGCGAGCGGCCCGAGAAGGTGACCTTGACGGTTTCCGCACCGGCGGCGCCGCCGACATGCTCGATGATGAAGGTCTCGTTCTCGGAACCCGCGGCCAGGCCCCGCTGGGACGCGCGGCTGCCGCTGTTGAGATAGAGCACGCCGCCCGTGAAGGTGTAGGGGTCGGCCTGGCTGCCGGCCAGGTAGATCGGCTTCGGCAGCTCGATATAGCCGATGGTGAACTCCATGCTCACCTTGATCTTGACGAACAGGATCTTGACCGAGGCCTTGGCCTTCACCACCAGCTCCACCCGGCCGGTGCCGCCCGCGGTCACCGAGAAGCTGAAGCCGACGCCGCCGAAGGTGATGCCGAAGGCGCGCAGGTCGAGGCTGGCCGAGGCCGAGAGCCCGAAGACGTAGTCGCGCATCACCAGATCGTTGTTGCCGGTCACCAGCTTTGCCGCGGCCAGCTGGTCGGCGGTCTCGATCTGGTAGAGGAAGACGTTGAAGTTGAACTGCCCGACGAGGCCGAAGCTGGACGAGCCGAGCACCAGCCGCCCGTTGAGATTGATGTCGAAATGGCCGCGGCTGTCGAACCAGCCCCGCGCGCTGAGCGTGGCGATGCCGAAGAAGTCCATCGAGGCGTTGAAGCTGAACTTCCAGTAGCCGTTGACCACGCTGATCGTGGCGCCGGCCTCGAATTTCAGGACCTTGAGGATGGCGATGTTGCCGTAGATGTCGAGCAGGAAGCTGTTGCCGGCGATGCGGATGCCGTTGAGCGTCTTGGCGCCGTTCGTCGTGTTGATCTGCAGCGTGCCGCTGGCAAGGATGTCGATGATCCCGAAGATGTCGGCGTCGATCTCGATCTGCAGCGCCAGCGCGATGCCCTTGTCGGAGCCGGTATAGAGCCCCGCCCCGCCCGAAGCCGCGACCTCGAGCCCGCCGAGCTGCAGGTTCAGGTCGAATTCCAGGATGAAGTCGCCGTTGATCAGGTTGATCCGCATCGAGCCCGAGGCCGACGCGAAGCCGGCGAATTCGATCACGCCGGCGAGGTAGAGCTCGAACTCGCTGTCGACGGTCACGGTGCCGGTGGCGAACTCCACGTCGACGTCGCGCCCTGTGGTGTTCAGCTCGAATTTCGCCGTGGCCGAGATGTTCAGGCCGAAATCCGACAGGAACCCGGTCGTGCCCGCGTCGAAGGCGGCGTAGAGCACGATGCCGTCGCGGGCGAGGCCGAAGAAGACCTGCGACTGCACGCTGGCGAGGCGCAGGATGTTCAGCGTCACCTCGCCCTGGATGGTCAGGAAATACCCCTGCGGCGCCGGATCGCTGTCGAAGGCGACCTCGAACCGGCCCTGCATCGAGACAACCGGACCCAGCTGGATCGTGCCCGCGACGACCAGGAGCAGGTTGGCATCGCCCAGCTCGGCATCGCCGCGGACGAAGCCGTCCACATCCGTCGCCGCCAGGAGCGCCATGCTGGAGTCGGGTGCCGCATAGCCGTCGTCGCCGGGATCGAGCTCGGAACGGGTCAGCACGGTATCGGAGAGCGTGACCGGCCCGTCATAGGAGTTGATCTCCAGCATGATCGAGCCGCTGATCTCGAAATTCGGGTTGTCGCCCACCGCCAGCGCCAGGATCGCGCGGCCGTAGATGCCGGCATCGCCGGAGCTGTCGGGCGCCTGTGCTCCGTCGGTGACCACGATCAGGTCGAGCTGGCCGCTGAGCCCGCCGATCCCCTCGATCTGCATGCTGACCGCCGCCTGGATCCGCTGCGTGCCCTCGCTGAGCTGCAGCTCGATCATGCCGGTCATGTTCAGCGTGTCGAACAGCGTGATCGTGCCGAAGATCCGCGCCACCAGATAGACTTGGTGCACGCCCTCGCTGTCGGAGCCGTCAGAATTCGGGATCGAGCCGTAGATGGTGATCACCGGCGGCAACGTGGTCAGCAGCGAGATGAACTCGGCGGGCACCTCGAAGACCTGGTCCTCCTCGGTGGTGTTGACGATGATCGTCACCTCGCCCCGGAAGGAGAAGATGCCCTCGATCCCCGAGCCCTCCTCGCCGCCGGACAGCTCCAGAGTCGCCATCAGCGCCAGGCCCTGGTGCTCGCCTTCGAGGTCGATGACGACGAGGCCGAGGAATTCGCCCTGCAGCAGCGAGCTGTCGCCCTCCGAGGTGCCGCCGATCTGGGCGTTGCCCGAGGCGAATACGGTGATCCGCTCGCCGGTGACCTCCAGGAAGAACCCGCCCTGCACGGTGACGAAGGGATTTTCGGGGTCGTTCGGCTCGGCCACCACCAGCGAGCCGAGGATCGCCACCGAGAAGCTCTCGGGCGCCAGCTCGAAGGTCTGCTCCTCGGCATGGAGGTTGAACTGGGTGGTCTCGCCGCGGTCGTTCCAGATGATGAAGTACTGCTTGCCGCCGTCGTCGATGCGCCACTGCTTCTCGATGCCGGTATTCAGGATCAGCGTGATCTTGGCCTCGTCGGAGAAGGTGATCTCCTCCAGCAGGTCGCCATCGCCCGGCGCGGCATTGTGCGCGGCGATCGCATCGGAAATCGCGGTCTTCGCCGCGGCCGACAGCGCACCCTGCGCGAACAGGCTGGTGCCCAGCTGCGACAGCAGCGCCGGGTTCAGGTCGGGCGCGACGATGTCGCCCGGGATGCCTTCCAGCGCGATCTTCTCGACCTGCTCGATCCCGGTCGTGTTGATCTGCAGCGTCGCCGAGCCGTCGAGGAAGATGCCGGCATTCTGCAGGAAGTCAAAATTCGTCTGGATCTTGGCGATGCCCCAGAAGGCGGCATCTCCCGGCTGGCTGCCGCTTTCCAGCACGAAGCGCGCGGCGGCCGAACCGATGTTGCCGAGGCGGAAGATCTTGACGGTGCCCGCCGCCGAAAGCGTCACCCGGTCCTTCAGCTGGCCATCGCCCTTGAGGACCTTGCCGACCTCGAACTTGGCCTCGCCGCGGATCTGCAGCAGCGGCTCCTCGAGGAATTCGCCCAGCTGGTAGGTGATGCCGCCGGAGATCTCCATGTAGAAGACCCGGCCGACCTCGGTCGCCGAAGTCGGGTCGACCTCGTCCTCGCGCAGCTGCTCGATGATCTTGAAGGCGCCGCTGCCGGCCAGGGACTCGTTGCCAGCCCGGTCGTTCCAGCTGCCGGCCTTGAAGGCGACCGTGGCCTGGCCGGTGGTGAAATCGCGGCTGACGTAATAGCGGTAGAGGTCGCCGCCGAGCGCGGTCGGCGCGGTTTCGTAGACGGTGACGGCTTCCGCGCCGGTGCCCGTGATCTCGATCTCGGTGCCGTCGAGGCTGTCTTCGTCGATTGCGAGGGTGGGGTCGGCCTCCGCGTCGCCTGCCGGATCGAACCGGACATCCACATAGCTGCGGAGCATGGAGGCTTCGATGTCGAGCGCGGTGCCGTCCTGGAATTCCGGGGCGCCGCCGGCGATGGAGATGCCGCTGGCATAGGTGAGGAGGATTTCATCGCCCGCGCCGGCCGTGGCGGGATCGAGCGCGACTTCGATGACGATCGGCAGGTCGGGGCTGCCCGGAGGTCCGCGCGCCGTCACGCCCGTGACCGTGACGCCGCCCGCAGCGGTGAAGGAGGCAGCGCTCAGGCCCGACACGTCGATCAGGCCGCTGCTGCCCAGGCGCAGCACGGCGAAGAGCTCGTCCGCGCTGGCGCCCTGCTGGACTTCGGCCGCCTGGTCCTGTGTCAGCGCGCGGATCTGCGCCCCGGCGCTGTCGAGCCAGGAGAAGCTGCCGCCGATGAACTCCACCACCACGTTGCCGTCGTTTTCCGAGCCCGCGAAGGTGCCGGTGGTGAAGTAGCGCACGATGTAGTCGGCGCCGTCGCGGCCGACGATCACCGGCGCCTGCGACTCGTCGAGATAGAGCGTGCCGGTCTCGCCATCGGCAAGGCTGAGGACGATCTCCGGCGCCAGGTCGGTGACGCTCGCCTCGTCGAGCGCAGCGGCATAGCTCGGCGCCTCGAAGGTCACGTCGACATAGCCGCGCTGGTTGAGGTCGTTGACATCCGCATTCGATCCGACCCCCGGATCGACCAGTTCGCCGGCGAGCTGCACCAGCCGGAACCCGTCCGACCCGCCGCGTGTCAGGTAGACCGCATCGCCGTCCTCCGCCGCGTCGATCCCTTCGCCGTCAAGATCGGTGGAGGCGAAGCTGTCCTCGATGAAGGTGACCTCCACCGCTCCGGCCGCGAAATCGCCGGTGACGAAATAGCGCCAGAGATTGCCCTCGATCCGGACCGGCGCCAGGCCGGCGGCCAGTGCGGCACTGCCCAGGCCAGCGCCCGACAGCGCGAATTCGGCCCCGGCATCGGCGATGCTGTCGGCATCCATCACCCCGCCCGCGGTCGGGAAATAGCGGATGTCGATGAAGCCGGTGTCCAGCGTGGAAACGTCCGCCCCGGCCACGGGGCCGTCGGCGGTGCTGGCCGTTCCGCCGCCATAGGCGTAGCTGCCCGCGATCAGGCTGACCGCCGGGCTGTCGCCCTCTGCCGGGCTGCCGGTGGTGAAGTAGCGGAAGACATAGGTCGTGCCGCTCTGCGAGATCAGGACCGGCGAGCGGGTGGCATCGAAGGCCGCATCGGTGCCCGACAGCGCGAATTCCGGATCGAGATCGGTGACGCTGTCGAGATCGATGGCGGACCCGGCCGGCACGGTCAGCGCCAGGTCGATGAAGCCGCGGGCGTTCAGCGCCGCCGGCCCGGTGCTGCCGCCGCTGGCCGGATCGGCCAGCTGGGCGCGCGGCCCCTCGACGGTGAAGCCGAAGCTCTGGGAGCGGCTCTGCGCGCCGCTGTCGTCGCGGAAGGCGTTCTCGCCCAGGCTGACCGTGACCTCGCCGATGCCGAAGCTGCCCTCGAGATAGAAGCGCCAGGCGCCCGCCGCGTTGAGGTGCGGCTCGAAGCCCGCCGCAGTCGAGAAGCTCATGCCGGTGGCGCCGCTGCCCGAGATCGAGAACTGGCCGAGGTCGAAGGAGGTGTCGAGCGCCACCGTGCTGCCGCCGACCGAAGCCGTGGGCGACAGCGCGATGTCGATGAAGCTCTTGTCGCCCGCGGTGACGTCCGCCGCATCGCCGAGGCTGGACGGGTCGGTCTCCAGGTAGCCCCAGCTGTCCTCGATGATCTCGATGCCCAGATCGGCCAGCGTGAAGGCGGCATCCGGCAGGTCGGCGGCGAGATCGGCGGTGCGGATGCCCACGGTCACCGAATATTCGTAGGTCGCGCCTTCGACGAAGCGCGGCGCGCCCTCGCCGATCGAGGCCACCCAGATGTCCCCGCCGGACAGCCCCGCGGTCTCGTCGGCGATGCTCAGCGCGAATTCCGGCGCATCGTCGAAGATGCTTTCCGAGTTGAGCGCGAAGAGCGCGCTGTCGATGCCGGCGTCGAAGGCCGAGAAGTCGATCCGGATGTTGAACTGGGCCGTGGCGAAGGCACTTTCCAGCGCCGGGGACACTGCCTGGGTCAGCAGTTCGGCGGTGATCGGCACGCCCGGATCGGCATCGCCCGGCTGGACGAAGACCGGATCGGCCACCGCATTGGCGGCATCCGCATCGACGAATCCGTAGCTGCCGTCGACGAAGCTGACCGTCAGCGCGCCCGCTTCGGCAGGGTCGCCCGCGAACTCGCCGGAGATCCAGAACCTCACCTTGCGCGCCGCCGCATCGACCACCACCGGCGGCTCGCCGTTATTGAGCGTGACCGAGCCGAGCGCGCTGCCGGACAGCGCGATCTCGGCGCCCAGATCGGTGACCGTGCTCCAGTCGATCGCCATGCCGGAGGGCGCCTCGGGGAAGACCACGTCGAGGAAGCTGCGGCCGTTGATCTCCACCACGTCGATCGCCGCGCCCTCGGTCGGGCCGGCCAGCGCCGCCTGCGGGCCGAGGATGGAGAAGACGTGGCTTTCCGCGGCGCTGGCGTTGAAGGTCGTGTCGGTCCAGCCAGCGCCTGTCGCGGCGTCGAAGGCCAGGATGTCCACCGTGACGTCGCCCACCGCCCAGTCATGGCCCCCCGCCAGGGCGTAGAGGAACTGGGTCGCGCCCTCGCGTGCCAGGAGCAGGTGGTAGTCGTCGCCGTCCAGCTCGACCACGCCGTCGCCGTCGAGGTCGTATTCCAGCTCGGTCGCATCCGAATTGGGATTGTCGCCGATCACGCCGTCATTGTTGTAGTCGGTCTCCGGATCGAAGGCGATCTCGGCATAGCTCGGCACGCCGAAGGCATCGACCGTCTGGGTCACCGCGATGGGCGTGCCACCGGCCGTGGTGCCGGACACCGCGATTTCCGCGCCCGCATCCAGGATGGAGGCATAGTCGAGCCCCGCACCGGTCGCCGGCGTGAAGGTGACGAGGACCTGCTCGCCCGCGGCCAGTCCGCCATATTCGGTGGCCCGCGCGACATTGACGTCGATGCCGGGCGTCTCGGAGGAGAACGGACCGGCCACGCTGCTGCGCGCGGTGTCGAGCGCGAAGGACGAGCTGGAGGCGGCATTGCCGATGCCGGTGCTGTCGGTCCAGCTGTCCGCATCGAAGACCGCGCGGTAGCTGCCCGGCTCCAGCAGCAGGCCCGCATCGGTGTCGCCGAGCGAGAAGCGCAGGATGCCGCCGCCGAGCGCCATCGGAGCGCGGTCGCCGGCGCCGTCAAGCTGCAGCCCCGGAACCTCCGTCCAGGTGACGGTGCCGCCGCTTTCGGTCCGGCGCTCCAGCCGGAAGCTGAGCGAGCCCTGGGCGGCGATCGAACGCAGCGCGGCATCGTCGATGCTGCCGCCGATCCCGGCCACCAGCTTGACGTCGATGAACGGCCCCATCACCAGCGCGATCGCCGCGGATTCCGGGTCGGCGTTCTGCGGGTTGCCCTCGTTGTCCTCGTAATAGCCCGCATCCGAGAACACCTCGGCGCCGTCATTGCCGAGATAGCCCCAGCTCTCGCGCAGGAAGCGGAACTGCAGCGAGTCGCCCGGGGCCAGCGTGCCCAGCGTCCAGAATCGGAAGGTGTTGCCAGAGACCAGCATCGGCGCCTGGGCATCGTCGAGCCGCAGAGTCGAGCCGTGGCCGCCCGACACGATCAGCTCGATCTCCGGCGTGGTGTCTGTGACGGTTTCCACCGCCAGGGTCGCGCCGTCGATCACCGGGAAGGCGACATCGACATAGCCGACCCCGTTCAGGTTGCCGATGCCGGTGGTGGCGTTTTCCTTCGGCCCGGCCAGGCGCTGCGTCGGCGCGGTTGCCTGGTAGTCGACGGTGGTCAGAGTCACCTCGTTTCCGAGCGGATCGCGGAAGCCCATCTTGAACCGGCCGTCGATGGTCAGCAGCCGGATCTGGTCCGGCACGTCGGCAAGGAAAAGGATCGTCGCCTCGCCCGCCGCGATCCGCGACAGGTCGGCATAGAGCCGTCCCGAGACCGACAGGTTGTCGGCGGCGAAATTCAGCGTGCCGATCAGCAGGATCTTGCCGTCGGTGGAGAAACGCACCGTGACCTGGCCGTTGAACACTGCCTGGCTGGCATAGACGGTGAAGACTTTGGCGCTTCCGGTCAGCAGCATCGGCGAGGTGAAGGCGGCGAAGAAGCCGTTCATCGCCGGGTTGGATTTCACCAGCTGGTACTGGATCAGGACCTGGCTCTTCACCGAGGCCAGCCAGTTGTCGACGGTGACATTGGTCGGCAGCTGGAAGTCGGAACCGCGCAGCTCCTCGGGCTGGTCGATCGAGGGCAGCGTCTTGAAGAACTCCACCCCGGCGGAGAAGTCGCCCAGCGACAGGCCGGAATTCGGCTCGATCATTACTGGCACGTCAGCATTGATGAAGACGCCGAGCGGACCAAGTTCCGAGATTGCGAAACGGATGCCGAAGCCGCCGAGGCCCGCGATGGTGATCCCGCCCTCGACGCCCACGAAGAACACGCGGTCCTCGACCTTGGTGGTGAAGTCGTTGACGCCGATCTCGCGGCCCTGGGCGTCGATCTTGATGATGCCGCCGATCAGCGCGCCCGACACCTCGCCGCCGAACAGGTTGCCCGAGAGCCCGACGCCGATCGAGCTGATGCCGATGATCGGGAACTTGCCTGCCAGCAGCAGCCCGACATCGATCTGGATGCCCTCGATCACGCCGCTGAACTGCACCGTGGAGACGCCCGGCAGGCCGGTCACCGCCGCAGAGAGCGTCAGGACGAAGTCGGTCGGGTCAGCCTGGATGTCAGGCCACTGGATGCCGATCGCGGTGATCCGGACCGGCAGGAAGCTCGGCCATTTGAACGCCTCGCCGGTGGCGGAGCCCACGCCCAGGAAGACGCCGAAGCCCGCCTTGGTGACGAAGGTGCCGTCGCCGAGGAAGGCGAAGTTGCGGCCTTCGCCCGACAGCTTCAGCGAGCCGATGGACACTTCGGCGCCGACGGCGGTGAAACTCAGCAGCTCCTCGTCATCGCCCGCGGTGGTGTCGAGGAAGAGGTCGGTCGAGGTCAGGGTCAGCACCGGGCCGACCTGGATCCGCAGCGTGTCGATATTGGCGGAGAAGCCGATGATCCGGTTGTCGCCGAAGATCAGGCTGAGCCGGATCGCCTCGGTATTGTTCGGCACCGCGCCCGGCTCGGCCGAGAGCCGGTCGCTGATCCGCGCGCTGACCGTCTTGCCGGGGAAGAGCGAGGCGCCGCCCGAGGCCACGAAGATCGCGCCGTCGAAGCTGACCTCCTCGCCGAAGCGGACCGAGAAGTTTTCCACGCCGACGCGGATGTCGTCGAATTCCAGCATGCTGCCGAAGCGGATCTTGCCGCCCGAGCCGCTGCTGCTCTGCATCTGGTTCGACCCGGCGGAATCCGGCGTGGTCAGCGAGGGATCGTAGATCAGCGTCGCCGTGCCGATGTCGAAGCCGTTGGCATAGACGGTCAGGCCCGGCGTGGTGACGCCGCCGGCTGCCGTCGGGTCGATCGTGCCGACGATGCCGAGCGCGGGCACGGTGATCCGCGCCTGGAAGATCTCGACCAGCTTCTGGTCACCGCCGCCGTCCGGATCGTACTGCACCAGCACGCCCGCCGCGGCGACATTGACGATGTTGGGGATGTCGACCTCGAGGCTCTGCACTTCGATCTTGAACTTGCCAGTGGCGCTCATCGCGTCCAGAGGCGAGGCCGAGCCGTCGATGATCGAGAAAATGTCGACCTCGACGTCGAACTGCACCATCAGCCCCCGCAGCACGGCGCTGATCCCGCTGGTCTGCTGCTGGCTGCTCTGCTGGCCGTTCTGGCTGGAGAAGGACAGCGCCGCGATGTCGGCGCCGATCCCGACCGTGACCACGAGCCCGCCGCCGGAGAAGCCCAGCTTGGCGATCGAGACCGAGGGCGCCTCGATATAGAGCGGGCCGAGCGAGATCCCGTCCTGGCCGGTGCCCGCCGCTTGCTCGCTGGCCGAGACGGTGAAGCGGTCCGTGGTCTCGAAGCTCGCCAGCGCGCCGCTGGTGCCCGTGACGGTGACCGCACCTGCGAGGAAGCGGAAATTCACCTCGCCCGCGGCGAAGATCTGGTTGTTCTGCGCGCCCGCCTTGGCCGAGAGATAGACGCGGTACACGCCCGGCGTCGATGTCTGGGCGACAGGCGCGATCTTCAGTGCCGAGCTGCCGCCCAGGGCATCGGTGCCGAGATCGAAATTCGCTGCGCCCGCGCCGCTGACGATGATCTTCGAGATGTCGAAGGCGACCGTGCCCTGTTCGGGCGCCACCACGCGGATGTCGATGTAGCGCAGTCCGCCGGTCAGCGGGCTGGTGGCGGCGATGCCCTGGTTGTTGGAGCTGCTGCCGTTGAGCACATCGGCGGACACCGTCTGGCCGGACAGCGGGCTCAGCAGCTCGATATAGGGGTCCAGCGCCTCGGCCTTCTTCGCCGCCAGGGAGTCGGGGAGCAGCAGGAAGCGCTCCACTTCGCTGGCCAGCCCGCGGCCCCCGGTATCGGTGACGCTGCCGGCGATGAAGGTGACGTCGACCGTGGTCTGGCCGGTGATCGAGCCGGTCGGCCCGGTGACGATGGAATAGCGGTAGACCGGCCGCGTCGTGGTGCCGTCATCCACCCGCACCCCGGCGCCGTTGACCACGATCCCGCCGGTGAGCACGAATTCCGGCGCCGCATCGGTGATCGAGCTTTCGTCGATGACGATCTCGTCGCCGTTGAGGTCGTTGTAGAGCGCATTGGTGTTCTTGTAGGCGACGTCGACATAGCCCTGGGCCATCAGGTCGCTGACCGTCACCCGGTTGTTCAGCCCCGGCGAGACCAGGTCGGCCTGGACCGGCCGCAGCGCGGAAGGCGGCGTCGCGACGGTGGTTTCCGCCCCGAAGATGCCGAAGCCGGTAACCCGCCAGTCCTCGAGGTTGAAGCCCGATCCCGCCCCGAGGCTGAACCGCGCCGCGCCCGAGACCGAGATGATCTCGTCCATCTCGCCGCCGTTTGGCGCAGAGATCGCGATGGTCGCCTGGGCCACGTCGACATCCATCCGCCCGGTCGGCGCGCGGGTGAAGATCAAGAGCTCGCTGGAGATGGTGACGATGCCGCCGAGATCGAAGACCAGATCGGTGGAGCGCACTTCCTCCATGTAGCCCTGCGAGATGCCGACCGCGAGCGGAGCATCGTCCCCGCCGGCATCCGAGGGCGCGGCGGGCAGGTCGACATAGTCGGTGATCACCTGGCCGGAATTGTTGATCCGCACGGTGACCGTGCCGGTGACCACCAGTCCGTCGATGCCGATGACGGTGGCGGTGCCGGTGGCGAATATGGCGAAGCGGTCGTCGGTGGTGGCGGCGGTTCCGTAGGTGAACTTGTAGGCCGCGACATTGGCCCCGCTGACCAGAACGCCGATCGCAGTGTCATTCAGGACCCCGTCGGCATCGCGCAGCGGGTTGCCGTCCTCGATGAAGCCGACGAAGAGTTCCACGTTGCGCGCGGCATAGAGGTCATGCTCGGGCGCGGAGCCGGCCGGGAACCCGTCCGAGGTCTCGTAGGCGGTGCGGCCGCCGATCAGGCCGAAATCGCCGGTCAGCTTGAAATATGGCGCGAATTCGATTGCGGCATTGGCGATGGCGAAGGAGAAGACATTGGCGGATGTCGGGAAGCGGACCGAGAAGGTGGCGCTGCCGACGGTCATGGTCACCGCCGGATCGATCGCGCGGCCGGAAGCGTTGAACTCCACCACCGCGGTGCCGCCGAGCGCCAGGCCGAGGCCGGGATCGTCAAAGTTGGCGGTGACGGCGATCCGTCCGGCGACGCCGCCGGTGGTGGACTGCTGGCCCGCCAGCGACGGCAGGAAGATCAGCACGCCCTCGCCGTCGGTGAATTCGAAGGTGCTGTCGCCGTTCTCGATCGAGACGCCGACATTGTCGAAGCCCACGCGGACGATCTTCTCGGCGCCGACCGTGACCTGCTCGAAAACGAAGCTGCCGGTGATCTCGGCATCGGGGGCGTCGCCCTGCTTGAACTCGACCGAAAGCTTCAGATCCTCGCCCGCGACCCGCAGGTAGGGACCGGCCGGCAGGTCGAGCACGATCAGCTCGTCCGCCTCGTCGGTCTGGCCGTCGCCGTCATCGTCCAGCCCGTTGCCGGTCAGGTCGAAGGTCTCGTCGACCCGCAGGCCGGTATTGTTCAGCGCGATGCTGGCACGGCCCGAGAAGGCCAGGCGGACATTGTCGTTCTCGTAGCGCAGGGCGTTGTCGAGCAGCGGATCGGCATTCTCCTCGAAGCCGACCTCGAGCGAGCCTGCCATGCCCTGCGGCGTCAGGAAGACCAGTCCGGCGATGTCGGGACCGAAGGAGAGGAGCGGGTTGCCCTCGACGTCGCTGCCGAGATCGAGCGAGACCTGGGTGACGGCGATCTTGGTAATCTGGGCGCCGCTCGGGCGGAAGGCCTGTTCGAAGGTGGCCTGGGCGCCGAAGGCCACGTCGTCGATTTCGTCGCCATCGTAGTCGAGGGCGAAATCGACGCGGCCGGATGCCTGCAGCAGGCGGTCCTCGAAGCCCAGCGTGATGCCACCGCCCGAGGAGTCGGTCGGAACGAACAGCCCGGTGCCGGGCGCATCGCCGTTCCAGCCGGTCGCAAGGAAATCCACCACCGGCGGGGGGCTGGTCTGGCCGGTGCCGCCGGTGCCCGTGCCGCTGCCCGCCGAAGAGCCGTTGACCGCGATGCGCAGGCTGGAGGCGCTGGCCGAAATGCCCGGAACGCCCACCAGCTCGATTTCGTCCGCGGTCGCCTGCAGCGCGTAGTAGCTGCTGCGGTCGGTCGCCAGCGCAGGCTTGAACAGCGCCACCGCCAAATCGACGTCGGAAACCGCCAGGCCCAGGGCACCCGCCGCGGCGGCCTCTTCGTCCGTCGAGGGACGGAATCCGCTGTCCTCGCTGCCGTCGGCGACGAAATACGGGCCGCCGTCGCCGACGAAGATGTTCACGCCGCTGCCGCCGACCAGAATCGAGGACATCGATTTCGCGGTGGCCGGGCTGTCCGACAGGGTGACGCTCTGCGATCCGCCCTGGACGAAGGAGAAGTTGCCCGAGACATGGACGTAGCTGCTGATCTGGATCAGCGCGAAGCCCGAGACCCGCAGGAAGGCGTCCTCGAAGCCGATCACCTCGTAGCTTTCGGCGCCGGTCAGCACCAGGAGCCCGTCCTTCACCGTCGCCCCGTCCGCGGGGTCGGTGTAGTCGAAGGAGGCCGCGTAATCGATCACCGGCGCCTCGGTCCCCGCGGCCAGGGCCGGATCGCTGCCGCGGTTCATCTCGAGCACCATGTTCTCCGCGGCCAGCGTCAGACCTTGGACGCCCACCAGCCGGGCAGAGCCCTCGGCGCGCACCGTGGTGAAGCTGCGCGCCGTCGCCGCCTGCGCCGCCGGAACGGCCTCCTTGGCCAGAACCAGCGCGAGGCCCGCATCCTCCAGCGCGACGCCGATCGCGGTATCCGCGCCGGTCACCGTGCCGTCTGCATCGAAATAGGGACCGACCCCGGCGAAGACATTGACGCTCGAGGCGCCGACCTGGATCGCGTTGACCGTTGCCGTGTCCCCGTCCGACAGGGTGACGGCAAGGTTGTTGTTCTGCTCGAAGGCGAAGTCGCCCATGACTTGGACGAAGACATTGCCCTCGCCGTCGCCGATCTCCAGCAGGACCGAGCCGAAGACGCGCAGGACCTCCGTGCCGTAGCTCAGCACCGTGCTGCTCGCCGGCCCGGTCGCCACGGTCAGCCCGCCGCCCGGCAGCGAAGTGAAGTCGATCACCGGCTGCAGCGTCCCTGCAGGCGAGCCCTTGGGCGGCGCAGCCTTGTTGATCTCGACCGACAGCGTGCCGGCCAGCGTCAGTCCCGGCACCCCGACCAGCTGGGCCGCGCCGCTGGCGCTCATCGCGAAATAGCTGGGCTGCGCCACCGCCGGATCGGCCACGGGCTTGAACAGCGCGATGGCCAGTTCCTCGACCTCCAGCGACACGCCGACCGCCCCGGCCTCTTCTGTGCGCTCGCCGGCCCGGATCACGCCGTCGCCGTCCAGATCCCGGGCAATGCCGGCGAAGACCGTGACGTCCGACGCGCCGATGGTCAGCAGCGAGGCATTGAACGCGGTGGCCGAGCCTACGGAGCGCACCGAAACGCTGTCGCGCTTCTCGATCGCCATCTGGCCGGACACGAAGACGAAATCGGAGATGGAGATCTCGGCGTCCGCCGTGACCCGCAGGATCTGGCTGGTGACCAGGATGTCCTGCCCGCCGAGCGAGACGATGTCGTAATCGCCAGACACCGAAGTTCCGCCCGTCCAGTTGCCGTCGATGTTCACCGCCTGGGTCCAGTCAAGCGCCGCCAGCGACGGGTCGAGCACCGAGGCCGCCTGGTTGATGTCGAGCGTCGCGGTGTTGACCGTCATCGAGAACAGATCCTCGAAGCCGACAAGCTCGGCCCCGCCCAGCTCGGCGGCCATTGCGGTGAACTTGCGGTCGTCGGCGGCCGGGTCCTGGGCCGAGATGCTGGCCAGGACCACCGTGCCGGAGGCAAGCGCCAGGCCCAGGCGGTCGTCGGGGTTCTCGGCGGGCAGGCCGACGAAGAGATCGGTGACGGAGAGCCGCAGCGCGAAGAGGTTGGCGTCATCCATGTCGCCGCTCTGCGCCGCCGGGGCGAAGGTGCCGTCGCTGTCGACATCGACATCGACCACGCCGGTGATCACCTCGAACCCGGCATCGGCCACGACGAAGCCGAAGGCATCGAGGCTGAGATCGCCCGAAAGCGCCATTCCGGCGGAGGTGAAGTCGATCGCGATCGGGCTCTCTTCCGGGCCGACCGCCACGGCTTCGGCGGTGAAGGTGCCCGCATCGAAATCGCCCACCTGGCTGGTCCAGTCGAGGGCGGGAACGCCGTCCGCGGCGCTCTGGTTGATGGCGATGTCGAGATTGTTGAGGATGACGATCAGCTCGTCCGGCAGCCCTTCGATCGTCGCGCCGGTCAATCCGGCTTTCATGGCTGTCCAGCTGCGGGTGTCTGACGGGGCGGTTGCCCGGTCCGGAGCTATCTGGGCGATCGCGAGGGACCCGCTGCCGACCGAAATGCCGACGCCCCCGGGAACGCCCACGAACAAGTCTTCGAGCGACAGGTAGATCGCGGTCAGTTTCGCCGCCTCCAGGTCGCGTTGCGTGATGTCCGTCGCGGTCGGCGTCCAATCCGCAGAGCCGACATTCACGTCCGCCAGCGACTGCTCGAAGACGAAGCGGGCATTGGCGCGCAGCGCGTTGAAGGCATTCAGTGTCAGCGCCCCCTCGGCACGCAGCCGCGCCTCGTCGAAGTCGATCGGCAGGCCGCCGATGCTGAGGATGTCGCCCGCACCGCCCAGCACGCCGTCGCCGTCGAGGTCGAAGGCCTGCGTCCAGTCGAGCGCCGTTGCCGCCTCGCCGGTGACAGGCACCGTGCCGCTGGCCTGGTTCAGCTCGATGCCGAGGCTCGTGGCCTCGATCGCCAGATCGTCCGGCAGCCCTTCGAGCCGCGCATCGTTGATCGAGGACACCACCGCCATCCAGCTGCGGCTGTCCGGCGCGCCGCCCTCGGCCACGGTCGGCTTCAGCATCGCCAGCGTCACCCGGGCGCCGGTGGCTTCGCCGCCCAGCTCGAAGCGCACGCCGTCCTCGACACCGATGAACAGCGTCTCGACCGACAGGTCGACGGTCAGCAGGCTGGCCCCGGCCAGGTCGGCAATCCCGTCTCCGTCGAGATGGACATCGATCAGCTGCGACTGCAGCCCGAAGGAGGCCGTGCCGCCGACGAAGTCGAAGAAGTTGAAGGACACCGTGCCGCCGATCTCCAGCAGCTCGCCCGCCAGGACGATCGGGGTGCCGCCGACCACGATCGCGTCCGCCGCGAAGGCCATGCCCGCAGCCGCATCGGCGCCGGCATCGACCTGTGCCGTCCAGTCGAGCGCCGCCGCGGCCAGCGCCGCATTGGTCGCCACGCCGCCCGACGCGGTGTTCAGCACCACCTTCAGGTCGGTCGCGGTCAGATCGATCCCCGCCAGCGGCGCGCCGTCCACCTGGAAGGAGGCCCCGGCGACATTGGTTGCCACGGCAAGGTAGCTGCGGGAATCTCCCGGCACGACTGCCGGGTCGGCGCTGATCGAGGCGACCGCCAGACTTCCGCCGGTGACCGAGAACCCGGTGCTGCCCACCCCTGCGAACAGCTCGCCCACGGTGACGCTCAGCGTCAGCATGTTGGCATTGTCGAGGTCGGTGCCGCCAGCCGGCGTGAAGATCCCGTCGCCGTCCGCGTCGACATCGACCCGCGACAGCGACATCGCGAAGCTGCCGTCGAGCCGCACGACATCAGCGACGTTCAGCTCCGCCACCGTTCCGGACACGGCCAGGGTCTCGCCCGCCAGCGTGATTTCCAGCCCCGGGGCGCCCAGCGGCTCGCCCGGATCGACGGCAGCGGCGGCGAAGGTGCCGCCCGCATCGAAGCTGCCCGTGGCCGCGGTCCAGTCCAGCGTCTGTGCCTCGTCGCCATTGCCCGGAACGCCATCGGCGTCGCCCGAGGCCTGGTTGATGTCCAGGCTCAGATCGGTGAAGTCGGCGGTGATCACGTCGATCCCGGCCAGCGACGCCGAGCCGATCGAGGCCCGCGCCGCCATCCAGGACCGCGTGTCCGGCACCGGCGGCGCCACGGCGGGGACGCCGGGCGCCAGCAGCGCCAGGCCCAGCTGTCCGCCGGCAATCTCCACGCCGATCCCGCCGGCACCGGCGAAGAGCGCCAGGTTGTCGAGCCCGAAGAGCAGCAGCGAGGCATCCTCCAGATCCCCGGCGCTCAGATCGCCGCTGCCGTCCAGATCGACATCGGCGCTCTTCTTCGTCAGCGCGAAATCCGCCGACCCGGTCAGGAAGCCGAACAGGTCGAGCGCGGCGCTGCCTGCCGCCACCAAGTCGATATCTGCGGTGAGACCGGCGAAGTCGGGCAGCAGGCTGCCGGTATCGTCGCCCGCGGCGGTCCAGTCGATCTTCGACACCGGCGTCATCGCCGCGCCGCCCGAAGCCCCGTTGAAGAGCACGCTCAGCCCGGTGGCGTCGAATGTCAGGATGTCCTCCAGCCCGGTCAGCCCGGCGAAATCCGCCGAGGCCGAAAGCGCGGTCCAGCTGCGGGTGTCGGCCGCATCCCCGGCGACCTTCAGCAGCGCCAGGTCGACGTCGGCCGTGTCCACCGAGAACCCGATGGCATCATCGGTGACCAGGCGGCCGTCGGCGTCGAAATAGGCCCCGGCCCCGGCAAACAGCGACACGCCGTCGAGCTCGATCGACAGCAGCTGCGCAAGCGCGATGGTCTCGCCGCCGAGCGCGAGGTTTTCAATTTCCTGCGTCGCCACCTCGAAGGCGCCCTTGGCAAACACGAACTCCGACAGCGAAAGCTCCAGAACTCCGCCAACCGAGAAATCGTCCGCCGCGCCCAGTCCGCGGAGGGCCGAGGACGGATCGATCAGCGACAGCCCTGCCCAGTTCAGCCGCGTGCCATCCGCCGCCGCCATGTTGAGGCGGATCGAAAGGTCGCGCACGGCCAGCTCGAAAATGTCCGGCAGGCCCACCAGCCCGACCAGATCCGCCCCGGCGGCCAGACCGGTCCAGCTCCGCGGTGCCGCCAGCGCCGGATCCTCGCTCACCACCGCCATGTCGAGCGCGCCGCCATCGACGCGGAACCCGACCGCATCGGACAGATCGAGGCCGCTTGCGGTATCCGCCCCCACCCCGACGAAGATCGTCGCGTCGCTCAGCGCGAAGGACATCATGCCGGCATTGGCCAGAGGCGCGGCAATCCCGCCTGCCCCGTCATCGATCGTCAGGCCCGAGGACAGGGTGAGCGCCAGATCGGCCTCGACGAAGACCAGGGAGGAAATGTTCAACAGTGCCGTCCCGGCGATCTCCAGCTCGGTCGTGGCCGCCAGCGCCGCCAGGCCGGGGAGATCCGGCGCCACCGACGCCCAGTCCGCGCCGGACAGATTCGCCGCCCCGGCCCCCGATGCCGCGTTGCGCAGCGCCGAAGCCGAGGACAGCGACAGATCCACCTCGGGCAGGCCGACCAGCCCGGCGCTGCCCAGAGAGGCCGCCATCCCGGTCCAGGACGCCCCGGTCGCCGCGCCCGCCGCGTCCAGCTCGCTGAGCGACGCGAAGGCCAGCGTGCCGCCCGAGACGTAGAAGCCGGTCGCCCCCGCCGCCGCCAGATCCGCCGCCGCCGACCCGCCGGCCAGCGCCGCCATGCTGCCGCCGAAGCCGAGGAACAGGTCGAGCGCGTCGGCGCCGCCCAGCTCCAGCGACATCAGCGCGCCGGTCGTGCCGCTGCCCGGCAGGAAGCCCGGCGCCAGCCCGCTCTGCAGCTCCAGCGAAAGCGAGCCCTGCGCCAGGACCGACCCGGCGATGTCCAGCTCCGCCGTCCCGGCGATCTCCAGCTCGGTCGTGGCCGCCAGCGCCGCCAGGCCGGGGAGATCCGGCGCCACCGACGCCCAGTCCGCGCCGGACAGCTTCGCCGCCCCGGCCCCCGATGCCGCGTTGCGCAGCGCCGAAGCCGAGGACAGCGACAGATCCACCTCGGGCAGGCCGACCAGCCCGGCGCTGCCCAGAGAGGCCGCCATCCCGGTCCAGGACGCCCCGGTCGCCGCGCCCGCCGCGTCCAGCTCGCTGAGCGACGCGAAGGCCAGCGTGCCGCCCGAGACGTAGAAGCCGGTCGCCCCCGCCGCCGCCAGATCCGCCGCCGCCGACCCGCCGGCCAGCGCCGCCATGCTGCCGCCGAAGCCGAGGAACAGGTCGAGCGCGTCGGCGCCGCCCAGCTCCAGCGACATCAGCGCGCCGGTCGTGCCGCTGCCCGGCAGGAAGCCCGGCGCCAGCCCGCTCTGCAGCTCCAGCGAAAGCGAGCCCTGCGCCAGGACCGACCCGGCGATGTCCAGCTCCGCCGTCCCGGCGATCTCCAGCTCGGTCGTGGCCGCCAGCGCCGCCAGGCCGGGGAGATCCGGCGCCACCGACGCCCAGTCCGCGCCGGACAGCTTCGCCGCCCCGGCCCCCGATGCCGCGTTGCGCAGCGCCGAAGCCGAGGACAGCGACAGATCCAC
>NZ_JAATVU010000005.1:165001-171341 GCF_013184745.1 Mangrovicoccus sp. HB161399
CCACCGACGCCCAGTCCGCGCCGGACAGCTTCGCCGCCCCGGCCCCCGATGCCGCGTTGCGCAGCGCCGAAGCCGAGGACAGCGACAGATCCACGTCAGGGAGGTTTTCCAGCGCCGCGCCGTCGATCCCGGCCGCGAGGCCGGTCCAGCTGCGGGTGCCGCCGGACTCGTTCAGGATGGCGAGATCGAGGCTCGCGCCGGTGACCGAGACCCCCGTGCCGCCAGTGGTGGCGATGGCCGTTCCAGAGAGGCTGGCGCCGGACCCGAAGAAGGCAGAGCCGCCGCTGGCCGAGACGGTCAGCAAGCCGCCGGTCACGCTGCCCTGGCCCTGGGCCGAAAGATCGAGCGCGGTGACGTCGGAGACCGCGATCCGGGCCGTGCCGCTGAAGAAGGCCGCATCGCCTGCCGCGATGCCGACGGTCGCGTCAACCTCCAGGCGGCGGTCGGCGGTTACCCCGGCCAGCGCGAAGACATCTCCGGTTCCGTCCCAGTTCACCCGCGTTCCGGTGGTGGAGCTGTTGGCGCGCAGCGTCGCGCCGGAGACGGTCATTGCAACGGCATTGACGCCGACGATGCCAGCGCCGCCGAGAGAAGCCGCCACGCCCTGGTAGCTGCCGCCCGCGGTCTCCAGCAGGCGGAGCGCCACGCTGAGCGTATCGGCGAAGACGCCCTGCGCCCCGGCCGCCTCCAATGCGCCCGCGGGGTCGGGATCGGCGAGGGCCGCCAGCGTGCCGCCCGCGCCGGCGAAAGCGCTGGCTCCGGTCAGGTCCAGCGAGAACAGCGTGCCGGTGCCGGCATCTGCGATGTAGCCCTCCGTCACCGAAGCCGAGAAGCCGCCCGAGAGCAGCAGCGCGCCGCCGAAGGCCACCTCCGCGGCACCGCGGATCACCACCGGCTGGCTGTCGTCGAGGCTGACGACGGCGCCGCCGGAGACCGTGCTCCAGTCAAGCAGCGTCCCGGTCGAGGACAGGTTCAGCCCGAGCTCCAGATCGGCGAGCGTGAAGGTGACGCCGTCGAAGCCGCGCGCATCGAACAGGGACAGGGCGCCGCTGACCCCCGTATAGGTGTCGGTCCCGGCATCGAGCACCGCGAGGGTCAAGCTGCCGCCCTCGGCAAGGAAGCCGGTCTCGTCCGAGAGGATCAGCTGGGTGCCGTCGGCGACGGCGCCTGTCCCGGCGAAGGCCTGGTCGATCTCGAGGGTCAGCACCAGCAGATCGCCGCTGACCGTGCTGCCGCCGGCATCGCCGGAGGCGCTCTGGGTCGCCAGCGAGAAGCCGGCATCGACATAGATCGCGTCCGTCGTCGAGACGGTCAGCGCGCCGCCGATCCGCGTGGCGTCGGCGGAGGTCAAGGAGAGCGGCGCGCTTTCCAGAGCGGTGCCGGTGAAATCGAACCCCGACCAGTCCATCCGCTCGCCGCTGCCGGCGGCCAGCGGATCGCCGACCGCGTTCACCGCCGCACTGAGCTGCGAGATCAGGATGTCCACCGAGGAGATGCCCAGCACCTCCGCCGAGGCCGCGCCGATTTCCGCGCCGGTGAAGACGCGGCCGTCATCGGCATCGAAGACGGCAATGGCACCCTCGGCGCCGGTAAGCAGGAAGCCGGTGGCCGAAGCCGCCTCCAGCGCCGAGAACGGGTTGGCATCCGCGATGGCCGCCGCGCTGCCGCCCGTGCCGGCGAAGAGGTCCATCCCGCTCAGCGACAGCGCGGTCAGCTCGCCCGAGAGATCGGCGCCGCCCGAAGGATCGGCGATCCCGCTGCGGCCGGTGACCGAGAGCGACATGGTTCCCTCGGCGATCGCCGCACTGCCGAAGCTGAGCGCGATCGTCCCGGTCACCTCGGTCTCTGCCGTCGTGATCGTGGTGTCGGAGATCGCCGTCCCGGCGGTGGCCGAGAAGTCGATCGCCCGGCCGGCGCCGCTATCCGCGTTCAGCGTGAAGGACAGCGCGGTGACCGAACCGGCCACGCCGTCGACCCCCTCGAGCGAGGCAGAGATCCCGCTGCCCGCCGCGGTGACCCAAGTCTCGCTGCCCGCGCGGTGCAGCGCCATGGCAAGGTCGCCGGACGCGGCCAGACCGGCGATGCCGGTGGCCAGCGTGTCGTCGCCGAGCACGCCCGCCGTGCCGTTGTCGTCGAGGATATAATTGCCGTCGAGATCGCCGATGAAGACGCGACCGCCGGTGACGGAGAATTCGGTGTACTCCGCCGAGACCGTCGCTGCATCGTCCAGCGTCAGGCTGCGGCCGGAGCCGGTGCCGAAGCTCAGGTCGCCGGAGACCGAGACGAAATCCTGCAGCACGAACTCGCCGGTGCCGGTGCCGTCATCGAGGCCGCCGGAGAGGAAGCCGGGGCCGGACTGGCGGAAGCTGTCGCGCAGCGCGCCGCCCTCGGCACGTTCGACATCCGAGAAGGCCATGCCGTTCAGGGTGCCCTCGTTCAGTCCCGTGATGGTCCAGTCGTTGCCCTGCTGGGGCGCGACCAGCGTGTCGACCGACAGCAGGTCGGAACGGCCGATGATCTCGGTCACGCCGGAATAGCTGTCATTCACCCCGGCATCGGCCGCCGCCGCGCCGGAGACGGTCACCTCGGCCACGGCCCCGGCCATCGAGGTCACGGTGATCGTCAGCCCCGCGGGGGCGGGCCCGGCCGCGGCAACCGCCGACAGGTTGAGCACGCCGCCGCTGAACACGTCGGCCGCGGTCAGGGCGCCGGAGACCGGGGCCGCCCAGCCGTCCTGCAGCCCGGAAGCGGAAGGGAGAAGGCGCTGGCCTTTCGCCAGCGCCCCGTCCATCAATGCCGTCCCGCTGCCATCCCCGAGACCGAGGCCGTGGCCGATCTCGTGCATGACCACGGTGAGCGCGTCATAGCCCGCCGCGGCCTCGGGCGAGACCGCGGCCAGCACGCCGGGTTCTGCCGTCACGAGGTATTCGGAATGTTCGTAGGGCGTGGCATCGGCGAACCAGTCGCCGCGGCTGCCGTCGAGAAGGACCGTCAGGCCTTCGGCCCAGCCCAGCTGCCCGTCGGGCAGATCGGCAAGACCGAAGGAGAAGTCGGGAAGCATGTCCGCCTCCACCCCCAGCGAAGCAGCCCAGGTCTCCAGCGCGGCCGCAGCCAGGCTGTCGAGCTCGGCCTCTCCCAGCGTGCCGGACGTGGTCTCGGGACGGTCCCAGTCGCCGGGCCAGAGCACCTCCGAGGGCGGACTCTCCTCCGACAGAAGCTGCGCCGTCTCGGCATCGAGCTGCTCGACGATCGCCGCCTGCGCCGCCAGATCCGCGCCGGGATCGGAGCGTTCGAGGATCCGCGCCAGTTCGTAGCTGACCGGATCGGCAGACAGCAGGATCCTCGGCTCCAGCGCCTCTACGGAAAATTTCTCGGAACGGGCCAGCGGAATGCCGGCATCGGGTTGATCCGGGGGAGCCGACTGCGCGGACACGGCGCCTGATTCGGTATCTTTCGCGATACCGGCGCCTCCGAATGCGATCTGGCAAAGCCGCCTGAGCAAGGCGGGGCCTCCCTTAAATGGTGTACATCATGGAACTACGGGCAGCCTGAACGTGTATTGCGGCACCCAGTGGAAACGAAAAATCAACCTCACCGCGAACCGTGTCCCATTCCGATACCAAAAACAACAATTTCTTTACCTAAGGTTGCAACCATCGCCGCCCCCGCAGAGCCTGTGTCGCAATCCGGACAAGGCGGCAGGCCTGGCCGGATTTTGTCGGATCCCCGCGCGTTCAGGCCCCTGTCCGGCGGCCCGCGGCGGCTTGGCGCGGTTCTTGTTTGCCCGCAGGCAAGGAGACCGCACATGCATAGCGACACACCATTCGAAGGCATCGATTTCGGCACCGTCCCGGACGGCGTGGACGATCTGCTCCAGCAGGGCGTGCTGGCCTGCCGCCGGGACCGCGGCGCAGCGGACGCGCTGTTCCGCGAGGCGCTGGCGCTCGATCCCGGGGCGCTGCCCACCTATTTCTGCCTCTACAAGATCCACACCTATTCGGGACGGCTCGACGCGGCCCGGGAGGCGGCCGAGGCCGGGCTGGCCGAGGCCGCACGGCAGGCCGGCTGGCCCGGCGACTGGCGCCGGTGGCAGCCGGCGGAAACCGGCGCGGCGGATGCCGGGCGCTTCGCGCTCTACACGCTCAAGGCGCTGGCCTTCATCGCGCTGCGCGACGGCCGGGCGCAGGACGCGGCGGCGATGCTGGCCGCGCTGGCGGACCTCGACCCGAAGGGCGCCACCGGCTGGACGGTCGTGGCCGAGATCGCGGAAGGATGCGCGGCATGAACCTGACCATCGAGGCCCGGCACCTCTCCGCGCTGGCCGACCGCTTCCCCGAGCTCGCGGGACTCCGCGCGCAGCTGAGGCTGGGCGAGAAGGCGGCCGTCCCGGTCAACCGCCTGTCGGGCGCGCATTGCGATTTCCTGATCGGCCTCTACAACGCGGCCGGCCCCGGCTACCGCACCCGCGCCGCCCAGCTGGCCACCCTGCGCGGCGCGCTGGGGATGGACGCCAAGCGCTACGGAAATGACGACCTTGAGCCCTTCCTGCTCGACCTCGCGCACTACCTGCTCGGCGGCGCGATCCGCGGCTGGATGTTCAGCTCCGACATCTCGCGGCGTCCCCTGCCCTACGTGGTCACGCGCGTCGACTACACGCCTGCCAACAGCGACGAGAGCGGGCGCGTCATCGTCGAGATGAAGGCCAATGCCAAGGGCGCCCTGGTCTCCTCTACAATCCGCATCATGGCCGCCGATATCGACGGGCACACCCTGGGCGAGGTCCTGTTCCGCAAGGGCTACATGAAGGAGACGCCCGAGCTACTGGCCGCGCATGACGAAAGCTCCGCGCGCTATTTCGGTTGGCGCCGCCGCTACGGCGAGCAGTTCGCGGCGCAGGGACGGGCCTTCTACGCCGAGGACCCGGCCTCGCCACGGCGGGACACCGACTGGACGCGCAAGGACGTGGTCGTGCTCTCGGCCTCGGGCGGCAAGGCGCGGCTGGTCAATGACGAAGGCATCCTCGAGGGCCGGGCGCTGACCATGGACGTGCCGGGCGAGCTTTTCGCCGGCTTCCTGCGGCGGGCGGGAAAGTCGAACCAGTTCGACTGCGAGGAGGAGATGCGGGACATCGCGGCGGCTGTCCCCGAGGGGCTGTTCACGCAGGTCCCGGTCCATGGCTTCGTCCTGATGTTCCATCTCGACCTGCACCACTATGTCTGGGTGCATGTCGACGACATGGAACCCTATGCCTACGCCCCCGACCTGAAGACCAAGCTGGTGCTGCCGCCCGAGCAGACCGACCTGATCGACATCCTCACCGCAGAGATGGACGTGCTGATGGACGATATCGTCGAGGGCAAGTCGGGCGGCACCACGGTGCTCTGCGCCGGCCCGCCCGGCGTCGGGAAGACACTGACCGCGGAGGTCTATTCCGAGATCATCGGCCGCCCGCTCTACCGCGTGCATTCCGGCCAGCTCGGGCTGAACGTGGCGCAGATGGAGGCGTCGCTGAAGGACGTGCTCACGCGCGCGCAGCGCTGGGGCGCGGTGATGCTGATCGACGAGGCCGATGTCTACATCAAGCGCCGCGACGACGACATGGTGATGAACGCGGTGGTCGGCGTCTTCCTGCGGGTGCTGGAATATTTCAACGGGCTGCTGTTCCTGACCACCAACCGGGTCGACGACATCGACGAGGCGATCGTCTCGCGCTGCATCGCGCTGATCCGCTACCACGCCCCGGACCGGGCCGGGCGGATCCGCATCTGGGAGGTGATGGCCGGTCAGTTCGGGCTTGAGCTGGAGGACGGCCTCGCCGGGCGGCTCGCCGATCTCTTCCCCGCGGCCAGCGGGAGGGACATCAAGGGGCTCGCCAAGCTCGCCGCGAAGTACTGCAGCCAGAAGCAGCTCGCCCCCGATCTCGACGCCTTCGCCCGCTGCGCCGTGTTCCGCGGCATGGACCCGGTGCACCCTGCCGCCAATGCCAATGCCGGCGCCACGCATGCGAGCCGCGGCGACCGCCCGGACATCGCCGCCGCCTGGCAGGGCCGCGCCTGATCCCCTTCCCTCCCGTCCCGGTCGGGGGCGCCCCCCCGGGGCAAGAGCCCGCCAATCTGCGCCCTGCGGCCGATTGGCGGTGGCCGCCCCGCCCGCGCTTGCCTAAGGCGGGAGACGAAAGGGAACGGAGGAGCACGGGCGGCAGGCAGGCAATGCGCAGCCCCCAGCGCTCCGGCAAGCGGAAGGGATGCCCATGCTGATCGACATGCGCAAAGTGGACCGTCTCATCGACCTGTGGCTCGACGAGGACTGCAACTATTTCGACCTCACCGCGAAGATCATG
>NZ_JAATVU010000050.1 GCF_013184745.1 Mangrovicoccus sp. HB161399
TTGACTTCCGTGGCGTCCTGCCGGATCGGGACGGGACCGCCGGCGGCCCGGATGCGCAGGGCGGACGCCGCGGAATGCCCCAAGGGGATCCCGTCTCCGCTGGCAGTCCCGCCGGAGAGGAACCGGCGGCCGCCTCGGCGTCCGGCCGGTCCCGGACCGCCGCGGGCAGCGGTTTCCCCGGCCGCTCCCCAAGGGCCCCGGGCATCGCCCCGAGCCTGCGGTCCAGCCGCCCGTCCCCCGGACCGCAACCGGCGGCCTCCGGTTCGACCCGGCTCCGTGCCATGCCCGCACCCAGCGCATCCGGTGCCGCATGGCGGCTCATGGCCCTATCGCCGCCGCCAGGGCCAAGGCTGGCAGGCGAACCAATTCGCCGCACCAACTTGTGGGGCACTGCAAGCCCGGTCGTGTGGTTTCGCATGAAGAGGAACAGCCCCGGCTCGCGATGGATCGCCGGAAGCCTGCGGTCAGCATCCGCGTCGGCCAGCTTGTCGCTTGCCCGGTCCGGGCCGCTGCGGGGGAAATCGTCGGCCGCGGCCTGTGTCACCAGCTGCTTGCAGTCGAGCGCGACGACCGACTGGTCGAGATCGGACAGCCTGCCCTGGAAGTCGATCCCGCGGTTCGGCAGGCCCTTGCCGGCTGTCAAGACGTTCAGCGTCTCATGGCAATGGTTGCACACCAGCCGGCAATTGAAACCGGCCGGCGGCGGCGCGGTCACGAACGGCAGGGCGATGCAGTTCCAGCCGAAGGGCTGATCCTCGTTCCTGTTCTTCCAGATGCCGGGAAGGACCTTCAGCGGACCCAGCTGATCGTCGAAAGGGTGGCGACATCGACGCTGCGCGTCTTCGAAAGCGGACAGCCCAGCAGTCATCATCAATTTTCTCCAAAAATATCTTCTTCGAAAAAGGAGTGCCGAACAAAACGCGGCCGACACCGGGGCCGACAGCACAAGTGCTTGCCCAGAACGAAGCACTTCTCTCCGGACCCGCCTGCTGCCGCTCGACCGCCCGGCGCTACCGCGCCATGTCCAGCGGAATGTTCTCCGGGCTGTACAGCACGACTTCCAGCGGCTTCGTGTCGTAGATGTCGACATCCTCGCCGGCCGCAGCGAAATCGAAATGCTTCAGGACATGCGACACCGCCAGCTTGGCCTGCACCTCGGGCGACTGGTCGATGGCCAGCGACATGATCCCCTCGCGCAGCATCCGCGCCGAATGCAGCGTCAGCTCGTGGCCGACGAAGACGGGGGGCGCATCGAGGATCGCCGCGCGGATCGCCGCCTCCACCCCGAGATTGGCCGCGCCCACGTTGTAGACCGCCACCGCCTCCGGCGCCTCGGCGAAGGCCTTGCGCAGCAGCGCCTCGGAGCGAACCCGGTCGTCGCGCCCCTCCACCACGCCGCGGATGCGGAAGCCCGGGCCCTGTTCCTTCATGAACGCCTCGATCCCGCGGATCCGCGCGCTGTGGCTCTGGATGTCGCGCGAATTGCACAGCACGATCACCGTGCCCGGCGCCCGCGCCATCGCCCGGATGAAGAACCCCGCCGTCCGCCCCGAGCGGTAATGGTCCGGCCCGGCATAGCCGATCCGCGCCGTCTCCGGCAGGTCGGAGATCAGCGTCACCACCGGCACCCCGCGGGCATCGAGCGCCGCCACGGCATCCCGGATCGCCGGATCGTTCCTCGCATAGACGATCACCGCATCGCATCCGGTCCGCCGCAGCGCCCGCGCCACCGCCGCCGGTTCCTCGGTCTTCAGCATCGTGCGGTGCAGCACGATCGAGGCATCCAGTGCCGCCGCCAGCCGCCGGAACTCCTGGTGCATCCGTGCGATCAGCGGCAGTTCCGGCCGCACCAGGATCACCTCGATCCGGATCAACCGCCGGTGCGACTGCGGCAGCCGCCGGTTCAGCCCCAGCTCCCGCGCGACCGCCAGCACCTTGCGGCTCACCTCCTCCGAGACATTGCCGCGCTCGTTGACCACCCGGTCCACCGTCGCGCTGCCGACCCCCGCGGCCTGCGCCACATCCGCCAGCGTCACGCGCCGGCCTGCCCTCTTTGCCATTGCCGCATCCTCCAGGACTGCAACATGCATTGCAGCGCTGATGGAAATCAATCACCTTTGCCGCTGCGGTAGCGCTGACAGCCCGGCATGGTCGCCGCCATGGGACCGCGCCCCGGGCGCCCGTCCCGGCACGGGAGGACATTCATGAAGATCGGATTCGTTTCCGACAGCCTCGGGGGCATGGCCTTCGAGGACATGCTCGACACGGCCCAGCGGCTGGGCGTCGACGGGGTCGAGATGAACACCTGCGGCTGGTCGACCGGCCCGCATCTCGACCTGGAGGCGCTCGCGACCAGCCGCCAGGCGCGGCAGGCCTTCTCGGAGGCCTTCGAGCGCCGCGGGCTGGAGATCATCGCGCTCAACGCCAACGGCAACCCGGTCCATCCGGGCGATCCCGCCCAGGGCGAGGGGCTGCGCCGGACCATTGTCGCCGCCGGAGAGCTGGGGCTCAAGACCGTCTGCACCATGTCCGGCCTGCCCGGCGGCACGGCGTCCGACGCGATGCCCAACTGGGTCGTCTCCAGCTGGCCGCCCGAGACCCGCGCCATCCTCGACTACCAGTGGAACGAGGTGCTGATCCCGTTCTGGACGGACATTGCCCGGCTCGCCGCCGATTGCGGGGTGGAGCGCATCGCTCTGGAGCTCCACGGCAACCAGTGCGTCTACAACCTGCCGACGCTCAGGCGCCTGCGCGAGGCGATCGGCCCGGTGATCGGCGCCAATCTCGACCCGTCGCACCTGTTCTGGATGGGGGCCGATCCGCTTCTCGCCGCCGACGGACTGGGCGAGGCGATCTACCATGTCCATGCCAAGGACACGATGCTGAACCCGCCGGTGCAAGCCGGGACGAGCCTCCTGGAAAACGGCGGGCTCACCGACATTCCGGCCCGGTCCTGGTCCTACGTGACCCTCGGGATCGGCCATGACGAAACCTGGTGGCGGCAGTTCTGCTACCGGCTGAAGATGGCGGGCTATGACGGCTGGCTGTCGATCGAGCACGAGGACATCCTGCTCAACTCGCTCGAAGGGCTGGAGCGCTCGGTGCGGCTGCTCGACGCCGTCGCCCCGCGCCAGCCCGCGGATTTCGCGCTCCAGGCGATCTGAGGCGCCTTCACCCGCCCTGCCCTGCATCCCTCGGGAGGCGGATCGCGGTCAGGGCCCCAAGACCGGAACCCCAGGGAGGAACTCCATGACCCGTCACACCCGTCCCGGCGCCGCGCTCGCGGCCGCCGCACTGCTCTGTGCATCCGCAGGCATCGCCAGCGCCGCCGACATCGCCGTGATCGGCGGCAAGTCGGACGATCCGTTCTTCAACCTGATCAAGAAGGGCATCGACGATGCCACCCAGGTGGTCGAGGCCAATGGCGGCTCGGTCAACTACCTGCCGCTGCAGAGCTACGACAATATCGGCGCCGATGCGGCGCAGCTGGTGCGCACCGCGATCAGCCAGGGCGTCGACGGCATCGCCGTGCCGAACTGGGTGCCGGATTCCGAGGACGAGGCGATCCGCGCCGCGGTGGACGCGGGCATCGCCGTGATCCTGATGAATGCCGGCGGCATCGACAAGGCGAAGGAGCTCGGCGCGCTGAACTATGTCGGCTCCGACGAATACCTGGCGGGCAAGGCCGCGGGCGAACGCTTCGGCGAGATGGGCACCAAGAACGTGCTCTGCGTCAACACCGTGCCCGGCGCGGCGACGCTGGAAGCGCGCTGCCAGGGCGTGATCGACGGGGTGACGGCGGCCGGCGGCACGGCCGAGCAGCTGCCGCTCCCGGCCAGCGCCAACGGCGACCAGACCGCCGTGTCGGAGGCGGTGAAGGCGACGCTGCTGCAGAACCCGGATGTCGACGGGGTGATCACCGTCTCGGCGCCCGATGCCGATGCGGGCGCCATGGCGATCATGCAGTCGGGACGCATGGGCCAGGTCGCCTTCGCCACCTTCGACCTTTCCGGCTCGATCCTGTCGCGGATCGAGGAAGGCACCCAGGCCTTCGCCATCGACCAGCAGCCCTATCTGCAATCCCTGCTCTCGGTCCAGCTCCTGGCATCGCATGTCGATTTCGGCACCCAGCTCCCGACTGCGCCGATCCTCACAGGACCCGGCATTGTCGATGCCGACAATATCGGAGCCGTTCTCGAGGGGGTCAGCAAGGGGGCGCGCTAACGGCGTTCCGGCTCCGGCCCGGGGCTGAGCCCATCGCCTTCTGCACTGGACCCTCCGGTTTCAGCCCGCAGCGGAGATGCAGCCTCGGGGCGGAACGCAACCAGCGCCCCCGACGGGGCGGTCCGGCCGCAACTTCTTCCCGGGCCGGGCCGCCGCCCCTGACCCCATTCCACTGACGATCGCAGACGAGGATACCCCATGACCACCAAGACCATCGACTCGCCCGGCAATTCGCCCGGCTCCTCCTCCGGCCCCGACCTCTCGATCGGCGGCTTCCTGCGCCGCCCCGAGGCCGGGGCGCTTCTCGGCCTGCTCTTCGTGCTGGGCTTCTTCATCATCTTCGGCAGCGCCAACTTCCTGAAGCCCGCCGGCGCCGCCAGCTGGCTGAACGTCGCCGCCAATCTCGGCATCGTCGCCATCCCGGTCGGGCTGCTGATGATCGCGGGCGAGCTCGACATCTCCATCGGCGCGATGATCCCGGCAGGCTCGATGACCGTGGCGATCCTCTCGGGCCATTTCGGCCTGCCGATCTTCGTCGGCATGATCGGCGCGATCCTCGTCGGCGTCGCCGTCGGCTTCGTCAACGGGCTCGTCGTCGTGCGCACCGCCGTGCCCTCGCTGATCGTGACGCTCGGCATGCTCTTCGCCATCCAGGGCCTGATGCTCGGCCTGTCGGTCCTGCTGACCGGCACCACCTCGGTCGCGCTCTCGGCGGCTCCCTGGGCCAAGTTCCTGTTCGGCCAGTTCCTCTTCAACTCCTTCCAGGTCCTGATCCTGTGGTGGCTGGCGATCACGGCGATCTTCGTGTTCTTCGTCCACTATTCCCCCTACGGGAACTGGATCTTCGCCATGGGCGGCGACAAGACCAGCGCGCGCAATGCGGGCATCCCCACCGACCGGCTGACCATCCTGCTCTTCGTCCTCTCGGCCACCGCGGCCAGCTTCGTCGGCATGTGCCAGGCGATCCTGTTCAACTCGGCACAGGTCTCGGGCGGCATGATCTTCATCTTCAACACGATCATCTCGGTCGTGGTCGGCGGCGTGCTGCTGACGGGCGGCTTCGGCTCGGTGATCGGCATCTTCTTCGGCACGCTCACCTTCGCCATTGTCAACCAGGGGATCTACTTCACCTCCTTCGACCGCAACTGGGCCTCGCTGATCATCGGCGTGATGCTGCTAGCGGCCGTGCTGATGAACAACACCTTCCGCAAGATGGCGCTGTCCTACAGCCCGAAGAAGAAGTGACGCGCGAGATGACCGATCCCATCCTGGAAATGGTGAACGTGGACAAGTCCTTCGGGCCGATCGAAGTGCTGCGCGACATCAGCCTGCGCGTCCATGGCGGCGAGGTGCTGTGCCTGCTGGGCGACAACGGCGCGGGCAAGTCGACCCTGATCAAGACGCTTGCGGGCGTTCACAAGCCGACCTCCGGCACGCTCAAGTTCGAGGGCGAGCCGGTCTCCTTCGACACCCCGCGCGAGGCGCAGGACCTGGGCATCGCCACCGTCCACCAGTTCGGCGGCACCTTCCCGCTGATGACCATCGGGCGCAGCTTCTTCGTCGGCGACGAGCCCACGAAGAAGATCGGCCCCTTCAAGGTCTTCGACCGGAAAACCGCGAACGACATCGCCGTGAAGGCGGTGCGCGATTTCGGCATCACCCGCATCGACGACGGCGACCGGCTGATCGGCGGGCTCTCGGGCGGCGAACGCCAGTCCCTCGCCATCGCCCGGGCGGTGCATTTCGGCGCGCGCGTGCTGATCCTCGACGAGCCCACCGCGGCGCTCGGGGTGAAGCAGGCCAGCCATGTGCTGAGGATCATCCTCGAGGCCCGCGCCCGCGGCCTGGCCGTGATCTTCATCACCCACCAGGTCACCCATGCGATGGCCGTCGGCGACCATTTCGCCGTGCTGATCCGCGGCGCCCTGGCGGCAAATTTCCGCCGGGGCCAGAAGACCCGCGAGGAGATCACCGACCTCATGGCCGGCGGCGAGGCGCTCGCGTCTCTCGACAGCGGAATCGAGGGCTACATGGCCACCCATAAGGGCCACGCGCCGCCGGTGGCCGCCATCTGATCCCGGCCAGTGCCTTGCCGGCGGGGCCCGAAGCTCCGCCGGCACAGGGCCTTCCGCAGCGGGAATGCCGTCAGTGGAAGGCCACGATGCGCGACGGGCCGCCGCTCGCGCCCTCGACCTTCGGACCGCCGACGAAGATCCAGGCCCCGGCCTCGGGGACGGTGTCCAGGCCGGTCAGGCATTCCGCGCCCCAGCGGCCGGAGCCGAGCCAGTCGTAATGCACCGGGAAGTCGCCGGAGGCGAGACCGCGGTCAAGCGACAGCGTGTCGACCGCGATCCCCTTCACCGAGCGCTCGGAGATCAGCATCGCCGCCGCATCCTCGTGGAAGCCCGGAGTGTGGTTGCGTCCCTCGCTGTCGCGCCCGGCAAAGCGCGGGCCGCGCAGATGTGCCGCCCAGCCGGAATTCATCGCCACGCAGGCGCCTTCCGGGATCCCGCCGTTGCGCGCCTCCCAGGCAGCGATGTCCTCCGGCGTCAGATACGCATCCGGATCCTCCGCCGCGCGGGCGCGGATATCGATCACCACCAGCGGGCAGAGCAGGTCGCCCACCGGGATCATGTCGGCGCTCATCCCGTCCTCGGAGAAATGGATCGGCGCGTCCAGATGCGTGCCGGTATGCTCCATCAGCGTCCAGCGGTTCAGGTTCACGCGGTCCTTCTCCCAGGTCACGGGATGCTCCATCTCGAACCACTTGTCCCCTGAAAACGTCGGGAAGCCCTCGAACAGTGGATGGCTCAGATCGGTGATCTCGCTGAAGCTGACCGGACCGCGGGCGGCGGCCACAGCGCGCGGGGCGGCGGCGAAACTGCCGAGGCCCGCAGCCGCGCCAAGGGTGAATCCGGCCTTCAGCAGGCCGCGGCGGGTCGCTTTCCCGCAGATCGCGTGGAGGCAGTTCGGGGGGCACATGGCAGCGTTCTCCTCTGATGCTGTCCGGACGCGCGCCCTGCGGAACCTCCCCGTCCCGCGCCGCCCGGATTGCGGCCATCCGCGCGCCCTCCGGGAAATGTACGGAACAGTTAATTCAAGTCAATGCCGACCTCCGGAGCGGCGGCCGGCCGCCTCCGTCCGTCAGGCGCCGCCGGTCTCGATGCCCTTCGAGGCCATGAGAACACGGCAGGCCCCCGCCATGGCGTCGCGGGCATCGGCGCGCTCGGGGCTTTCGGGGAAGCGGGCGTCGAGCAGCAGCTCGAACTGCGCCTTGGCCTCCGCCGCGGTCATGCCGCCCAGGCTGAGGCTGCAGCGCAGCCAGACCCCGTCGATCACCGAGATCATCGCCCCGGTCATCAGCTCGGCCGTTGCCGCATCCGACAGCTCGCGCAGCGGCCCCACCAGGTTCGACCGCGTCCGCGCATAGATCACCGTCTGGATGCGCTGGTACTGGCGGTTGTGCGGCACCGCCGCCGAGAGCGAAATCCAGCCATGCGCGATCGGCGGCCGGAAGGCGCGCGGCGACAGGTTCGCCTCGATCACCGCATAGATCCGTTCCCAGGGGTTGCGCGCCACCCTCATCATCGCCGCCACCTCGTCGCGCAGCCGCGAATTGCCGTGGCGCAGCGCCGCCTCCAGCAGCTCTTCCTTGGTGCGGAAGTAATGCAGCACGCTGGCCTTCGACACCCCCGCCTCTTCGGCGACGCGGGCCAGCGTCGTGCCGGGCATGCCGTGCCGCGCCAGGCTGGCATGCGCCGCCGCCGCCAGTTCCCTGCGCCGGATTGCCGAAAGTGCCTTGCGTCCCATGTCCTGCCCCGCTGCCCGAGCGGCAGGGGTAGAATAGATTGACTCTGCGGTCAATAAATTCTACCCATCGATTCATTGACCCAAGGGTCAGCTTATAGACCCGACGCACAGTGGAGTTTCCCGTGAAGACCATGAAGGCCGCGCTCGCGACGGGCGCCTTCCTTGCCGCCGCGCCCATGGCGCTTGCCGATTGCGGAACCGTCCGCCTCGCCCAGCCCGGCTGGACGGACCTGGCGCTGACATCCGGTATCGCCGAGATCCTGCTGGAAAGCCTCGGCTACGAGGCCGGAACCGATCTGCTGAGCATCCCGATCATGTACGAGTCCATGGTCTCGGGACGGATCGACGCCTTCCTCGGCTTCTGGGATCCGGCCATGCAGAAGTACTATGCCCCCTACAAGGACAGCGGCGAGATCGAAACCGTTTCGCAAAACCTCGCGGGCGCCAAGTACACCTGGGCGGTGCCCGCCTATGTCTACGATGCGGGCGTGACCGACTTCGCCGACATCGCCGCGCACGAGAAGGAATTCGACGGCAAGCTCTACGGCCTGTCGCCGGGCTCGAACGACTCGATGGTCGCCGCGGTGGAGTCCGGCCGCTTCGGGCTGGAGGACTGGGACGTGGTCGAAAGCTCCGAGCAGGGGATGCTGGCGCAGGTCGCCCGCGCGGTGAAGCGGAACGAGTGGATCGTCTTCCTCGGCTGGGCGCCGCATCCGATGAATGCCCGCTTCGACATGCGCTACCTGACCGGCGGCGACGATTTCTACGGGCCCGATTTCGGCGGCGCCACCGTCCACACCCAGTTCCGCAAGGGCTATGCCGGGGAATGCCCCAATGTCGCCCGGCTGCTGGAGCAGCTCAGCTTCACCGTCGAGATGGAGAACACCGGCATGGGCTACATCCTCGATGACGGGATGAGCGAGCGCGACGCGGCCATGAAGGTGCTGGAAGACAACCCGGGCATGCTGGACGCCTGGCTCGACGGCGTCGAAACCCGCGACGGGGCGCCCGCCCTGGCCGCGGCCAGGGCCGGGCTGGGGCTCTGAGCATGGACCGCTTCGCCGATCTGGGCGGCATCCGGCTGTGCTACCGCGACGAGGGTCCGCGGGACGCGCCTGCGGTGCTGCTCGTCACCGGGCTGGGCATGCAGCTGGTGGAATGGCCCGACGCGCTGGTGGCGCGGCTGGCGCGGCGCTTCCGCGTGATCCGCGCCGACAACCGCGACATGGGCCTGTCGCAGCGCATGGGGCCCGAGATCCCGCAGCTGCCCGAGGGCTTCCGCTGGATCAGCCGCCATGCCGTTGCCGCGCCCTACCACCTGGCCGACATGGCCGATGACCTGCTGGCGCTGGCCGATCACCTGGGGATCGGCCGCTTCGCGGTGGCGGGCTTCTCGATGGGCGGCATGATCGCCCAGCACCTGGCCCTGCGCGCGCCCGGGCGGGTCACGGCGCTGGCCTCGCTGTCGAGCTGCGCCGGCGATCCGGTGGTCGCCGGAACCGACGAGAATGACTGGATGATCTCGCGCTTCTTCCTGCCGCATGCCTCGCGCGAGGCGCTGCTGGAGGCCTATTGCGAGAGCGCGGAGTTCTATTCCGGCGGCACCGCGCCGAAGGATGCGCCCGCCACCCGCGCCGGGGCCGAGGCTCTGGCCGCGCGGATGGAGGCCGGGGGCGGCGATTGCGGCGGCTACCTGCGCCAGGCCTTCGCGATCACCGACTCGCCCGGCTGGACGGCGGAACTGGCCCGGCTCCGGGTCCCCGCGCTGGTGGTGCACGGCACCGACGATCCCTGCCTGCCCGCGGAATGCGGCCGCCTCGCCGCGGCCCGCATCCCCGGCGCGGAGCTGCGCCTGCACGAGGGGCTCGGCCACTGGATCTCGGACGGCATGGGCGGCGACCTCTGCGGGTGGCTGGAGACCCTGGCGGCGCCCCTGCCCGCCTGACAGCCCGCGCCCACCGGGACGCGCAAATGGCTGCCCCCGCCGGTCGGACCTGACCGGCGGGGGCGTCTCATTCGGCAAGGGCCGGACGCCTCAGGCGTCTTCCAGTGCCAGCTGCTCGCTGCGGCTCCGCGCCGCGGTGCCGATCTCGGGCAGCAGCAGCCCGCAGAGGATCGCGGTCAGGCCGCCGGTGGTGATGCCGGAGCTGAAGATCTGCTTCCACAGCGGCGGCAGGAAGCTCAGCACCTCGGGCAGCAGCTGCACCCCGAGCCCGACGCCGACCGACAGCGCCACGGTGATCGTGTCCTTCTTGGTCAGCGGGTGGCTGCCGATGATGCGGATGCCCGAGACCACGATCAGGCTGAACATCACGAAGGTGGACCCGCCGAGCACCGGCCGCGGGATCTGCTGGAGCACGGCGCCCAGCACCGGGAACAGCCCGAGGATCACCAGGATCACGGCGATGTAGCGCCCCACATGGCGGCTGGCGACGCCGGTCAGCTGCACCACGCCGGTATTCTGGCTGAAGGTGGTGTTGGGGAAGGTGGCGAAGGCCGCCGCCAGCAGCGAGTTGACGCCATCGGCCAGCACGCCGCCGCGGACGCGCTCCTCGAAGACCTTTCCCTCGGTCGGCTCGCCCGAGACCCGCGACGTGCCGGTGATGTCGCCCATCGTCTCCAGCGAGGTGATGATGAACATGAAGGCCACCGGGATGAAGGACACCCAGTCGAAGCTGATGCCGAAGCGGAACGGCACCGGAACAGAGACCAGCGGCACCGCGCTGAAATCCGGGGCCGAGACATTGCCGGTGGCCAGCGCCAGGATCGTGCCGGTCACCAGGCCGATCACGATCGAGCTGACCCGGATCATCGGGTTCGAGGCGAACTGGCAGGCCAGGATCACCGCGATCACGAAGGCGGCCATGCCGACATTGGTGCCGTTGCCGAAATTGTCGGCGCCCGCGCCGCCGCCGATGTCGCGCAGCGACACGAGGATCAGGCTCATGCCGATCAGCACCACGACGCTGCCCGACACGACCGGCGTGATGGTCTTCTTCAGCCACGGCAGCGCGAAGGAGATGCCGATCTCGATGAAGGACGCCACGGCGCAGACGCCGAAGATCGTCGCCAGCACCTCCTCCGGGGTGGCGCCGCCTTCCTGGGCGATCTTGCCGGAGGTGATCAGCGCCGCGACGAAGGCAAAGCTGGTGCCCTGCAGGCTGAGCAGTCCCGAGCCGACCGGCCCGATCTTCTGCGACTGGATCCAGGTGGCGATGCCCGACACGAAGAGCGACGTCGCGATCAGGTAGGGGATGTAGGGTCCCAGCCCAAGCGCCGCGCCGATGACGATGGCCGGGGCGATGATGTTGACGAAAGCGGCCAGCAGGTGCTGGGTCGCGGCCAGCAGGGCCGGAACCGGCGCCGGCCGGTCCTCCAGCCGGTAGATCACGTCGTCGCCGGGCGCATGCCGGGCCGTCGGCTGTGCAGTCTCTGTCTGCATTCTTTCAACCTTTCCTGTTGGGGGGTCGTTCTGTCGTGCCCCGAGCCTGCAGGAGAGCGGGCGTTGAAAGAACTGCTATGATTTCGCCGATGCGGTGCAAATCCGGCAACGCATGCCGGATCAGCCCCGACCCGCGTGCAGCGCCTCCATCGCCGCGCCCAGCTGCATGGCAAATCGCGCCGCCGCGACCGGCAGCGTGCGGCCCCGCAGATGGCCGAGGATCAGCGTGGCGACCGCGACGTCGCGCTCAGCCAGCGGCCGGAAGCACAGCGCGCCATCCGCGTCGGGCTGCAGCCCCACCGGCACCTGGAAGCCGATCACGCCCTCATGCGCCACATAGTGCCGGATCAGCTCGAAGCTTTCGGTCTCGATCACCGGGGCCACCTTCCGGCCCATGCGCCGCGCGGCGAGATCCAGCAGGTGGCGCACGCCGTATTGCGCCGAGGGCGCGATATGCGGGTTGTCGAGGCAGTCGCGCAGCCGCAGCTCGGGCTTGGCTGCCAGCGGATGCCCGGCGGGCAGGATCGCCATGACCGGCTGCGGGATTGCCTGCAGCACCTCGAACTCGACCATGTAGACCGGCTCCACCACCAGCGCGATATCGCTCTGGAAACTCGCCAGCTCGGCCTCCGCCCGGGCGCGGTCGCGGATCTTGACGGTGAAGGTGACGCCGGGATGCTCCTTGCGGTAGCGGGCGATCTGCGCGGGCAGGAAATAGGGCAGCAGAGCCTGGCTGCAGGCAATCGTCACATGGCCGCGGCGCTCGCCGGCGAGGTCGGCCACCTGGCTCTGCAGCCGCTGCATGTCCGAGCGCGAAGTGCGGAAATAGTCGAGCAGCAGCTCGCCCGCCGGGTTCAGCCGGACGCCGTTCGGCAGCCGTTCGAACAGCGGCGAGCCGAATTCCTCCTCGAAGCCGCGGATCCGCCGGTTCAGTGCCGAGGCAGTGATGTTCATGTCCTCCGCCGCCTTGCGCATCGAGCCCGCGCGGGCCACCGCCTCGATAAGGACGAAAGTGTAGAGGTGCCGCATCCGAAAGCTCCCTTGCCGCGCATCCCGCCGAGGCTAGCAGGCCAGCGGCCGCTTCGGGCCGCCCGGGACGTCGCAGGGGCGGCCTGCGCCTGCCGCGCCCGTCGACCGCCGCGGCTTTGGCGGTGCGGATCTGGTGATCCCGGACGCGCACGAGGGCATAGAGGCCGCCGCCGCCCGCATCCTGTCCACGACTTGGCAGTGCTTCCGGATGCAACTCCAGCGCAATGCCCTCGCCCATGCCGCGCAGAACAGTCGCCAGGCAGTTTCCGCCTTCATCGCAACCGCCTTCGCCCAGCCTGATCATGCGGCGGCGGAGGCCAGATTACGCCTCGCCGCCGACCAGATGCGCCCCAAGCTGCCGACGCTTGCTGCGCTCATGGACACGGCAGAGGCGGACGTGCCGACCTGCGTGGGGCTCCGCCCGTTCTTGCCTCGAACCGTCCCCCGGACGGTTTGCCGCTTCGCGGACCGGCGCGAACTCCCCAGCAACAGCGGAGAAGACTGCACAGCACGAACCCGATCCGGCGTCTCGTCGGCGAGTTCCTGATGGAGCAGACCGTCGAACGCTCCGTCCAGTCCGCCGGGCGCATGACGCCGGAAACGCTCGCACCGATCTGCGGTGGTTTCGCCGTCAGCCTGCCTTCAGCGAAGAGTTGCTGACCAGCTCCGCACGCCGGCCAGCGCGAGGCCCTTCGCGAGCGGCACCGCCAGGCGGAACACGAACCACGGCTGGCCCCGCCCTCCTGCATTCCGTCCGATCCTGCAGGCTTTTCCCGGATCGCTCGCGGAGCTGTTGGAGGACGGCTGCCAGCCTTCGCCGGAGCGGCCGGGCAGACCACGTTCGCGGGCACATCCTCCTCTCCCCTCCGGGGCTCCGAGACGCACGCGCATCGGCAGGAATTGCCCGCTTCCGAATGTTCCTGCCGGACCCGCCGGCCGCCCCGTCTGCGCCAGACACCCGCAGCGGCGGTCCGCCCTTTGCCCCCCGATCCGCTCAGGGCCAGCTTTCGCGCAGCGATCCGTCACCCATGCCGATGGCTTCGGGCCCGTCTTCCAGGTTGCGCCCGGCCGTGCAGGCCGGGGCCTCGTGCACGGGACCGCTAGCGGCCTTGAACAAATCCGGTCCAAGCGGCGCCGTGGCCAAGGCGTCCCTTGCCAGCGCAGCAAGGGGCCGGGCTCTGAACCCATGGCTCGGCACGCCGCATCCTGCCCCATCCGGCCGAGCACGGACTCATTTCGGCGCGTCACTTCTGGCTGCGCAGCGGGCCGGACCTCCAAGACGCGCCGGAGATCTCCGCTGGGTCATGCCGCCATGCTGCACGGCATCTTAGGCAGAGTGCCCGGCCGGAGGTTGAGCGGGCGAACTGACGGGACAGAAACGCCGGACGGCGCCGTTGCCCTGCCGTTCGCCCGAACGGCGGCGATGGCGGCCAGCCGATCTTCTCGCGGACACCGGCACGGAAAGCGTCATGCCGCAAAGCCGGCCCGGCGGCGGCCCGCGCAGCCCGAGTCCGCCTCAGGCGCCGGGCGCGGCATCCGGCGGCGTGCCGCCCGGTCCGGGAAGGGTCGTGCCGCTGGCCTTCAGCCGCCCCGCCAGCCGGCTCAGCCCGGCATAGAGTTCCGCCGCCTCGGGATGCCATTGCGCAACCGCCGCCGCCTGCAGGCGCAGCACCTCGGCATCGCCGCGGGCGGCGGGACCGGTCAGCGCCGCAGCCGGACCCAGACGGGCCACGCTCGCCGCCGTGCCGTCCAGCAGCGTCCGCCCGAGACAGACGGCGATCTCCGGCGGCACCCCGGCCGCCGCCCAGGCCTCCTGCGCCATCGCCTGCAGCACGGTGGCGAAGTTGTTCGAGAAAACCGCCGCCGCGTGGTAGAGCGCCTTGCCCGCCGGATCGACCGCGAACGGGACGCCGCCGAATGCCGCAACCATCGCCTCTGCCAGAACGGAAGCCGCGGCATCACCCTCGATCGCGCAGCAGGTGCCGGGAAACTGCGCGGCGGCCAGCGCGGGATCGGCGAAGCTCAGCACCGGATGGCAGCTTGCCGCGCTCCAGCCCCGCGCCCGCAGCGGCGCCAGCACCTCCGAGGACAGGAAGCCGCTGCAATGGAGCGCCGCCGGGCCCTCCCCGGCCTGCGCGCCGCGCGCCTCCGCCAATGCTCCTGCCAGGCCGGCGATCCGGTCGTCGGGAACCGACAGCACCCAGAGATCTGCCGGACGCATCTGCGCCATCCCGGCGGCGGCCCGCCCCGCGCCGACGGCCGCCACGGCCTCTGCCGCATGCTGCGGGTCGCGCGCCAGCACGCAGCCGAGTTCGATGCCCGGGGCCGCCGCGGCCAGCCGCATGAAGCTGCGCCCGACCTTGCCCGCGCCGATGATGTTGATCCGCAGCATGCCCTTCTCCCGTCCTGGCCCAGCCATCTGCCGCGGTTTCGCGGCTGGCGGCGCGGTATGCAAGGGCGGCTGCCGACAGCGCGGAGGTTCCCGCCGTCCGTCCGCCCGCGCCCGGCCGCCCGAGCCGTTCCCGGACTAGCCGAAGACCGACCAGCCGGTCTCGCGCGCCAGCCGCTCGGCGGCGTAGGTGCCCATCTGCGAATTGCCGTAGCCGTTCAGCCCCGGCGACCAGATCGCCACCGAGGCGCGGCCCGGCGCCACCAGCAGGATGCCGCCGCCGACGCCCGACTTGCCCGGCAGCCCGACCCGGAAGGCGAAATCGCCCGAGCCGTCGTAATGCCCGCACATCATCATCAGCGCGCTGATCCGGCGCGCCTTGACCGGCGAGAGCATGGCCGGCGCCCCCGCCAGCCCGGCGATCACCCGGCCTGCCCGCGCGAGCTGCACGCAGCTCATCTCGATCGCGCATTGATGGAAATAGGTGCCCAAGGTGATCTCGGGCGGGTTGCGCAGGTTGCCGAAGGATTTGAGGTAGTTCGCCAGCGCCACGTTGCGGTAGCCGGTCTCGGCCTCGGAGCCCGCCACCGCCTTGTCGATATGGATGTCGCCATCCTCGGCCGCCGCCCGCAGGAAGCCGAGGATCTCGGCCAGCGCCTCCTTCGGCACCCGCCCGGCCAGCAGCTCGTCGGTCGTGACCAGCGCGCCCGCGTTGATGAAGGGATTGCGCGGCCGGCCCCTCTCGTCCTCCAGCGACAGGATCGAGTCGAAGCGCCGCCCCGAGGGTTCGCGCCCGACCCGGGTCCAGATCTGCTCGCCGATGCGGCCGAGCACGCAGGCCAGCGAGAACACCTTCGAGACCGACTGTATCGAAAACCGCTGCCCCGACTGTCCCGCGGCGACCATCCCGCCGCCTGGCAGCGCGATGGCAATGCCGAATTGCGCGGGATCGACCCGGGCCAGTTCGGGGATGTAGGCGGCGACCTCGCCCCAGTCGCCGGCCGCGCGGATCTCCGCGTCGAGCCCCTGCAGAAACTGCTCCAGCACTGCGCTCACCGTCATCCCCCTGCCCGCCGCCCTCTCGGCGGGGCGGCCCAGCCCCGATCCATACAAGGCAGCGGGGCACAGTCAACGGCGCAGCAGGCGCGGAAAGGCCGGGTCCCGCAGTTAGCGGACCCGGCCCCGGCCTTGGCCTGTCCCGGCGCCGCGGGATCAGGCAGATGGGCGGCGCGCGCATGTCAAATCGACGCCCAGTCGGTGAAGCGCCAGGTCTCCGGGGCGCGGCGGCCGGGATGGCTGGGGGCGGGGCGGTTGCGGGGCTGCGGGGCTTTCATGTCGGGTTCCTTCCGGGGTGTGGCTGCTGCCGTTGCTTCGATGGAACCAGATTGCCGTCCCGAGGTTTCGGCCCGTTGTCCCGCAGTGTTTCGATTGTTTCGGCACCGCGGCCCCGCGGCCGGAGGCGGGAAAGCCCCCGCAGGCGGCGGCCTGCGGGGGCGGGGGACGTCCGGGGACGCGGCGTCCCAGGCGTTGCTTCAGGCGAACATGAAGTCCGAGGCATAGAGCGCGCTGACATTCTCCAGCTCCACTGTGCCCTCGTCGAACAGCAGAAGCGCGCTGTCATAGGTGAACCAGATCGACGCGTCGCCATGGTCCAGCGCGCCGTTGCCGTTGGTGTCCAGGTCGGTCCAGTGGCCGATCTCGCTGCCGTCCCAGGCATGCAGCCCGTCGAGCATGACGAAATCCTCGCCATGGGTGAAGTCCGTCACCGTGTCGAAGCCGAAGCTGCCGCCGCGGTCGCGGAAGACGAAGACATCCTCGCCCCCTGCCCCGGTCGCCACGTCGTCGCCGAAGCCGCCCTCGAACCAGCTGTCGGTGTCATTGCCGACGAAGGTGTCGCCGGCGCGGCTGCCGATGTAGCTCTCGAAATCGACCAGCTTGTAGATGTCGTCGCCGATCCTCGCATCGTGGTTGTAGGGGCCGGCATTGCCGAAATCGATCAGCACGGAATTGTACATGCCGCTGAAGTCCACGGTGTCGAAGCCCGCGTCGCCATGGTAGATGTCGGCGCCGCGGCTTGCATAGACGATGTCGTCGCCGTCGCCGCCGTAGATGAATTCGCGGTAGCCGCCGAAGCCGCCGTTGCTGGTGCGCATGAAGTCGTCGAAGCGGCTGCCGACGAAGGTCTCGAACCCCGAGAACTCGTCCACGCCCATCTGCTCGCCGTCGACCCAGGCCCCGGCCCGGCAGTAATGCGAGCTGACATAGACCGCGATGCTGCTGTTCTCGTAGCTCAGCACGTCGCGCCCTTCGCCGCCGTTGTAGTAGTCGGGGCTGACGTCGCGGTCGTAGATGCTGGCCGTGCCATAGACCGTGTCCCAGTCGTCGCCGGCATAGACCCGGTCGCTGCCGGTCCCGGCATAGATCACGTCCTCGCCCGCGCCGCCGTAGATCAGGTCGTCGCCCGCCTCGCCATGCAGCACGTCGTCGCCGTCGCCGCCGTCGAGCGTGTCATTGCCGTTGCCGCCCCAGAAGGTGTCCACGCCGCGGGCGCCGATCAGCTGGTCGTCATCCTCGACGCCGCAGGCGAACGAGCCGCCGTCGCCGGCATGGAAGATGTCGTCGCCGCCATGGCCCCAGAAGGTGTCGAAGCCGCCGGTGCCGTAGAAGATGTCTGCCTCGTGCGAGCCGGTGACATAGTCGTCCCAGTAGCTGCCATGGATTTCCTCGAGACCCGTGAAGGCGATCTCGAACGGGTCGACCGAGCTCGGCGCCCAGTCGGTCACCTTGCCGTCCATCAGGTCGAACTGGAAGCCGCGGTCTCCGTCCGCCTCCCCGGCCAGCCCGGCGAAATCGCCGATGTCATAGCCCTCGCCGCCCTCGATATGGTGGTCCTGCTTGGAGCTGACGTTGAAGCGGTCGTCGCCGGTGCCGCCGAAGGCCGTCACCCTGCCGCGGCCGTTGATGTTGATCACGTCGTTTCCGTCGCCGCCATAGGCGACGTGATCGGCGTCGCCGTAGAAGCTGATCGTGTCGTTGCCTCCATAGCCGAAGACGAAGGTCGGCGTGGGGCTGGTGATCATCAGGAAATCGTCGCCTTCTGTGCCCGCCACCACGGTCGGGTAGGCGCCTGCCAGCATCTGGGTGCTCTCGGGGGTTGCGGTGATCATCTTCATTGGGGTCTCCTGTCTTCTCTCTGCGGGGCGTCCGGCGCCCCATGTGCCTTCGATGGCAGGAGTTCTGGCCGCCGCGGTTTTCCGCCCTGTGTCGCCGGCGGTCCGGACGTGTTTCGATTGTGGCAGACCGGTTTCGGTGCTGAAACGCGGGCCCCGGCAGGTCGGGAATACCCGTCCCGCCCAACAGCCGCCGCCGTCCCGGCGCGGCCTGCCCGGCTTGCCAAGCCGCTTGTTCCGCGGCTGCCGCGCGGCTACGATTCCCGGAAAACGGCGGAGGACGGCATGAGCTTGGCGGACGGACTGGCAGGAGGAAGGTGCAAGCGCGGACTGGGCGCTGCATTGGCGGCGGCGATGCTTCTGGCGGCCTGCGCCTCCTGGCCGGAGGACTATCCCAGGACCGAAACCCACGCCCTGCCCTATGTCAGCACCACCTTCCTCGCCCGCCAGGCGCAGAAGCTGGGCGATCCCGGCGACGGGCGCTCGGGCATCCGGCTGGTGTCCGACGGGCCGGAGTCGCTGGCGCTGCGGCTGATCCTGGCCGACCGGGCGGAACGCTCCATCGACGCGCAGTACTACCTGCTGCACGACGATGCCTCGGGGCATCTCTTCGCCTGGCACCTGCTGCAGGCGGCCGACCGCGGCGTGCGGGTGCGGCTGCTGCTCGACGACATGGACACAGCCAGCTACGACGCGATGATGGCCGCGCTCGGCAATCACCCGAATTTCGAGATCCGGCTGTGGAACCCGTTCAGCCGCGGCCCCGCCAAGGCGATCGCGTCGGCCCTGGAATTCGACCGGATCAACCGCAGGATGCACAACAAGTCGATGACCGTCGACAACGCCGCCACGCTGGTCGGCGGCCGCAATATCGGCGACGAGTATTTCGCCGCCCGCAGCCAGAGCAACTACAACGACCTCGACCTGCTGGGCGCGGGCCCGGTCGCGCGCGAGGTTTCCGAGGTCTTCGACAGCTACTGGAACAGCGAGCACGCCATCCCGGCCGCCGCCGTCGCCGCGAAGAAGGCGGATGCGATGACGCTGGACGAAGCGCGGACCAAGCTGGCGCAGCTGGCCGGCGCGGCTGGCGGCACCGACTACGGCAGCGCGCTCAAGCATGCGGTGCGCGAAAGCCTGCTGGAGGGACGGCTCGATCTCGACTGGGTTCCGGTCGAGGTGATCTCCGACCCGGTGGAGAAGACCGCGGGCGAGGCGCGCCAGGAGGACATCGTCGCGGCGCGCATCCTTCCCTACATCCGCGGCGCCAGGGACAGCCTCTACGTCGCCTCGGCCTATTTCGTCCCGCGCGACATGGGAACCGCGCTGCTGACCGGGCTCGCGGAGCGCGGCGTCGCCGTCACGGTGCTGACGAACTCGATGGACTCCACCGACGTGCTGCCGGTCTACAGCCATTACGCGCGCGACCGCAAACCGCTGCTCGAGGCCGGCGTGACCCTGTGGGAGCTGCGCTCCGACGGCTCCCGTCCCGACCGCGCGCGGCTCGGGCTCGGCCAGTCGCTCTCGTCGCTGCACACCAAGGCCTTCGCCGTCGACCGCCACTGGCTCTTCGTCGGCTCGTTCAACTGGGACCCGCGCTCGGTGGCGATCAATACCGAGATGGGCGTCCTGATCGAGTCCCCCAAGCTGGCCTCCGCCGCGGTGGCGCAGTTCCAGGCGGGCATCCGCGAGAACGCCTACCAGCTCCGCCTGGGAACCGACGGCGACATCGAATGGCTGGAGCACAAGGACGGCAAGGTCCTGGTCCATCGCGACGAGCCCGCCGAATCCGGCTGGCGCAGCTTCAAGAGCCGCATCTACGGTGTCCTGCCGATCGGCGGGCAGCTCTGACCCGGGCGCGCCAACGGCGGTTTTCCGTATCCAATTTAAGTTAACCGCCGTCACTTGCCTCGGCGAGACACGTCCGGTAATGTGGCGCAAACCATGTTTGCCGGGGAGACGGACAGCCCAATGCAGGAAGACGAGCGGACGCCGCCCCTCGCCGCGCCCACGAAGGCGCTGGAACAGCTGGCCGAGGCGGCGCAGGACTATGCCCGCGCCGCCGCTTCGGAGAACACGCTGCGCGCCTATGCCCAGGACTGGGCGGATTTCTCCCGCTGGTGCCGCCTGCGCGGCGCCCCTGCCCTGCCGCCGTCGCCCGAGCTGGTCGGTCTCTACCTGACCGAGCGCGCCGGGACCCTCACGGTCTCCAGCCTGGAGCGGCGCCTGGCCGGCATCTCGTGGGGCTACCGGCAGCGCGGCATGGTGCTCGACCGGGGCGACCGCCACATCGTCACGGTGATGAAGGGCATCCGCCGCCGCCACGCCCGTCCGCCGGTGCAGAAGGCGCCGCTATCGGCCGAGGAGCTGCTGGCGATGGCCGCCACCCTGCCCCGCGACCTCCGCGGCTTCCGCGACCGGGCCATGCTGCTGCTGGGCTTCGCCGGGGCGCTGCGCCGCTCCGAGCTGACCGGGCTCGACCTCAACCGCGAGGATACCGGGGACGGCGCCGGCTGGGTGGAGACCGAGGAACAGGGCGCCCTGCTGATCCTGCGCGGCAAGACCGGCTGGCGCGAGGTGGAGGTCGGCCGCGGCTCGACCGAGCGCAGCTGTCCGGTGGCGGCGCTGGAGCGCTGGCTGGAGCTCGCGCGGATCAGCCACGGCCCGCTGTTCCGCCGGGTGTCGCGCGATGGCCGCCGGGCAATGGACGGGCGCCTGAACGACCGCCATGTCGCGCGGCTGGTGAAGTCCGCCGCGCTGGCAGCCGGGCTCCGGCCCGAGCTGGGCGAGGCCGAGCGCGCGGCGCTCTTCTCCGGCCATTCCCTGCGCGCCGGACTGGCCAGCCATGCCGATGCCGCCGACCGCGACATCCAGCGCCAGCTCGGGCATGCCAGCCTGGAGATGACCCGCCGCTACCAGCGCAAGCGCGACCGCTTCCGGGTGAACCTGACCAAGGCGGCCGGTCTCTGACCAGCCTTGCCCGCCCGTCCCGGCGCGGACTGCGCGCCGGGCTACGGCTCGTTCCAGCAACGGATCCCGGCCGGACCCATCCTTCGGCAGCTTGCATTCCTCGGGCCCGGCGGCTTTCCGCAGCAAGTTCCGCACCGGGTAACCCGCGGGTTACCGCGCTCCGCAAGCTCCGCCCCCATCCATGTGGCGGCCAGCCCGGAGCCCTGCCTCAGGACAGGCTACCCGCAAGCTTCTGCCCCGATCACCGCTCGCCGCCGCCGCAAGTCGAGACCTTCCAGCCCGCCCCAACGGCGCGGGACTGCTTCGCCACGGCTTCAGGCCGCGCACGGCATTGTCCCGCGCAGACTCTCCCGGGATGCAGGAACACTGGAGCTGCCCTGCCGGAAGCCAGCGCTCCACGATCTCAGCCGTCCGAGACAACCCGCCGGTTCCCCGGCCAGGGAAGCGGATCACCTGCCCGCCCGTCCACGTCCGGCAACCGGCCTGCAGCATCCGGCGGACCTGACGAGACCCGCGCGCGCCGTCCTGCCTGCTGATTTGTCCATGGGGAGGTCCGGATGCGCTCCGGCCGCGGCGTCCGCGGGAAGAAACCCCGGCGGACGGACGGGCGCGGCCCCGGCGGCCGCGCCCGGAAACTCACAGCTGGGTAACCCGCGGGTTACCGTCTTCCTCGTGCAGCGCAGCCTCGAAAGCCCGGATCGCACGCATCAGGCGCTCCTTCGGGATGTCGGCGAAATCGTCGCCCGAGACGATCCGGCACTCGCCCTTGCGGGCCGTCACCTTGGTGGTGCCGACATGGAACTCGTACTTCTCGCGGCGCTCCCGCTTCGGCCGGGGCGCGTCGACCTTGCGGCGGTCAGCGATGAAATCCGACAGAACCTGCGCCTGGTCCTCGGCCGTGCCGACCGCGGCCAGAGCGCGGCGTAGTCCCGCCACGCGGTCGGGCTGGGCCTTCATCGCGCGGGCCACTTCGACGCCGACATTGCGCGTCACCGCGCGCGGCCATTGCAGCGCCGACCCGAGGTCGTCCAGCAGGAAGACGAAGCTGCGGATGTAGCTGCGCTTCATCTTGTGGAGCGAACCGTAGAGCCGCGCGACCAGCGCCTCGGGATCGGTCTCGGGCACGTCCGGATCCGCGGCGGCGGCCAGCGCGACCTGCGCCATCTCGGCGAAGGTCAGGTCTTCGCGGACGACGTTCTCCTCGACCATGTCGACATAGCGCGCGACGCGGTCCTCGCTCTCGGCATTGTCGATCCGCGCCACCACCTCGGAGAAGGCACGGTCGTCGGTCTCGAGATAGAGCTGCTTCAGCGCCGTCAGGCGGCGCCAGCCCTTCTTCAGCTGATAGCGGCCCTTGGCATCGAGGAAGACCTCGATCGGCTCGCGCTGGCCGCGGGCCCGGATCGAGGCCTTGAGTTCCTCCATCTCGTCGGAGGAGGCCACGGCCTCCAGTTCCAGCCGGTCGCGCGGCAGGTCGTCAGTGCGCACGTCGCCGATCGACAGGCGGCGCAGCACCAGTCCGGACGCCTCGGCCTCGCGGAAGGCCTTGGCATCCTCGGCGTTCTTGCGGCGCATCTCCACCTTGGCCTCGGTGGTTTCCTGCAGGCTCTGCGCCGCCTCCCGTACGGCGGCGCCCATCGGCCCGACGGAGCGTTCGCGGCGCTTGGAGGGCAGCCCGGTATCGAGCGCGTCGAAGCCGAACTTGTTGCGGTCAGCCATCGATCAGTTCCTTCTCGCGCGCACCCTCCGGCCAGGAGGCCAGCACCGTCGCCTTGAATTCCTGGTAGGCCGCATCGAAGCTCTGGCGCGCGCGCTTCCAGGTCTCGCGGGTCATCTGGCGGTAGTCCTGCTCGTAGACCGACATCTGGAACCGGCCCGACTGCTCGACCGCACGGGTCATCTCGATCGGATGGTGGCAGACATCCGCGCCGAAGACATTGCGGAACGCGCCCTGCATCGCGGCATGCAGCGGGTTCGAGACTTCGAACCGGGTCATCAGCAGCTTGATGTCGCGGAACTGCTTGGGCAGCGACAGGCCGGCATCTTCGGCCAGCGAGTCGAAGCCGTCGGCAATGTCCTGCATCGCATCGCCGAGCTGGCCGAGGAAGGAGGTGGTGGAGTCGTATTCCCAGTAGCCCGGACCGGACGGGATATAGAGGATGTCGGCAGCGAAGGCCGCGTTCAGCGACTGGTAGCCGATGGCCGGCGGGCAGTCGAAGATGATCAGGTCGTACTGGTCGTCAGGCAGCTCGGACAGGTAGCGGTCCATGCAGCCGAAGAAGCTCCAGGCCTTGTGCATCGACCGGTACTGCGCGGAGGCGAACTCGACGAAGGCGGCGTTGGCGCAGGAGGGGATGATGTCGATGGTCGGCCAGCAGGTCCGCTGGATGAAGTCCTGGAAGCGCTGCGCGCCGATCGACTGCACGTCCTCGGGCAGCTCGTCCGAGGCGGGGTAGGGGCAGTCGTCCGGGTCGTCATAGCTGGCGGCAATGCGGTCGGCCTCGCGGCACAGGTCGCGGCACATGATGCCCCAGACCGTGTTCCACTCCTTCACCTCGACCAGCCCCATGGAATGGGTCAGCGTCGCCTGCGGGTCGAAATCCACGCAGAGCACCCGGTAGCCGTCGAGCGCAGCGGCATTCGCGAGGTGCTGCGCGACCACGGTCTTGCCGACGCCGCCCTTGAAGTTCGACACGGCGATGCGCGTGGCGCGGCCCTTGGGCCGGCGGGGCAGGAGCGACTTGCCGCGCAGGCGCACGCGGCGGCGCAGCTCGTTGATCTCCTCCAGCGTGAACCAGCGCTGGCGGCCGTCTTCCTCGGTCTCGCCCTGGGGCAGGGAGGGGTCCTCGGCCAGCTTCTTGCGCAGCGTGTCGGCGGCGACGTCGAACATGAACTGGCTGATCTCCCAGATGGAGAAGCGGCGCAGCTCCTTCGTTTCGGCGGGCGAGAAAGTCGCGCGGCGCACGGCGGTCTGCTGTGCGAGGCTGCGCTCGTTCATTGTCTGGAGGTCGGTATGGTCTCTCATTTTTGCGCTGCTCGTGTTTTTTCCGATTGCCCCCTGAATAACGCGAAACCGGGAATCTGCAAAACCCCAAATCTGCGCGCGTTATTGCCGGCAGCCGCGGGAAAAAGCCGGTCGAAGGAAAATGGCCGAGTCGAAAAGGGGACAGCTTTCCCGGCACTTCCGGAAAAAGGGTGACAGGAGGACCTTTATTTGGTGACACTTTGGGAGTCCTGCTTTACCTATAGGACTCTCCAATCCTCATTTTTCGGATCCGGGGGAATAAATCCCGTAAATCGCACCTCGTTGACATATTGCGCGACTTCGTGCTTCACTTTGGGCAATCAGGAATCGAGGGTCCCCGAAAAGAGGGATCCCGCATTGAGGCACAAGGCAGATCGCGTTCATGGACCGCGCACGCATCACTGGCCCCGGGGCCGGTGTCTGGAAGTATGACATCCTCACGGCCTTGACGCTATGGGGACTGAACGGATCGCAGGGTGAACAGGCCACTGCGATGCGGCTGATCGCGATGGTCACCGCCCGGTACAACTGGCAGCGCGACGAGGTCTCCATCGGACAGCGCGACCTTGCGCGGCTCTGGGGCGTGACCGACCGGACGGTCAAGCGCGAGCTGAAGCGGCTTGCCGCGATCGGGCTGATCGAGACATTGCGGCCGGGCGTGCGGGGCAGGGTGGCAAGCTACCGGTTGGTCCCCGAAGCCGTGGCCGCGGTCTCGGCCCCCTATTGGGACCGGGTCGGACCGGACTTCGCCGAGCGGATCGGCGCCCGACAGGCAGCCGCGGTGAAGCAGGAGGGCCCGCAGGTCCTGCGGGTGGATTTCCGCCAGATGCGCGGCACGCCGGAGCCAGAGTCCGGCGATCCCTGGAGCCAGGTCCAGTCCCGGCTCAGGGCAGCGGCGCCGGAAGCCTACGGCGCGTGGTTCGCCGGGCTGAGCCTGCGCGACGCGACTGCGGACCGGATCGAAATCGCCGCCCAGAGCGCTTTCGTGCTGCGCTACATTGAGACCCATTTCGGCGAGCTGCTGCGCAGTGCCGTGGCGGAAGCCTTCGGGCCCGGGCCCGAGCTGGCGCTGAGCTGCGGTGGCTGAGCGGCGTCAGGGCAGGGGGGCGACGCGGATGCCGTCGCCGAGGCTGTCGGCCGGGCGCAGGATGACGGCATCTCCGGCGGCAAGCCCGCCGGTCACCTGCGCGAAGGCGTCGTTGCGCTCGCCGATCGAAATGCGGCGCAGACGGGCGCGGCCGTCCTGCACGGCGAAGACCGCCCAGTCCGGCCCGCTGCGGAAGAGCGCGCCGACCGGGACCGAGAGCACGTCCGTGCCCGACCAGGTCTCGATCCGCACCATGACGCGGTAGCCATGGCCGAGCGCAGCGTGCCCGGCCGGATCGCCGGCGAGGCGGAGAATGACCTCGACGCGCTGCTCCTCGATGCCGAGCGCCGAGACCTTGGTGACCGCGGCGGGCTCCACCCGCTCGACCGCCGCCGCCAGCGGCGGGCCGCCCCAGCCGGTGATGGCGGCGGCCGCACCGGGACTGACGCGGACGGCGTCGCGCGACAGCAGCTCGGCGGTGATCTCCAGGTTCGCCGGATCGCCGATCTCCATGATCGGCATGCCCGGCTGGACAACCTGCTCGTCCTCGGTGACGACCCGCAGGATGCGGCCCGAGACCGGGGTGACGATCTCGACGCAGCAGCTGGCGGTCGCATTTCCGATGCCCTCGGCCAGCAGCGCGTTGGCGCTGTCGAGCTTGCGCTCCTGCACGGCAAGGTTGGCGCGCGCGCTGTCCACCGCGGCTTCTGCCGTGCGCTGCACCAGCAGCGCGTTGTCGCGCAGCTGCGCCGATACGGCGGCACGGTCGAACAGCCGCTGGGTGCGGTCGGCCTCGGTCCTGGCATGGTCGCGCTCGGCCTCGGCCTGGACCAGCGCGGCCCTGGCGAGATTGACCGCGGCTTCCGCGGCGGCGGCGGCGGCTTCGGCCACGGCGCGGGCGCGCCAGTCCAGCAGTTCGGGCGCCGCCGGGCCGATGCGGGCGACGACGGTCTCGTCCGCCGTCACGGCGTCCCCGGCATGGAGCGAGATGCGCTGCAGCTTGCCGCCGATCGGGGCGGAGACGGTATAGACCTCGCGGATGCGGGCGCGGCCCTCTTCCTCGACGCCGACCGAAAGGCTGCGCGGGGCGACCGCGGCGGTTTCCACCATGACCGGGCGTGGCTGGAACGCCCAGGCGAGCAGGCCGGCCAGGGCGGCGGCAAGCAGGAGGGGTATGAGCAGGCGGCGCATGGGTCACTCCCTTGTCTTCAGCACGCCGACGATGTCGAGCCGGCGGATGCGGCCCGCGATGGCGAGAGCCGAGAGGATCGCGGCGGCGCAGACCGCGAGGCTGGCGGTGGCATAGACGTCGCGCCCGACGAGGAACGGCACGCGGTAGAGGTCGGAGGCGAAGGAAGCGGCCATCGCCGCCGCCATGCCGTGGCCGATCAGCCAGCCGAGCGGCTGGGCGGCGAGGGTGACGAGGCCGAGCTCGGCGAAGAGCATGGCCGAGACCTCGGCATTGGTGAAGCCCAGAACCCGCAGGCTGGCCAGTTCGCGCCCCTGTTCGGACAGCGCGATGCGGGCGAAATTGTAGACCACCCCGGCGGCGATGATCGCGGCGAGGCCGACATAGACGCTGACCATGACGGTGATGTTCTCCGCCAGGGTCGCGCGGAACCGGGCGAGGACGAGGTTCTTGACCGCGATCGTGCCGGTGCCGGGCGCGGCGCGGGCGGCTGCGAGGAATTCGTCCATGGCGGCCGGGTCGACCAGCAGGGCCGCCCCCGAGATCCGGTCGCCGTCGCCCGCCGCGCGGTTGAGCGCGTCCAGCTCCATCGAGGCGCCGAGGCCGACATAGCCGACCGAGATGCCGCTGACCGGCAGGGTGGCCTCGTTGCGGCGGCCCTCCAGAAAGGCGACGGTCACGAGGTCCCCGCGGCGCAGGTCCAGAGCGTCGGCCAGCGCCTCGCTGAGGATCAGCCCCCGCTCGGGCATCGCCATGGGCTCCAGGTCCGGAGACAGGACGCGGGATAGCTGCGGCCCGGCCGGGCGGCCCTCCACCGCGACGCGCTTGGCATGCGGGCCGTTCTCCAGCCGCGCGGCGATGCTGCGCCAGGGCTCGGCCGCCATGACGCCGGGCAGGCGGCGGATTTCCTGCAGCGCGGCGGGCGGCTCGGCGGCGGCGAAGGCGACGCGGACATCCTGCCGCTCGCCCAGGTGGAAAGTGACGGCGATCAGCTGCTCCAGCGAGCCGAAGGTCCAGAGCGAGGCGACCAGGATCGCCACCGCCATGGCCAGGCCCAAGATCGCCGCGGCGGTCCTGAGCGGCCAGTGCAGCAGGTGGCGCGTGACCATGCGCAGGCTCTGTGGCAGCGCCAGCCGGTCGGACAGCGCGCCGAGGCTGCGGCGGTAGGCGGGCGGGGCAGGGGGAGCCATGGCAACCGCCGGGGGCAGCGCGGAGACCTTGAGCGCCGCCTGCAGCGCGCCGCCGGTGGCGGCGGCCAGCGCCACCAGCGCGGCCAGCCCGTAGATGGCGGGGCTGCGCGAGAAGACCAGGTAGGGGAAGGAGAAGAACTCGGCATAGAGCCGTGCCATGCCCGCGCCCAGCCAGGCCCCGGCGGCAAAGCCGAGGGCGATGCCGAGGACGGCGATCAGCAGCACGAATTCCAAGTAGTGCCAGGCGATGGCGCGGCGGCTGTAGCCGATCGCCTTGAGCAGGCCGATCTGCTCGCGCTCCAGCGCCACCAGCCGCGACATGGTGATGTGCACCAGCATTGCCGCGACGGCGAGGAAGATCGGCGGCAGCACCCGCGCCATCGCGCCGAGTTGGGTCAGTTCGGCATCGAGAAAGGCATGCGAGGTCTGGTCCCTGCGGGCGATCGCGCCGGTGCCGCCATAGCGGGCCAGCAGCGGGTCGAGCGCCTCGATCACCCGCTCCGCGGAGGCGCCGGGGGCCAGCCGCAGCACCAGGTTGGAGAAGGCGCCGTCCAGATCCCAGGCCGCCGCCAGCGGCGCGCGCGGCATCCAGGCGATGCCGAAGCGCGCCGGGTCGGGCATCATCTCGCCGGGCCCGAGCGCATAGATGAACTCCGGCGAGATCGCCGTGCCGGTGACCGTCACCTCCATCCGGCGGCCGTTCATCACCAGCGACAGCGGCGCGCCGGGCGACAGCCGGTGGGCGGCGGCGAACTCCTCGGACAGCACCACCTCGCGGTCCGATTGCGGGTCGGGCAGCCGCCCCTGCCGCAGGTGCAGCAGGTTCAGCCCGCCGGTTCCCGGCAGCGACACCATCATCAGCGTGGCGGGCGCCGCTCCGGGCAGCTCGGGCCGGGCGGTCTTGACGATGCGGGCCTCGGCCGAGAGCACGCCGTCGAGCGCCTCCGCCTCGGGCAGCAGCGCCAGCGGCGCGCGGGTCAGGTCGGCGAAGACATCGGCGAAGCGGTTCTGGGCGTAGTAGCGGTCGCGGGTCTGGGTCAGCGAGTCCTGCGCGCCGCTTCCCAGGATCGCCGTGGCGACGCCCGCCGCCAGCACCAGCGCGATGGCCAGAACCTGCGCGCGCAGCCGCCACAGGTCGCGCAGCACCTTGCGGGAGAGCGGCGCGATCACCATGACACCTCCGAAGGCGCCTTGCGCCGCGGGTTGAGGGTCTCTTCCACGATCTGCCCGTCGGCAAAGCGCAGCGTGCGCCCGGCGATCTCGCGGATGGCGGCATTGTGGGTGATGACCAGGGTGGTCGCGCCGGTGGCGCGGTTGACTTCGGTCAGCGCCTCCAGCACGCGCACCCCGGTTGCGCTGTCGAGCGCGCCGGTCGGCTCGTCGCAGAACAGCAGGCTGGGCCGCTTGGCGATGGCGCGGGCGATGGCGACGCGCTGCTGTTCGCCGCCCGAGAGCTGGGCAGGGAAATGGTCCCGCCGCGCCGAGAGCCCGACCAGGTCCAGCGCCTCGTCGGGACGCATCGGCGCGCGGGCGATCTCGGTGACAAGCGCCACGTTTTCCACCGCGGTGAGGCTGGGCACGAGGTTGTAGAACTGGAAGACGAAGCCGACATGGTTCCGCCGGTAGAGCGTCAGGCCGCGTTCGGAGAGGCCGGTCAGCTCCTGCTCCCGGAACCAGGCCTTCCCCGCGGAGGCGGTGTCGAGCCCGCCGAGGAGGTTGAGGAAGGTCGACTTGCCGGACCCCGAGGGACCGAGGATCACGACGAACTCGCCCGGCGCGGCGGCGAAATCCACCCCCCGGAGCGCCTGCACCTCGAGCGCCCCGCTGCGGTAGGTCTTGCCCAGCCCCGCGGTCCGGATGATGCTGCCGCCCGATTCCCCCATGTCGCGTCTCCCGTCCGGGCAGACTCTACCGCAGATGGGCGCCAGGTCCCTGACCTGCGTCAACCGCTGCATCCGGTCTCCGGGGGGGATTACCGGACATTCCAGAGGCCGGAAAGGGCGGCGGTTATCCGCCACAATTCCAAAGTTTCCGCCGCTTCGATGTGCTCCCGGCCGGCGTCGCAGTGGCGGAAGCGGCCAGTCCTGCCGCGGCGCGCGGGCGGGTCCCGCGGGCCACGTCACGGAAAAGTGGGACAAAAAGCGGGCCGGCGGTGCCGGATATGTCCTTGCGGAAGGCGCCAGTCGGACCCCTGCGGTGCAAGCACGCTTGCCCGCGGCACGAAGTTGGGCCTACGCTCCGAGTCCAGGCAAGGAGAGGTGAGCGATGCAGATGCGAACAAGGAAGCCCCCGGCACCGGCGAGCTGCGGGCTTCCGCATGCCAGACCTGGCATGGAGGGGGATTTCGCACGCTTCTTCCGGTCCTGGATCGCCAATCCGATGCGGGTCTCGGCGATCGCCCCGTCCGGGCGCCGCCTTGCAGCCATCATGACGAAGGAGATCGATCCCGGCGCCGGTCCGGTGATCGAGCTGGGCCCGGGCACCGGCGTCTTCACCCGCGCGCTGGTGGCGCGGGGCGTGCCCGAGAGCGATCTGACCCTCTTGGAATTCGGCCCGGAATTCGTGCCGGCGCTGCGGCTGCATTTCCCCGCGGCCAATGTCCTGCAGATGGATGCGGCGCGGCTGGGCGAGCTGTCGGGCTGGGCCGGGCGCCGGCCCGGCTATGTCGTCAGCGGACTGCCCCTGCTGTCGATCCCGATGCCGCAGCGCCGGCGGATTCTCGGCGGCGCCTTCGAGGTGCTGCGGCCGGAAGGCAAGTTCTACCAGTTCACCTACGGGCCGCGCCCGCCGGTGCCGCGGGAGATCCTGGCCGAGCTGGGCCTGGACTGCCGCCGGATCGGCGGCACCTTCGGCAACCTGCCGCCCGCCTCGGTCTACCGGTTCCAGCGCGCGGCCTGAGCCGCAAGACGCTTGCACATGGCCCCCGGACTCCCATGATGGACGGCGGTGTTGGTAAGGGTGGCGCGCAAGGGGCCGATGACGCAGGCGCAGCAGATCGCGCTCGAAAGGCGCAGGTACAACCAGTATGTGGCTGACGAGACGCGCGAGGACTACGCGCTGCGCTTCACCGCGCGCGGATCGCGCCTGCCGGCGCGGCGCGTGGCGCAGACCGCGCTCGGCGCGATGGCCTTCCTGGCCTGCGAGGCGATCGGCGGCGCGCTGACCCTGTCCTATGGCACGGCGAACACGCTGGCGGCGATTGCCGCGCTGACGGCCATCGCCTTCGCCATCGGACTGCCGGTCGTGGCAAATGCAGCACGGGCGGGGCTGGACATCGACCTGCTGACCCGCGCTGCGGGCTTCGGCTATCTCGGCTCCACCGTCACCTCGCTGATCTATGCGACCTTCACCTTCGTGCTCTTCGCGATCGAAGCCAGCATCATGTCGGTGGCGCTGGAAATGGTGCTGGGCCTGCCGCTCTGGCTGGCGCACCTGGTCTCGGCGCTGGTGGTGATCCCGGTCGCCGCCTTCGGGATCCGGCGGATTTCCCGGCTTCAGCTGCTGACCCAGCCGGCCTGGCTGGTGCTGCAGGTGGCGCCGCTGGTGCTGCTGGCGCTGTCGGGCACGGCGGAGATCCCGGGCTGGCTGGACTTTGCAGGGGAAGGGCCGGGCGGGCTCGATCCGCTGATGGTGGGGGCGGGCCTGTCGCTGCTGATGTCGCTGCTGCCGCAGATCGGCGAACAGGTCGACTACCTGCGCTTCATGCCCGCGCGGCGCAGCCGCGGCTGGTGGGGCTGGCTGATGGTCTCGGGGCCGGGCTGGGTGTTCCTGGCGGCGGCCAAGCTGGCGCTCGGCTCGCTGCTGGCCTGGGCGGCGCTGTCGCAGGGCGCGGCCCCCGAACTGGCGGCGCAGCCCGCCGAGATGTTCCGGATGGCCTTCGAGGGGCTGACCGGCAGCCCCGGGATCGCGCTGGCGCTGACCGGGCTCTTCGTCTGCATCTGCCAGGTGAAGATCAACGTCACCAACGCCTATGCCGGTTCCATCGCCTGGTCGAACACCTTCTCGCGGCTGACCCATGCCCATCCGGGCCGGGTTGTCTGGCTGGTCTTCAACGTCGCGCTGGCGCTCTTCCTGATGGAGCTGGGCATCTTCCGCGCGCTGGAGAGCATCCTCGACCTCTTCGCGATCCTCGCCGCCGGCTGGCTCGGCGCGGTGGCGGGCGATCTGGCCGTCGCCAAGCCGCTGGGCCTGTCGCCGCGCACGATGGAATTCAAGCGCGCCCATCTCTACGACGTGAACCCCGTTGGATGCGGCGCGATGGGGCTGTCTATCCTGGCGGCGGTGGCCTGCCTGTCCGGCCTGGCCGGGGACATGGCGCAGGCCTTCTGCGTGCCGGTCGGGCTGGCCACGGCCTTCTGCGCGGCGCCGCTCCTGGCCTGGGCGACCGGCGGGCGCTGGTACATCGCGCGGCGCTCGCAGGTGGCGGCTGAGCCGGACGGGCTGTGCCGCTGCGGCATCTGCGAGCACCGCTTCGATCCCGAGGACATGGCGCAATGCCCGGCCTACCAGGTGCCGATCTGCTCGCTGTGCTGTTCGCTCGACGGCCGCTGCCGCGACCGCTGCAAGCCGGGCGCGCGGGTGTCGCAGCAGGCCGCGGCGGTGGCCGACCGGCTGCTGCCGCCTTCGCTCGCGCGCAGGACGCGGTCGCGCATCGCGCAGGTCGGCGGGCTGGCGGCGGTGCTGGCGCTGGTGGTGGCCGGGCTGCTGGGCGCGGTGGCGCACCAGCTGGCCCCCTCGCTGCCCGGACCGGAATTCGCCGCCGTGTCGCGCGCGCTGTGGACGGTCTTCGCGGTGCTGCTGATCCTGTCGGGCCTAGTCGCCTGGTTCCTCGTGCTCAATGCCGAGGGCCGCCGCAGCGTCGAGGACGAGTTCGAGCGCCAGGCCGAGGCGCTGTTCGAGGAGAACGCGCTGCGCCGCGCATCCGACGAGGCGGCGCAGAAGGCGCGCGAGTCGGCGGAAGCGGCCAATTTCGCCAAGTCGCGCTTCCTCGCCGGGCTCAGCCACGAGCTGCGCTCGCCGCTGAACTCGATCTTCGGCTATGCCCAGCTGATGGAGCGCGCGCCGGAGACGCAGGAAACCGCCACGGCCGTGATCCGCCGCAGCGCCGAGCATCTGACCGACCTGATCGACGGGATGCAGGACATCTCGCGCGTGGAAAGCGGCACGCTGGTGCTGTCGCGCGACCGCATCGCGCTGCCCGAGCTGCTGGAGCAGCTGGCGGGCATGTTCAGCCTGCAGGCGGAGGCCAAGGGCATCGGATTTTCCTACGACCGGCGCGGGCGTCTGCCGCGCCACGTCATGGCCGACCGCAAGCGGCTGCGCCAGGTGCTGATCAACCTGCTGGCCAATGCGGTGAAGTTCACCGGGACCGGCGAGGCCGGCATGCGGGCGGCCTATCGCGGCTCGACGCTGGAAATCGAGGTCTTCGACACCGGGATCGGCATTGCCGAGGCGGACATGGAGCGGATCTTCCAGCCCTTCGACCGGGGCAGCTCGGCCGCCGCGGAGGCGATCCCCGGCACCGGGCTGGGGCTGACCATCACCAAGCTGCTGACCGAGATCATGGGCGGCACGCTCTCGGTGGACAGCCGCGAGGGCGCGGGCACGCGGATCACCCTGCGGCTGATGATGTTCGAGGCCTCCGGTCCCGCTCCGGGCGAGGAAGCTCCGATCTTCGGCTATGCGGGCGCGCGGCGGCGGGTGCTGCTGGTCGACGACACGCCCGAGCATCTCGACCTGTCGCGCCGCCTGCTGGCACCGCTGGGCTTCGCCATCTCGACCGCGCGTTCAGGCAGCGAGGCGCTGCGCGCCGCGCCGTCGTTCCAGCCGGACCTGGCCGTGCTCGACGTGGAGATGCCCGGCATGTCGGGATGGGAACTTGCAGCGCAGCTGCGCGCGCTCCGGCCCCGGCTGCGGATCCTGATGGTGTCGGCGAATGCCCAGGATGACGAGGTCCGGGCGCCGCGCGGGGCCGGGGCGGCGCATGATGCCTTCCTTGCCAAGCCGGTCGAGGCCGGGAGCTTCCTGAAGGCGGTCGGCGACCTGCTGGGCCTGGTCTGGCTGCGCGGCGAGGCCGCGGCGGAGCTGCCGGCACCGGCAGCGGCGCCCGCGCCCCGGCCGCGGGCGGCCCCGCTGGCAGAGGGGCCGGCGCTGGAGAGCCTGCGCAAGGCGGCGGGGATCGGCCACCGGCGCGGGGTGCGCGATGCGCTCGAGCGGCTCGAGGTCGAGGGTTCCGATCCGGCGGATCTGGCGCGCTGGCGGGACATGGCGGCGCGGTTCGACCTGGCCGCCATCGCGGCGGAGCTGGAGGACACGCCGTGACCGATCTCGGCGATACCGTCCTGATCGTGGACGACCAGCCCGAGACGCTGGAACTGCTGACCGACACGCTGGAGCGAGAGGGCATGACCGCGCTGGTGGCGATCCGCGGGCAAGCGGCGCTGGACCTGCTGGCGAAGGTGGAGCCGCATGTCATCCTGATGGATGCGCAGATGCCGGGGCTCGACGGGTTCGAGACCACGCGGGCGATCAAGCAGATGCCGGGGCGCGAGCATATCCCGGTGATCTTCATGACCGGCCTGACCGAGACCGAGCACGTCGTCAAGGGCCTTGCCGCGGGCGGGGTGGACTACGTGACCAAGCCCGTGGTGCTGGAGGAGATGATCGCGCGCATCCGCGTGCACCTGGCCAATGCGCGGGTGGCGCAGGGCGCCCGGGCGGCGCTGGATGCCGCGGGCCGCAGCCTCCTGGCGCTCGACGACGGCGGCGCGCTGCTGTGGTCGACGCCGCGCGCGGAGGAGATCCTGGCCGATCTCTTCGAGGACGGGCGGCTGGTGCCGAGCGAGGCGCTGGCCGGGCGGCTGCTGTCGATGCGGGGCGTGCCGGACAGCCGGTCGCGGCTGACACTCGGCGACCGCGAGCTGGAATTCCAGTACCTGGCGCCGGTGCGCGCGGGGGAGTCGCTCTACCGGGTGACCGAGAGCCGTCCCGGCGCGCGCGAGGCGGTGCTGCGCGACCGGTTCGGCCTGACCGCGCGCGAGGCGGAGGTGCTGCTGTGGCTGGCGGCGGGCAAGTCGAACCAGGACATCGCCGACATCCTGGGCAATTCCGCCGCCACGGTGAAGAAGCACCTGCTGCAGATCTACGCCAAGCTCGGGGCGGAGAACCGGGCCACCGCGGCGGCGATGGCGGTGCAGCTGCTGGCCGAGCTGGGCTGAGCCCGGCCCGGCCGGCAAGGGTCAGACATTGACCAGATGCGCGACCTCGGCGGCGCTTTCCTCCGCGGTGCGTCCGCGGCGGACGGTGCGCCCGCGCATCAGCACGCAATACTCGTCGGCGAAGGACCAGGCGAAGTCCAGGTACTGCTCGACGATGACGATGGTCACCCCGAGTTCCGTCCGCACCCGGCGCAGCGCGTCCTCGATCTGCTGGACCACGTTGGGCTGGATGCCCTCGGTCGGCTCGTCGAGCAGCAGCAGCTTCGGCTGGCCCGCGAGCGCCCGGCCGATCGCCAGCTGCTGCTGCTCGCCGCCCGACAGCACCCCGGCCTTGCGGTGCCGGATCTGGTCGAGCTTGGGAAAGAGATCGAAGATGTGGCCGGGGATGCCTTTCGCGATCAGCCCCTTGCCGCGCCCGGCCAGCGCCGAGAGCCCGGTCATCAGGTTCTCCTCCACCGTCAGGTGCGGAAAGACGTGGCGGCCCTGCGGGACGTAGCCGATGCCGGCACGGGAGCGGTCATGCGACGCCTGCCTGGTGACGTCCTCGCCGTCGAGCCGGATCGCGCCGGAGGTGGCCTTCTGCACGCCCATGATGGTCTTCAGCAGCGTCGTCTTGCCGACCCCGTTGCGGCCGATCAGCGCCAGCGCGCCGCCCTTTTCCACGTCGAGATCGATGTCCCACAGCACCTGGCTCTGGCCGTAATGGGCGGCGACGCCCTGCATGTTGAGAAGGGATTCCATGGGTCTCACTCCTTTGCCCGGCCGAGATAGACCGCGGCGACTTCGGGATCGGCGCGGATCTCGTCGACCGTGCCCTGTTGCAGGAAGCGGCCCTGGTGCAGGACCGTGACCGTGCCGCCGAGCTCCTCGACGAAGGCCATGTCATGGTCGATCACCAGCACCGCGTGGCGGCCGAGCAGCGACTTCACCAGCTTGGCGGTCTTCGAGGTCTCGTTCGGCCCCATGCCCGCGGTCGGCTCGTCGAGCAGGATCAGCGGTGCGTCGGTGGCGACCACCATGCCGATTTCCAGCCACTGCTTCTCGCCATGGGCCAGGTCCGCGGCGAGCGTCTCGGCCCGGTCGGCCAGGCCAACCGTGTGGAGGATGCTCTCGACGCGCTGGACTTCCTCCGCCGCGCGCCGGTGGCTGAACGTGGTCCACCAGCGGCGGTCCTTCGCAGCGGCGACGGCGAGGTTGTCGCGCACCGACAGGCTGGGCAGCACGCCCGGCGTCTGGAACTTGCGGCAGATGCCGCGGCGGACGATCTCGTGCTCGGGGCGGCCGATGATCTCCTCGCCCATGAAGCGGACCGAGCCGGAGGCCGCCTGGACACGGCCGATCACCGTGTCGCAGAAGGTGGATTTCCCGGCGCCGTTCGGCCCGATCAGGATGCGCAGCTCGCCGGGCTGGAGCGTCAGCGAGAAGCCGTCGATCGCCTTGAACCCGTCGAAATCTACCGTGATGTCCGTGACTTCCAGAAGCGGCGTGCCGGGCTTGATCTCGGAATGAAAGGTCATTGGGCTTCCTCCAGCAGGGCGGCGTCGGGGGCGGAGGCGCGGTCGCGGCGGCGCTTCAGCAGGTCGTCGGCCAGCCCCGCCAGGCCGTTCGGCAGGAAGGTGACGACGAGGATGAAGACCAGGCCGAGCACGTAGAGCCAGGCTTCGGGCATGGCCGAGGAGACGATGTCCTTGGCGAAATTGACGATCAGCGCGCCGGCCACGGCGCCCCACAGGCTGTTGCGCCCGCCGACCGCGACCCAGACGATCATCTCGATCGAGGGGACCACGCCGACGAAGGCGGGGGACACGACGCCGGCATGCAGCGTGAAGAGCGCGCCGCCGATCGAGGCGAAGACCGCCGAAAGCGCGAAGGCCACGACCTTGTAGGGGGTGGTGTCGTAGCCGAGGAAGCGGACGCGGTTCTCGCCGTCCCGGGTGGCGCGCAGGAGCGTGCCGTAGCGCGATGCCATCAGCCATTTGCTGCCTGCGAAGACGGCCACGAGAAGTCCGAGCGTCACCCAGTAGAGCGTGCGGTTGGCGCCGTCGGTGCCCAGCTCCATGCCGAAGAGCGTGGTGAAGCCGGTCAGGCCGTTATAGCCGCCCGTGGTGCTCTGCTGGCTCGTCAGCAGCGTCGCGAAGGTCAGTGCGACGGCCTGGGTGATCAGCGCGAAATATACGCCCGCGATGCGGCGGCGGAACACGAGCCAGGCGAAGAGACCGGCGAAGGCGGCCGGGACCAGCACCACGGCGAGCAGGGCGAACAGGGGGGACTGGAACGGCACCCACCACCAGGGCAGAGACATGACGCCGGACCATTCCATGAAGTCGGGCAGGTAGCCCGGGTCGAGCGAGACGAGCTTCAGGTACATGGCGATGGAATAGCCGCCGAGCCCGAAGAACACGCCCTGTCCGAGGGTCAGGATGCCGCCCTCGCCCCAGATCAGCACGATGCCGATGGCGAGGATGGCCATGGCCAGGAAGCGGCCGAGCAGGTTGAGGTCGTAGGAGGAGACGAGGGCGGGGGCGAGGACGGCCAGCGCGAGGACCGGGATCCAGGCGTGGCGCAGCAGCGGATGGTCGGTCATGGATCAGCCCTCCAGGGCGCGGGAACGGGTTGCGACGACGCCCTGCGGCCGGAACTGCAGGAAGATGATGACAAAGAGCAGCATCAGGACCTGGCTCATCGAGACATCCAGGAAGATCTGCGAGAGCGCGGAGACGAGGCCGAGGATGATCGCGGCCGCGGTGGTGCCGACCATCGAGCCGAGCCCGCCCATGACCACGACGAGGAAGGCCGGGACGATGTAGCTCTGGCCGACCGAGGGGGTCACCGGGCCGAGCAGCGACAGGACCACGCCGGCAAGCCCGGCAATGCCGGTGCCGAGGCAGAACACGGCGAGGTCGACGCGGCGGGTGTTGATGCCCGAGGCGGCGGCCATCATCCGGTCCTGGTTCACGGCGCGCACCAGCAGGCCCAGCCGGGTGCGGGCGATCAGCAGGCCGAGGCCGGCCAGAACCGCCACGGCGACGGCGAGGATGAAGATCCGGGTCGAGGGGAAGTAGAGGCTGCCGAGGGCGAAGCCGGTGTTCAGCCAGTCGGGCGCGGTCACGCCGACGCCGATCGGCCCGAAGACCGAGCGGGCCGCCTGCTGCAGGATCAGGCTGACCCCCCAGGTGGCCAGGAGCGTGTCGAGCGGCCGCGAGGACAGCCGCCGGATCACGGTGACTTCCATCAGGCCGCCGACCACCGCCGCGCCGAGGAAGGCGACCGGCATGGCCACGAGAATGGCCGCGGGGCCGGGTACGATCAGGTAGGTCAGGTAGGCCAGGTAGCCGCCAAGCATCAGCATCTCGCCATGGGCCATGTTGATGACGCGCATCAGGCCGAAGCTGAGCGCGAGGCCGAGCGCGGCGAGGACGAAGAGCGAGGCAAGGGAGAAGCCGTTGAAGACCTGGCCCGCGAAGAGGGTTGCATCGAGCATGCCGGTGTCCTTTCGGGAGGGAAAAAATGGCCGCCCCGGGGGAATGGGGCGGCCGGCCAGGATCAGTTCGTCACGAAGCCGCAGGTCTTGCCCGGGAAGGTGAGGGCGTCATACGGTTCGGGCTCGATCGCCGCGTCCGAGGACCAGACGATCTCGAACTGGCCCTGGCTGTCCAGCTTGCCGACAAGCGCGGCCTGGCGCAGCGACTGGTTCGGCGAGAAGGAGACCGTGCCCATCGGCGTGTCGACGTCGAGCCCCACCGCGGCGGCACGCACGGCATCGGTGTCGAAGCTGCCCGCGGCCTCGACGGCGGCCTTCCAGGCATAGACGTTCAGGTAGCCGTGCAGCATCGGGTCGGTGACGGCGGCATCTTCGCCGTAGAGCGTGCGGTAGGCTTGGACGAACTCGGCATTTGCCTCGGTGGGCAGGGTCTCGAAATAGTTCCAGGTGGCATAGGAGCCCGCGACCAGCGAGGCGCCCATCGCCTGGGCTTCCTGCTCGGCGATGGAGAAGCTCATCACCTGGACCTTGTCGGGCCCCATGCCCGCGGCGGCCATCTGCTTGAAGAACGACACGTTGGAGTCGCCGTTGAGAGTGTTGAAGATGATGTCGGGCTTGGCCGCGCGGATCTTGGCGATCACGGCGGAGAAGTCGGTGCCGCCCAGCGGCACGTACTGCTCGCCCGCCAGAGCCAGCCCGTCCTCGGCGAGATGCTTCTTGACGATCAGGTTGGCCGTCCGCGGGAAGACGTAGTCGGAGCCGACCAGGAAGTAGCTCTGCTTGCCTTCCGCCTTGGCCCAGTCATAGGCCGGCAGGATCTGCTGGTTCGGCTGGGCGCCGGAATACATGATGTTGGGCGAGCACTCGTTGCCCTCGAACTGCACCGGATACCACAGGAGGCTGTCCGCGCGCTCGAAGACCGGCAGCATCGCCTTGCGCGAGGCCGACGTCCAGCCGCCGAAGACGGTGGCGACATCGTCGTTCTGGATCAGCTTCGAGGCCTTCTGCGCGAAGATCGCCGGGTCCGAGGCGCCGTCCTCGACCACCGCCTCGATCTGGCGGCCCATCACGCCGCCCGCGGCGTTGATCTCGTCGATCGCCATGACTTCGGCGTTCTTCACGGTGACTTCGCTGATCGCCATCGTGCCCGAAAGCGACTGCAGCACGCCGACGGCGACTGCGTCCTCGGCATGGGCGGCGGTGACGGCAAGCGCGATCGTTGCGGCGCCGCAGAGCGCGCCGGTTGCGGAATTCTTCATGGGTCCGTCCTTTTCCCTGTCGGTGGAGGCTGCGCCGGGCGGTGCCCTGCGCCATGTCCCGGAGACTAGGGAAAGCCGCCGCGGGGCGGTATGGACCGAAAGGGGTATGCGGGGGCTACCAGGCGCGGGCGGCGCCGATCCCGGCATAGACCTGGTCGCGCGACAGCACCGCCGGGCTGTCCGCCGCCTCGCCCAGCAGCCGCGAATACATGAAGCCCGCGCCGACCGCCCAGCGTTCGCTGACCGGCTGGACATAGATCGCGGTCAGCCGCGCGTCGCGCCAGCCCCCGCCGGCGGCATGGTCCTGCGCCGGGTCGGAGAAATAGGCGTCCATGTAGTTCTGCGAGGCCCAGCTGGCCGCCAGCCCCAGCCCCAGCGCGGCATGGCGTCCGACCGGCAGCCAGCGCCGCAGGTTGACGTCGATGACATGGCCGTCATGGACCCCGGCCGCATCCTGCAGCAGGCCGATGCCGGTACGCCAGCGGTCGCGCGGATCGGGCCCGCCGGTTTCCCAGGCGAGGAAGCCGCCGAGATCGACCGACATGCCGATGTCGGGCAGCGGATCGCCGCGGTCGTCCTCGGCGTCGCTGCGGCCGAAGCGCAGGATGCCCGCCGGGCCGGCCTGCAGGTGCGGATGGCCGGCGAGGTTCACCGACAGGTAGTTCGCCTCGAGGCTGACATAGCGGCGGCCGAAGCTCCTGCGCGCCGCCGGAACCACCGCCCAGACATTGCCGTCGGCCCCGACATAGCCCGGGCCCGCGCCGGTGCCCAGGATCACGTAATCGGGGAAGTTCGGCAGGTCGAGGACCGGCCCCTCGGCCCGCGCCGGGGCGGCGGCAAGCGCGGACAGGGTGGCGAGGATGGCGGCGGAACGTCTCATGGCGGTGTCTCCCCTCGATGCGGCCCGGCAGGCAGGAAAGCCGATCCGCAGCCGCGGGGCCGGAGCCGGGCGGGTCGGCAGTCCCCGGCGGTCGGCAGCCCGGCCGGGGCAGGGATCCTGCCGGCGCCGGTTCCGGCGGCTAGGTGCCAGGGGCAGGCCCCGGCGCTGCCGACCGGCCCGGCAGTCCGGCCCGGAGCGCCCCGCCGTCCGCCCGGATCCGTCCGGCTGCATCGCGCGGCACGGGGGGCTCCGCTGCAGCCCGCGGGCATGGACGGGGAATGGACAGATCTCATCTCGGGCCTTTCCGCGCCCCGTTCCGGAGACGCAGCTGGTGCATGGCTATTCAAGCAGGGGAGCCGCGTCCGACCCTACGGTCAACTGCCTCGGGGCCCGCCCGCGATTTCGCCGCAGGACTCGGCACTTGGGGGCGGCCGCCCCGGGAGGATCAGCAGTCCCCCGGCTTAGGTCATGTCGGTCCGAGTCTGACCTCGGGTACCATCCAAGTTTCAATGACTTCCGGTATTTCTAGCCACCGTTTGCAGCTTTCGGAAATCGGCGTAGCTCACATTCCCGTTTCGTTCATTCTCTGTTCGTTCCGCGCTCGCGCCGCATCTGGGCATTGCGCGACATCAGCAGTCGGTTCGCCCGGCGCCGGTAATAGGCGATGGTTTCCGGCGTCTGGTTCGTGATGGCCTGGATCTCAGCCTCAGAGCACCCGGCCTCGGCGAGCTGGACAATCGCCAGCTTGCGGAGACCATGCAGCGTGAACGGCTTTGCAGCTTCGCCCATCGTCTTCCGCCAGTCGCGGAACTGCTTTTCGACGGCATCGTAGCCCAGCGGCTCGCTCAGGTTCTTGGCTAGGACGAAGGTGCCGCGCTTCTGGATGGTGGCGAGGTAGTCAGACAGAGACGGCGGGCAGAACACCTCCCACGTCTCTCCGCCCTTCTGGTCGATCACGGTCATGCTGTCGCCGGCGAAACGCTCCCAGCGCGTCAGCACGGCGGCGCCCGGGCGCTCACCGCGGCCGAGGATCAGTCGGGCGAGGTTGCGCACGTCTTCCGGCGCTTTATCGAGTTTGGCAACCATCCACTCCGGCCACGGCTCGAACGGGCGGCTTGTTTCAAAGAGGTCGAGCCCCTCGGCCGGGTTTTCTCCAAGGCTCCAGCGCAGCTTCTTGTTTCCGTAGTTCCAGAGCAGCTTGACCACCTGGACGAAGTGGTCCGCCTTGCGCGGCGTGCCGCTGTACTTGTCATGCACGGCGCGCAGGCGCTGGTGGGTCAGGCTTTTCACCGCCAGGTCGGCGTTCTTCTCGAGAATCCATTCCATCGTACGCCGGTAGCTGACCTTGGTGCTGTCGGCGAGCTTGCGCTGGATCCGCTGATCCTTCCGCCACTCGATCACGAGGTCCCGCCAGGTCTTCTCCGGCTTCTTCGGCTTCTGCACGTCGTGCAACCCGGCTTCGCACTTCCAGTACAGCTCCAGCAGCCTGCCGGTGTCGCCCTTCCAGTCCAGTCGGATTGTCCGCTCCTTGCGCTTTCCGCCTTCTGTCCACGTGATGCGGTGCCGTGGCTCGAACTCGCCGGCGCGCGGGTTCTTCTTCCATTCGAGACGCGGCAGATCAGGGCGGCGGGTCATGCGTCGAACTCAGGCTCCTGCGGCTTGGCTGCATCTCCAGACAGGATTGCCTCGATCTGCGCGACTCGCCAGCGTTCGTGATGCCCGAGCCGCACCGGGCTGGGCAGGGCACCGGCAGACACCAGCCGCCGGAACTCGGCGCAAGGCATGTCGAGCATGGCTGCCGCTGTCTTGTCGGTAACGGCGAGGGGCTGGTGGCGGGCGGTCATGCGCCATCCTCCCGTTCAGGCAGCAGCCCTGCCAGCTTGAGCGCCTCGATGTCGCGCAGGATTGTCGTCAGCGGCGCGTCGAGCGCCGCCGCGATTTGCGTCGGCGGTGTCGCAGGGTCGCGCTGCCTGGCGGCCAGCACGGCCTCCCGGCGGGCGCGCCGCAGCTTGCTGCCGTCGCCCTTGGCGCGGCGGACGACGTCCGGGGTGAGAACGTAGACCCGCCCGCAGCGCGTGTTGTGCTCGGCGACGATCCGGCGCTGGAATTCCGCCGGCGTCTCCTTCGCGCGCTCGTCTTCCGGTTCCGGCGGCCGGTGGCGGATCAGGCTCTGCTCGAGCTCGGCGAAGAACGCGCCGATCGGGGACATGCCTGCCATCAGATCAGCCCTTTCCCGATCGCCATGTCCTCGCCGATCGTCAGGATGGCGAGGCTGCCGGTCGTCTTCTCGATGCGGACCGAGCTGCGCGGCAGCTGCACGGCGTCTTCCCGGTCGCCGCTGGTGCTGACCCAGATGTGCGATTGGGACCGAAGGTGGATCTGGATTTCGATCTCGATGATGTCGGTTGTCGTCATGCCGCTCTGCGTCGATAACCCGGTGATGCACCGCCATGCCCGCGAGCGGATGCCGCCCGGCCTGCCCCGTCCGCAGATCGTCCAGCCCCGGTGGTTCGGGGAGCGCGCCTTCAAGGCCACCGGCCTCTACCTGCGCGGCCTGCCGCCCCTGGCCGCCACCGACCGGCTGGAGCCGTCGAAGCCCGGCACCGAAGACCACAAGCGCTGGTCCGCCATCCACCGCGCCCCGCCGGGCCCGGACCGCTGGAAATGCCGCAGCCGCACCTTCGGCGGCGTCGCAGAGGCGATGGCCGCGCAGTGGGGCAACTTCGCCGACGATCCGGTGACCGGAACGGTGACCGCGTGAGCGACATCCCCGTGACCCTGGGCGGCCAGCAGTACCGGATGCGGCCGACCTATGGCGCCATGAAGGAGATCGAGCGGAGGCTCAACCTGGCCTTCGCCGAGGCCTACGAATGCGCGCTGGTCGGCCGCCTGCGCATCCTGGAGATGGCCGAGATCATCTTTCAGGGGTGCCAGGCGGCGGGCGAGGTCTTCTGCTCGTTGAGGGAGGCGCAAATCCTCATCGAAAGATGGCGAAAACACTGCAACATGGACCGGCCGCATAGTGCCCTCGGATATCGGGCGCCCGCGCCCGAGGTCTTCATTCCAGTAGATCGAAGGCCGACCATGCATTAGCGTTTGACCCGGACCACTCGCTGGGATCAGTTCAGCTCTACACTCTATGTCGCAGCGGCCATTGGGACCGGGTGCCAGTGCCTGACCTCTCGACGTTCGACCGGTCGGCGGTGGTGGCGAGGTCGCGGGGTGGTTGTGGCTCAGCATTGAAAAGTCCCCCGGCATCCGGGCGATAGGCTCTGAAAGGGGGCTCTGACTCAATTTTGATGCAGGCCGCGCATTCGGGGCACCTATCTTTCTGACGTAAGTTCAGGAGGATAAGCGAGAT
>NZ_JAATVU010000051.1 GCF_013184745.1 Mangrovicoccus sp. HB161399
CAACGCCGCGAGGCCGGGAGAGGCCGGGAGGTTGCGCAGCCCGTCCGGCACGGCGGAAACCGTTCCGCCCGCACGGCTATGTCGGCAGCCTGCTAGCGGTTCGTGAGGGAAGTCCGCCAAGGAAGCGCGCCGGATGGCGGCGATGGTGCTGGAAGGCGTGGCCGCGCCCCGTTCCGGGCGGCGGCGGGGCTGGTCCGCGAGGGGACGCAGTCGGCCGCGGTGTCTTCCCCCGGAAACTGGCAAAGGCTTGCCAGCGGGCCGCATGCTGTCCCGTCGGACGAGGCCGGCAAATAGTGCCTACTGATGGCGGGCGCGGCCGCGCACCGCTCGGGGAGGCACTGGCGGCAGCGGGTCTTGATCAGTGCAATTGCGTGCCCGGTACCGGGAAGGGGGCCCGCGGCCGCTGCTCACCGCAGCGGAACTGGCGGGCATTGCAGCAGGTTTGCGGCTCCGGTTGCGCACCAGATTGGCCAGGGGTGCGGACACTGCCCTGCGGCATTGCCCGCGCCTCCGGCCTGCGCAACGGGCATGCCTGCCCGGGGACGGCGCTAGCCCGCCTTCCTGGCCGGAACGTCCGGGGCGGCCTCCGCAAGGGTGAAGCGCGCCACCGCCTCGGTCATGGCGCGGGCCTCGGCGCCGAGGGAGTGGCTGGCGGCGGTGGTTTCCTCCACCATGGCCGCGTTCTGCTGTGTCGCGCGGTCGAGCTGGCCGAGGGCGGTGTTGATTTCGGACAGGCCCGCCGACTGCTCGTTCGAGGACTCCGCGATGCTGCGCGCCTGCACAGCGATCTCGTTCACCGAGTCCGCGATATTGCCGAGGACCTGCCCGGTCTGGGTGACCATCTGCACGCCCTTCGTGACCTGCTGGGCCGAGGCGCTGATCAGCCCGCCGATCTCGCGCGCGGCATCCGAGGCCCGCTGGGCAAGGGCGCGGACTTCCGAGGCGACCACGGCAAAGCCCCGGCCGGCCTCTCCCGCGCGGGCGGCCTCCACCCCGGCATTCAGCGCCAGGAGGTTCGTCTGGAAGGCGATCTCGTCTATTGTCGCGATGATCTTGGACATGGCTTGCGAGGATTTCTCGATCTCGTCCATGGCGAAGATGGTGTCGCGCACGACCGCACCGCTGGCCCCGGCATCGGCCTTGGCTGCCTCGACCAGCTTCGCCGCCATGTCCGCGCCCTGGGCGGAGGATTTGACCGAGGCGGCGATCTGGTCCATCGCCGCCGCCGTCTCTTCCAGGGTCGCCGCCTGGGTCTCCGTCCGGCGGGCGAGGTCGTCTGTGGCCGAGGTGATGCCGCCGGATTCGCGCCGGATCGCCTCGGATTTCTCTGCGATCAGTGCCAGCGCTTCCGCCAGGGACTCGGCCGCCGAGTTGAAGTCGCGCCGGAGTTCCTCGTAATCCTCGGCGAATTGCGTCCGGATCCGGGCGGTCAGGTCGCCCTGGGACAGCTGGCGGAGCCCGACCTGCAGGTTGTCGACGACATCCTGCTGGGCCTGCCGCATCCGCTCCTGGACGGCATGGGCTGCGGCCATCTCCTGCCGCTGGCGGGTGACGTCGGAGGCAATCAGCAGCGCCCCGGCCGGGCGGCCGGTCTCGTCCGGCAGGGGGCTGAGGCTGCCTTCCAGCAGGAAGACGCGGCCTCCATGGCGGATCTCGAATGTGCCGAGGCGGCTCTTGCCGGCGCGCAGCTCGTCCCAGACCCGGTCCGGATCGGGCATGTCCGGTCCGGGGCTGATCATGTCCGGGAGGCGCTGGCCTTCGAGCTCGCGGGCGGGCAGCCCCAGGAGATCCGCGAAGATCGGGTTGACGGATTTCAGCGTGCCGCCGAAATCCGTCTGGACGCGGCATTGGCAGGCATCGACCGCCGACTGGATTACCTGGCTGCTCATCTGGAAGGTCTGGTCGCGCCATTCCGCGACGTAGCCGATCAGTTCGTCCCGAGCGTTGCGCACCGGCGCGAAGAGCAGGCCGATGAAGGACTCTCCGAAGCGGATCTTGCGGCGGATCGGCAGGTTTGCCGGGGCGCTTATTTCGGCTGGCGACAGGCCCAGCACGCCGGCGAAGATCGCCATGTTGCGGCCGAGCAGCGCATCCGCCGAGAAATCCGCGATCTCGCGGCGGAAGTCGCCGCCCTTGTCCCCGGCCAGGCGCAGCATCGCCTTGTTGCAGTAGATGATCTCCAGATCGGGGCCGCAGACGAACATGGGCGCGCCGGACATGTCGAAGCCTGCGCCCTTGAACGCGGCCTCGCGCGCAACGCTCTCGCCCGCCAAGAGCGACTCGCGGAAATTTTCCAGCGACTTGGCGATGGCGCCGATCTCGTCGCCGCGCGAGGTGTCAGGAACGTGCTGTCCGAGATCGCCGCCGGAAATCGCCTCCATCGCGCTGCCGACCCGGGCAAGCGGCCGGGTGATGCTGCGGGCGAGGAGGGTCGAGAAGGCGAGCGCGAAGATCACCAGCCCGGCACCGTTCAGGAAGAAGCTGCGCCGCAGCTCGCCCAGCATCGAGAACAGCTCGGCGCTCTGCTCGGTGACGACCAGAAGCCACGGGGTGCCTCCGAAGTCGATTTCCTGCGCGCTGCCGACGGCGGGCTGCCCGGCAAGGTCGGTGAATTCGGCGAAGGTTCCGGCCCTGGACTGGAGGTCCGACAGGACCTCTGGCGGCAGCCGGGTTGCGAGGATGTCGTTCGTTCCGGTCTTCAGCGAGTCGGTGCGCAGGAGCCCGTCCCCGCCGACGATATAGGCGTCGCCGCTTTCGCCGAGGCCCTTGAAATCGCGCACCGCCTCGTTGATCGCGTCGACCGGCATCTGGTAGGCGATGGCGCCCAGCCGCATGCCGTCCGCGGCGAAGACCGGCATCGCGATGAAGGAGGCGGGGGCGCCGGCGCTGGGGGCGTAGGGCGCGAAATCCGAAAAGGCGGCGCCGCCGTCCCGGTCCAGCTGCATCGCCCGGCGGTAGACATCGCCCAGCCCGGTATCCTTCCACTCGCCGTCCAGCAGGTTGGTGGCGAAATCGAGTTCCTTGAAGACGGTGTAGACGACATTGCCCGCCGCATCGACGAGGAACACGTCGTAGTAGCCGAACGCGTCCTGGAGCTGGTTGTAGTGAGGATGGAAGGTGGCATGGGCAAGGTCGTAGGGATTGTCCGCCCCGGTGCTGACCAGCAGATCCTTGGACCCGGCGGGATTCGGGTTCTCGTCTATGTACCTGCGCTGCAGCTCTTCCCGGGGCGCGCCGGTCCCGGCGAAGGCCGCGGCGAAGGCCTGCAGCGCAGCGCGGGTGTCAGGTTCGGCGGAGACGACATGAAGGTTGCGCTCGATATTGCCGAAGAAGCGCCGCACCATGCCGGCCTGCTGGTAGCCGATGGCGACGATCCGGTCCTCCGCGGCCTGCCGGATCTCGATCCGGGCGCTGCGGTAGGAAACGAGCCCCATGGCGATGATCGCCATGAGCGTGAGCGCCACCATGAACAGGGGCAGCTTGGTCTGGAGCCGGACAGAATCTAGGTACGTCACGAACAGGCACTTTCCGCAAGGGCCCGGCTGACCTGCCGGCCAAGTCACGGAATAGGGCCCAATCGGTTACAAAACATGAACATCGCCGGAACCGTCCCCGGGCGCGGTGCCGTTCAGCGCGCTCCTGCTCCGCGGCGCAGGAAAAGGCGCAGCAGGTCATCCGCGGAGGGACGGCCGGCGAAGCCCGTCGCAGGGGCATGGGCGATCTCGCGCAGGAGCGCGCCGAGCGTCGCCCAGTGCCCGGCGAGCACCTCCGCCTACGCCGGGGCGCGGCGCGACAATTCGAGGATCGCCAGCGGCCGGAGCCCGGAGCGCGACCGGCTGCCCGCCCAGGAGACCAGATGGAGTGGTTGCCGCGCTCCCCAGACGGCATCGCAATGTGCCAAGGCCGTGGTGTTGAACGCCACATAACGGAGAGGACAGCTATAAGAAGGATATGATGACCGGAGTCGATCTGGCAAAGAATGTTTTCCAGGTCCACGGCGCGTTGCGGACAGGAGAGGTGCAGTTTCGCATGAAACTTGCGCGCGCTCAGTGTCTAGCGGTCATGGGCCAGCAAGGATCTTGCATTGTCATCTTGGAGGCTTGCGGCAGCGCGAGTTGCTGGGCGCATCAGATGGCAGCGATTGGCCACCAAGTGAAACTGGTCGCGCCTCAGTATGTCCGCCCGTTCGTGAAGCGCCAGAAGAATGACGCTGCCGACGCCGAGGCAATCGTTATCGCGGCCCGCCAGCCCGAGATGCGCTTCGTGGACCCCAAATCGGTTGAGCAGCAGTCCCGCGCGGCGGTTTTCCGCAGCCGGGAGCGGCTGGTCTATCAGCGCACCGCGGATGTGAATGCCTTGCGGGCCCTGCTGCATGAACATGGCCATGTGTTTCCTGCGGGATCCGCCACCTCAACCGCATGACGGCCCTTGTGGAGGATGCCACCTCAGACCTGCCCCTGCTGATCCGGGAGGAGTGCCAGGATCTGCTGGCGCAGATTGCAGAAAAGACGGTGCGCATCACCGGGCGGGCCAAGAAACTCTCGGCGCTGGCCACCCAGACGGACAGGGCGCGTCGGCTCCAGACCATGCCGGGTGTTGGACCGATGACGGCTGTGGCAGTGGAAGCGTTTGGACCTGACTTGGCGCAATTCAGAACCGGGCGTGACTTTGCGCCATGGCTGGGCCTGGTGCCCAGGCAGCATTCCTCTGGAGGGAAGGAGCGCTTGGGCCGCATGGCCAAGGCGGGGCAGTCGGATATCCGACGCCTTCTGATCATCGGAGCGATGCCGCGCTTGAACTGGCTCGGGACGCGCGCCATTGCGGAGGACAGCTGGCCGTCTCGCATGTTGGCGCAGAAGCCCAGGATGCCGGTCGCGATCGCGCTGGCCAACAAGATGGCCTGGCAGTTCTGGGCGATGCTGGCGAAGAACGAGGACTGCAAGGTTCCGGCGCTGGCCGGCGCGGCATGATGCTCATGCGGAACCGCTAGCGACGGTGCCAAGGGGGGGGGGCGAGGAGGCGACGACCTGAATGGGCGAACCGGTCGAACAGATCCGGATTGGGAAAACCAGAAACGCTGTGTGGGCTATTGAAGCTCGAAAACCAGATTTGGACCCGGTTCGCTGATCACCATACCGGCCGACGGCTTCTGGAATGCCGCATCAAGAGGCCTGACAGAAGTTCGCACTCGATCACATGTCTGAAGGGGCAAAAACTTCTTGCGCTACGGGCGGCAACCACAGAAGCAGCGTTCCACGGCATGGCCATCCGGCGCCGCGGTGATGCGCGCGGCCGGAGCCCGGACATCCTCGGTGCCGATCCGGTCGAGGACCTCCAGGAAAATCGCCTCCTTGGGGGCGAAGCCGACATGGAAGGCGCCCTTGGCGAACCCGGCTTCGGCGGCGATCGCGGCCACCGCCGCCGCGGCATAGCCGTCGCGCGCGAACAGCCGAGCCGCCGCGTCGAGCAGGGCCCGGCGGGTGCGGGCGCTGCTTTCCCAGCGCGTCATCGGCCTGGCCAACTCTCCGTGCTCCTTCCGGTAAATCCTTGAAATCTTCCGCCCCGGCGGTATCTGATCGACACAGATCCCATGCGGTATCCGAAATTCAAATCCGCGGACGGCCTCCGGAGATGGCGCGACGCTGTCCGGCCCGCGGCCCGTTGCCGAAGGAAGACCGAGATGAAAGAATGCTACGACATCGCCGTTCTTGTGGGCTCGCTGCGCGCGGGCAGCTACAACCGGATGCTGGCGCAGGCGCTGGCCGGGCTGTCGCCCGCAGGCATGAATTTCCGCTTCGTGGAGATCGGCGACCTGCCGCTGTACAACTCCGACCTCGACACCGATGCACCGCCCGCGGCCTGGACCCGGTTCCGCGGCGAGATGCGCGGCGCGGACGGGGTGCTGTTCGTGACGCCGGAATACAACCGCTCGGTGCCCGGGGCTCTGAAGAACGCCCTCGATGTCGGCTCGCGGCCGATGGGCGAAAGCGTCTGGAAGGGCAAGCCCGCGGCGATCGTCACCGGCTCTCCGGGGGCGATCGGCGGCTTCGGCGCCAACCACCACCTGCGCCAGCCGCTGGTCTTCCTCGACATGCCGCTGATGCAGCAGCCCGAGGCCTATATCGGCAACGTGGCCAAGCTGTTTGCCCAGGACGGCTCGGTTGCCTCCGACGGCACGCGGGACTTCCTGAAGTCGATCGCGGAGGCCTTCGCGGCCTGGGTCGCGAAATTCGCCTGAGGCGCCGCGCGGGGCGGAGCCCGGCCCGGAACCGGAACAGGGGCCGCAGATGCGGCCCCGTCCTGGCGTGTCCGGCTCGGCCGGGTCAGGTCGCGGGGGCCAGGCTGTCCTCCCGGACAACCGGCGCGGCACTGACCAGGCGCTGCGTGTAGGGGTGGCGCGGCGCGTCGATGATCTCTCCGGCCGGGCCCTCCTCGACGATCTCGCCCTTGTACATCACCGCGACGCGGTGCGCGAAGCTGCGTGCCAGCCAGATGTCATGGGTGATGAAGAGGATGGCCAGCTGCCGTTCGGCCTGCAGCTCGCGCAGCAGCGCCACCACCCGGTCGCGGATCGACACGTCGGCCCCCGAAAGCGGCTCGTCCGCCACCAGCACCTCCGCGCCGGTCGCGAGCGCCCGCGCGATGGCGAGGCGCTGGCGCTGGCCGCCCGACATTTCGTGCGCGTAGCGGTGCAGATAGGCGGCGCCGGGGGTCAGGTGCACCTGCTCCAGCACATCGATCGCGCGCGCCTCGTGCTCGGAGGGCGGCACGCCCGCGACGGCGAGGGCCTGGCCGAGGATGCCGCTGACCGGGCGGCGCGGGTTGAACGCCTCCGAGCTGTCCTGGAACACGGGATACATCGCGGTGCGGGCGCGGCGCAGCTCGCCGGCGGGCATGGCAAGAAGGTCTCGGCCCAGCAGTTCCAGCCGCCCGGCATCGGGGCGCAGCAGCGACAGCGCGACCTTGGCCAGGGTCGACTTGCCCGAGCCGCTTTCGCCCACCAGCGCCAGGGTCTCGCCGCGGTGGAGCGCGATCCCGCAGCCGCGCAGCACTTCGGCCGCGTGGCGTCCCTTGCCGAAAGTCTTGCGGATGCCCTCGAGCTTCAGCACCGGCGCCTCGGACAGGCCGGGGGACTGCTCCACCGGGGCCTTGCGGGCGGAACCGGCGGCGATCAGGCTGCGGGTGTAGTCATGCTCCGGCCGGGCGAAGACCCGGGCGACTGAACCGGCTTCGATCACCCGCCCGCGATACATGACATGGACCTCGTCGCACATGGTCGAGACCACGCCCAGGTCGTGGCTGATCAGCAGCAGCGCCATGCCGGTTTCGGCGCGCAGCTTCGAGATCAGCGCCAGGATCTCGGCCTGGGTGGTGACGTCGAGCGCGGTGGTAGGCTCGTCCGCGATCAGCAGCCGCGCGCCGCAGGCCAGCGCCATGGCGATCATGACCCGCTGGCGCATGCCGCCCGAAAGCTCGTGCGGGAACGCGGTTTCCGTGCCGGGCTTCAGCTGCACCTGGGCCAGAAGCTCGGCGACGCGTCCGGCCGGGGCGGCGGGATCGTGCACGGCCAGCACTTCGGCAATCTGGCGGCCGACCTGCATCAGCGGGTCGAGATAGCTCAGCGGGCCCTGGAAGACCATTGCCACCTGGCGGCCGCGCAGGCCGCGCCGTCCGGCCGCGTCGAGCGCGCGCCCGTCGAAGGCGAAGCTGCCGGCCACCTGCGGCAGGCCGGCGGCGGGCAGCAGGTCGAGGATCGTGCGCGCCAGGGTCGACTTGCCCGAGCCGCTTTCGCCGACCACCGCCACCGAGGCACCCGGCGCGATGTCGATCGACACGCCGTCGACCGCCTGCACCGGGGAATGGCCGCCGCCGAAGCTGACCGAAAGGTCCTTGATCGAAAGGAGGGGTGTGGCCATGTCAGTGCTCCGACCGGGGGTTGAAGACTTCGGCCAGCTTGTCGCCCGCCAGGTTGAAGGCCAGCACGGTGACGAAGATCGCCACGCCGGGGAAGACCGAGAGCCACCAGGCCTGGTAGAAGAACCGCTGCCCGGAATTCAGCATCTTGCCCCAGCTCGCGACATCGGGGCTGCCGAGGCCGAAGAAGGCAAGCCCGGCCTCCAGCAGGATCGCCTGGCCGACGATCAGCGTGCCCAGCGTGATCACCGGGGCGATCGCGTTCGGCACGACCTCGCGCCAGAGCACCTCCCAGGGCCGCATGCCCAGGCATTGCGCCGCCGCCACGTAGTCGAGCGAGCGGATGCGCAGCACCTCGCCGCGCATCATCCGCGCGGTCTGCGGCCAGGACAGCAGCGCGATCACCAGCACGATCTTGCCCATGCCCGGCCCCCAGAGCGCGACGATCACCGCCGCCAGCACGAAGGAGGGCATCACCTGGAAGATCTCGGTGATCCGCATGACGAAATTGTCCAGCCCGCGGCTGCCGAAGCCCGAGACGGCGCCGATCAGCGCGCCCGCCACCGTGGCCGAGACCGCCGCGGCCAGACCGACGAACAGCGAGGTGCGGCTGCCCAGGACCATCTGCACCAGGACCGAGCGTCCCAGCTCGTCGGTGCCCAGCCAGTCGGCGCCCGAAGGCGCGGCCAGCCGGTTGGCGGACATGTCCAGCGCCTGCCCGCCGTAGATGATGGGGCCGATGGCGGCGCAGAGCAGCAGCAGCAGGACGATGCCGCCGCTGAACAGCGCCAGCGGCGAGGAGAGGAGCTTCCGCAGGCGGCGGTCAGGCCCGGACATAGCTGTCGCGGACGCGCGGATCGATGACTGCATAGAGGATATCCGTGAGAAGGTTGGCAAGGACGGTCACCAGCGCGACCGCGAGGAAGATGCCCTGCAGCACCGGGTAGTCGCGCGAGGCGATCGAGGACATGAAGAGCTCGCCGATCCCGGGCCAGCCGAACACGGCCTCCACCATGATCGTGCCGGTCAGCAGGTTGGTCAGGTTGTGGCCGATGACGGTGACCACGGGGATCAGCGCGTTCGGCAGGACATGGCCGAACAGGATCTTGCGGCGCGGCAGGCCGGCTGCGGAGGCGGTGGTGACATAGTCGCCCAGCATCGCCTCCTTGAAGCTGACCCGCGCGACCCGCGCGACGATGGCCAGGTTGAAGGCGGTGGCGATCAGCCCGGGCATCAGCCAGTGCTCCGCCAGGTCGACGAAGGCGGGCCAGCCCGGTTCGACGCCGCGCAGCGACTGCATCCCCTGGGCGGGCAGCACCTTGAAATGCACTGCCAGCAGCAGGATCAGCACCTGGCCCGACCAGAAGATCGGGATCGACTTGCCGCCGAGGCTCAGCGCCGTGATGGTCACGTCGATCCAGCGCACCTTCTGCACCGCGGCCAGCATGCCCAGCAGGATGCCCAGCACCGAGGACAGCACCAGCACCGGCACCATCAGGATCAGCGTGTTCACCGTGCGCTCGGCCAGCAGCGCGATCACCGGCTGGCGGTTGAAGAACGAATAGCCCAGCTCGCCCTGCGCCAGGTTGGCCAGGTAGAGCCGCAGCTGGGTCCAGACGGAGTCGTCCAGCCCGAATTCCGCCCGCAGCCGCGCCACGTAGTCGGGCGGGGCGGGGAAATCGCCGATCAGCGCCGTTACCGGGTCGCCGGGCACCAGCCGGGTCAGCAGGAAGTTCGTCACCAGCACCGCCAGCACGACGGGCACGGCATAGGCGAGGCGCGAGAGGATGAATCTTGTCATGCGCAGGTCCGTTTCGGGAAAGGGGCGCGCGCCGCGCGGGGCGGCGCAGCGGCCGGATCGGTCAGAGGACGAAGACGGCCTTGCCGGTCTTCTGCTGGCTGAACAGGCTGTAGGCGGTCGCGGCCTCCTCCAGCTTCCATTCGTGGGTGAAGACACTGTCGATATCCAGCCCCTTGGAGGCGATGAATTCGGCGCAGTCGGCCTGGCCCGCCTTCGACATCGTCCAGGACCCCATGACGGTCACCTGGCGGCGGATCAGGTCGTTGGTGACGTCGAAGGTCACGTCCCGGCCCATGCCGACATAGGCGACCTTGCCCCAGGTCCGCACGCAGCGCGCCGCGTCGCGCCGTGCGACCGGCGAGGCCGACGCGTCGAGCGCCAGTTCGGTGCCGAGCCCGCCGGTCAGGTCGCGCACCGCCTGGACGGTGTCTTCCAGTTCCGCCGGGTTCAGCAGCTCGGCGGCGCCGAAGTTCCGGGCCGATTGCAGCCGCCCCGCATTGGTGTCGAGCGCGATCACCCGCGCGCCCATCTGCGCCGCCAGCAGCGTCGCCGAGAGCCCGACCGGCCCCTGGCCGAAGATCGCGATGCTCTGGCCGGGCTGCACGTCCAGCCGCTGGAGCGCGCCCCAGGCAGTGCCGGTGCCGCAGGAGATCGTGGCGCCGGCCTTGAAGGACAGCGCGTCGGGCAGCGGCACGATGGTGTGGGCAGGCGCCTTCATGTACTGGGCGTGGCCGCCATGGCGGGTGGCGCCGTAATTCTCCATGACGCCGGGCTCGCGGCAGAGCTGGGTCCAGCCGCCGTTGCAGTGCTCGCAATGCCCGCAGGCGTCGTAATGGTGCTGCATGGCGCGCATGCCGACCGGGATCTTCTGCGTGTCGACCCCGGCGCCGGTGGCGACGACCACGCCGCAGGGCTCGTGCCCGGCAATGACCGGCCCGCCCTCGTAGGACGATCCGATTTCGGCAGCGATCTTCCTGCGAAGCTCCGACGGGCCGCGGTAGAGATTGAGGTCGCTGCCGCACATGCCGGACGCCTTGATCTCCAGCACCACCTCGCCCGGGCCGGGGGTCGGGTCGGGGAAGGTCATCAGCTCGGTGGTTTCGTTGCCTGTAAACACGATGCCCTGCATCGGGGTCTCCTTGGTAGAATCCGCGCGGCGCGCGGCACGGCCGGGACGGGCCCGGCAAGATAGGGGGGACGGGCGGCAGTCCGCCCGGACGCAGGCCGGCCGTCCCGCAGGACCGCCGGCCGCCGTCTCAATCGGCGAAATGGGCGGAGCGGAAGGAGGGCAGATAGTATTCCTCCTCCAGTCCCCGGAGCTTGGAGGAAACGCCGCTCTGGGCGATGCGCTCGTGCAGCGTCAGCACCGGCAGGTCGCGGGCCAGGATGCGCTGCGCCGCGGCATAGGCCTCGCCGCGCACGGCCCGGTCGGTGGCTGTCTGCCCCTCTTCGAAGAGCGCGTCGACCTCCGGGCTGGAATAGCCGGTGGGGTTGCCGAAGTTGCGGCCCTCGGTGGCGCTGCTCCAGATCCGGGTGAGGCCGATCGCCGGATCGCCGCCGGAATTGTAGGCCACCAGCGCAAGGTCGTAGTCGAAACTGGTGAAGACCGCCGGGATGACGCTGACGCGCTCGCCGGGTTCCAGCACCAGCTCGATCCCGACCTGCTGCAGCATCGCCTTCAGCGCGGTCGCCTCCAGCTGGGAGTCGCTTTCGGTGCTGAAGTACTTCACCGACAGCGCGAAGCGGGTGCCGTCGGCGCCGCGCGGCCTGCCGGCCTCGTCGAGCAGGGCGTTCGCCTTCTCCGGGTCATAGGGATAGAGCGCGTCGAAATCGGTGTCCGCATCCGCGGCCCAGCCCATGCGGTTGGTGAAGGGCATGGTGGCCGCCGCGCCGATGCCGTTGAAGGCGGTGGCCAGCAGCTGGCTGCGGTCGATCGCCATCATCATCGCCTGGCGCACCTTGGGATCGGCGAGATCGGGATTGCGGGTATTGGCCAGCATCACATCGATCGCCGGAACCGGCGAGGGGATCATCGTGTAGGCCGGGTTGCCTTCCAGCATCATGTAGTCGTTCGACGGCAGCAGGGTGAAGTTGACGTAGTCGACCTCGCCCGCCATCAGCGCCTGGGTGCGCGAGGAGGACTGCGGCAGGACCTGGCCGATCACCGCGTCGAGATAGGGCAGGCCCTCCTCCCAGTAATCCGGGTTCTTCGCCAGCTTGACGTACTGGCCGCGGCGCCATTCGTCGAACATGAACGGACCGGTGCCGACCGGCTCGGAGGTGGTCACCGGGTTGGTCGCAGGGTCGGTGCCCTCGTAGAGATGCTTCGGCAGGATCGCCGCGCCCTGGGTGCAGTTCAGCGTGCGCAGCAGCGGCCCGTAGGGCTTCGACAGGTGCAGCACGACCTCGTGCGGGCTGGGCGTGTCGATGCTCTCGATCGCCTTGGCGGCGCCGGAGAAGACCGAGCTGAACTTGCCGCTGATCTCCTCATAGGTGTATTTCACGTCCGCCGAGGTGAAGGGCGTGCCGTCGTGGAAGGTGGCGTCGCGCAGGTGGAAAGTGTAGGTCGTGCCGTCCTCGCTGATCTCCCAGCTCTCGGCCAGGCGCGGGACGATGTCGCCCTCGGGGGTGACGTCGACCAGCCCCTCGTAGACCTTGCAGGCGACCAGCCCGTCGGGGGTGCTGGTGGAGAGGTTGCGGTTCAGTCCGGAGGGGTCGCTGCCCAGCACGAAGATCGCGGTTCCGCCCGTTCCCTGGGCCAGGGCCGCGCCGGCGCACAGCGCAAGGGCCGTCCCGACAGCTGCCATCGGCATTGGTCGCATCGAGTCTACTCCTGTTGGGGTTTTTCTAAATTTGTATTCAAACCGTAGATGCAGCCTGTTCATGAGTCCACGATTCAAAGTTTATGAAGCCATAATTCCCTCATATGCCAAAAAGTGCCCAATATTTGAACTAAAATTCCGGATATTTTGACTGCAACGCAGAGAAGTTGGATCATATTGAATACAAAAATGGAGATTCGCCCATGCAACCTTTCCGTGGCGTGATGGTGCTCGACGTGACCCATGTGCTGGCCGGACCCTTCGCGACGGTCCAGCTGGCGATGCAGGGCGCCTCCGTGATCAAGGTCGAACCGCCCGGGGACCCCGATCAGTCGCGCTTTGCCGGGGCGGATCCGGCTCTGAACGCCGAGGGCCTCGGGACGGCCTTCCAGACCCAGGGCGCGGGCAAGCGCTGCCTGGCGCTCGATTTGAATACAGAGCAGGGGCGGACGGTCCTGCTGCAGCTTGCGGAACGGGCGGATGTCTTCGTCGAGAATTTCCGGCCGGGCGCGCTGGCCGGGCTGGGCCTGGGTGCGGCGGATCTGCGCAGGCGCAACCCCCGGCTGATCCATTGCGCGATCTCCGCCTTCGGCGCGGAAGGACCGCGCGGGCAGGAGACGGCCTATGATCTGGTGGTGCAGGCAGCCACCGGGCTGATGGCGATGAACGGCACGCCCGAGACCTCGCCGGTCCGGCTGGGCATTCCGGCGGTGGACTACGCGACCGGCATGATGGCGGCCTATGCCATCTCGGCGGCGCTGTTCCGGCGCGAGCGGACCGGCGAGGGGGCGCAGATCGACCTGGCCATGGCAGATGTCGCCGGGCTGCTGATGGCCTCGGGCCTGACCGGCTTCGCCAATGGCGGGGCGGAGCCGCGGGCGACCGGCCATGCGCTGCCCGGCGTGGCGCAGGGGATGTTCCGCGCCAAGGACGGGCCGGTGGCGATCGCCGCCAACAACCTGCGCCAGCAGCAGCGGCTCTTCGCGGCGCTGGGGCGGCCGGATCTGGTGCGGGAGACGCGTGAGGAGGCGGCGCGCCACCGCGATGCCGACCGGGCCCAGCTGGAGCAGATGGTGGCGGAGCGCAGCGCCGCCGATCTGGAAGACCTGCTGCGCGCGGCGCGGGTCCCGGTCTCGCCGGTGCGCAGCGTCGCCGAGGCCATGGCCGATCCGCAGCGCCGCGCGCGCGGCAGCTTCGCCCGGCCGGAAACCGGCGGCCCGCTGCTGCCGCTGTCCGGCTTCCTGATCGACGGGCAGCCCGCGCGCCATGCATTCGCGCCGCGCAAGGCGGGGGCCGACAGCGCGGAGATCCTGGCGGAACTGGGATATTCGGAGGCCGAGATCGCCGCGCTGGCCGCCGGTGGCGTGATCTGACGCGCCGCCGGACAAGGCTCAGCCGATCAGGTCCTGCAGCGGCAGCGCGTGGCGCTGCACCGGGGTCTTGATCACGATGTAGCTGAAATACTGCGAGATGCCGATGTTGCGCTCCAGGAGCGCCTCGGCCATCTCGTGGTAGTCCTGCACGTTGCGCGCGGTGAATTTCACCAGGTAGTCGTAGCCCCCCGAGATCAGGTGGCATTCGCTGACCTGCGGGATGCGCGCTATCTCGTTCTCGAAGCGGGCGAAGAGCTCCCGCCGGTGGTCGGCGAGAGTGAATTCGGTGAAGACCGTGATCGTGTCCGAGATCTTCGAGACGTCGACGAAGGCGCCGTAGCCCGAGATGATGCCCTGCGCCTCCATCCGCTTGATGCGCTGGATGCAGGGCGAGGCGGAAAGCCCGACATGCTCGGACAGGCGGACATTGGATATCCGCCCGTTCTTCATCAGCTCGCTGAGGATGCGGATGTCGATCTGGTCGAGCTTCTGCGACACGTCATGCCCCTCAGGAGGCGAGCGACAGCTGCTTCTGATGGGCCTGGACGAGTTCGGCCATCGAATTGAAGCGGAAGTCGTATTTCGGCATCTCGCCGGGGTTCATCGTGGCGCCGAAGCCTTCCTTGTCGTGGCGGCGGTAGATCCAGGCCGAGGTCAGCCCGTGACGGTTGGCGGGCTGGTGGTCGTGGAACATGCTCTCGGCGGTGTGCAGGATGTCGCCCTTGCCGTAGCCGTTGCGCGCCAGATGCGCGAGCATGTAGTCGAAATTCCGGTCCGACGGCTTGTACGAGCCCACGTCCTCGGCGGTGTAGACATAGTCGAAGGTCACGCCGAGCTTCTCGTTGGAATGGGCGAAGCTCCTCGCGTCCACGTTCGAGAGCACGGCCAGCTTGTAGTATTTCTGCAGGTACTGCAGCGCGCCGGCGCTGTCGGCGAAAGCGGGCCAGTATTCGACCGAATTGCCGTAGGTCTCGCATTCCGCCCAGGTCACCGGGATGCCCCATTCCTCGGCAATGCGGCGGTAGACCGTGGCCAGCAGGCGCGAATAGGGCATTGCGGGCGTCGCCGCCTGCTGGGTGCTCTCATGGAAGGCGTGGGTTTCCAGAACCTTGTCGCGGCTGGGCTGCTCGGGCAGGCGTTCGAAGAGAGGGCGAAGGCCTTCGAACATGCCGGTCTCCCAGTCGATCAGGGTGCCGTAGACGTCGAAGGTCAGGACTTTGAAATCTTGCAGGGTCATCGGTGTTTCGCTCTCGTTGCTTCTGTGGTGTCGGTTCCGGGCCGCCGCGGAGGCGCCGCGCCGCCGGTCTCCGCCGCGGGGACGGGGCCTGGCTGTTCCGTCCTTCCGGCGGCCATGAATGTCTTCCTTCCTCCAGATGCACGTCCCGCACCTGTTCCGCAAGCGGCGGGCCCGGCCGGACCGGTCCGCTGCGGCACCATCCTTGCCGCTGCCGCGCCGCGGAATTCACCGAATTTCCCGCCGAAACTGCCGGGAAATGTTGTTCTGCGGTGCAGCTTTGCCGAAACCCGCTGCCGGAGCCGTCCTAGCCTCGGAGCCATCGAAAATGTGAAAACAGGGCAGGTGCTTCATGAGCCGGAAAGATTTCTATATTGACGGACAATGGGTTGGGTCGAAGGGCACGCTGACCCGCGAGATCGTCGATCCGGCGAGCTACGAGGTCATCGGCCATGTCTCCCTGGCCACGGCGGAGGATGTCGAGGCAGCGGTTTCCGCTGCGCGGCGCGCCTTCGAGCGGCAGATCGGCCCGGAGGGGCTGGACGTTGCGGCGCGGATCGCGCTGCTCCGCCGCATCGCCGACATCATGGAGCGCCGCCAGGAGGACCTGGCCCAGGCGATCTCCGCCGAGATCGGCGTGCCGATTTCCTATGCGCGCAGCGGCCATGCCGCCGCCGGAGCCGCGCATATCCGCATCCTCTGCGAGGAGATGGAGCGCTTCTCCTTCGAATGGATGCAGACCGATACGCTGGTGACCCGGGTGCCGATCGGCGTCGCCGCGCTGATCACGCCCTGGAACGTGCCGGTCAACCAGATCGTCATCAAGGTCGCTCCGGCGCTGGGGGCCGGCTGCGCGGTGATCCTGAAGCCGTCGGAGATCGCGCCGGGCAATGCCCGGATCATCGCCGAGATCCTCGACGAGGCGGGCGTGCCGCCGGGCCTGTTCAACCTGATCCACGGCGACGGCGAAGGCGCGGGGGCGGCGCTGTCCTCGCATCCCGACATCGACATGGTCTCCTTCACCGGCTCGACCCGCGCGGGCGTGGCCGTGTCGCGCAATGCCGCGCCGACGGTGAAGCGGGTCGGGCTGGAGCTGGGGGGCAAGTCGGCCAACATCCTGCTGCCCGACGCCGATTTCGCCGAGGCCGTCGCCAAGGGCGTGAAGGGCTGCTTCGCCAATTCCGGCCAGGCCTGCTCGGCGCCCAGCCGCATGCTGGTGCCGCAGGACCGGATGGAAGAGGCGGCCGCGGTCGCGGCGGAAACCGCGGCGGGCTTCGCGACCGGCGATCCGCGCGATCCCGGCACCGATCTGGGCCCGGTGGCGGGCGAGGCGCAGTGGACGCGCATCCAGGGACTGATCGAGAGCGGCATCGCCGAGGGCGCGCGGCTGGTGGCCGGCGGTCCGGGCCTGCCCGAGGGGCTTGCCTCGGGCGCCTATGTGCGGCCGACGGTCTTCGCCGATGTCGCCCCGGACATGGCCATCGCGCAGCAGGAAATCTTCGGCCCCGTGCTGTCGATCATCGGCTACCGGGACGAGGACGACGCGGTCCGCATCGCCAACGGCACGGTCTACGGGCTGGCCGCCTATGTGCAGGGCCGCGACCTGGACCGGGTCCGTGCCGTCGGCCGCCGCCTGCGCGCCGGGCGGGTGCACCTGAACTACCCGGTGCTCGACCGGACCGCGCCCTTCGGCGGCTTCCGCCAGTCCGGCAACGGCCGCGAGCAGGGGCGGTACGGGCTTGAGGAATTCCTCGAATACAGTGCATTGATCGGTCATGGCCATGGATGAGGAGATGCCGATGGCGGAGAACGGCAATCCGGACCGGGCCCCTGCGGGTGCTGCCGCGCCCGGCCGCCCGGGGGCGCGCCGGACGGCGCCCCCGGCCTACATGGACAGCTACAAGGAGGCCTTCGTCGAGGAAACGGCGGCCTTCGTGCATTCCTATGACCTGGCCCATGTGACGATGCTGGGCGAGCGCGGGATCCTGCCCGCGGAAACCGCGCTCGGCGTGCTGGCGGGGCTGGCGGACATGCAGGCGCGTGGCCTCGCAGACTGCCGCCGCGCCGCGGGAGGCGGCAACCACGCGGGCGAGAAATACCTGACGCAGGCGCTCGGCAGCGAGATCGGCGGCGCCATCGGGCTGGCCCGCTCCTCCGGCGATCTCTCGGCGATCTCCTTCCGTATGTATGCCCGCGACCGCGTCCTGTCGCTGCGCGGCGGGCTGCTGTCGCTGCGCGGCGCGCTGGCCGACTTCGCCCGCCGCCATGCCGAGACGGTGCTGCCGGGCAATACCCATGGCCAGCACGCCCAGCCGGTCACCGCCGCACTCTGGGCGATGATGCTTCACGACGCGCTGGCGCGCGACGGCGCCCGGCTGGCTGCGCTCGGCACCAGGCTCAATCTCAGCCCGGCGGGCGCGGGGATCATGTCGGGAACGGAATTCCCGATCGACCGCCGCCGGATCGCCGATCTGCTGGGCTTCGACGCGGTGGTGCCGAACACGCTGGATGCCGCGCTCAGCCACGATCTGGAGATCGAGTTCGCCTCGGTCCTGAACCTGCTCTGCCACACGCTGTCGCGGATGGCCGAAGACCTGTTCCTGTGGACGACCACCGAATACGCCCTGATCGCGCTGCCGGACTGGTTCATCGGCATTTCCTCGATGATGCCGCAGAAGCGCAATCCAGACGGGCTGCAGGATCTGCGCAACCTCTCGGCGCAGTCGCAGGCGGTGCTGACCATGGTAACGGGCACCGAACGCGGCCCGACCGGCTTCCCGATCATCGAGCGGCGCAATTCCGACCGGATGCTGCGCGCGCTGGCGGCCGGGATCGGCGAGCGGCTGGAGGTGCTGCCGGATCTGCTGGCGGAGATGGCGGTCGATGGCGCCCGCGCCGAGGACCTCGCCAATGCCGGCTGGGCCAGCGTCACTGACCTGGCCGGGGCGCTGGTCCGGATCAACCGGATCGAATGGCGCCGGGCGCACAACCTGGTGGCTGGCTTCGTGCGCGACTGCATCGCGCGGGGCATCGGGCCGGTCGAGGTCACGGCCGAGGATTTCAACGCCTATGCCAGCCGCAGCGGCGCGCAGATGGTGACGATGGACGACGCGACCCTGACCAAGGCGCTGGATGCCCGCGCCTTCGTGCGCCGCCGCGAGACCTTCGGCGGGCCGGGCCCCGGCGCGATGGAGCAGGCGATCCGCAATGCCGGGGCGCGGATGCGCGAGGAGGAAGCCGCCATCGCCGCCCTGCGGGCGCAGTTCGCGGCTGCCGAGGCGCTGCTGCAGGAGACCGTGCAGCGCACGCTGGCGGCCGGCCGCTTCGCCTGAGGGCGAATGGCTCCGGGCGTGCCGCGCCCGGAGCTGCCGTCAGCTTTCCGCAGCGGCGCGCTGTTCGCGCCCGGTGCCGCCGAGCAGAGCGGCCAGCGACAGCAGCGCGATGGCCGGGAAGAGCAGCGCGCCATGGCCGAGATCGATCATCCGCCCGATGGCGAGCGGCGCCAGCACCTGGCCCGCGAAGAGGCCGGAGGTGACGAAGCCGAAGATCGCCGCCTGGTCCGGTCCGCGCGCCTGATCGGCCAGCAGCGTGTCGCGCGAGGGCAGGGCGAGCCCGTTGCCGACCCCCGCCGCGCAGGCCAGCACGGCGACCGCCGCGGCCGGAAGGCCGGGCATCGCCGCGGCAAGCCAGAACAGTCCCGACCCGCCCATGCCCAGCAGCATCACGCGGCCCGGCCCGATCCTGGAGGACAGCGCCCCGCCGAGGACCACGCCGGCCGTGGCCGCCGCCAGATAGGCCGACAGCAGAGCGGTCGCCGCCGGGGCGTCCATCCGGCCGGTCTGGGCCATGGCCGGGATCAGGAAGCCCTGCAGCCCGGCCGATATCGCGCCGAACAGCCCGAAGACCGCGAATTGCAGCTGGAACCGGGCCTGCCGCCAGATGCCCGCCGCCTGCGGCCTTGCCTTCGGCGCGGCGGGCGTGTCCGCTCCGGCGAGCCCGCGGCGGGCGAGGACCAGCGCCAGGATGCCGGCCAGCGACAGCGCCGCCGCCGCCGCAAGTCCCGCGCGCCAGCCGAAGGCCAGGCCGATCCCGCCGGTCAGCAGCGGCGCCGCGGCGAATCCGGCCGTGCCGGCCACCGAATGGACCGCGAAGGCGGTGCTGCGCCGGGCTTTCGAGACATGGCTCGACAGCAGCGACATGTCTGCCGGGTGATAGACCGCATTGGCCACGCCCGCAGCGATGACGCAGATCGCCAGCACCGCGAAGCCCTGTGCCAGCGTGGCCAGAAGGAAGGCCGCCGCCGCCCCGGCCAGCGCGGCATGCAGCAGCGGCATGCCGCCGAAGCGGTCGGTCAGGCGGCCCATCCGGGTCTGCAGCAGCGCGCCGACCAGGCTGTAGCCGACGGTCAGCAGCCCCAGCGTGGCATACGACGTGCCAAATTCCGCGCGCAGCAGCGGATAGAGCGGCGGCAGCGCGAGGATATGGACGTGGCTGACGAAATGGACGGCGGAGATCAGCACGATCATCCGCCAGTCCCGGCGTTTTTCGGTCATCCCTGTGCCTCCCGGTCAGGCGCGCGCGGTCTTGCGCGGCTGCAGCAGCAGCCCTTCGGCGGCGGCGCGCAGCTGGGCGCGGGCGCGCTCCAGCGCATGGTGGCGGTCGGCAAGGCGGCTGCGCCCGAGCCGGATCCGCGCCTGGGCCGAGACCAGCCCGCGGGCCAGCCCTTCGGGGCCGGGTCCGCCCGTGCCCGAGCGGCGCTCGACGAAAGCGCGCGGGTCGAGCGCGGCGTCGATCTGCTCCTGCGACAGCCGTGCCTCGGCCATGCCGAGCTCGGACGCGACCCGAGAAAGCGCGGCCGCGGTCAGCGTCTCGGGGCCGGTGCCGCGGGCGAGCCCGTCGCGCATCACCGCCTCGGCCAGCTGTTCGGCGCGGTGGCGCGCCATGCCGCAATGCCGCCCGAGCGCTGCAGAGAGGTCGATCGCCAGGCTCCATTCCCGCGCCGCGAGCCGCGCCGCCCGGCCGGCATCGATCCGCACCCCGTCGAGCAGCCGCGCGATCTGCGGCAGCCCTTCCAGCACTTCGCCGGACAGGCCGATGGCGCCCTCTTCCGAGGCGTGGCGGCCGTAATTCGCCAGGGCTGTCGGGCCGCGTTCGGCCAGGACGGCGGAGGAGGCGACCCCATGGGCGCGGGCGGCCAGCATTCGGATCGCGCCCAGAACGGCGGGTCCGGCATCGCGGGCGAAGCGCGCCCCGCCGGTTTCGCCCGGCAGCGCCACCAGCCCCTGTCCGGGTCCGGCCCAGAGCAGCAGGTCATCGGCCAGCCGGGCGGCGGTCTGCGCCAGAATCGCCAGCGCGCCGGTGAATTCCAGCATCAGGTCCTGCCCGGCCACGGCGTCATAGGTGTTCTCCACCAGCCCGTCGAAGCCCAGCAGCTCGGCGGTGCGCAGCCTGCGCAGCGGCAGGTCGGCGCCGGAAAGCCCGCCGGCCCCGGCCGGGGAGCGGTTGATCCGCCCGTAGAGCGCCACCAGCCGCTCCGAATCGCGGGTCAGGGCGGAGTCGATCATCAGCGCCCAATGGCCGAATGTCGTCGGCTGCGCCGGACCGCCTTGCACCTGCGCGGCGACGATCTCGCCCGAATGCGCGTCGGCAAAGCGGATCAGCGATTCGCGCAGCTGGTAGAGCGCTTCCATCAGCTCCAGCAGCCGCGTGCGCGCGAAGAGGCGGAATCCGGTCGCCGCCAGTTCCGCCGGGCTGCGTGCCAGGCCGAGCTGGCCGCCGACCGCCGGTCCCAGCCGCGCCGTCACCAGCCGTTCGCCGGCCAGGTTCCCGCCGCCCACGCCGTCGCGGGCATCGAAGACGCCCTCGATCTCGGTATCGAACAGCGTCGACAGGATCGCCGCCCCGGTCTCGGGGGCGACGAGCTCGCTTTCCACCAGAACGACCATGTGCGCCAGGTCGAGCTCGTGGAGATGCGGTGCCGTCTCGGGCCGCACCGGGTCTTCCGGCGCGGCATGGGAGAGGGCGGAAAACGGGCCCGGCGTGGTGTCGGTCATGCGTGGACGGCCTTTCTTGCGTTCAGCGACCGTAGCTGGACCGAGGGGTCTTGGAGAAGCCCCTTCTCCAAGACGGCCCCGCTTTCGATCAGCGCGGTGACCGGGCGGGTGTCGCGGCCCTGGTCGATCATCACCGCGCCGATGATGCGGCCCTCCTCGAGGTAGAGCCGGGTCTGCGCGCCCTCCGGATCGCCGCGCAGGACGGAGTCGCCGGCACCGAGCGGATCGCCCAGCACCTGCAGGTTGATGCCCTGCTGGTCGGTCCAGAACCAGTGCACCGGCGCGTAGTCCGACGGGAGCCCCGCCATGCGCCGTGCCACATGCGCGCCGTGGCGGCGGGCATGCTGCCAGGTCTGCCAGCTCTGCCGCGCGCCGGACGGACCGGGAAAGACGGTGGCATCGCCGGCCGCGTAGATGCCGGGAACCGAAGTCCGGCCGTCGCCGTCGACGACAATGCCGCGGTCGATCTCCAGCCCGGCCGCTGCGGCAAGCGCGGTATCGGCGTCGAATCCGATGCCTGCGACCAGCAGGTCGGCGGCGAGCACCGATCCGTCCTTCAGCGCGACGACCTGGCGGCCGTCCGCCCGGGTGGTGACGCCGGTGATTCCCGCGCCGAACAGGAACTTCACCCCGGCCGCCTCGTGCCGGGATTGCAGCAGTGCCGAGATTTCGGGCGGCAGCGAGCGGGCCATGACGCGCTCGCCTGCCTCGATCACGGTGACCTCCAGCCCGAGCTTGCGCGCCGACGACGCGGTTTCCAGCCCGATCACGCCCGCGCCGATCACCGCCAGGTGGCCGCCCTTGCGCAGGGCGGCATGCAGCAGCCGCGAATCGGCGGCGGTGCGCAGCACGTGGCAGGCCTCGCCGCCGGGAACGGCAAGCTGCCGCGGCATGCCGCCGGGACAGAGCAGCAGCCGGTCGTAGCCCAGCCGGTCCCCGCCTTCGAGCACGACCTCGCGCGATCCGGCTTCGATCCGCTCGGCGGCCCTGCCGCCATGGAACGCGATTCCGCCCGCCGCCCAGTCATGCGGGGCGGACTCGGGGAAGGTGTCGGCGGTCAGCCACTCCTTGGAGAGGGAGGGGCGTTCGTAGGGCAGGCCGGCATCGGCGTCGACCAGGATGATTTCCGCCTCGAGCGCGCCGGATTTCGCGGCCTTGGCCAGCTCCTGCGCCGCCGCGGCGCCGGCATGTCCGGCGCCGATGATCACGTGGCGCCGGGTCATGCCACCATGTTCTCCAGCGCGCCGATGCCGCTGATCTCCACCCGCACGGTGTCGCCGGGCACCAGGTAGACCGGCGGGACCATCCCGATGCCGACGCCTTCGGGCGTGCCGGTCAGGATGATGTCGCCGGGCTCCAGCGTGATGACGCGGGAAATCGTCTCGATCAGGGTCGGGATGTCGAAGATCAGGTCCTTCAGCACGGCATCCTGCCGCTTCTCGCCGTTGACATGGGTGGTCAGGCGCATCTCGCCCAGTTCCGGAATGTCGGCGGCGGGCGTGATGCAGGGGCCCATCGGGCAGAAGCCGTCGATCGACTTGCCGATCAGCCACTGGCGGTGGTCCTTCTGCAGGTTCCGCGCGGTGACGTCATTGGCGACCGTGTAGCCCCAGACATGGTCCATCGCCGCCGCCTTCGAGATGCCGCGGCCGCCCTTGCCGATGATGACGGCAAGCTCGCCTTCGTAGTCGGTGCTGTCCGAGTAGTCGAGCCAGGAGGGAATCGGCGCGCCGGGTCCGGTCACGGTGCTGGGCGCCTTGGTGAAGATGATCGGGAATTCCGGCGTGGCGTCCTTGCCGGCGGAGGCGTCGAAGCCCGAGCGGTGAAACTCCTCGGCATGGGCATGGTAGTTCTTGCCGACGCAGAAGATGTTCCGGCCCGGACGCGGCAGCGGCGCCAGCAGGATGACATCGGCCAGCGGCACGGGCGCGGCCTTGGCGGCGGCGGCCTCGGCCTCCGCCTCGCGCCCGATCAGATCCAGCAGGTCCCCGCCGCGGCACAGCCCGTCCAGCGGCAGCACGGCGGTGCCGTCCGCACTCAGCGCGCCTGCGCGGGGCGCTGCGGCGGAATCGGAAGCGGGTCGAAAGCTCACATATTTCATCTTTGGTCTCCTTGTCCGCGTTCTGAATACAAAATGACAGCGCGTCGGTCAATCTGAATGCTTAATCGAGAGGCGGTTGCCTTTTTGATAGGTCATAATTGCAAAAAAATATGTTGACTATGGGATGCACCTACGTTTTGTATTCAAAACAGGCCCAGACGGGCAAGACAGGCAGACGAGCTGCCGACTGACAGCCAAAGGACTCCGAGTGACATGAAGGACTTCGCCAGCGTTCAGGTGAACTGGCCGCGCAAGGACTATTCCCGCGTGCCGTATTCGATCTACCACGACCCCGAGATCTACCAGCTGGAGCAGGAGAAGATCTTCCGCGGGCGATGCTGGAACGTGCTTTGCCTTGAAGCCGAGATCCCGAATCCGGGCGACTTCCGCGTCTGCCATGTCGGCGACACGCCGGTGGTGGTGAACCGCGACGACGACGGCGAGCTATACGCCTTCGTCAACCGCTGCGCCCATCGCGGCGCCGAGATCGTCCGCGAGCCCTGGGGCACCGCGAAAGAGCACACCTGCATCTACCATGCCTGGCTCTACAACCGGAAGGGCGACCTGAAGGGCGTTCCCTTCCGCCGCGGCGCCAACGGCAAGGGCGGCATGCCCGCCTGCTTCGACATGAAGAACCACAACCTGGTGAAGGTGCGCGTCACCTCCTTCAACGGCGTGATCTTCGGCACCTTCCACCACGACATGGAGCCGATCGAGGAGTATCTCGGCCCGCTGTTCACCAAGCATGTCGGCGAGATGTTCAACCGTCCGGTCAAGGTGCTCGGCTACCAGCGCCAGCGGATCAACGCCAACTGGAAGCTCTATCCGGAGAACATCAAGGACGCCTATCACGGCTCGCTCCTGCACGAGTTCAACCGGACCTTCGGCCTGTCGCGCCTGACCCAGGTCGCCGGCGGCTACATGGACGAGAAGCACCGCCACTCGATCCTCTTCCAGTACAAGGGATCGGACAGCGACGAGGAAGCGCTGAAGGCCTATATCGAGAACGGCGTGAAGAAGGGCGAGATCGCCGGGCTGAACGACTACTCGATGGTCAACATCATCGACGAGAACCCGTTCGGCATGTCGACCCGCGTGATGAACGTCTTCCCGAACTGCTTCTTCCACCAGATCGGCAACACCCTGGCGATGCGCAAGATCCGCACGCTCGGCGTCGACGCGTTCGAGCTGACCTGGGTGCTCTACACCTACGAGGACGACAGCGAGGAAATGGTCCAGCACCGGCTGAACCAGGCCAACATGGTGGGTCCGGCGGGCCTGATCTCCATGGAGGACGGCGAGGCGCTGGAAATGGTGCACCGCACCACGAAATCCGCAGCCGAAGAAGAGATGGCCGTCATCGAGATGGGCGGCATCGGCGAGATCGGCGACCGCGACACCCGCGTGAACGAGGTCACCATCCGCGGCTTCTGGGCCTATTACGCGCAGCTCATGGGCTTTGCCCCGGAAGGAGCCGAACAATGAGAGACCTGATGGACAAGCCCGCCGCGCGCAAGACCGACCGGTCGATTCCGATGGAGGTGCGCCAGGCTGCCGACGATCTGATCATGGACAGCACGGTCCACCTGGACCGGATGGAACTGGACGCCTGGATCGAGTGCTTCGACGAAACCGCCGAATATCACGTGATCCCGCGCGAAAACCTCGAAGTGGGCTATGGCGCGGCGGTGATCCGCTGCAATTCGCTCGACGTCATCAAGGACCGGCTGATGGTCCTCGACGTGTCGAGCAAGTACAACCCGCATTGGGACCGGCATTTCCTGAACGGCACCCAGTACCTGTCCTACGAGGACGGGATCCTGGAGGCTCGCACCAACTTCATGATCGTGCAGTCGTCGCTGGAAGGCTTCTCCAAGCTCTTCGTCGCCGGTCACTACGAAGACAAGATCGTGATGACCGACGCCGGGCCGCGCCTGCGCTCGCGGGTCGTCGTGCTCGACACCTTCTCCGTCCCGAACCTGATCGCGGTCCCGCTCTGAGGAAATCCGATGGCATACAATATCTACAAATCCCAGTTCCGCCAGCTTTCGCCCGAACGGCTGGAAGCCTGGTCGAAGGTCAACACCGCTTCGGCCTCCGACATGATGAACCGCGGCCAGGCGATGGGCCATGACATCAAGCCGCTCGACCGTTCCATGCGGATCTGCGGCCAGGCCCGCACCGTGCGCGCGATCCATGCCGACAACTCGATCATCCACTACGCCAATTCCTATGCCCGTCCGGGCGAGGTCGTGGTGGCCGAGGCCGGCGGCAATTGCGAGGTCGCCATGTTCGGCGGCGTCACCGCTCTGGAAGGCATCAAGCGCGGCCTCGGCGGGCTCGTCATCGACGGCGCGGTGCGCGACATCAAGGAAGCCATCGACCTGGGCTATCCGATCTTCTGCAAGGGCGTGACGCCGAAGGGCCCGCACAAGGCCTTCGGCGGCGAGATGGACATCCCGATCGCCTGCGGCGGGCTCGCGGTGAAGCCCGGCGACCTGATCCTGGGCGACATGGACGGCATCACCGTCGTGCCGCTGGAATGGGAAGAGGAGGTCTTCGCCAAGGTCACCGAGTTCCGCAAGACCGAGGATTACTGGCTGACCATCTTCGAGGGGCCGAAGACGCTCTACGAAGTGCTCAACATCCCCGAGCCGACCTTCATCGACTGACGACCAAGGACCAAGATACATGAACATCGCCTATATCGATCCGCCGGGCTCGGTCCCGGCCCAGGGGCTCTATACCTCGGTCGGCCATCTCGAAGGTTCCGCCTACCGCTTCGTCGCGGGCCAGCTTTCGGTCAACGCGGCCGGCGACATCGTCGGCGCGGACGACTTCGACGCGCAGTTCGACCAGGTCTTCGGCAATCTCGAAGGCGTCATCAAGGGCCTGGGCGGTTCGATGGCCTCGGTGGTCAAGTTCACCACCTTCGTCACCTCGCGCGACTGCATCGACCCCTTCATGAAGAAGCGCGCCGCGGATTTCCCGAAATGGTATCCGTCGGGCATCTTCCCGCCGAACACCCTGCTGATCGTGCAGGGGCTGGTGAAGCCCGAGTTCATGCTCGAGGTGGAAGCCGTCGTGGCGATATGACAGGCAGGGACGGGGGGTTGTTCCCGACGCCCCGTCCCTCGTCGAAAACCTGACCGCCGGAGGCCCCATGGACGGAAACCAGCTTGTCGCAGGCACGCTCTACCGCGAGATCCGCGAGCGGATCCTCTCCGGGCAGTACGCCCCGGGATCGGTGCTGCGCCAGGAGGACATCGCGCGCCAGTTCGAGACCAGCCGCGTGCCGCTGCGCGAGGCCTTCTCGAAGCTGGAGGCCGAGGGCTTCCTGATCCTGCGGCCGCGCCGCGGCTATGCGGTGATCTCGCTGGAGCCCGAGGAGATCGCCGAGATCTTCGACCTGCGCACGGTGATCGAGGGCCATGCCGGCCAGATCGCCACGCGGATGCAGAAGCCCGGCGATGCCGAGGCGCTGGAGGCGCTGCTGGCGGAGATGGCGGAAACCAACCCGCTGGAGCAGGAGGGGATGACGCGCTGGTGCGAGCTGAACCGCGCCTTCCACGAGCGCATCCTCGAATGCTGCAACCGGCCGCGGCTCCAGCGGATCGCGCTGCAGCTGCGCGACCAGGTCGAACCCTATGTCCGGGTGGAGCTCGCCGTCACCGGCGATGTCGCCGAGGCCACGCGCGATCACGAGGAGATCGTCTCGGCCTTCCGCTCCGGCGATGCCGAGCTCGTCGGAGAGCTCTGCGCCGTTCATTGCAGCCGCACCGCAAGGCGGCTTCTCGACAAACTCAGAGCCCCCGCGCTCACGGCAGACGAGGACAGATGAGATGACACAGACAAGCGAAATGGTGAAGGTGCTCGACAGCGCCGCGCTGGAAGAGGGCGGCATGACCTCCGTCACTGTCGGCGAGGAAGAGGTCGCGCTCTACCGGGTGGAAGGGGTGGTCTACGCGACCTCCAACATCTGCTCGCACGCCTATGCCATCATGACCGAGGGCTACCTGGACGGCGACTGCATCGAATGCCCGCTGCACCAGGCGCTGTTCTCGATCAAGACCGGGGAACCGGTCGACGCGCCCACCGACGTGCCGCTGCCGGTCTTCGCGACCGAGGAACGCGACGGCGCCATCTACGTCAGGGCCTGATCCGGCTCCCGCCTGAGGGACACGGACACCCCTGCTTCCGCACTGTGCGGCGCATCCGCCGCAGGAGACCTCCCGGCCGCATTTCCCCGATGCGGACGAGGGGACCGGCTTGCCCATGCCCAGGGCAGGCCGGAGCCGAAGGCCCGCCAAGAGGCCGGAACCGGGACGAAGTCCCACAATGCCACCTCCAACAGGGAAGCCGCGACATGAATGCAACCTTTCTGAAATCCCGCCTCGCCGGCACCGCTGCCGGGATCGCGCTGGCCACGATGGCCGCTCTGCCGCTTTCGGCCGCCGATCTCGACGACGTCACCTTCGCGCTGCCGAGCTCCACCGTCCTGCCCTATCACGGGTTCATCTTCCTCGGCATTCCCGCCGGGTTCTACGAGGATCTCGGCCTCGACGCCGATGTCGAGCGCATCCAGGGCTCCGCCGCCGCCGTCCAGCTTGTGGCCTCGGGCGATGTCGACATGGCGCATATCGGCCTTTCCGCGCTGATCGCCGCCAAGAAGAGCCAGCCCGACCTGCCGGTCAAGGCGGTCTTCCTGCAGGACATCGCGCCGATCTATTCCATCGCCATCCCGAAGGGCACCGGCATTTCCAGCCCGGCCGACCTGAAGGGCAAGAAGCTGGGCGTCCTCAGCCTCTCCTCCGGCGCGGTGCCGTGGGCCAAGGCATATCTCGCCAAGGAAGGCCTGTCCGAGGATGACTACGAGATCGTCGCCATCGGCTCGGGCGCGCAGGCCTATTCGCTGCTGAAATCCGGCGAGGTCGACGCGATCAGCTTCTCCCGCGGCCTTTCGGCGGCGCTGGAGATCCTCGGCGCCGATTTCGAGTACTACGCCCCGGACGAGCCCTCGGGCGTGATCGTCGCCAACACGGATTTCCTCGCCGAGCATCCCGACATCGCCACCCGCGCGCTGGAAGGCGTGGTGCTGAACCAGACCTTCATGGAGATCAACCCCGAAGCGGCCACCCGCTATTTCTGGGACTACGTGTCCAAGCCCGCGGGCATTTCCGAGGAAGAGGCGCTGAAGCAGGGCGTGACCTACATCACCCGCACCGCGGCGATCTGGAAGGACTACCAGGACACGTCGCGCGACTGGGGCAGGATGACCGACGGGACCTGGACCGGGCTGATGGAGTTCGGTCCGATCGCGGCGAGCTTCGACAACGAGGATGCGCTCGGCGATTTCGTCGCCTCGCTCTACACCAACGAGCTGATCGACGGCGTCAACGAGGTCGACCTGTCCATCGCCGAGAAGGCAGCGGCGGAATGAGGGGCGCGGCCATGCTCAAGGCCGTCCCCGATGCCGGTTCCCCCATGGGGGACCGGTCGATCCGGCTGGAGGACATCCGCCTGACCTATGGCAGCCGCGAGGCCGGGGTCACGGCGATCGAGGATTTCAGCTGCGACATCGCCGAGGGCGAGTTCGTCACCATCGTCGGCCCGTCCGGCTGCGGCAAGTCGAGCCTGCTGCGCCTGCTGATGGGGCTGCAGAAGCCGACGGAAGGCAAGGTGCTGCACGGCGGCAAGCCGGTCGAGAAGCCGACCCGCGATTTCGGCATGGTCTTCCAGGCGCCGGTGCTGCTGCCGTGGCGCAACATCCGCGAGAACGTCGCCATGCCGGCCCGTGTCGCGGGCGAGGACATGAAGGCGGCGCGCGCGCGTGCCGACGAACTGCTGGAGACCGTCGGGCTGAAGGGATTCGGCGACCGCTACCCCTGGGAGCTGTCGGGCGGCATGCAGCAGCGCGCAGGCATCGCGCGGTCGCTGCTGCACGATCCCGACACGCTGCTGATGGACGAACCCTTCGCCGCGCTCGACGCGCTGACGCGCGAGAAGATGATGTTCGAGCTGCAGTCGATCTGGATGCGCCAGCAGAAGACGGTCGTCTTCGTCACCCACGGGATTTCCGAGGCGGTGTTCCTGTCGACCAAGATCGTGGTGATGACCGGACGGCCCGGCAAGGTGCTGAAGGTCATCGACAACCCGCTGCCGCGCCCGCGGAAGCTCGAACACATGGCCAGCGACACCTTCGCCGAGCTGACCGTCGAACTGCGCCGCCTGCTCGGCGCGTCGGACATGGGAGACCACTGAGATGCCTGCCGACCACGCCGCCAATCCGCCCGCCCCGGTCTTTCCGCCGCGGCTTGCCCACTGGATCCGCTACCGCAGCCAGTACCTGATCCCTGCCGCCGTGCTGATCGCGGTCTGGTGGCTCTCCGTCGCGATCTTCGACGTGCCGGGCTATGTCCTGCCCGATCCCGCCTCGGTGGTCCGCGCGCTGGCGAACGGCCTTGCCTCCGGCGACTATGTCGAGGCCGCGGCGGCCACGACCGGATCGATCCTGGGCGGCTTCGCCGCCGGCACAGCGATCGGCATGACGCTGGCCATCGTCATGGTGCTCTGGCCGGTGCTCGACCGGCTGGTCTTTCCCTACATCGTCGCGCTGCAATCGATGCCGAAGATCGCCATCGCGCCGCTGATGATCGTCTGGTTCGGCTTCGGCTACGGTGCCAAGGTCGCCATCGTCGCCATGGTCGCCGCTTTCCCGGTGCTGGTGAACATGCTGGCAGGGCTGCGCGCCACCGAACACGAGCGCATCGAGCTGATGCGCGCGCTGGCCGCCTCGCGCCTGCAGATCCTGACCCAGGTGCTGATCCCCTCGGCGCTGCCCTATCTCTTCGCCGGCCTCTCGGCCGCGCTGGTCCTGTCGGTGACGGGCGCCATCGTCGGCGCGCGGAAGGGCATCGGCGTGCTGATCCTGCAGGCGAACTATGCACTCGACCTCGCCTCGGTCTTCGCGCTGCTGCTGCTGCTCGGCGGGATCTCCGCGGTGCTCAACCTGATCCTGCGCATGATCGGCGCCCGCGTCGTCTTCTGGACGCAGCGCAAGAGATAACTTCCAAGAAACGGACCCGAGACAATGCCTCTCAACGACTTCACCAACCCGCTCCGGCCAAAGCTGCAGGGAACCGATCCCTGCAAGGGACTCTGGGTCACGATGGACTGCGCCACCGTGACCGAGCTTGCCGCCGAGCTGGGGCTCGACTGGGTCACGCTCGACATGGAGCACGGCAACCTCGACTACAAGGACGTCACCGAGCACCTGCGCGCCGCCAAGGGCAGCGACACCGCCGTGCTGGTCCGCGTCCCTGCGATCACCGTCGACGCGATCAAGCGCGCGCTGGATCTCGGCGCCGACGGCGTGCTGCTGCCGCTGGTGCGCACCGCCGAGGATCTTGAGCTGGGCATGCAGTTCGGCCGCTACCCGCCGCGCGGCCAGCGCGGCATCGGCGGCGAGCGCTCGCTGCGCTGGGGGCTGAAGCTGCAGGAATACCTCGCCCTGGCCAATCAGGAATGCATGGTCATCCCGCTGATCGAGCTGGGCGATGCGGTCGACAACATCGACGGCATCCTCGAGGTCGAGGGCCTGGAGGCCGTGTTCCTCGGCCCGGCGGACCTGTCCTCCAGCCGCGGCTATCTCGGCGAATGGGAAGGCCCCGGCGTCGCGGAGGAGATCCTGACCGTGCTGGAGAAGGCCGGCAGGAAGGGCATCGCCTCGGGCATCATGGCGATGGACAATGCCGACCTGATGAAGCGGCTGGAGCAGGGCTTCCGCATGGTCGGGCTGGGCTCCGACGTGGGCATGATGTCCCGCCAGCTGCGGCCGATGCTGGCCGAGATGGGCGGCCGCCGCTTCGAGAAGCGCTGGTTCTGATCCGCCTCCGGCCGCCGCGGCCGGTTCCCCGACGACTGCAGGACGGGCTCCCCAGGACACTGGCGGAGCCCGTTGCGCCATCTGCGCTCCGCGCGGAACGCAGCCCGCAGGGCGGCTGCGGCTGAAGAGATTTCCTCAAAATTGCGGTGCCCGCACTGTGCGCCCGGCTGTAACCTTCAGGACGGAGGAGCGGGAACCTGGCCTGAGGGCAGGGGGGAGACAATCACCATCGGTCCGTCCGTGCCTGCGGGCATGGCGGCGCCGCGCCGGCTTCCGGCAGCATCCCCTGCACGCTGCGCTTCGTCCCCGCGGCCCGGCCGCGCGCCGTGCCGCTCTCCGCCATGTTGTACAGCAAGTGGACAAGGGTAGATGCTTGAACAGACCATGACGACCGAAACGCCGCTCGACACCGAGGGGGACCACGCGCGGCGGCTGAACCTGATCACCGTGATCGCCTGCCTCGGCGGGCTGCTCTTCGGCTACGACACCGGCGTGATCAACGGCGCGCTCGAGCCGATGAAGGCCGATCTCGGCATGTCTCCGGCGATCGAGGGATTCGTCGTCTCCATCCTGATCTTCGCCGCGGCCATCGGCGCAGTTCTGGGCGGACGGCTCGCGGATGCCCATGGGCGGCGCCACAACATCCTGCTGCTGTCGCTGCTGTTCATCGCGGGCACGCTGGGCTGCGTCTTCGCGCCAAGCTGGCAGGTGCTGGCGCTGTTCCGCGCGGTGCTGGGCCTGGCCGTCGGCGGCGCCTCGGCGATCGTGCCGATCTACCTGGCCGAGGTCTCGCCGCACGAGCGCCGCGGCAGCCTGGTCACCCGCAACGAGGTGATGATCGTCAGCGGCCAGTTCGCGGCCTTCGTGATCAACGCGCTGATCTATTCGTTCTGGGGCGGGCACGAGGATGTCTGGCGCTGGATGCTGGCGATCGCCGTGCTGCCGGCCATCGCGCTGATGATCGGCATGCTGCGCATGCCCGAAAGCCCGCGCTGGCTGAGCATGCAGGACCGCAACGACGAGGCGCTGGAGGTGCTGCAGCAGGTGCGCAGCCCGGAACGCGCCGTGGCGGAGATGAGGGAGGTCCGCGAGATGGCCGCCATCGACCGCCAGGATCCCTCGACCATCCTCGCCGACCTGGCCCAGCCCTGGGTCAAGCGGCTGATCTGGATCGGCATCGCGCTCGGCGTGTTCATGCAGCTGACCGGCATCAACTCGATCATGTATTACGGCTCGCAGCTCCTGCAGGATGCCGGCTTCTCCAGCCGCGCGGCAGTGATCGGCAACACGCTCTACGGCCTTGCCAGCCTCGCCGGGATCCTCGGCGGCATCATGCTGATCAACAGGCTCGACCGGCGCACCATGCTCATCGGCGGCTTCGTGCTGACCACGGTCTTCCACCTTCTCGTCGGGCTCTCGGCCTATTTCATGCCTGACGTGGCGGCCAAGCCCTGGGTGATCCTGTGCTTCACGGTGCTCTTCGTGCTGGCCATGCAGGGCACGATCGGGCCGCTGGTCTGGCTGATCCTGGCCGAGATGTTCCCGCTGCGCGTCCGAAGCTTCGCCATGGGGATCAGCGTCTTCGCGCTGTGGATCACCAATGCCACCGTGGCCTTCGCCTTTCCGCCGCTGGTGGCGGCCGTGGGCATCGGCGCGACGTTCTTCGGCTTCGCGGTGCTCGGCGTCATTGCCATCGCCTTCATGGCGGCGCTGGTGCCCGAGACCCGCGGCAAGACGCTGGAGGAGTTCGAGCAGGAGATGCAGGCACGGATGTCCTGACGGAGGTTCCGGCGCGGTCCCGCAGCGGGGCCGCCATTGCGCCGCGGGGGCCGGGGGAAACTCCGGCCCCTTCCATGCTTGAGCGGGTCCGCGCGGGGTGCTAGCGAACCGCGCAGCGGAGGACCTGGGAGAGCTTTCCCCGCGATGGAGGGGCAATGGCGCGGAAACCGACGGCACGGGACGTGGCGCGCGAGGCGGGGGTCTCGGCGGCGACGGTCGACCGGGTGCTCAACAGCCGCGGCGGCGTGACCGAGGAAAAGGAGCGGCGCGTTCTGGAGGCGGCGCGGCGGCTGAAGCTCGACCGCATGCTCGACCAGCGCCCGGCCCGCACGATCCGCATCGCGGTGATGCTGCAGCCGCCTGCAAACCCGTTCCACGCCGAGCTGCAGGAGGCGTTCCATGCCGCGCGCCATACCCATGCCGCGCTGAACATGGAATTCCGCGTGCACCATCTGGTGCCGACCGATCCGGCCAGGGTGGCGGCGCAGATCGGCGCGCTCGGCGCGACCCATGACGGCTTCGTGGTCTGCGCGCTGCACCATCCGGCGATCGCCGCCACGCTCGACCACCAGATCGGCCTCGGCAAGGCGGTGCTGACGCTGGGCACCGACATCCTGACCGAGGGGCCGCGCATCTATGTCGGCTCGGACAACTACCGCTCCGGCCGGGTCGCGGGCAACCTCATGGCGCGGCTGATCGGTCCCGGCGGCGGCGACGTGCTGGTGATTGCCGGGCTGCTGAGCATGATCGGCCACGAACAGCGCGAGCAGGGCTTTCGCGCGGTGCTGTCGGAACGCCATCCGGCCTGCCGCCTTGCCGGGGTGGTGGAGAGCCAGGAGGAAGGCAGCCGCGCGGGCGAGCTGGTCTTCCGCGCGCTGAAGGACAATCCGCGGCTCCGCGGGGTCTACAACGCCTCTGCCGGGTCGCAGGCAGTGGCGGCGGCGATCCGCGCGGCGGGACGTGCTGGCGAGGTGGTGGTGATCACCCACGAGCTGACGGCGAACCGCAGGGTGCTGCTGCGCGAGGGGCTGATCGACGTGGTGCTCGACCAGAACCCGGCCGACGAGGCCCGCACCGCCGTGGAGGCGCTGGCCGCGCATTTCGGGCGGCTGCCCGCCGGTCCCGCAACCACCCTGACGCCGGTGCAGATCCACACGATCGAGACCTGCTGACGCCGCGCCTTCCGGCCGGCGCCCGATCGAGTGGCTGCGCGCATGGGCGCTGGCGCGACCGCTTGAGGCCCGCCGGCCGGGCGGCCGGCGCCGACGGGCCGCAAGCGGTGCGGGACTGGATTTGAGCGCAACGTGCGGGGACCGCACCACTGAACTGCCCCCCGCCTGCCGCAGGTTGTTTGCTTGATGTCAGGCGGCCAAGTTCAGCTGCGTTTGCCGGTCGAAGAAATCCCGTGCCGCTGCGGCTGGAGGACTGTCTCCGACAGGGCCGAGCAAGCGCCGCATGTTGAGCCAGTCGACCCACTTCAAGGTTTGATGGGCATTGTTGCAGAAGTCTGCGTCGGGACGTGATGCCCCTTCCCCAGCGGAGGTCAGGCCAAGCGCTCGATCTCGGCGGTGCCGAGGGCGTTGAATCGGTTCATGAATGAGCGGCAAGCGCCATCGGTCCGAGCGCAGCCGCGAATGACACGGATGCGGATTTCGGCGGCCTGCCGGCCGGGGTCCCTCGAAGCGATCCGTTCGCCGGAGGATTTGAGGTTCCCCATCCTGGCCTCGATCCTGCTCCGGACGTGGCAGCCGGACCACCGCTTACAGATCGTCCGGCCGGGCCGCTGGGCGGCCCGCGGGATGGCGTTGCGCGCCAGCGCAGCAGGGCAGTCCTCCTTCCACAGGCGGCCGTTTTCCGGATGGGAGCGAGGGCATGACTGCCGTCGCCAGCGGTGCTCGGAGTTTCCCATCGCGGCGCCATCGGTTCGAGCCCGATGGGCGACGGCGCATCCGCCGGCAACCGGTCGGCAACGGTGCCGGTTTCCCCGTCTTCCGGAATCCGGGCGGGCAATTCGGGACGGACAGGGCTGCCGCCCCCGCGGCTGGAGGCGAACTCCACCGCCCGGATGTCGCCGGTGCCTGTGTCCATCGCCAGATGGAGCTGGCGGCACTGGCGGCGGCGGTGGGTGCCGTGCTTCCCGGCCAGCCACTCATTGACCGGGCTTTCGCGGCGCCGCTGGCGCCACGGTCCTTCTTCATTCGCCCGGGAACTTGATGTCGGTGCCGTCCACGAGGAGGTTGAGCGGGCCCGGAGCCCGCCGCGATGAAAGCTGGGCCGCGATTGTCCGACGGGCTTTCGCGGCCCCACTGGCGCCACGGTCCCGTCTCGCTCGGACGTCGGCCAAGCGCGGAAAAGCCCGGGACCGGCCAGTCCGGGCACGCCATCTCGAGGATGCTGGCGGCCATCCCGGCCGTTTGCCTGGGCGGCAGACTGAAGAGCACCTTGATCATCAGGCAGAACTGGATGGCACTCCTCGGGCAGGGCTCCGCCCGTCCGGCCCTCAAATCCTGTGCCGGAGGGTTTGCCGCTGGCGCGGACCGGCCCGAACTCCCCAGGACCGTCTGCTGATCCTCCCCATTCCGAAAAGGCCGGCGGACGCCCGGGTTTGCCTGCCTTCGGCGCGAGCCAGGCCACGTCCCTGTCCAGCCAGACCAGGAGCGAGCCGCGCCGCTTCAGCCCGTTCGCCATTGTGCTCGAACCAATGGCGCATCAATGGCTCGCTGCAGGATTTCCGTTTGGCTGTGCGGTGCCGGGCAGGTTCCGGCTTCGCCATGCCAAGCTCTTGGCCCGCCGGATCCACGCCGTGAGTCCCGGAAGCCGACGAGTTCCGCAACAACGCCCCGTACGGCTATTTCAGCAGCCTGCCAGGGCAGTGCATGTGTGCCGTGCCGCCCACGGGCAACGAAGCGCGGGCCGGACTCGCCGCCCGCGATCATGTCCAGGCCGCGCGCATGGACCCGGAACGGCGATCGCTCCTGCTCATCAAGCCGCACCGTCCTTTCGCGGGGTGCCCCGGCCGGGACGATCCCGTGGTCAGTCTTCGCCACCGGCTGGAACTCGCCACGAAGGGCGTGGCGAAACAGCGTGCCGCCTCCGCAGGCGCCAGAACGGCGGTGCCCGGCCAGGCGGGCGGCCCAGCTGCGGCTGGGCCGGTTCCGGTATCGGCAGTTCAGGGCTGGACCGGTTCCACGCTGGGCTGCATTGCGCGGCGCTCTGGTGGAGCATGGTCTGGAATACCGGCGTTTTCCCCCGTGCGGGCCGTCGGCGCAGACCCTGCCTGGACATCGACCAGTCGCTATGCGGGTCCGCCAGCGGCGCGATAACAGAGGCAGCGCAGAGGGGAGCCGGGCTGCAGAATTTGGCCGGTCTCGCGGCTGCCTGTGATCGCGATGACAGCCAGATGGCAGCCCGGATGATGCGCGGCTGGACGGGCGGCGCGGAGCTGGAACTCGGTCCGCGCCGCCCGTGCCCCGCACAGCGGGAGGGCTCCTCCGAGATCAAGGCGGGCCGAAGGTCATGCCGTGCCGGAGGGTTGCAGCGGAGAGCGCCGTGCCGCCGAGGGGCCCGCCGGAACCCCGGCGTGTCGGCCCGCCGACGGCTTGGTCCGGGGCTGCCGCGCCCTGACTCCGATACCGACTTTCTACCGTATTTATCCGTCCGGGGATGCCGCCTAGCCTGACCGTGCGGTCCCGCACAAAAAGAACGGGAGGAGACATGGACCAGCCGCAGGTTTCAATGGCCGGACCGGTCGGCGATCTGGCGCGCCAGCTGCGTGCCGGGCTTGTCGGGCATGACGTGCTGGTCGAACGGCTGCTTGTCGCAATCCTTTCGGGGGGCCACCTGCTGGTGGAGGGCGCGCCGGGGATCGCGAAGACGCGGGCGGTCAAGTGGCTGGCCGAGGCGGTCGAGGGCAGTTTTGCCCGCGTCCAGTGCACGCCCGACCTGATGCCCTCGGACCTCACGGGCACCACGGTCTTCCGGCCGCAGGACGGGCGCATCGAATTCATTCCGGGGCCGGTTTTCCACAACCTCGTCCTGGTGGACGAGATCAACCGTGCGCCGCCCAAGGTGCAGTCGGCGCTTCTGGAGGCCATGGCCGAGTCCCAGGTCACCATTGCCAGCGAGACCCATGCCCTGCCGGCGCCGTTCCTCGTTGTGGCAACGCAGAACCCGATCGAACATGACGGGACGTTTCCGCTGCCCGAGGCGCAGCTCGACCGGTTCCTGCTGCATGTGGTCCTTGCCCTGCCGGATGCGGAGACCGAGCGGCGGATCCTCGACCTGGTGGAGACCGAAGCGCAGGACGGCGCCGCGCCGCACCAGGTGCTGACCTTGGCGCAGCTGGCCGAAGCGCGGGCGGCCGTGTCCAGGATCCACCTGGCGCCGGAGCTCAGGGACTACATCGTCCGGCTGGTGACCGCGACGCGGACAGGCGCGTTTGCCTCCGAGATCCAGCATGCCGTCTCGCCGCGGGGCTCCATCGCGCTTGCCGCCGCTGCGCGTGCGCGCGCCTTCCTGATGGGCCGCGACTATGCGCTTCCCGAGGATGTCGCGGCGCTGGCCGGGGACGCGCTGGCGCACCGGATGGTGCTGGCATGGCGGGCGACGGCCGAGGGGCGCACCGCCCGCGCCGTCATCGGCGACCTCCTGAAGGAGGTGGAGCCGTTGTGAGCCCCGCTGCCCTCGACGCCCCCGGCGTGGCGCTCGATGCCGCCCGCCTGATCGCCCTGCGCCACGTGGCGCTGGCGGCCCGGGACGAGGCGTCGCTGGCGGCCGCGCCCGGCGGCTTCGCCTCGCGCAAGCGGGGACGGGGGCTGGAGATTGCCGATGTCCGCGAATACCAGACCGGCGACGACCTGAGGCAGCTGGACCGGGGCACCACGGCCCGCACCGGGCGGCTGCACGTCCGGCTGTTCCAGGAGGAACGCGACCGGATCGTGCTTCTGGTCGCGGATTTCCGGTCTTGCATGTTCTGGGGCGTCGCCAGGGCATTCCGGTCCGTGGCCGCTGCCGAGGCGCTTGCCCTGATCGGCTGGACCGTTGTCGCGGAGGGCGGCCGCGTGGGGCTTCTGGCGCTGACCGACGGCGCGCCGGTGATGGTGCCGTCCCGGGGGCGGACGCGCGGAATGCTCGATGCGATCGGCGGGATGGTCGCGGCCCATCGCGACGGCCTTGGCCGCGCGGGCCGGGGTCCGTCCGCGGATCCGCCGCTCGACGCCGCGCTGTCGAGGCTGGAGCGGATCGCGCCCGCCGGGTCCGAGATCGTGATCGCGTCGGGCTTCGACAGGGCCGGCCCGGCCTTTGCCGACCGGCTGGGACAGGCCGCGCGGCGGCGGTCGGTCCGGCTGCTTGCCGTCTCGGCCGGCCGCGGCGGAGAGCTGCCGCCGGGAACCTACCCGATCCGGCTGCCGGACGGGCGCGTGATGCGCCTCCGGCTGGGCCGTGGCAGCGCCCCGGAAGAGGAGCGGATCGACGGCTGGCCGGCGACGAGGATCGAGTCCGCCGATCCGCCGGAAGAGACCGCGCGGCGGCTTGCCCTTGCGCTGCAGGCGGAGCCCGCCCGATGACCGGGGCGCCTGCCAGCGAGGCCGCGATGCTGGCGGCCCTCCGGGACATCCACCTGCCGCTGGCTGCCCCGGGCGGCACCGTTGCCGAGATCGCGGCGGCCGTGGCCGTCGGCGGAGCGGCGGCGATCGCGGCGGCGCTGCTTCTCCGGCTGGCCACGCGGCGCCGGCCCCGACCGGCGCCCGAAACCCTTGCCGCGTCTCTCGACAGGCTGGCCGGGGCGCCCGAGGATGTCCGCCGGATCGAACTCCTTCGCCTGATGAAGGCCCGCGCGCCCGACCGTTTCGCGGCGCTCTGCCCGGATCTCTACCGCCCGGGCCCGGTGCTGGCCTCCGAACTGCTGGAACGGGAGTTGCGCGGCCTTGCCTGAGCTTGCCGATCCCTGGGCGCTCCTCCTGGTGCCGCTGCCCTTGCTCGCCGCCCGGCTGCTGCCGCCGATGCGCGCGGGCGGCGGCGCCCTGGCCGTGCCGGAGCGCGTGGGCTTGGCGCTGATCGCCGCAGCCCGGACCGGAAAGATCGCGGCCAGGCTCAGCCTGCGGCAGGTGCTGCTCTGGGGGATCTGGCTGCTGCTGGTGGTCGCCATTGCCGGTCCGCGGAGCGTGACACCGGTTCCGGCGCTGCGCGTGTCCGGCCGGGATCTGGCGGTGGTGCTCGACCTCTCGGGCTCGATGGTCCGCGACGATTTCTTCCTGGACGGGCAGCCCGCCACGCGGCTCGACGCGGTCAAGCGGGTGGGAGCCGCCTTCGTCCGGCGCAGGGCAGGGGATCGCGTTGCCCTGGTCGTCTTCGGGTCCGAAGCCTACTACGCCGCTGCGTTCTCCCATGATGTCGAGGCCGTCGCGCAACGGATCGAGGCGGCGGAGATCGGGATATCGGGCCGGGCCACCAACATCCCCGACGGGCTCGGCCTGGCGCTGAAGCGGCTCCAGCGGTCCGAGGCCGCCTCGAAGGTGGTCATCCTGCTCTCCGACGGGTCCAGCAATGCCGGCGCGACCGAGCCGGCAGGCGTTGCCCGGATGGCGCGCGACATGGGCGTCACCGTCCACACGATCGCGCTGGGACCGAAGGATGCGGCCGATGCTTCCCCTTCTGACCAGGGGGTCGTCGACGCGAAGGCCCTCCGCGTGCTGGCCGAGATCACCGGTGGCGAAAACTTCCGGGTGCGGACCACTGAAGACCTTGTCGCCGTGGGCGAGGCGCTTGACCGGCTGGAGGCGACCGAGGGCGACGGGCTGAGCGCGGAGGTCTTCCGCGAGCTCTGGGTCTGGCCCGCGGGGATGGCGCTGGTGCTGAGCCTCGGGCTGGCATGGAGGGAAACGTGAGCGCGCTTCCGGATTTCGCCGTCCTCCGCCCTCTGTTCCTCCTGGCCCTGCCGCTGCTGGCGGCGGCGGCATGGTGGTGGCACCGGCACCGCGCGGCCGCAGGGGCATGGCAGCGCGCGGCGACGCCCGCTCTGCTGCAGGCGATGGCCGCCCTGGGCTGGGTCCCGGCGCGCAGCGGGCGGCCGCATTTCCGGCTGGCGATGGCGGCGGCGGCCCTGACGGCGCTCGCGCTCACCGGCCCGGCAGCGGAACGGCGCGACGCGCAGTCCTTCCGCAATCTCGACGGCGTCATCCTCGTGATCGATGCCTCGCCCAGCGTCGCCGGAGACCCGCGCTGGCCGCAGATGCAGACCATGGCCCAGGTTGCGGTCGCGTCCCTGGGCACGCGCCCGGCCGGGGCGGTCGTCTATGCCGGGGATGCCTACCTGGCCGGCGGGATGACCATGGACCATGCCGAGCTTGGCCAGACCCTGACCCTCATCGACGCGGAAACCGTGCCGGATCCGGGATCGCGCCCCGAGCGCGGGCTGCGGATGGCGCTGCAGGTCATGGAACAGGGCGCGCTGCTTTCTGGCGACGTGCTCCTGCTCAGCGACGGGGCGGGCCTCGGCTCCGAGGCCCTCGCGGTGGCCGGGGAACTCGCGGCGCGCAACCTGCGGGTGTCGGCGGTGGTGCCCGGGACCCCCAGCCCCGATGTCGCCGCGCTGGCCCGGCTGGGCGGCGGGCAGGTCTTCGCGACCGACCAGACCGCCGCGCTGGCCGCGTGGCTCGGAGACGCGGCGCGCACCCGGCTGGTCCGGCAGGCCTTCCCGCTCCTCTACTGGCGCGATCTCGGCCGCGCCGTGCTGGTGCTTGCCCTGCTTCCGGTGCTCATGCTGTTCCGGAGGCCGGCGGCATGAGGCTCCTGCTGGCAGGAACGGCCCTCGCGGCCCTGCTTGCCGTGGCCTCGGGCGGGTCCGCGCCCTTCGGCCGGGTGCTGCTGGCGGCCGGGCTGCCCGGATGGGCAGGGCCGTTCTTCGCCGATCCGGCCTGGCGCGGCGTTGCCGCCTACCGGGCGGGCGACATGGAAGCCGCGGCCGCCGGCTTCCGCGAAGCGGGCGACTTCCACAATCTCGGCAATGCCGAGGCGATGCGCGGCGCCTATGCTGCCGCGCTGGAAGCCTACGACATTGCCATCGCCATGGGCGATGCGGATGCGCGCGCCAATTTCGACCTCGTCTTCGCCGTCTACGGCCGCAGCGCGATCGATCCCGAAGCGCTGAGCCTGTTTCCCGAACGCGGGGACGGTCCCACCGCCGAGGCCCCGACGGCGCGGGGCGATGCCCGCGCGGCCGGAACCGGCGACGAGGTCACGAATGCGAGCACCATGCTGGGCCGCACGGAACTTGCGAGCCACGAACAGCAGGGGGTGCGGCGGGTCTATGACGACCTCTACATGATGGCGGACGAGCGCTGGCTGCAGCAGCTGTCCGATGTCCCCGGCGCATGGCTGAAGGCGCGCATCGCGGCCGAGCACAAGGCCCGCGCCGAAGCCGGGCTCAGCCCCCCGCAGCCGGAGGACCCGCGGTGAGGGCGCTCCTCGCCATCCTGTTCCTGCTGGCCTGCGGCCAGGCGGCGGCGCAATCCTCGGTCGTCCGGCCCGGCGAGCTCGGCTTGACGGTCACGGTCGAAAACAGCGGCCAGACGCCGTTCGTGCGGGAAATGGTGCTGATCCGCATACGCGGCATGTACCGCAGGCACATCACGCTCGAAAAGCTGGAACAGCCCGATCTCGACGGGTTCAGCTGGGCGCAGCTCGGACCGGACAGCTGGACCAGGGGCGTGGTCGCCGGGCGGCCGGTCAAGATATTCGAACGCCGCATGGCGCTCTACCCGACCCGGCCCGGCCGGCTGGACATAGGACCCTTCGTCCACCACCTGACGCTGACCGACGAGGACAACGGCTGGTTCGCCCACGACGTCCGTTCCGAGCCGGTTGCGATCGAGGTGGACCCGGCCCCTGCCGATGCCGGCTGGTGGTTCCCGGTGCTGTCGCTGCAGATATCGGACAACTGGTCGAACCCGGCGACGCAGCTTGAGGAAGGTCAGGGGGTCCTGCGCGTGATCCGCGTGGACGCCCTCGGCGCCATGCCCGACATGATCCCGCCGATGCCGGAGCTGTCCTCGCCCTCGGCGCTGATCTTCCCGCATCCAGAGAAGCGCCTGGTGGAACAGACGCCCTTCGGCCCGCTCACCCGCGCCTTCTGGCGATGGACGATCCGCCCGACGAACGGCACCTCCGCCATCGTCGAGCCGCTCCGGGTGCCGTTCTACGATACCCGCAACCGGGTGGCGCGCGTCGCCGAAATCTCGGCGCAGCGCATCGCCTATGCCGACAGGGCCATTCCCGAACCAGAGCCTGCCGCTGTTGCCGACCTGCCCGGCCTCGCGGCGGGCCTGGCCGCGGCGGCAGCGTTCCTGGGCGGGCTGGCCGTTGCGGCCAGGGGCCGCCGCTTCGAGCTGCGGACGCGGCTCGCCCGTGTGCGGGCCCTGGATCCGCTGGCATGGCGGATGCGCCGCGCCGCGCGGCAGGGCGACGCTGCAGGCGTCCGCCGGGCCGCGGCAGCCATGCTCCGGCGCGACGCCGCGCAGTCTCCGCCGCGCAAGCTTGGCGACCTGGCCGCCATCGACCGCCACATCTTCGGGCCGGAGGGGGCAGGGACCGACCTGAAATCGCTGGCGGACGCCTTCCTGCGGCGGCGGTGACCGCGAGGCCGAAGGCACTCCGGCGGCCGGGAACCGCAATTCGGATCCGCAGTCCGGCGGCCTGGCGGTTGCCGTTCCGCGGCATCGGCCGCCGGGCAGGCAGGATCGCGCAGGCCATCCGGTCGCCGGGGGCTGTGGGCAACGCCGGTAGGTTGCCTGTCCCGGAACCCTCGGCAAGCGCGCCCGGACCGCGCGCTCCAGCGGTCCGGGCCTGCCGCCCCGAAGCTCGGGCCGGCAGCTAGGGGAGGGCGAAGACGGTGAGCTGGCCGCCGAGTGCGGTGTAGTTGCTCAGCGAGGAATAGAGCCCGACCGCGCCGTCGCCATCCGCCGGGTTGGTGAGCCCCGCGGCGAGGCCGATTCCGGCCCAGCCGCCGACGCCGGAGAGCACCGCGACGTACTGCTTGCCCGCCTGCTCGTAGGTCATCACGTTGCCG
>NZ_JAATVU010000052.1 GCF_013184745.1 Mangrovicoccus sp. HB161399
ATCTCGCTTATCCTCCTGAACTTACGTCAGAAAGATAGGTGCCCCGAATGCGCGGCCTGCATCAAAATTGAGTCAGAGCCCCCTTTCAGAGCCGACTGACACGCATCGCGCAGCTCGAAGAGCGCGATGCCGGGGTCTTGGGCGATCAGCACCTCAAGGAAAGCCTGATGCGGGGCCAACCTTCCCCCGCCGCACGGCGGTCCCTGAGGAGCGGGTTCCGCCTGGCCCCTTTTCCTCACCTGACGCGCCCAACGCGCGCCCGTCGCAGGCGACACTTTCAGACGCAACCCCGGCGCGGGCCCGCTCAACCCTTCTTCAATCTGCTGCCGAAAACGCGTCCGGCGGGCAGATGGCAAAGGTGCCTGACGTGATTCAGGTTCAAGCCGAAACGCTCTAGCCGGGGATCCGCTCCGAGATCCAGCGGGCGAATTCGTAGTTCGGCCGCTCCAGATGGGACAGCGCGCCCGGGCGGGCGAACCGGCTCTGCAGCCCCTTCCAGACCCGCTCGGTGCAGCCGCGGTCCTCGTCGTTCACCTCGTCGAGCAGCGTCTTCAGCGCCGCGAAATGCGCCTCGGCCTCCGGATCGGCCATGAAATCCGGCGACAGCCCGCCGCCGAACAGGATCTTCACGTGGTCCGGCCCGTCGGGCATCAGCGACAGGTACCAGAAATAGCCGGGCGTCAGCGTGATCAGCAGCGACGGGTAGAGCGCCAGCAGCCAGGTCCGCCGCCGGTCATCGCCCTCGAGCACCGCGTTTGACGGGTGCGCCAGCGCCAGCGGCACGCGCCCGTCCTTCAGGATGTGGTGGTAGTTGAAGCCCGGGAACCCCTCGGGGCAGACCATTTCGGACAGTTTCGAGGCGCCGCCGATCGTGCCGGAATGGCACATCGGCAGGTGGTAGCTCTCCATGAAGTTCTCGGCGAGGATCTTCCAGTTGGTGTTCCAGCGGTGCTCCTCGCGGAAGGTCTCGGTGTAATTCTCCATGCCGAGATAGCCGACCAGCCCGTCGAGCCCGCCCAGAACCTCTTCCGGCGGCGGCAGGCCGGGGTCGAGCGCCAGCAGGATCCAGCCCTTCCATTCCTCTGCCCGGATTTCCGGCAGCCGCGTGTCCGACTTGCAGAAGCTGCCATTGCGCTCCATTGCGGGCGCGCCGCGCAGCGAACCGTCCAGATTGTAGGTCCAGGCGTGGTAGGGGCAGGTGATCGTCCGCACGTTGCCGCGGCCTTCCAGCAGCAGCGACATGCGGTGGCGGCAGACATTCGACATCGCCCGCAGCCGGCCGTCCCCGTCGCGCAGGACGATCAGCGGCTCGCCCGCGATCTCCAGCGTCAGGTAGTCGCCCTGCGCCGCCAGGGCATCGCCGCGTCCCGCGCAGATCCAGCTCTTGGCGAAGATCTCGGACTGCTCCCGCGCGAGGAAATCGGGCGAGGTATAGACTGACACCGGCATGGCTTCGGCCCGCTCGAAGGGCGTGGCGACGTTGCGGGCAAGCTCGGCGGCGGCGGGAATGCTGGTCATGCGGCGCTCCTTGGCAGACAGGGCAGCGATGCTGACCCTGCGTCCGGCTCACCGCAGCGGCAAGACGGTTTTTCCTCGGCAGCGCTTAGGAGTGTCCGAACTTGCCGCTAGGGAATTTCAGCCTTGATATTGCCGGCACTTGCGGCACACTCGGACCCATGAGCTACGCGACGTCACGCACGCGCCGGAAGCTGCAGCGCCACCGCGCCCTCCTGGGGCTCGTTCTCCCGCTGTTGCTCTGCATCCAGCCGGGACAGGCGCAGAGCGGCGCAGGCGCGTCCGGCGCACCGATCGATGCTGCCGCCCCCGTCCCCCGGCCCGTGGCCCCGCAGGCCCTGCCGGTGCGGCTGCAGGCCGAATTGCGGCGGCTCGGATGCTACGGCGGCAAGCTCGACGGGATCTGGGGGCCCAAGAGCCGCAAGGCGCTGGACGAGTTCCTGCGCCGCACCGGCGCGCCCGAAGCCGAGGGCGCGCTGACCGAAAGCCTCTACGAACAGCTGCAGGCCTCCGCCGCGCCTGCCTGCGGGCCCGATGCCCCGGCAACGCAGGCCTCCTCCGGCGGGACGCCGCAGATGTCCTGGCAGGGCGGCATCCCGCCGGGCACCGCCGCCACGATCCCCGAGCTCGGCATCCGCCTGCCGGAATGGTCGGCGCCCCGCTCGGTCAGCCCCTGCGCGCCCTACGGATCGGGCTGCGGCAGGCTGCTGCCCACCCGCTCCTTCCTCGGCCCGCACGAGACCCCGCCCGAGGGGTACGGCGGCTACGGCGTGCTGGCCTTCAAGTCGCTGGCGACGGAATTCGACATCGACCGGCTGCGGATGATCTGCCAGGCGTTCTTCGCCTCGCTGCCCGATGCCGGCAGCACACGGCTGCCGCCGTCGCGCCAGTTCCTGACGGTCTGGCCGGTCGAAAGCACCGAGGTCAGCCAGATGCTCAATGGCAGCCCGGACATGAGCATCGACGAGAAATGCACCCAGGGGTTGCTGCATTACGACCTGATCGGCAGCGCGCTGGCCATCGACGCCGCGCAGAGGGCCGGGTTCCGCGACAGCGGGATCGGCCCCTACCTGATCGCCTGGTCGCCCTCCGACACCTTCGGGCGCAACGACGTCATCGTGCTGCGGCTCGACCTGTCGCGCGTCACCACCTACGACCAGGCCCGCGCCATCATGGAGGACTGGAAGCACAAGGTCGAACAGGACCCCGCCACGCTGTCCGGAGGCTTCAAGCTGGAGCGGGTCCGCACCCTGCTGCGCCAATGGGCGGATTCCTACGGGCCGGGCTTCCTCGTCGCGATCGGATTGGAATAGCCATGGCAGGCCTGTTCAAGCTCGGCTTCGGCGGCGTCCTCGGGATAATCTGCGGGATCCTGCTGACCACCTGGGTCGGCCCGACCACCGCCGGGGGCCAGACCTTCCTGACGGTGGTCACCGCGCTGCTGGTCTGGCTGGTGGTGGCCGCGGTACAGAACATCGCCGCCCGCCTGCGCAAGCCCGGCGCCGGACCCGACGGCGGCGACAGCTAGGGCGGCGGCAGATGCGCAGCCGTCTTTCCTTGGCGCCCTGCGTCGGCTAGACGCAGCATCATGTCCCAGAATCCTCCGAATCTCCGCCCGGATCTCGCGCCGAAAGGCCGGTTCGACGAGCCCGCCCGCCCCGGCCAGCCGACCATCGGCATGGTCTCCCTCGGCTGCCCCAAGGCGCTGGTCGACAGCGAACGCATCCTGACGCGCCTGCGCGCCGAAGGCTACGCGATCTCGCCCGACTACCAGGGCGCGGAGGCGGTGATCGTCAACACCTGCGGCTTCCTCGACAGCGCCAAGGCGGAAAGCCTGGAAGCGATCGGCGAAGCGCTGCGCGAGAACGGCAAGGTAATCGTCACCGGCTGCCTCGGCGCGGAACCCGAATACATCACCGGCGTGCATCCCAAGGTGCTGGCCGTGACCGGGCCGCATCAGTACGAGCAGGTGCTGGACGCCGTGCACGGCGCGGTGCCGCCCGCGCCAGATCCCTTCATCGACCTGCTGCCCGCCAGCGGGGTCAGCCTGACGCCGCGGCATTACAGCTACCTGAAGATTTCCGAGGGCTGCAACCACAAGTGCAAGTTCTGCATCATTCCCGACATGCGGGGGCGGCTAGCGTCGCGGCCGCACAAGGCGGTGATGCGCGAGGCCGAGAAGCTGGTCGAGGCAGGCGTGCGCGAGCTGCTGGTGATCAGCCAGGACACCTCGGCCTACGGCACCGACTGGGCCGACCGGCCGTCCAAGGCGCCGATCCTCGATCTGGCGCGCGACCTGGGCACGCTCGGGGCATGGGTGCGGATGCATTACGTCTATCCCTATCCGCATGTCCGCGAGCTGGTGCCGATGATGGCCGAAGGCGGCATCCTGCCCTATCTGGACATCCCGTTCCAGCACGCCCACCCGGACACGCTGAAGCGCATGGCACGGCCCGCCGCGGCCTCGAAGACGCTCGAGGAAATTGCCGCCTGGCGCGCCGCCTGCCCCGACCTGGTTCTGCGCTCCACCTTCATCGTCGGCTATCCGGGCGAGACCGAGGACGAATTCCAGCACCTGCTGGACTGGATGGACGAGGCGCAGCTCGATCGCGTGGGCTGCTTCCAGTACGAGAACGTCAAGGGCGCCCGCGCCAACGACCTGCCGGACCACGTGCCGGACGAGGTCAAGCAGGAGCGCTGGGACCGCTTCATGGAGAAGGCGCAGGCGATCTCCGAGGCGAAGCTGGAGGCCAAGGTCGGCAAGGTCCTCCAGGTCATCGTCGACGAGGTGGACAGCGAGGCCGCGACCTGCCGCACCATGGCCGACGCGCCGGAGATCGACGGAAACCTGTTCATCGACGAGGGCTTCGAGGACCTGAAGCCCGGCGACATCGTCGCGGTCGAGGTGGACGAGGCCGGGGAATACGACCTCTGGGGCCGCCTCGCCTGATCCCGGCCCGGCCCGGCGCGCCCGGGTCGGGTATTCCGCAGTCTGTGCGAATTGGCACGGAATCCAGACTTTCCCCTAGGTAACGTTCCGCCCAGCATCGGCGCATGCGTGGGGCGTCCCGCCATGCCGGCCACAAGAGGGGGGGACCGGATGGACATGCTGGAACGTGCAGGAGCGGCGGAGCTTCTGGGGGTCGCGGGCTTCGCGCTCTACGCGCTGGCCTATGTCTGGATCAGCATCGGCCGGGTCACCGGCGACAGCCCCCTGTTCTACGCGCTCAACGGACTCGCCGCGCTGGCCGTGCTGGCCAGCCTGACGATGGATTTCAACCTCGGCTCGGTGATGATCCAGATCTTCTACCTGGCCGTCAGCCTCGCCGGGCTGTGGTCCCGGCTGAGGCAGCGGCGCGGCCGGCCTACTGCTGCCGCTCCAGCCGCGCCATCGTATCTTTCACCTCCTTGATCCGCTCGGCATTCGGCGGATGTGTGCCCAGGAACTGGTCGCCCGGGTCGCGGGCGCGGGTAAAATAGCCGATCCCCACCACCGGGTCGTAGCCCGCATAATAGGCGATCTGGGCGCCGAGGCTGTCGGCCTCCAGCTCGTAATCCTTGGAATAGGCGCGCGACCCGGCAAAGGCGCCGATCTGCTGCGCATTGGCGATCACCGCCGAATTCCCGCCCAGCGCCGCCGCGGCAAGACCGGCCGCGATGGCCGCCGCCTCGGTGCTGCTCTGCTGGCGCGGGATGTGGTCCTCGATGTGGTGCGCCGCCTCGTGCGAGATCACGAAGGCGATCTCGTCGGCATTCTTCAGGTCGTCGATCAGCGTCTGGTTCACCACCAGCATCGGCTGGCCGCTGTCCAGCAGCGTCTGGTAGGCGTTGGCGGGCTTCGAGGGATCGCGGTCCAGCACGATGCGGTAGTCGCAGTTGCGCGTGCCCGGCGTCGAGCGGCAGACCTGCTCGGCCACCGGCTCCACCCGGGCGACGATCGTGGCGAAATTCTTGGTGGCAGGCGCCGGGGCCGGTGTCCCCGATTCCGTCTTGGCCTGCGGCACCCGCGTGCTGCCGGACGACTGCGGCGCGACCGCGACGGTGCAGCCCTGGACGGCCACCACCGCGCCGAGCAGCATTGACAGGACCGCCGATCTTCCCAGGCTCATGCATGTCTCCTCAACCAGCCATCGCAATATCTAGCGGCGCGCCCGCGCCCAGACAAGCCGCGCTCCGCTCATGGTTGATCCATCGGCGGGAATGTCTAGTCTGGCGCCATGTCCGGGCATTCCGACCCCGCAACCGTGATCTACAACGGCGATTGCCCGGCCTGCGCCGCCGGGATCGGACTGCATGCCCGCGCCGCCCGCACCGGGGCCCTCCCCATCCGCTTCGAGGACCTCAATGCCTGCGACCTGGCCCGGCTGGGGCTGGACGAGGACCGCGCCGCGCGGCAGATCCACGTGCTGAAGGACGGCGTGCTGCTGGAGGGCGTGCCCGCGCTGGCCGCGCTCTGGTCCCAGCTGCCCGGCTGGCGCTGGCTCGGCCGGGCCGTGCTGCGGCCGGCGCTGCGGCAGGCGGCGGAGCTGCTCTATGGCCGCGTCATCGCGCCCACCGTCTACCGCCGCCACCTGCGCCGCAAGCGGCTGGCCAGCGGGACCGGCGCGCGCTAGCCTGAACGGGTCAAACCGGAGGCTTTCCCATGTTCACCATCGAGCACGATTTCGACGCCACCGTGGTCACCCTCGTCGACGAGGGCCAGACGCACCTGCAGGAAGACGTCATCGTCAGCGCGCTCGACGATTGCGTGACCATTTCCCAGTACGATCCGGTGCGCCGGCAGGAGAACCTGATCACGCTGTCCATGGCGCAGATCTCCGATCTGCGGGCCGCGCTCGACCTGCCCGAGGGCATGTACCGCATCGTCGAGAAGAAGAAATAGCCTCAGACCCGCTGGAAGGTCTTCTCGCGGCTCTTCTCGCCCCGGATCAGCTTCAGCGCGGTCTTGGGCAGGCCCAGATGCTTGGCCAGGGCCTTCTGGACCTCGGCATTGGCCCTGCCGTTCTCGGGCGCGACGGTGACATAGACATGCAGCCCCCCTTCCGCGCCTTCGGCGATCCGGGCGCGGGAGGCCTTGGGCGTGACCTTGACGGTGATCGTGTCGCCTGTCTCCATGGCTCCCTCCTGCCCTGCCGCACCTCGCCGCGCAAGCCCCGCCCGCCCTTGACCCCGGCGGGCAAAGCGCCGACCTAGTGCGCAAAGATCAAGGAGACCCGATGTGAATGCCGCACGCCCCGACGTTCTCGACTTCCTGCTGACCCGGCGTTCGCGCCCGTCGAAGACCCTGACCCTTCCGGTCCCGACCCCCGACGAGCTGGGTCCGATGCTGACCGCCGCGTCGCGCGTGCCGGACCACGGCGCGCTGGAGCCGTTCCGCTTCATCGTCCTCGAGCGGCCCGCGCTGGAGCGCATCTCCGGGCTGATCGAGGCCACCGGCGCGCGCATGGGCAAGACGCCCGAGGAGATCGCCAAGCAGAAGCTGGTCTATGACGCCGGGAATTTCGCCGTCGCGGTGATCTTCGTGCCGAAGGAAAGCCCGAAGATCCCGCTGGTCGAGCAGCAATACACCGCGGGCGCGGTCTGCCTCGGCCTGCTGAACGCGGCGCTGGCGATCGGCTGGGGGGCGAACTGGCTGTCGGGCTGGTCGAGCCATGACGCACAGTTCCGCAAGGAGGCCTATGACCTGGCCGAGGACGAGCGGATCGCCGGGATCGTGCATATCGGCACCGAGACCGCCACGCCGCCCGACCGCCATCGCCCGGACGTGAATGCCATCACCACATGGGTGAAGGCATGATCCGCGACATTTCCCGCGCGCTCGGCCAGATCGGCGATCCGCGCTTCCGCAAGGTGCTGTTCCTCGGCCTCGGCATCACCGTCGGGCTGCTGTTCCTGTTCTACGTCGCCACCGCCTGGATCGTCGCCTGGGCGGTGCCGGACACGGTGACCCTCCCCTGGATCGGCCAGATCGGCTGGATCAACGACATCGCCTCGGGCGCCTCGGTGCTGGGCGCGATGTTCCTGTCGAGCTTCCTGATGATGCCGGTCGCCTCGGCCTTCACCGGCATGTTCCTCGACCAGGTCGCGGATGCGGTGGAGCTGAAGCACTATCCCCACCTGCCCGATGTCCGCCCCACCCCGTTCCTGGACACGCTGGGCGACACGTTCAGCTTCCTCGGCGTGATGATCCTGGCCAACATCGCGGCCTTCATTCTATACCTGTTCTTCATCCCCTTCGCGCCGTTCATCTTCTGGGCGCTGAACGGCTTCCTCCTGGGCCGGGAATATTTCCAGCTGGTCGCGATGCGGCGGCTGGGGGCGGCCGGGGCGAAGCAGATGCGCAGGAAATACGCGGGCCAGATCTGGATCCTCGGCGGGCTGATGGCGATTCCGCTGACCGTGCCGCTGCTGAACCTGATCGTGCCGATCATCGGCGCGGCCGCCTTCACCCATTTCTACCACCGCCTGGCCAAGGACTGAGCAGCACGCACAGGCCCTGTGCACGGGCAGAGGTGGAACCATCGCGCAGAACCGCCATTTTCCACTCATGGGAGAATCGGAAAGGACAGCGCAATGGGACTGCTCGTGGACGGGGTCTGGAAGGACCAATGGTACGACACCGGAAAGACCGGCGGGAAGTTCGAACGCTCGGAAGCTCAGTTCCGCAACTGGATCACGCCCGACGGCGCGGCCGGCCCGTCCGGCAAGCCAGGCTTCGAGGCGGAGCCGGGCCGCTACCATCTCTATGTTGCCTATGCCTGCCCCTGGGCCCACCGCACGCTGATCTTCCGCGCGCTGAAGGGGCTGGAGGACATGATCTCCGTCTCCTACGTGAACTGGTTCATGGGCGACCACGGCTGGACCTTCGATGATCCGGGCGACGGCATCCCCGGGGACGGCCTCTTCGGCTTCGACTATGCCTACCAGATCTACCTTAAGGCCGACCCGCAGTATTCCGGCCGGGTGACCGTGCCGATCCTCTGGGACAAGAAGCGGAACACCATCGTCTCGAACGAGAGCGCCGAGATCATCCGGATGTTCAACTCCGCCTTCGACGGGGCGGGCGCGGCAAGGGGCGACTACTACCCCTCCTGCCTCGCCGAGCAGATCGACGCGCTGAACGCGCGCATCTACGACACGGTCAACAACGGCGTCTACAAATGCGGCTTCGCCACCACGCAGGAGGCCTATGACGCAGCGGTCGACCCGCTCTTCGAGACGCTCGACTGGCTGGAGGAGCGGCTGTCGACCCGCCGCTACCTGACGGGATCGAAGGTGACCGAGGCCGACTGGCGGCTGTTCACCACGCTGCTGCGCTTCGACCCCGTCTATCACGGCCATTTCAAATGCGACCGCCGCCGGATCGCCGACTACCCCAACCTATGGGGCTACACGCGCGAGCTCTACCAGTGGCCGGGCATCGCGGAGACGGTCAACATGGACCACACGCGGCGGCACTACTACATCAGCCACGAGACGGTGAACCCGCACCGCATCCTCTCGACCGGCCCCGAGATCGACTTCAATGCGCCCCATGGCCGGGAGCAGGTGAAGGCGGCGTGAGCCCGCCCCGCCGCGTCCAGACCGTCAGGGCGACCACCCCGGCCGCCCCGGCAGCATGCCACAGGATCGGCAGCGGCCAGAGGCAGAGCAGCCCCAGCGCCCCGGAGACGATCCTGAGCGGCCAGCGGATCGGGCTTTCCAGCCCGCCCTGCAGGAAGCCGACCAGCCCGTAGAGGCCGAAGACCGCGAAGACCGCCACCCGGACCATCTCGCCCCAGTCGCCGGACAGCAGCGGCGTGTAGGCGAAGAGCACCGGCACGATATAGAGCCCCTTGGCCAGCTTCCAGCTGGCGAAGCCCGTGCCCATCGCGGGCGCCTTGGCGATGGCCGCGGCGGTGAAGGCCGCCAGCGCCACCGGCGGGGTGACGTTGCTGTCCTGGCTGAGCCAGAAGATGATCATGTGCGCCGAGAGAAGTCCGGCCAGGGCCACCTCGGGCGGCACCACCATGTCGCGCAGGGGGGCTGCGATCTCCAGCGGCAGCGAATGCACCAGATCGGCCGCCTCGGCGCGGGTGAGGCCTTGGGCGAGCTGCATCATCGCCTCGGGATTGGCGAGCATCAGGATCGGCTTGGCCGCCTCGGGCAGCGCGCCGCTGGCGATGGCGTCGATCACGAAGCGGTCGGAGATCATTCCGGCCAGTGCCGGCGCCGAGAGCGTCGCCAGCACGATATAGGCCGCCGTCACCGGCAGCCCCATGCCGAGCACGAGGCTCGCCAGCCCGATCAGGATGATGGCGACGATGATGTTGCCGCCCGCCCAGCCCGCGATCATCAGGCTGAAGGTATTGCCGACGCCTGCAGTGGTGATGACGTTGACCACCAGCCCGACCGAACACAGCAGCACGGCGGTCATCACCATGCCGCGGGTGCCCTGGACCAGCGCCTCCCACACGGCCTTCGGACCCATCGGCGTGCGGGTGAGCCAGCTCGAGGCGACCACCGCGATGATGCCGAAGACGGCGGCGTAGGTTGGCGTGAAGCCCGCGACCAGCATGCCGATCAGCAGCGCAATCGGGATCACGAAGCTGGCGCCGCCCTGGCGGAAGGCCGAGCCCAGCGTCTGTCCGTCCGAGGGCAGCGGCGGCAGGTTCAGGCGCCGCGCCTCCACCCGGATGAACAGCGCGACCGACAGGAAATAGAGCAGTGCCGGCAGCGCGGCGACTGCCACGATGTGCTCGTAGGGGATCTGGGTGAAGCTTGCCATCACGAAGGCTCCCGCCCCCATGATCGGCGGCATCAGCTGCCCACCGGTGGAGGCCGCGGCCTCCACGCCGCCCGCGAATTTCGGCTCGAAGCCCGCGCGCTTCATCAGCGGAATCGTGATCACGCCGGTAGAGGCGGTGTTGGCGATGGCGGACCCGCTGATCGTGCCGGTCAGGCCGGAGGCAATCACCGCGACGATGCCCGGACCGCCGGTCATCTTGCCCGCCACCGCGCGGGCGAGGTTGATGACGAATTCGCCCGCCCCCGAGCGTATCAGGAAGGCGCCGAACAGGATGAAGAGGAAGACATAGGTCGAGGAAATCCGCGCGATCGAGCCGAACATCGCGTCATCGCCGAAGACCGACCTGAAGGCGACGGTTTCCAGGCTGAGCCCGGGAAAGGAGAAGACCCCGCCTATCCACTGCCCCCAGGCCAGCACGTAGCTGAGCGAGAGCACGATCAGGGTCGGGATGATCAGGCCGGTGAGCCGCCGGGTCAGCTCCACCGCCGCGTAGACGCAGATCGCGATGGACAGCCAGTCGAGCAGCTCCAGCTTGACGCCGCGGGCATAGATCGCGTCCTCGGCCAGGACGAGATGCACCGCCGCCGCTGCCGTCGCGAGGCCGAAGAGGAAATCGACGATCCGCCAGAACCGCGGCTTGCCCAGCGGCGCCACCGCGGGCTTCAGCACCGCGGCAAGGAAGGCGAAGCCCGCGAAGTGATAGGCGTTGCGCGCGAATTCGGAGATGACCGGATCGAAGGCCACGTAGATATGGCCCAGGGCGATCAGGACGCAGAGGATGGACAGCGCCGCCTCGACCGGCGCGGAGAACCGCCGCCAGCTCGGATCGGGGCCGCCCGCTTCGGGATCGGACATGGGACTGCTTCCGGCTAGGGCTGGGGACGGCCCGCCCTTGCCGGACGGGCCGCCGGGATCACTTGGCGATCAGGCGGTCGGGAATGTTCACGCCGACTTCCTGGTAGTATTTCGCCGCGCCCGGATGCAGCGGCAGCGGCAGGCCCGCGATCGCCTGTTCCAGCGCCATCGCCTTGGTCGCCGGGTGGATCGCCTGCAGGAAGGGCAGGTTCTCGTAGATCGCCTTGGTGATGAGATAGACGTTTTCCTCGGGCAGCTCGGCCGTGGTCGCCAGGAAGTTCGGCTGCGCGATGGTGGTCACGTCATGGTCGAGCCCGGGATAGGTGCCCGCCTTAACGGTGAAGGGCGTCCACAGCTCCTTGCCGCCATCGGCCGCCTTCAGCTCGTCCGGGGTGAATTCCAGCAGCGTGACCTTGTCGCCCATCGAGGCGAAGAGCTGGCTGATCGCGCCGGTCGGGACGCCGGCCGGGGTGCTGATCCCCTTGACCTGGCCGTTCTGCAGCGCCTCGGCCGCCGGGCCGTAGCCACCGTAGACCAGATTGTACTCGCTGTCGATGTCGACGCCGAGACCGGCCAGCAGCGTGCGGTTCGAGCCGATCGTGCCCGAGTTCTGCGCGCCCAGCGCGACGGACTCGCCCTTGAGCGCCGCGAAATCCGCCATCGTGCCTGTTGCGGCGACGTCGGAGGCGACGACGAACTGCTCCACGTTCTGCCACAGCATCGACACCGAGCGCAGGTTCGCCTGCGGGCCGATTTCCTCCATGGGGCCGGTGCCCGAGGCGGCGTAATAGCCGTAGAGGCCCTGCAGGATGGCGAATTCCGCCTCGCCCTCGCGCAGCAGCCGCACGTTCTCGGCGGAGCCGGCCGAGCTGATCGCCGACATGCCGATCTTCTCGGCCGGCTCCAGCTTCACCTTGATCAGCGTCGAAAGCGCCACCCCCACCGGATAGTAGGTGCCGCCCGTGGAGGCCGTGGCAAGGATGTAGCTGGCCTCCTCCGCGGCTGCGGGGACAGCGGCAAAGGCCGCGGCGGCCGCGAAAGCGGCGCTGCGCAGAAACGTCATGGTTGATCTCCCTCTCCCGGCCCTCTCCTCAGGGGCCCTTGCAGGGGAGCCTAGAGCGCAAGTCGGCAGGGCTCAACGGTTAATCCCGCGCCCTGCCCCAGGGTCAGACCAGCCGGGTCGACGAGACCAGCGGTTCCACCAGCGCGGGCAGGCTGTCGAAGCGGTCGAACATCACCTGGTGCGGGATCTGGAAGACCGGCGACTTGCGGTAGCCTTCCGTGAACAGGATGAAGGGCAGGTCCGCGCGCCCGGCTGTCTCGCTGTCGACCTCGCTGTCGCCGACGAAGACGGTGGCGGAGGCCTTCAGCGCATCCATCGCCGAGAGCACCCCGGTCGGGTCGGGCTTCTTCTCGGGGAAGCTGTCGCCGCCGATCACCACCGGGAAGAAGTGCGACAGGCCGAGATCGGAAAGGATCTCGCGCGCCGGAACCTCGGGCTTGTTGGTCACGACGCCCAGCCCGTAGCCCATGGTCTGGAACCGCGCCAGCGCGTCTGCCACCCCCGGATAGGGCCGGGTCAGGTCGGTGGAATGGGCGTTGTAATGCGCCATGAAGGCCTCGGTCAGGCGCGGATGGTCCGCCATGTTCAGGCCGGTCACGCCGATGATGCGCTCCACCAGCTTCGGCACGCCGTTGCCGATGAAGCTGCGGATGATCTCGAAGGCAAGCGCTTCGCGGCCCTCGTCCGCAAGCATCCGGTTGGCGGCGGCATGGAGGTCGGGCGCGCTGTCGATGAGGGTTCCGTCGAGATCGAACAGGACGGCGGCACTGGTCATGGGACTCTCCCTTTGCGTTGGGGTGCAAATGGCGCTTCCGCGCGCCCGGCGCAAGGTGAGGACCGGTCGCAGGCGGCGGGGCACTGGCAGAAAGTCAGGCTTTCCCGTATGTCCGCGCGGGTGACGGCAGGAAAGGATCTGGCCATGTTCATGACTCGCAACGAAGACGGCATCACCGCGGCCGTCGGGGCCCTGCAGGCGCTTCTGGGCAAGCGGCTGGCGACCGGGCTGTCCCACCGCGAGCAGCATGGCCACACCACCACCTGGCTGGAGAACCAGATCCCCGATGCGGTCGCCTTCGCGCAGAGCACCGCGGAAGTTCAAGAGATCGTGAGGATCTGCGCCGCGCACCGTGTCCCGGTCATCCCCTTCGGCACCGGCACCTCCCTGGAAGGCCATGTCAACGCGCCGATGGGCGGCATCTCGGTCGATGTCTCGGGCATGGACAAGGTTCTGTCGCTGCGCCCGGAGGACATGGATGTCACCGTCCAGCCCGGCGTCACCCGCGAACAGCTCAACACCGAGCTGCGCGCCACCGGCCTGTTCTTCCCGGTGGACCCGGGCGCGAATGCCTCGCTCGGCGGCATGGCCTCGACGCGTGCCTCCGGCACCACGGCCGTGCGCTACGGCACGATGCGCGACCGGGTGCTGTCGCTGGAGGCGGTGCTGCCCTCGGGCGAGGTCGTCCGCACCGCGTCGCGGGCGCGGAAATCTTCGGCCGGCTACGACCTGACCCGGCTGATGGTCGGCGCCGAAGGCACGCTGGGCATCATCACCGAGCTGACCCTGCGCCTCGCGCCGCAGCCCGAGGCCGTCTCGGGCGCGATTGCCAGCTTCCCCGGCATCGATGCCGCCTGCCAGACCGCGCAGGAAGTGATCCAGCTCGCCCTGCCGGTCGCGCGGATGGAGTTCCTCGACGAGGCTGCGGTGGGCTACGTCAACCGCAGCCACGATGTCGGCCTGCCCGACGCGCCGCTGCTGCTGCTGGAATTCCACGGCTCACCGGGCAGCCTGGCCGAGCAGACCGAGGCCTTCGCCGAGCTTGCCCGCGACAACGGCGCGACCGAAGTCGCCTGGAGCACCGACCCCGAGGAGCGCAGCCGCCTATGGCGCGCCCGCCACGATTTCTACCTGGCCGCCCTGGGGCTCTTCCCCGGGCGCGTCGGCTTCTCGACGGATGTCTGCGTGCCGGTCTCGCATCTCGCCGAATGCGTGACGGCATCGCGGGCCAGGCTGGACGAGCTGGGGCTGATCGGCACCAATATCGGCCATGTCGGCGACGGCAACTTCCACACGCTGGTCTTCGTCGATCCGCAGGATCCGGAGAACCGCGCCCGCGCCGAGGAGTATGTCGGCTGGCTCAACGACCTTGCCATCGCCCATGACGGCACCTGCACCGGCGAGCACGGCATCGGCCAGGGCAAGATGAAGTACCTCGGCAAGGAACTGGGCGACGGCGCGCTCGCCATGATGCGCGCGGTCAAGCAGGGGATCGACCCGCTGAACATCATGAACCCGGGCAAGATCTTCTGAACGGTGCACGGCAGGCAGGCGAGCCCATTTTTTGACCACATGGTAAAATTTTTCCGGAAGCGCCGCCGCGGCGCCCCCGGCACCCCGCCGGCCATGGCCATGTCGGGCGGAAAGATGGCGCCATATTGTTGAAAACCATAGGTTAACGTCGTCCCTCCGGCCCCGGGACCGCACCGGCCACGGCATCCCGGAGCCCCGGAACGGGCGGCATTTCCGGCCGCAGGCGCAGCTTGGCACAGGCTGCGCACATGCGCCGTCCTTGACCGGGGGCCGGTGCAGGGTCTTACATCGGGGTCTGAATTTCGTATTGGAGTGCCCAATGTCCGATCCCAGGCATATCACGCTGACGTCCCACCCGCCGACGGGGACGCGCAAGCCGCCGGAAATCCATTGGGGCGCCCCGGGCGCGCAGGCGCGCGGCCCGGTGATCGGCGGCATGTCCGGCGGACAGCGCAACGTGATCGGCACCCATTCCGGCGCCTACGGCGTCTACCGCGCGCTGGCCATCGCCACCGGCCAGCTGAAATCGGTGCACCGCCCCGACCTCACCCATACCCGGCCCTCGGTCGATATAGGCCCCTTCCCGCAATGGGAGGGCGAGGACCGGATCGTCTCGATGGACCCCTACGGCCATATCGTGGCGGATGCCTTCGGCGCCGAGATCGCGGCCGGCCGGCCGATCCAGCCGACCATCGCCATCACCAAGGCGCGGATTATGCTGCCCGAGTTCAAGGAGGCGATCGCCTCCGGACGGCTGGTGCCCGACGGTGAGATACTGACCAGGACCGGCGAAGCCAGCGTCACCAAGATCGCCATCGAGCCGGTCTGGTACCTGCCCGGCCTCGCGCGCCGCCTGAAGGTGACCGAAGTCAGCCTGCGCCGCGCGCTCTTCGAATACACGGGGGGCATGTTCCCCGAACTGGTGACGCGCTCGGACCTGAAGGTCTTCCTGCCGCCGATCGGCTCGATCACGCTCTACATCTTCGGCGAGCCTTCGGCGATGTGGGACCCGAAGAAGCGGCTGGCCTGCCGGGTGCATGACGAGTGCAACGGCTCGGACGTGTTCGGATCGGACATCTGCACCTGCCGCCCCTACCTGACCCACGGCATCGAGGAATGCGTGAAGGAGGCCCAGGAGGGCGGCGCCGGGCTGATCGTCTACAACCGCAAGGAAGGCCGCGCGCTCGGCGAGGTGACCAAGTTCCTCGTCTACAACGCCCGCAAGCGCAACCCCGACGGCGACACCGCCGCCGCCTATTTCGAGAAGACCGAATGCGTCGCGGGCGTGCAGGACATGCGGTTCCAGAGCCTGATGCCCGACGTGTTCCACTGGCTCGGCATCAGCCATATCGACCGTTTCGTGTCGATGTCGGACATGAAGTACGACGCGCTGGCCGAGGCCGGCATCACCGTGGGCGAGCGCATCCCGATCCCCGACGAGCTGATCCCGGGTGACGCACAGGTGGAGATGGACGCCAAGAAGGCCGCCGGTTACTACACGGACGACACGGTTTCCAAACCGTCGGATCTGACATTGACCAAGGGGCGCGGGCTTGACGACTACTGACCTTGCCGAAGCGGATGCTGCGAAGGCAGCGGACTGGCTGATGGGTGCGGAGGCGATCCGCGTGCAATGCGGGGCGCTCTACGAGCTGGGGCTGGCCGGCAAGCTGAAGCACTTCACGCTGCATCCGGACAAGCTGGAGAAGGCCGCCGACGAAGTGGTGGCGACGATCCGCGAGACCTATCCCGATCTCGCGGTGCCGCCGCATTCGCGCTGGCGGCATTTCGTGCTCGACCGGCGCGACCGCTGGGAAGAGCATGCCGCCAAGCTCGGCGTCTCCGCGCAGGAGCGGGCCCGGCTGGAATGCGAGCTGGCGATCGTTTCGGTGCTGCTCGATGCCGGGGCGGGTCCGCTCTGGACCTACAAGGACCCCGACAGCGGCGCGGAATTCGCCCGCTCCGAAGGGCTGGCGCTGGCCTCGCTCGACATGTTCATGGCGGGCGCCTTCAGCGGCGGCAAGGGGCCGGGCACCGATGCCGCGGCGCTGGCCGCCTTCTCGGCGGAGGCGCTGGCCGGGGGCTTCCAGGTGACCGAGGACAACCCGCTGGAAGGCCTCGAGGGCCGCGCCTCGCTGATCGCCGCGCTCGGCAAGGCAGTGGCGGCGCAGCCCGCCGTCTTCGGCGACGCACCGCGGCTGGGCCACATTGCCGACCACCTGGCGGGGCTCGCGGGCGAGGACGGGCTTGAGGCGGAGACCATCCTCGGGGTGATCCTGGAGACGCTCTCGCCGATCTGGGGGGAGGACCGGCCGAAGCTCGACGGCATCTCGCTGGGCGATTGCTGGGCGCATCCGCAGGCCCCCGCCCCGGGGCTGGTGCCGTTCCACAAGCTCAGCCAGTGGCTGAGCTATTCGCTGATCGAGCCGATGCAGCGCGCAGGCGTTCCGGTCACCGGGCTCGACCGGCTGACCGGCCTGGCGGAGTACCGCAACGGCGGGCTGTTCCTCGATGCCGGCGTGATCGCGCTGCGCCATCCCAAGGAGGCCGCCGTGCCGCATGCGCCCGAGAGCCCGCTGATCGTCGAATGGCGCGCGCTGACCGTCGTGCTGCTCGACAAGGTGGCCGATCTGGTGCGCAAGCGGCTGAAGCTCTCGGCGGAGGAGCTGCCGCTGGCCGCCGTCCTGGAGGGCGGCACCTGGGCCACCGGCCGCCGCCTGGCCCGCCAGAAGCGCCCGGGCGGCACGCCGCCCATCGCCATCCTGTCCACCGGCACCGTATTCTGAGATCGTTGAAGACCCCCCGAAAGGCCATCCGCATGACCGATCATGTCACCGTCGTCGACCACCCGCTGGTGCAGCACAAGCTGACCCAGATGCGGATGAAGGAGACCCCGACCGCCGATTTCCGCCGCAACCTGCGCGAGATCGCCCATCTGCTGGCCTACGAGGTCATGCGCGACCTGCCGCTGGAAAAGACCGCCATCGAGACCCCGATGGAGCCGATGATGGCGCCGCAGATCGAGGGCAAGAAGCTGGTGCTGGTCTCGATCCTGCGCGCGGGCAACGGCCTGCTCGAAGGCGTGCTCGATCTGGTGCCGCAGGCCCGCGTCGGCCATATCGGCCTCTACCGCGATCCCGAGACGCTGGTGGCGGTCGAGTACTACCTGAAAGTGCCCTCCGACATCGAGGACCGGCCGGTCATTGTCGTCGACCCGATGCTGGCCACCGCGAACTCGGCCTCCGCGGCCCTGACGCGGCTGAAGGAAGTCGGCGCGAAGAACATGAAGTTCCTCTGCCTTCTGGCCGCGCCGGAAGGGATCGAGACCCTGACCCGCGATCATCCGGACGTGCCGATCTACACCGCCGCAATCGACGAGCGGCTGGACGACCACGGCTATATCCGTCCCGGCCTGGGCGATGCCGGCGACCGGATGTTCGGCACGAAATAAGGGGCGGATGCCCCCTCACCCCGGCCCTCTCCCCGCGGGGGAGAGGGAGGGCGCGGGTCACAGGCGGCGGAGCTTCAGCCGGCCGAGACCGGCGAATTCCATGCTCAGGCCGGGACCGCCCGGGCCGAAGCGCAGCGTTCGGCCGATCTTGGCCGCCATGCGGGTGGTCTCTTCGTCGCGGCGCATGGTGACGCCCTCGTCCATGTTGTCGAGGATGTCCTCGACCCGCTGGTCGCGCGGCACCGGATCGGCCCGGCGCGCCGCGGCGGCGGCCAGCCCGGCGATCAGCGCATAGCGGAAGATCGTCCAGAAGATCGGGGAAAGCGGCAGGGCCAAGGGCATGTGTCGGTCTCCAATGTTTCCCTTGAGATAGGCATGCCGCGCCGCCATTTCCATATCCGCCCGCGTCAGGGTTTCCCTTGGGCGGAGAAACGCGCTAGGCCCCGCCCATGCCCCTTCGCGTGACCTCGCTGACCCTCTCGCATTTCCGTTCCCACCGCCGCGCGCGCCTGGCGCATGACGGGCGGCCGGTCGCGCTGTTCGGGCCGAACGGGGCGGGCAAGACCAACCTGATCGAGGCGGTCTCGCTGCTCTCGCCCGGCCGCGGGCTGCGCCGCGCCACAGCGGAGGAGCTGATCCGGCGGCCCGAAGCCCTGGGCTGGAAGATCCGCGCCGAGGTCGAAAGCCCGTCGGGGACGCACGAGATCGAGACCTGGGCGGAACCCGGGCAGAGCCGGCAGGTCCGGATCGACGGCAAGGCGGCGACGCAGACCGCCCTGGGACGGATCGTGCGGCTGGTCTGGCTGATCCCGGCGATGGACCGGCTCTGGATCGAGGCGGCGGAGGGGCGGCGGCGCTTCCTCGACCGGATGGTGCTGAGCTTCGAGCCCGGCCATGCCGAGGCGGTGCTGGCCTACGAGAAGGCGATGCGCGACCGCAACCGGCTGCTGAAGGACGAGATCCGCGACCCGCACTGGCACGAGGCGCTGGAGGCGCAGATGGCCGAGGCCGGCGCCGCGATCATCGCCGCGCGCGCCGCGGTCGTGGCGCGGCTGGAGGCGGCCCAGGCGGAAGGCGACGCCACCTTCCCCAAGGCCGCGCTGGCCATCGCCGATCCGGAGGACGCGCCCTGCCCGGCCGCTGCCGCCGAGCTGCGCCTTGCCCTGCGCGACAGCCGCCCGCGCGACCTGCGCGCCGGGCGGACGCTGGTCGGGCCGCACCGCGCCGACCTGCAGGCGGTCTATGCCGCCAAGGGGGTTGCCGCCGCGCAGAGCTCGACCGGCGAGCAGAAGGCGCTGCTGCTGTCGCTGATCCTCGCCAATGCCCGCGCGCTGGCGGCGGAAACCGGGGCGCCGCCGCTCTTGATGCTCGACGAGGTCTCGGCGCATCTGGACAAGGGCCGCCGCGCGGCGCTTTATGCGGAACTGCAGCTGCTCGGCGCGCAGGCCTGGATGACCGGCACCGGAGCGGAGCTGTTCGACCCGGGCGAGATCGACGCCCAGCGGTTCGAGGTGAAGGAAGTGGACGGAACCAGCTTGGTGGAGGCCTTGCCATGACCCCGCAACGCGTGACGCTGATCACTCTCGGGGTCGATGACCTCGGCCGCGCCAAGGCCTTCTACGCCGCGCTTGGCTGGGTGCCCGCGCAGGAGCAGGAAGGCGTCGCCTTCTACCAGATGAACGGCGCGGCCCTGGGGTTGTTCGGCCGGTCGGACCTGGCCGCGGACCAGGGGCGCCCCGGAGCGGAGCTGGGCACCGGCGCGATGACGCTGGCACAGAACTTCGCCACCGAAGCCGAGGTGGATGCCGCCTATGCGCTGGCGCTGGAGGCGGGCGCGACGGCGCTGAAAGCCCCCGAGAAGGTATTCTGGGGCGGCTATTCGGGCTATTACGCCGATCCCGACGGGCATGTCTGGGAACTGGCGATGAACCCGTTCTGGCCGCTGGGCGACGACGGATCGCTGACCCTGCCCGCATGACCGTCTCCATCGCCGATCTGGCGCTCTATGCCGGGGCGCTTTTCATCCTGTTCATGACGCCCGGCCCGGTCTGGGTGGCGCTCTTGGCGCGCGCCCTGTCGGGCGGCTTCGCCTCGGCCTGGCCCCTGGCCCTGGGCGTCGTCATGGGCGACGTGCTCTGGCCGCTGCTGGCGATCCTCGGCGTCTCCTGGATCGTCTCCGCCTATGGCGACTTCATGTCGGTGCTGCGCTGGGTGGCGGCGGTGATCTTCTGGATCATGGGGGTCGGCCTGATCCGCCATGCCGGGCGCCGCATCGGACAGGACAGCCGCCTGACCCGGCCCGGCATGTGGGCGGGCTTCGCCGCGGGCGTGGCGGTGATCCTCGGCAACCCGAAGGCGATCCTGTTCTACATGGGCGTGCTGCCTGGCTTCTTCGACCTGACCGCCGTGACGCCGTGGGACATCGCGGCGATCACCGCGCTTTCGGCGGCGGTGCCGCTGGTCGGCAACCTGATCCTCGCCGCCTTCGTCCACCGCATGCGCGCGCTCCTGAGTTCGGGCACCGCCCTGACCCGGATGAACCGCATCGCCGGCGGGCTGCTGATCCTCGTCGGCTGCGTGATTCCCTTCACCTGAAAGGCCACAGGCCCACAGGAAAAAATGCCCCGGATGCGTGACATTTGCGCGCCCGCTTCGTATAAGATGGCAGGATTGAGAAGGACCCGCGTGAATGGCTGAAGACGTGCAGACCCCCTCCGAATACGGTGCGGAATCGATCAAGGTTCTCAAGGGGTTGGAAGCCGTGCGGAAACGGCCCGGGATGTATATCGGTGATACCGATGACGGCTCGGGCCTGCATCACATGGTCTATGAGGTGGTCGATAACGGCATCGACGAGGCACTGGCCGGCCATGCCGACCGCGTGACGGTGACGATCCATGCCGACAACAGCGTGTCGGTGCGCGACAACGGCCGCGGCATCCCGGTGGACATCCACCAGGAAGAGGGCGTTTCCGCCGCCGAGGTGATCATGACCCAGCTCCATGCGGGCGGGAAATTCGACCAGAACAGCTACAAGGTTTCGGGCGGCCTGCACGGCGTCGGCGTCTCGGTGGTCAACGCGCTCAGCGACTGGCTGGAGCTGCGGATCTGGCGCGACGGCAAGGAGCACTACGCCAAGTTCGCGATCGGCGAGACGGTCGAACACCTGCGCGTGGTGGGCGACGCCCCCGGCGAGAAGGGGACCGAGGTCCGCTTCCTGGCCTCGACCTCGACCTTCTCCAACCTGGACTACAGCTTCAAGACGCTGGAGAACCGCCTGCGCGAGCTGGCCTTCCTGAATTCCGGCGTCCGCATCGTGCTGCGCGACGAACGCCCGGCCGAGCCGCTGGAAAGCGAGCTGCATTACGAAGGCGGCGTTCAGGAATTCGTCCGCTATCTCGACCGCTCGAAATCGCCGCTGATCGCCGAACCGATCTTCATCACCGGCGAGCGCGACGGCATCACCGTCGAGGTGGCGATGTGGTGGAATGACGGCTATCACGAGGCCGTCCTGCCCTTCACCAACAACATCCCGCAGCGCGACGGCGGCACCCACATGGCGGGCTTCCGCGGCGCGCTGACCCGGACGCTGAACCTCTACGCGAACAGCTCGGGCCTGGCGAAGAAGGAGAAGGTCACCTTCTCCGGCGACGATGCGCGCGAGGGCCTGACCTGCGTTCTGTCGGTGAAGGTGCCGGACCCGAAATTCTCCAGCCAGACCAAGGACAAGCTGGTCAGCTCCGAAGTCCGCCCCGCGGTCGAGGGGCTGATGAACGAGCGCCTGACCCAATGGTTCGACGAGCACCCGGCAGAGGCGCGCACCATCGTCGGCAAGATCGTCGAGGCGGCGCTGGCGCGCGAGGCGGCCCGCCGGGCGCGCGAGCTGACCCGCAAGAAGTCGGCGCTGGACGTGGCCTCGCTGCCCGGCAAGCTCGCCGACTGCCAGGCGCGCGACCCGCATGCGCGCGAAATTTTCCTGGTCGAGGGCGACTCCGCCGGCGGCTCGGCCAAGCAGGGCCGCGCCCGGGCCAACCAGGCAGTTCTGCCCCTGCGCGGCAAGATCCTGAACGTGGAGCGCGCGCGCTTCGACCGGATGCTGGGCAGCCAGGAAATCGGCACGCTGATCACCGCGCTCGGCACCGGCATCGGCCGCGACGAGTTCGACATCGACAAGCTGCGCTACCACAAGATCATCATCATGACGGACGCGGATGTCGACGGCGCGCATATCCGCACGCTGCTCCTGACCTTCTTTTTCCGGCAGATGCCCGAGATCATCGACGGCGGCTATCTCTACATCGCCCAGCCGCCGCTCTACAAAGTGGCCCGCGGCAAGTCCGAGGTCTACCTGAAGGACCAGGCCGCGCTCGACGACTACCTGATCGAGCAGGGCATCGACGGCGCCGCGCTGCGCCTCGGCTCCGGCGAGGAAATCACCGGTGCGGATCTGGCCCGCGTGGTCGAGGAGGCCCGCCAGGTGCGCCGCATCCTGCAGGCCTTCCCGACGCATTACCCGGCCCATATCCTCGAGCAGGCGGCCATCGCCGGCGCCTTCCTGCCAGGCATGGCCGATGGCGACCTGCAGGCGCTGGCCGACTCGGTCGCGGCCCGGCTCGACCTGATCGCGCTGGAATACGAGAAGGGCTGGCAGGGCCGTCCGACCCAGGATCACGGCATCCGCCTGGCGCGGCTGCTGCGCGGGGTCGAGGAGGTCCGGACCCTCGACGGTCCGGTGCTGCGCTCGGGCGAAGCCCGGCGGCTCGGCAGCTTCACCGGAGCGCTGCAGGAGAACTACGCGACGGCCGCGACGCTGCTGCGCCGCGACAAGGGCATCCCGATCCACGGGCCGCTTGACTTGCTGAATGCCATCCTCGCCGAAGGCGAGCGCGGCCTGACGCTGCAGCGCTACAAGGGCCTGGGCGAAATGAACCCCGACCAGCTCTGGGAAACCACGCTCGATCCCGAGGCGCGGACGCTGCTGCAGGTGCGTGTCGAAGACCTGGCCGAGGCGGACGATCTCTTCACCAAGCTGATGGGCGACGTGGTCGAGCCGCGCCGGGAATTCATCCAGTCGAACGCGCTGAGCGTCGAGAACCTCGACTTCTGATACGCCGATGCCCGGGCCGGAGTCCTCTCTCCGGGTCCGGGCATCAGCGCGGGCCATCCCGCTTCGCTTTTCGGCCCAAGCGGCCTGAGGCGGTACCTTTGGGGCATTCTCTTCGCCCTCCGTGGGAGGTTCGCTCCCACCCCGGAGCAATCTCTGCGACGGCAGCCCCACACAGGCGAACTTGTACTGACGTTCCGAAAGACGGCTGCGCAGACCATGTGTCGGCTGCCAACTTCGGGACCGGCCAGCAGGCAAGGCGGCGACGAGTTCGCTGTCGAGCCAAGGTCGCCGGAGCACGTTTGGCAAACGGGCCGTGGCATGCCCCGAGACTTTCCGGGCAAACTATTGCCATGAGCGTGTTTCCGGCCTGCACGGTGGTTTTCAAACATTTGAGACGGCGGCCTCCATACATGCAGGCAGGTCGCACCTGCGTCCCGGCCCCGATGTTCCGGGTAGAGTCTCCGGCACCAGGAGGTTATGCCGAAGCAGGGACTGGCGCTGTCCAAAAGGGGTGCTGCCCACCGCCGTGGTTGCCAACCCGGCAATCCGCCGGATGGCGATATCAGCTCGGCAGACCGCCACCTACTTTCCATGCAGCGCGCGGCGCATCCGCATCCAAGCTTCGCCGATGTCGCTCCCGTCGCTCCGGTTCGGAAGCCCCTTCCCTCGCAAGCGCCGGACCGCGCGCCCTGCCGTTCAGCCCGCCATTCTCCGGGACGGAGCCGCGCCGAAGCCGCTTTCGGCGGAGGAGGACGTCTTGAAGTAGTGCGCTTCCTGCTGCATCGTCTCCACCTTGGTGCCGAGGCTGTGAACCGCAGCATTGGTTTCCTCGGCCATCGCCGCATTCTGCTGGGTGACGCGATCCAGATCCGCGATGGCGCGGTTCATCTCGTTCAGCCCGCCGGCCTGCTCCTCCGCCGCGGAGGCGATCGCCAGGCTGAGGTCCAGGATTTCGCTCACCCTGCCGTCGATCTCGCGCAGGGCCGTTCCGGCCTGGCCGACCAGCTCCACGCCCTGCCGGACCTGCAGGCCGGATTCCGAGATCAGCTGCGCGATTTCCTGCGCGGCGTCCGAGGAGCGCTGTGCCAGCGCCCGCACTTCGGAGGCCACGACCGCGAAGCCGCGGCCTGCCTCGCCGGCCCGCGCGGCCTCGATCCCGGCATTCAGCGCCAGCAGGTTGGTCTGGAAGGAAATGTCATCGATCACATTGGTGATCTTGGAGATCTTCTCCGACGAATTCGCGATCCTTTCCATCGCCTCCATCGCGTCCTGGACAACAGCCGCCGATCGCTGCGTGTCGTCCTTGGCCAGCCGCGCCCGGTCGCGGGCTTCCTGGCTCTGCTGCGAGGTGCCGTGGACCGAGTTGTTGAGCTCTTCCAGCGCCGCCGCGCTTTGCTCCAGCGTTGCCGCCTGGCGCTCGGTCCGGCGCGAGAGATCGTCGCTGGCGCCGCGGATCGCGGCCGTATCCGCCACAAGTTCCAGCGACTGGCCCAGGACATCGGCGATGACCAGATCGATCTTGCCGATCGCCCCGTTGAATTTTTCGCGGATCTCGTCGAGGTTTCCCAGGTTCCGCTCGATCCGCGTCTGAAGGTCGCCTTCGGCGAGCCGCGCCAGCGCGTCGCCGGTCTCGCGCAGCGTGACCTGGAAGTTGGTCGTGTCGACCGCGTATTTGACGACCTTGACGATGTTCCCCTCGGCGTCGGGAATCGGGTTGTAGCTGGCCTCGATGAAGACCTCGCGCCCGCCCTCGCCGATGCGACGGTACCGCCCGCTCATGCCCTCGCCGCTGCGCAGCTTGTCCCAGAACTCCTTGTATTCGGAACTGTTTGCATAGGTCGGCTCGACGAACATCGAGTGGTGCTTGCCGCGGATCTGGTCCAGCCCGTAGCCCATCACGTTGCAGAACTTATCGTTGGCCGCGAGGATGCGGCCCTGGCTGTCGAATTCGATCACCGCCTGGACCCGCTGGATCGCGTCCAGCTGGGCAGAGACCTCCGCCTCGCGGTTCTTGGCCCGGGTGATGTCGAACGCGTATTTGACCACCTTGAACGGGCGGCCCTCGGGATCGACCAGCGTCTCGTAGGTCGCCTCGAGCCAGAGCGTGTGGCCGGCCTTGTCGACCCGGCGGACTTGGCCGCTTTCCGAGGCGCCGGCCCCCAGCCGCTTCCAGAAGGCCTTGTATTCCGGCTTCTCCGCTTCGCCCGGCGGCATGAAGATGCGGTGATGCTTGCCGCGGATTTCCTCCAGGCCGTAGCCGGTGGCATCGAGGAAATGCCGGTTGGCATTGGCGATGGTGCCGTCGAGCTCGAACTCGATCACCGCCATGGTGCGGGAAATCGCGTCCACCTTGCTGCGGTTGTCGCGGCGGCGCAGGTGGAATTCGGTGATGTCCTGGGCGATGAAGACGATCTCGTCGACGTTTCCTTCGGCGTCGAGCAGGGGCGCATAGGTCTTTTTCAGCCATATCTCGTCGCCGGATTTCGCCCGCAGCGGACCGATGAAGGTCAGCGCCTTGCCGCGGCGCAGATCGTCCCATTGCGCCTGGGTCTTCGGGCTCTCGCGGTCCTTGCCGCGCATCAGGAAGCCGAAATTCTGTCCCAGCGCCTCCTCCGCGGAATATCCGGTGACATCCCTGAAATTCGCGTTGATGAAATGGATCACCCCATCCGGATCCATGCGCGCGATCATGAACATGTCGCACATCGCGTCCACGACCCGTTTCGCCTTGGCCTCCGTCTCCGGAGCTGCACGCCTTTTCCCGAATAGTCCGAACATCATCCGCAAACCTGGCCAGAACATTCCCGGTCCCTTCATCACACGCAGAGTCATAACATTCGGTTCCCAGGAGCCGCCCCCTGCGAAGCCGCGTGACCGGCGCCTCCGGCTGGTGCAGAAGGGAGGCGGAATCGGGATTGAGGGAGACACGGGATGGCTGAGATCCGCACGCCCTGGCGGGGCGTGACCGCTGCTTTCGCGCTGAACGGGCTGCTGCTGGGCAGCTGGGCGGCAAGGGTGCCTGCCATCCGCGACCGTCACGGTCTGGGCGAGGCCGAGCTGGGGCTGGCGCTGCTCTGCCTCGGGCTGGGCGCGCTGGCCTCCTTTGCCGCCGCGGGACGGCTGTCGGACCGGGTGGGCGCCGTCCGGGTCACCCGCGGCCTGGCGCTGGCCTATCTGGCCGCGCTGCCGCTGCTGGCCCTGGCCCCCGGACCCGTCACGCTCGGCCTGGCCCTGTTCTTCTTCGGGATGGCCCACGGGGCGATGGACGTGTCGATGAACAGCTGGGCGGCGGAGGTCGAGCGCGGGCTCGGCCGCCCGGTGATGTCGGGCTTCCACGCGATGTGGAGCTTCGGCGCGGGTGCGGGCGCCGCGGCGGGATTCGCGGCGACGGCGCTCGGCCTGCCGGTTGCGGCGCATTTCGCCCTGGCCTCGCTGGCCGGGCTCCTGCTGCTCGGCCCGTTCCTGACCGTGCCCTGGACCTCGGAGATCCGCCGGGGCGGCGGCACCGCCCCGGTCTTCGCCCTGCCTCGCGGCGCACTGCTGCCGGTCGGGCTGATCGCGCTCGCCTCGGGCCTGGGCGAAGGCGCCATGGCCGACTGGAGCGCGGTCTTCCTGCGGGAATCGGCGGGCGCGGGCGACTCGCTGGCCACGCTCGGCTATGCCGCCTTTTCGGGCGCGATGGTGGCGATGCGGCTCTGCACCGACCGGCTGGTGGCGCGGCTGGGCGCGGCCGCGGTGGCACGGGCGGGCGGGCTCGCGGCGGCCTGCGGCATCGTCCTGGCGACGGGACCGGCGGCCTGGCCCGCGGCGCTGGCCGGATTCGCGCTGCTTGGGCTGGGATTCGCCCCGCTCTATCCGCTGGCCTTCAGCCGCGCTGCCGCCGATCCCGATGTCCCGCCCGGCCAGGCCATCGCCGCGGTGGCGACCCTGGGCTACGGCTCCATCCTGATTGGCCCGCCGCTGATCGGATTCGCCGCCGAACTGCTGTCGCTGCGCACTGCCTTCCTCCTCATTGCCGCCGCCGCGCTGATGGCCGCCGCGCTGGCGCCGGTCCTCTCCCGCCCTGCCGCCGTGCCCGCGGAGGCTGCATGACGGGCACCCGAGGAGCGTCCGCAGCAACCTTCCCCCACGTTCTCCGCGGGAAGGAAAAAAAACGGAATTTTCCGCTTGCAGCCGTCAGCGCCACTGGATAGAAGCCCCTCACTTCTTAGGACGCGGGTGTAGCTCAGGGGTAGAGCACAACCTTGCCAAGGTTGGGGTCGAGGGTTCGAATCCCTTCGCCCGCTCCAAAGAAGCGATGTCGCCGGATGCGGGTGTAGCTCAGGGGTAGAGCACAACCTTGCCAAGGTTGGGGTCGAGGGTTCGAATCCCTTCGCCCGCTCCAGCGACAATCCTCTCCCAGGAAAATCTCCCGAAGACCGCGGCGCAGCACCGCAGATCCTTCAGGGCGCGCCGGGCAGAAGCCGTTCCACCGCGTTGCGCAGGATCGGTTCCAGCGCCACCGGCATGCAATCCTCCCCGAACTTTCCGTCGAGCTTCAGGAAGGCGATTCCGTGGACCATCGTCCAGAGCGGGAGCCCTGCCGCGAAGACCTCTTCATCCACCTCGGCACGGCCCATCCGGGCCGCCACATGGCATAGGAGATGCATGTGGCAGGCCTCGCCCGCATCGCAGGTCCCGTCGGATTTCTGCTGCAATTCCGCGAACATCAGCCGGAACACCGCCGGGTCCCCGACCGCGAAGTCGATATAGGCCAGGCCGATCCGCAGAATCGCCTCGACGGAGCCCAGCTCCAGCCCCCCGGTCACCAGGCGGAACCGCTCCGCCAGCCGCTCCAGCCCGTCGCGGGCGACCGCATCGAGCATCTCCTCGCGGTCCCTGAAATGCCGGTAGGGCGCTGCCGTGGACACGCCCGCCTGGCGCGCCGCCTGCGCGACCGAAAACTGCGCCGCGCCCTTCTCCGACACCAGCGCGCGCGACGCCTCGACCAGCACCCGCTTCAGGTCGCCGTGGTGATAGGGTTTGCGCTCCGCCATGCCGCTCCGACTCTTTTTTGCCGCAGAACAAAGTAAACTGTTCCGTTCAGATTGATGTTAGGGTATCTAACATCATGTAAGTGGCTCTAACATGGAATCGCGGACCGGTAAAGCGGGACGCGGCAGCCGGAGACCGTGACGATGCAGCCGACCCCCGACCGCCCTTCGCTCTTGCGCCGCCTCGGCATCCTCGCAGGCACCTGCGCCGTTGCCGCGCTGTCGGTCGGCGCCGTGATCGCCGCCTCCAACGTGATCGCCGCCGGAACGGTGCGCATCGAGGCCGGCGCGGAGGAGCCGCCGCTGGCGGTCGGGACCGTCCGCGTGCAGATGCAGGACAGGTACCGGGTGCCGCAGGATTTCATCGGCCGGATCGAGCCGAGCCAGGACAGCCGGCTGGGCTTCGAGATCGGCGGCACGGTGACCCGGATCGCAGTCGACGAGGGCGACGAGGTGGCCGAGGGGCAGGTCCTGGCCACGCTCGACACCCGCATGGTCATCGCCCAGATTGCCGAGGCCCGCGCCGCGCGCGACGCGCTTTCGGCGCAGCTGGAACTCGCCCGGCTCACGTGGGAGCGGCAGAAAGCGCTGGCCGACCGCAGCTTCGCCAGCCAGCAGAATGCCGACGAGGCACGGCTGGCCGTGACGGAGCTGGAAGCGCGGATCGCCCAGACCGAAGCGAGCCTCTCCCAGATCGAGGTGCAGCGCGACAAGAGCACCCTGCGCGCGCCCTTCGCCGGGCGGGTCGCGGCGCGCCATGTCGATCTGGGGGCCCAGGTCTCGGCCACCGCGCCGGTGGTCGACCTGCAGGAAACCGGCCGGCCGCAGGTGCGCATCGGGCTGCTGCCCGAAATCGCCGCCGGCCTGAAACCGGGCGACAGCTTCGCCGTGGCCGCCGCCGGGCAGGAGATGACCGCGCGCTTTGCCAGCCGGCAGGCGGAAATCGACCCGGCCACCCGCACCCTGCCGGTGCTCTTCGACCTCGAAGGCGCCGAAAGCCTGCCATATGGCGCGGTGCTGCGGCTGGTGCTGGAGCGCACCATTGCCGAACGCGGCGCCTGGCTGCCGCTGTCCGCGCTGTCAGAAGGGCCGCGCGGGCTCTGGACGGTGCTGGTGGTGGACCGCTCGGACAGCCCGGCGCGGGTCGCGCGCGAGGCCGTGGAGGTGATCCATGCCGACGGCGCCCGCGCCTATGTCCGCGGCGCGCTGCAGGACGGGATGGAGGTGATCTCCGGCGGCACCCACAGGATCGCGCCCGGCCAGGCCGTGGCCCCGGCCGAGAGCTGAGCCATGGAGACGGCAACCTTCCGCAACCCCCGCCTCGTCGCGCTGATCCTGCTGGTCGTCATCTCCGCCGGGCTTTCGGCGTTGCTGTCGCTCGGGCGGCAGGAGGACCCGACCATCACCAATATCAATGCCGTGGTCACGACGCTCTATCCTGGCGCCGATCCGGCACGGGTGGAGGCGCTGGTCACCCAGAAGCTGGAGGACGAACTGCGCGAGATCGCCGAGATCGACACGCTGACCTCGACCTCCTCTACCGGCGTCTCGGTCATCCAGATCGAGCTGGCCGAGACCGTGGACCCGGCCATCATCGAGTCGGTCTGGACGGATGTGCGCGACGCGATGGACGACGCGTCCCGCAGCTTCCCGGACGGCGCGGGCGAGCCCGTCTTCGACGACACCTACGGCGCCTTCGCCGCCATCGCCGCGCTGGTTCCCGCCCGCGGCGGCGTCACCCCGGCGATCCAGGGCCGCTATGCCGAGGAGCTGGCCGACCTGATGCGCGCCGTGCCCGGCACCAAGAATGTCGAGGTCTTCGGCGAACCCGAGGAAGAGGTGCTGGTCCAGCTCGATCCCGAGGAAACTGCCGCGCTCGGCCTGACGGCGGCGGATGTTTCCGCCGCGATCCGCGCCGCAGATGCCAAGGTCCGCTCGGGGCGGCTGCAGTCCGACGGGTCCGACCTGCTGCTGGAGGTCGGAGGCGAGATCCGCGCGCTCGACCGGCTGCGCCAGGTGGTGGTGGCCGAGGACGGCGCGGGCCATGTCACCCGGCTGGGCGAGATCGCCGCCGTCACCCGCGGGCCGAAGACCCCGGGGACGGATTACGCGCTGTCCGACGGCAAGCCCGCCATCCTGGTCGCCGCGCGGCTGGAGGACGGACTGCAGGTCGATGTCTGGATGCACCGGCTGAAGGAAGACCTCGCCGCCTTCGATGCCGCCCTGCCGCAGTCGCTGCGGGCCGAGCTGATCTTCGACCAGTCGCGCTATACCGCCGAACGGCTGGCCGAGGTGGCGAAGAACATGGGGATGGGGGTCGCGCTGGTGGTGCTGGTGCTGCTGGTCACGCTTGGTTTCCGCGCCGCGCTGATCGTCGGACTGGTCCTGCCGGTCGTCAGCCTCGCCACGCTGGCCTCGATGAACATGATCGGCCTGCCGCTGCACCAGATGTCGGTCACCGGGCTGATCGTGGCGCTGGGGCTTCTGGTCGACGCCGCCATTGTCATGACCGACGAGGTGCGCCAGAGGCTCGCCCATGGCATGGGCCGCGAGCGCGCCGTCGGCGACGCGGTCCGCCGCCTCGCCATGCCGCTGCTGGCCTCGACCGTCACCACGGCGCTCAGCTTCGCGCCGATGATCCTGCTGCCCGGGCCTGCGGGCGATTTCGTCGGCGCCATCGCCATCTCCGTCGTCTTCATGCTGGGCTGGTCGCTGGTCATCGCCCTGACCGTCACCCCCGCCATCGCAGGCTGGGTCCTGCCCGAGGGCGAGAGCGGCCACGGCATTTCCGGCGGCTGGCTGGGACGGCGCTTCCACGGCACGATCCTGTGGAGCGTGAAGAACCCGGTGCGCTCGGTGATGCTGGCGCTGATCCTGCCGGTCACCGGCTTCGTCTCGCTCGGCGGGCTGACGGCGCAGTTCTTCCCCGGCACCGACCGCGACCAGTTCCATGTCGAGGTGGAGCTGCCCAAGGGCACCGCCATCCCGCGCACCCGCGCCACGGTGGACCGCATGGATGCGATGCTGCGCGCCGAGACCGGCATAACCCATGTCGCCTGGACCATCGGCGAGAGCGCCCCGGCCTTCTACTACAACGTCATCGGCTTCCGCGAGAACGCCCCCGGCTTCGCCCAGGCATTGGTGACGACCGAGTCCCCCGCCGCCACCGCGCGCCTGCTGGTGCCGCTGCAGGACAAGCTGAACCGTGCCTTCCCCGAGGCCCGCATCCTGGTCCGCGGCCTCGTCCAGGGCCCGCCCGTCGCCGCGCCGGTGGAGCTGCGGCTGACCGGCCCCGACATCGCCACGCTGCGCGAGCTGGGCGAAGAGGTCCGCGCGACGCTGCTCGGGCTCGACGCGGTGACCATCGTGCGCAGCTCGCTGGAAGGCGGCGCGCCGAAGGCCGCCATCGACATCGACGAGGCGGCGGCCAACCTGGCCGGGCTGACGCTCGGCGATGTCGCGGCGCAGCTGCAGGCCGGGCTGGAAGGCGTCACCGGCGGCTCGCTGATCGAAGGGTCGGAGGAACTGCCCGTGCGCGTGCGATTGGGCGACGGCATCCGCGGCGATCTCGACCGCATCGCCAACCTGCCCATCCTGCCGCCTGCCGCGCGCGAGACCGCCGCCGGGGGCGCCTTTCCCGGCCTGCCGCTCTCCGCCGTGGCCGAGATCCGCCTGGAGCCCGCCAAGCCCGAGATCACCCGCCGCAACGGCGAGCGCTCGAACACGATCCAGGCCTTCGTGCAGCCGCAGGCCCTGCCCGAGGAGGTACTGGCCGAGGCGCTGTCGCGGCTCGATCTCGCCCTGCCCCCCGGCTACCGGCTGGAGGTCGGCGGCGACTCGGATGCCCGCAACGACGTTGTGACGAACCTGATGGCGCCGCTCGGGCTGATCGTGACGCTGTCGATCGCCACCGTGGTGCTGACCTTCTCCTCCTTCCGCCTGACCGCGGTGACCTTCGTCGTCGCGATCCTCTCGGCCGGGCTCAGCTTCCTGTCGCTGGCAGTGTTCAACTACCCGTTCGGGATCACCGCGATCATCGGCGTGATCGGCTCGATCGGCGTCTCGATCAATGCCGCACTGATCATCATGTCGGGGCTGCAGGCCCATCCGGTCGCCCGCACCGGAGATCCGGAGGCGATGGCAGAGGTCGTCATGGACAGCTCGCGCCACATCATCTCGACCACAGTCACCACCTTCGGCGGCTTCCTGCCGCTGATCCTCGGCGGCGGAGGGTTCTGGCCGCCCTTCGCCATGTCGATTGCCGGAGGCGTGCTGCTGTCGACCGTGGTCAGCTTCTACTTCACCCCGCAGATGTTCGCGCTGGTCTATCCGCCGCGCGGACGGCGCGAGAGCCGCAGGGAGCTGCGCGGAATGCCGGGCGGGCTGAAGCTCGCCGCCGAATGAGTTCCGCTTTTCCCGCGCCCGCGCTATGTCGAAGGCAAACGCGCGGGAGACCACATGCAGACCTTTCCGATGTTCCTCCAGGTCGGGGGACGCACCGTCCTGATCCTCGGCGGCGGCGAACAGGCCGCCCAGAAATGCCGGCTGCTGCTGAAGACGGCCGCGAGGATCACCGTGCAGGCGCCGGAGATCGAGGAGGAGCTGCAGGGGCTCGTGGCCGAAGGGCGCATCGCCCATGATCCCTCGCCGCCCACGGCAGAGGCCTGCGGCCGCGCGGCGATCACCTTCATCGGCACCGGCTGCCCGGGCTGCGACGCGGCGCTGCACGGGCTGGCCAAGGCCGGCGGCGCGCTGGTGAACGTGGTCGACCAGCCGTCGCTCTGCGATGCCTACACGCCTTCGATCGTCGACCGCGATCCGCTGGTCGTGGCCATCGGCTCGGAAGGGGCGGCCCCCGTGCTGGCGCGGCAGATCAAGACCCGCGTCGAAGAGATGCTGGAGCCCCGCCTCGGCGATCTGGTGGCGCTGTCCGGACGGCTGCGCGCCTCGGTCGCCCAGCATGTCCCGAAGGAGAAGCGGCGCGAGTTCTGGCGCTGGGTCTTCACCGGCGCGCCGCGGCAGCGCCATGCCGCCGGGGCCGAGCGCGAGGCCGTCCGGCTGATCAAGGACGCCATCGCCGCGGGCGGGCCTCCGAAACGCCGCGAGGCGGGACTGCTGAGCCTGATCCCGACCACCTCCGACCGCAACCACCTGACGCTTCAGGCGGTCCAGCGGCTGCAGGAGGCCGACCTGATCCTCTATGCCGAAGCCATCGGCACCGCGCCGCTGGAGCTTGCCCGCCGCGACGCCGACCGCATGGCGCTGGACGGGCCGCTCGCCCCTGCCGATCCCGGCGCCCTGGTCGCCGAAGCGCTGAAAGACGGCGCGCGGGTGGCGGTGCTGGTCACGGGCAGCAGCGACACCGCCGCGCTCGAAGCTGCAGCAGGGGGCGCATCGGTGGAACGCCTGGCCGGAGTCGCATCCTGACCCTGCGGCCCGCAGCCCCTTGCCACTTCCGCAGCGATGCGCCAAACCGCAGCCAGGCACGACGGGAGACCAGCATGACACGGATCGACGACACCTTTGCGCGGCTCAAGACCGAAGGAAAGAAAGCCTTCGTCGGCTATGTCATGGCGGGCGATCCCGATTTCGACAGCTCGCTGGAGCTGGTCAGGGGCCTGCCCTCCGCGGGCGTCGACATCATCGAGCTGGGCCTGCCCTTCACCGACCCGATGGCCGACGGCCCGACGATCCAGCTGGCGGGCCAGCGCGCGCTCGACGGCGGCATGACGCTCTTGAAGACGCTGGAGCTGGCGCGCCGCTTCCGCGAGACCGACCAGACCACGCCGATCGTGCTGATGGGCTACTACAACCCGATCTATTCGCGCGGCGTCGACCGCTTCCTCGATGACGCGAAGGACGCGGGCATTGACGGTCTGATCGTCGTCGACCTGCCGCCCGAGGAAGACGTGGAACTCTGCATTCCCGCGCAGGCGGCCGGGCTGAACTTCATCCGGCTGGCCACGCCGACCACCGATGACAAGCGCCTGCCGAAGGTGCTGCAGAACACCTCGGGCTTCGTCTACTACGTCTCGGTCACCGGCATCACCGGCGCGGCCGCCGCGGTGGCGGGCGATGTCGGCCCCGAGGTCGCGCGGATCAAGGCCAAGACCGACCTGCCGGTAATCGTCGGCTTCGGCATCCGCAGCCCCGAGACCGCGCGCGAGATCGCCTCGGTCGCGGACGGCGCGGTCGTCGGCTCGGCCATCGTCAAGCAATGCGAGGAAAAGCGCCCCGTCGCGGAGATCCTGGCCTTCGTCAAATCGCTCTCCGACGGCGCGCACAGCGCCTGAGCAAGCGGACGCCGCCGCCCCCGGAGGGACGGCGGCTGGCTGGACCGGCACGGACGCTCAGCCGAGGCAGCCCACCATGTTGGCGGCGAGCTCCTCCAGCAGTTCCGGGTAGAAGTCCGGGCCCGGCGCCAGATCCGAGCCCAGCGGGTCGAGCCTGCCGGTCTTCACCTCGGTCCCCTCGGTCACCGTCGCGATCAGCCGCGGATTGAACTGCGGCTCGGCGAAGACGCAGACCGCCCCGGTCTCCGCGATCAGGTCGCGCACTTCGGCCAGGCGCGCAGGTCCCGGATCTGCCGCATCCCCCAGCGACAGCGCGCCTGCCGCCTCGATCCCCATGGCCGCCTCGAAATAGTGGTAGGCGTCGTGGAACACGACGTAGGGACGGTCGGCAACCGTCGACAGCACGCCCCCGGCCGCAGCCGCGGCGGCCGCGATTTCCAGCTTCCCGGCCGCGGCATTCGCCTCGTAGGCACCGGCATTCTCCGGATCGAGCCGGCCGAGCTCCGCCGAGATCGCGTCGAGCCAGAGCATCGCATTCTCCGGGTCCAGCCATGCATGAGGGTCGAAACCGTGATGGCCATGGGCCTCTTGCCCGTGCGCATCCTCGTGGCCGTGCTCTTCGCCGTGCTCCTCCCCGCCGCCGTCGTGGTGATGCGGCTCGAAGCGGACCCCTTCGCGGAAGTCCAGCAGATGCGTGCCCGGCACGGCCAGCAGCTCCAGCACGCCGGCACCGCGCGCAAGGCTGCCGATCGGACGCTCCAGCCACGGGGTCAGCGCCTCGCCGGTCCAGACTACCAGATCGGCCTGCTCCAGCGACGCCGCCTCGGAGGGGCGCAGCGCGTAGCCATGCGGCGAGGCGCCGGGCGGGACCACCAGCGCAGGCGCGCCAAGCCCCTGCATCACCCGCGCCACCAGGCCGTGGACCGGCGGGATGTCCGTTGCCACCGAAGGCACCCCGGCCGCGGCCATGCCCGCCCCGCCGAGAAGCAGGCCGGCCGCGATCATCGTCATTCTCATCCGCATGATGTTACCTTATAACAGTTCAGGTCCCCTTGCTAAGGCGTATCGTATAACATATCAACCCCGAAACGCGCGGAGGTGCCTCCCATGGCCGAGACCAGCTTCACCCCCCATGATCACGGCGCCTGCATCGAGCACGGCGTCGACGCCGCCATGCGCCAATGCCGCGAGGCCGGGCTGAAGCTGACCCCGGTGCGCAAGCGCGTGCTGGAACTCCTGCTCGAAGAGCACCGCGCCATGGGCGCCTACGAAATCCTCGACCGGCTGCGCGAGGAGGGGCTGGGCTCGCAGCCCCCCGTTGCCTACCGCGCGCTGGATTTCCTGACCGCCAACGGCTTCGCCCACCGGATCGAGCGGCTCAATGCCTTCATCGCCTGCACCCATGCCGGCGACGACCACGCCCCTGCCTTCCTGATCTGCCGGATCTGCAACCGCGTCGCCGAGACCGACAGCAGCCTGCCGCGCGCCGCGCTGGCCGAGGCGGCGCTGCCGCTGGGCTTCACCGTGGAGCGTGCCGCCATCGAGGCCGAAGGGCTCTGTCCCGCCTGCCAGGAGGCCGCGGAATGACGCTGGTCTCGATCGCCGGGCTCGATGTCGCTCTCGACGGCCGCCCGGTGCTGACCGGGGTCGATTTCCAGATTTCCGGCGGCGAGATCGTGACGCTGGTCGGGCCGAACGGCTCGGGCAAGACGACGCTGATGCGCTCGGTGATCGGCGCGGTGAAGCCCGCCGCCGGAAAGATCTGGCGCAAGCCGGGACTGCGCATCGGCTATGTCCCGCAGAAGCTGCATGTCGATCCGACCCTGCCGCTGACCGTCGGCCGCTTCCTGTCGCTGCCGGTGCGCTTCAGCCGGTTCGAGACCCGTGCCGCGCTGGAACAGGCCGGAGCGGGGCTGCTCTTCGACCGGCAGATGTCCGAACTGTCCGGCGGACAGTTCCAGCGCGTTCTGCTGGCGCGCGCCCTGCTGGCGAAGCCGGAACTGCTGATCCTCGACGAGGCGACGCAGGGGCTCGACCAGCCCGGCTCCGCCGCGTTCTATCGCCAGATCGAGACGATCCGCGACGAGACCGGCTGCGCCGTGCTGATGGTCAGCCACGAGCTGCACGTGGTGATGGCCGCCTCGGACAGGGTGGTCTGCCTGAACGGCCATGTCTGCTGCCACGGCACGCCGGAGCATGTCTCCTCCGCCCCGGAGTACCGCGCGCTCTTCGGCTCGGGCACGCAGGGCGCGCTGGCGCTCTACCGCCACGACCACGATCACAGCCATGAAAGCGCCTGCGGCCACGATCACGCACGCGACAACAGCCATGGAACCGCCGCCGAATGAGCCTTCTCGACAGTTTCCTGATCCGCGCCGCCCTGGCCGGACTCGGCGTGGCGCTGGCCGCGGCGCCGCTCGGCTGCTTCGTGGTCTGGCGGCGCATGGCCTATTTCGGCGACGCCACCGCCCATGCGGCAATCCTCGGCGTGGCGCTGTCGCTGGCCTTCCAGCTGCCGATCCTCGGCGGGGTGCTGATCTGCTGCCTGGCGATGGCGGCGGCGGTCACCGCGCTGTCCGGGCGCGGCCATGGCAGCGACACGATCCTCGGCGTCGCGGCGCATTCGGCCCTGGCCTTCGGGCTGGTCGCCGTGTCGATGATCCCCGGCGCCCGGGTCGACCTCTCGGCCTATCTCTTCGGCGACATCCTCGCCGTCGGCCGCGGCGACCTCGCCGTGATCTGGGGTGGCGGCGCGGTCGTCCTGGTCCTGCTGTGGTGGCGCTGGTCGGCGCTGCTGACCACGACGCTGAACGGCGACCTGGCGCGGGCCAGCGGCATCGACCCCGAGCGCGAGCAGCGCATCCTGACCTTTGCCCTGGCGCTGGTCGTGGCGGTGGCCATCAAGGTGGTGGGCGTCCTGCTGATCGCCGCCCTGCTGCTGATCCCCGCCGCCGCAGCGCGGCCCTTCGCCAGGACGCCCGAGCGCATGGCCCTGCTGGCGGCCGCGATCGGCGGCGGCGCCAGCCTGCTGGGGCTGCGCCTGTCCTGGATGGCAGACACGCCGGCCGGGCCGACCATCGTCGCCACCGCGGCGGCGCTCTTCGCCCTCTCGGCCAGCGCCGCCGGGCTGCACCGGAGCCGCAGGGCCGCCAAGGGCGTTTCCGGCGGCTGATCCGGCGCCGCCTGCAAGCCGCCCGGCCCGCAACGCAGCCGAACGGGACCCTCCCTCTCCCCGCCGGGGAGAGGGGAGAGGGGCGGCCGCAGCTCAGCCCACCGACTGGATCGACTCGAAGACTTCCAGCTCGGGCGGTCCCAGATAGATGTCGGCGCTGGAGCGCGCACCGGAATGCGCCTTGCGGAAGGCATCGGATTTCGTCCAGGCGACGAATGCCTCCTCGCTCTCCCACATCGTGTGCGAGGCATAGAGCCGGTAGCCTTCCTTCTCGCTCCCCTTCATCAGGTGGAACCCGGCAAAGCCCGGCACCTCCTTCAGGTGGCTGTCGCGGCTCTTCCAGACCGTCTCGAAGGCCTCCTCCTGTCCGAGCTTCACCTTGAAGCGGTTCATGGTCAGATACATTGCCTGTCTCCTTCTGGCCTTCCGTCCCGTATCAGGGCATTACGTCCCAGAACGTCAAGCAGGAGCAATGCCATGCGTCTCTTCGTCGGTCTCGGCAATCCCGGCGCGAAATACGCCCGGAACCGCCACAATATCGGCTTCATGGTGCTCGACCGGATCGCCTCCGATCACGGTGCAGCGCCCTGGCGGTCGAAATTCCAGGCCGAGGTGACAGAGGCCGTGCTGGGCGGCGAGAAGACCATCCTGCTGAAGCCCCAGACCTTCATGAATCTCTCCGGCCAGTCCGTCGGCGAGGCCGCGCGCTTCTACAAGATCCCGCCTTCCCACATCGTGGTGTTCCATGACGAGCTGGATCTCGCCCCCGGCAAGGTGCGCACCAAGACCGGCGGCGGCCATGCCGGGCATAACGGGCTGCGCTCGATCCACCAGCATATCGGCGCCGATTACGACCGCGTGCGGCTGGGGATCGGCCATCCGGGCCACAAGGACCGGGTTTCCGGCTATGTCCTGTCGGACTTCGCCAAGGCCGAGGAAGAATGGCTCGACAACGTGGTCCGCGGCTGTTCGGACGGCGCGCCGGGGCTGGCCAAGGGCTACGGGGCGAAATTCATGAATGCCGTTGCCCTGCGCACCGCACCGCCGCGCTCGGGCGGCGGCGGCAAGCCCGGAAAGAAGGCGCCGAAGACCGAGGCCCCCGCCAAGCCGGAGCCGGACGCGGCGCCCGAGGACGCCCGCTCCCCGCTGCAGCGGCTGGCCGACAAGTTCAAGTGACCGCTCAGGCGCCGTAGGGCAGCCAGACCGTCTTCACCTCGGTCGCGGCGGCAAGGAAGTCCCCTGCATTGGACCGGGTCCAATCAAGCCCCTTCGGCACCCATGTCCGCTTGAGGTTTCCGGCCGCGCCGGTCTCGATCGCGGCGGAGAGGTCCTGGCCGGCAAAGCTCCAGACCGTCTCGACATCCGCGTGCTGCGCCAGCACCGGCATCAGCGCGGCCGGATCGCCGGTGATCATGTTGACCGCGCCGCCGGGCACGTCCGAAGTGTCGAGGATCTGGCAGAATTCCGTCGCGATCAGCGGATAGGCATGGGACGCCACCGCGACGCAAGCATTGCCCGTCGCCAGCGCCGGGACGATGCAGGAGACCAGCCCCAGCAACGTCGGCGCATCGGGCAGCGCCATGCCGATCACGCCGGCAGGCTGGTTCAGCGCCACCGCCATCACCTTGCCCGGCACCGGCTTGACCGCGCCGTCCTGCTTGTCCGCCCAGGCAGCCCAGGTGAACAGCCGCTCCAGCGACGCCTCGACCTCGCCCGCCGCCGCGCCGAGCGGCGCCCCGGTCTGCTCCGCCAGCCGCGCGGCAAATTCCGGACCGCGGGCCGAGAGGTTCTCGGCAAGGAAATAGAGCACCTGTGCGCGCAGAGCCCCGCCTGCCGCGGCCCAGCCGGGCTGCGCCGCGCGGGCCGCCTCGACCGCGTTGCGGATATCCTTGCGGCTGCCGATCCCGGCATGGCCGAGCAGCCGCCCGTCCGTGGCCCAGACAGCGCGGCTCTGCCCGCCATCCGGGCGCGACTGCTTGCCGCCGATCCAGAACTTCGCGGTGCGGTCCAGCTCGGGCGCCTGCGGTTCCGCAGGGGCGGCGACCGGCGCGGCCACAGCCAGCGGCGGCGCGCCGGCGGCAGGTTTCGTGTAGGCGCGCAGCCCTTCCCAGCCGCCTTCGCGGCCGAAGCCGCTTTCCTTCACCCCGCCGAACCCGGCAGAGGCATCGAACATGTTGGCGCCGTTGACCCAGACCACGCCGGCGGCCAGCTTCGCCGCCATGTCGAGCGCGACATTCACGTTCTCGGTCCAGACCGAGGCCGCCAGCCCGTAGCGGGTGGCATTCGCGACCTGCACCGCCTCCCCGGGGGTGCGGAAGGTGGTGGAGACGAGGACGGGGCCGAATATCTCTTCCTGCATCAGCGGATCGGCGGGCTCCAGTCCGGTGACCAGCACCGGCGCCATGAAGGCCTCGCCCTCGGGCAGCGGACAGGGCGCGGCGTAGACCTCGCCGCCGGTCTCCGCGACCATCGCCGCCACCCGCGCACGGTGCGCCGGATCCGCCATCGCGCCAAGGTCGATGCATTTGTCGAGCGGATCGCCGACCCTGAGCGTCGCCATCCGCTTGCGCAGCCTGGCATGGAAGGCATCGGCAATGCCCTCCTGCACGATCAGGCGGGAACCGGCGCAGCAGACCTGCCCGCCGTTGAACCAGATGGAATCGACCAGCCCCTCGATGGCGCTGTCGAGATCGGCATCCCCGCAGACGATGAAGGGCGACTTGCCGCCGAGCTCCAAGGTCAGCGCCTTGCCCTGCCCCGCCGTGGCCCCGCGGATCGCGCGGCCGACCTCGGTCGAGCCGGTGAAGGCGACCTTGTCGATGCCGGGATGCGCCGCCAGCGCCGCGCCGGTCGTGCCGTCGCCGGTGACGATCGCCAGGACGCCCTCCGGCAGCCCCGCCTCGGCGGCAAGCTCGGCGAAGAACAGCGCCGTCAGCGGCGTCCATTCGGCAGGCTTCAGCACAACGGCGTTGCCCATGGCAAGCGCCGGCGCGACCTTCCACGCGACCATCAGCAGCGGGAAGTTCCACGGGATGATCTGGCCGCAGACGCCCAGCGGCGCGCGGTCCGGCAGCTCCTCGGCCATCAGCTGCGCCATGCCCGCATGGTAGTAGAAATGCCGCGCGGCCAGCGGCAGGTCGGCATCGCGGGATTCGCGGATCGGCTTGCCGGTATCGAGCGTCTCCAGAACCGCGAGCGTGCGGGCATGCTTCTGCAGGAGGCGGGCCATCGCGTAGAGGATGCGCGCCCGCTGGTGCCCGGGCGTCGCCGCCCAAGCGGGGAAGGCCGCACGCGCCGCGGCGACGGCGGCATCGACATCCGCCGCGCTGCCCTGCGCCACCTCGGCCAGAAGCGCGCCGGTCGCCGGGTTGCGGGTCTCGAAGATCTCTGCACCTTCGGCCGCGAACCGGCGGCCATGGCGGTCGAGCCAGGCCAGCGCCTCGGCGGTGCTCTCGGGCGCGGGCCCGTACTCCATGCTCTCGAAAATCTCCCTGACGGTCATGCCGCGTCGCCCTGTCCGCAGCCTTCGGGCGCATGATGGCGCGTGGTCGAGGCCGGGTTCTTGGCCAGCATGTGCGCGGGCCGGATCGGGCGCGGCGCGAAATTGCCGCCGCAATTGGGGCAGACGCCCTTCAGGTGATCTTCGACGCAATCGGCGCAGAAGGTGCATTCATAGGTGCAGATCCGCGCGTCCGTGCTTTCGGGCGGCAGATCGCGGTCGCAGCATTCGCAGTTCGGCTTCAGTTCCAGCATGTTGCTACCCCAATGCATGGCGCCAGGAGGCGGAATAGGCGCCGGTGACATGATGTTCGAGCTGCCGCTCGATATCGCCCAGGAGCGAGGATGCGCCGAAGCGGAAGAGGTCCGGGCGCAGCCAGTCGTCGCCCAGTTCCTCCTTCATCAGCGCCATGTAGGTCAGCGCGTCCTTGGCCTTGGAAATCCCGCCCGCGGGCTTGTAGCCGACCTTGTGGCCGGTGGTCCCGCGGTAGGCGCGGATCGCGCGGACCATGACCAGGCTGACCGGCAGCGTGGCGTTCACGCTTTCCTTTCCGGTCGAGGTCTTGATGAAGTCGGCGCCCGCCATCATCGCAACCAAGGAGGCACGCGCCACGTTCTGCAGCGTGCCGAGCTCGCCGGTCGCCAGGATCGCCTTCATGTGCGCCGCGCCGCAGGCGGCGCGCATGGCGCGGGTCTCATCGTAAAGCGCCTGCCAGTTGCCGGTCAGCACGTGGCGGCGGGAGATGACGATGTCGATCTCCTCCGCCCCGGCCGCAACCGACGCCTCGATCTCCTTCAGCCGCAGCGCGAAGGGCGAGAGCCCGGCAGGAAAGCCGGTGGAGACGGCGGCGACCGGGATGCCGGAGCCCTTCAGCGCCTCTACCGCGGGGGCGATCATCTCGTGATAGACGCAGACCGCGCCGGTGGTGATCGCGGGCAGGCCGAGCGCCTCGAGCAGGTCGGCGCGCACCGGCTGGCGCGCCTTGGCGCAGAGGCGGCGGACCCGGCCGGGCGTGTCGTCGCCCGACAGCGTCGTCAGGTCGATCAGCGTCACCGCGCGGGCCAGCCAGGCGGCCTGGTGCACGCCCTTGAGCGAACGGCGGGCGGGCATCTGCGCGGCACGGCGGGCGATGGCGGAACTGTTGGCGCGGGCCGAAGCGACCCAGTCGAGATCGAGCGGCATCCCGGGGTTCCGGGCATGGCCCGGCTGCGGCAGCACGGCGGTCCCGGTCGGCTTTTCGTGGGCGGTCATGAGGCTCTCTCCGGATCGGACGGTCCCTGCCGGAGCCTTGCATGCGCGCGCCCCTTGGGCAAGCCGACCGCCGCGGCAGCGGGCGAATTCTGCCGCCGCGGGGGGTGCACGGCCGCGCCGCGCCGCGCTATCATCGCCGGACGCAATGGGAGTCGCTGACATGAAGATGGACCCGTCTGAAAACGTGCTCGGCGGCAAGCTGGTGCCCTGCTCGATGAACCCGGTGACCGGGTTTTTCCGCAACGGCTGCTGCGATACCAATGCGCAGGATGCGGGCAGCCACACGGTCTGCGTCGTGATGACCGCGGAATTTCTCGCCTATTCCAAATATTTCGGCAACGACCTCTCGACGCCCCGCCCGGAATTCGGCTTTCCTGGATTGAAGCCGGGCGACCAATGGTGCCTCTGCGCGTCGCGCTTCGCCCAGGCCCATGACGAGGGCGTTGCACCCAAGGTCCGGCTCGAGTGCACCCATCGCCGCGCGCTGGAAGTGGTGCCGCTGGAAATCCTCAGACTACACGACTCCCTGTCTTGGACGCCTTGGCATGACAAGCTTGCGGAAGCTTGGCGGGGTTTCGGCGTGCGACCGGAGCAATCGCCTCG
>NZ_JAATVU010000053.1 GCF_013184745.1 Mangrovicoccus sp. HB161399
GCCGGCGAGGAAGCGGCAGGCACCTCGCGATCCCGGATCCTGCACCGGGGCGGCCGCGCGCCCCGGAGGCCATCCCGGCCGCGCGTCCGCCGCGCCGCCGGGGACCGCGGTCCCATGGCGGGGCTTCCCCCGCCTCGCAGACCTCGCGGAAGGTGCCCGCCTTGCAACGCCGCAGGCGGGCACTTGTGGGCAACTTCAAGAGGGCACGGGCTGCAACGGCTCCTGCGCCTGAAGAAAATGCCCGGAAGCCCGGCGGAAGGCACGGGCCTCGGGACGGCATGCCTCCTGCGGCCGCCCCGCCGGAGGCGGGGCCAAGGCGCGGCCCGCCCACCGCAGGCCGAACGGAGCGGCACCGTTGGCAGCCCTTCCCGCCGCGGATGCCGCGGCAGCAACGGCCGCCCCCTCACAGGGGCGGCCGGACCGCATGTTCCGTGGCCGGAGTCCTGGCTCAGCCCCTGAGCCAGGACTGCAGCTTTTCCGGATCGGGCAGACCGCCGGAATGCACCAGCTTGCCGTCCACCGCGATGCCGGGCGTCGCCATCACCCCGGCCTGGGCGATGCTTTTCGGGTCCACCACCTTCTCGACCTCGACATCGATGCCGAGCGCGGTCGCGGTGTCGCGGACCATCGCCACCGCGCTGTCGCAGCGGCGGCAGCCGGGACCGAAGACCTTGACGCTTTTCATGGGCTCCCTCCTTTCAGAAGAGCAGGTTGAACAGATAGCCGACGGCCAGGATGCCGCTGCCGACCACGCCGATGAAGACGGCGATCAGCCGGAGCGTCAGGACCTGGCGCAGGATGATCATTTCCGGCAGGCTCAGAGCGATCACGCTCATCATGAAGGCCAGGACCGTGCCGAGCGCCGCGCCCTTGCCGAGAAGCGCCTCGACCACCGGGATGACGCCTGCGGCATTGGTGTACATCGGGATGCCCAGCACCACCGCGGCCGGGACCGACCACCAGGCGCCCGAACCCATGATGCGCACCATCAGGTCCTCGGGGACATAGCCGTGAATCAGCGCGCCGAGCGCGATGCCGAGCAGGATCCAGATCCAGACCCGGCCGAAGATCTCCTTCACCGATTGCAGCCCCTCGCGGTAGCGGTCGGCCATCCTGCGGTCCGCCCGCTCGGGCGCCGCCGCCCCGGCCTGGATCTCGCGGACCCAGTCCTGCAGCCAATGCTCCAGGTTCAGCTTGCCGATGACGAAGCCCGCGACGATGGCGAGGCCGAGGCCGAAACCCAGATAGACCGCCGCCACCTCCCATCCGACCAGGCCGAAAAGCATGACCAGTGCCACCTCGTTGACCATCGGCGCGGCGATCAGGAAGGAGAAGGTGACGCCGAGCGGCACCCCCGCCGAAACGAAGCCGATGAAGATCGGCACCGCCGAGCAGGAGCAGAAGGGCGTCACGATGCCCAGGCCGGCCGCCAGCACGTTGCCGATCCCCTGGGCGCGGCCGGACAGCAGCGCGCGGGTGCGTTCCGCCGAGAAGTAGCTGCGCAGCACGCCCATGGCGAAGACCACGAGCAGGAGCAGCAGCATCACCTTCGGCACGTCGTAGAAGAAGAAGGCCAGCGCCTCGCCGGCATGGCTGTGCCGGTCGACGGGCAGCGCTGCGACCGCGGCCTCGGCGAGGCCCGAAAGCTGGCGGTAGACAAGCCACCACAGCACCGCCGCGGCAGCGACGGCCCCGTGAAGGCGCAGATCCGGGTGGCCATGCCCGGCGGGATGGGTGCCATGGGCGCTCATGTCGGCCTCCTTTCCGGAAGTGCTGAAATTCCGGGCGACCCGCCCGGAAACGCAGCACATGGCCCTGTCTAGCGCATGACGTGGCTTCCCGCCCTGATTTGCGTCAGATCGGCCGTCAAACCGGCATAACGGATGCTTGCACCCCGGGTTTTCTGGTCCCGGCAGGGTCATTGCCCTGCAATCGTGCCCTTTTTGGCAACGGATACTGCAAAAAACGATGCTTTTTCCTGGATGCAAATGGTGACTGCATGGCGCCGAGAAATCCCGCCGCAAGGAATCCGAGTCCCATGTCCTCCCGTCCCCGCACCGTCCCCGAAACCGCCGGCGCCACGGAGCGGCGCGATGGATAAGCGGGGCTGCCTGCTGCTCGACAACGTCACCATCGCCTACGGCAAGTCGGTGGCAGTGGACAGCCTGACGCTGGAGCTGGGCGAGGGCGAGCTGCTGTCGCTTCTGGGGCCTTCGGGCTGCGGCAAGTCGACGACGCTGAGGATGATCGCAGGCTTCGTGCCGCCTGTCTCGGGCCATGTCATGCTGAACGGCCGCGAGATCACCCGCAAGCCGCCGCACAAGCGCAATATCGGCGTCGTCTTCCAGTCCTACGCGCTCTTCCCGCATCTCTCGGCGCTGGAAAACGTCGGCTACGGGCTGAGGATGCGCAACGTCGCCAAGACCGACCGGCTGGAGCGCGCAAAGGCAGCGCTGGAAACCGTCGGCCTCGGCGCCTTTGCCGCCCGCCTGCCCGGCAACCTTTCGGGCGGCCAGCAGCAGCGCGTCGCCCTGGCCCGCGCGCTGGTCATCGAACCGGAAATCCTGCTCCTCGACGAGCCGCTGTCGAACCTCGATGCCAACCTGCGCGCCGAGATGCGCGACGAGATCCGCGCGCTGCAGCAGCGGCTGGGCATCACCACGCTGTTCGTCACCCATGACCAGCAGGAAGCGCTGGCCATGTCCGACCGGATCGCGGTGATGAAGGACGGGCTCGTGACCGAGCTGGGCACGCCGCGTCAGCTCTGCGATGCGCCGCGCTCGGCCTTCACCGCCGGGTTCCTGGGCGCCCGCACCGTGATCGACGGCCAGGTCGAGGGCGGCACCTTCCGTGCCAAGGGCACGTCCTGCGCGGGCGCGCCCGAGGGCGCCACGCAGATGGTGCTGCGCGCCTCGCGCCTGCGCCCGGCAGCAGAGGCCACCGGCCCGCTGGCGCTGGCAGGAACCGTCAGCACCGTCAGCTATCTCGGCGAGAGCTTCGAGATCGACCTCGCCGCCGCCTCCGGACCCGTCCGGATGGTGATCCCCTCGGACCTGCCGCCCCCCGCCCCGGGCCAGACCGTCTCGGTGGAGGCGCTGCCCGGCGCCGTCACCTTCATCTGAACCAGAAACGATCCCGACAGGAGACTCCCCATGAAGCTGAACCGCCGCCAGTTCACCGGCCTCGGCCTTGCCGCGCTTGCCGCCCCCGCAAGCATCATCCGTCCCGCCCATGCGCAACCGAAACCCGGAGACGAGCTGGTCGTCGGCATCTGGGGCGGCGCGCAGGAGAAGATCGTCAAGCAGTACATCGAGCCGCAGCTCGTCGAGAAATACGGCTGCAAGATCAGCTACGTGCTGGGCGGCACCACCGACCGCCGCGCCCGCGCCTATGCCGAGCGCGGCCGCCCGAGCTTCGACGTGCTCTACCTCAACATCTACGAAAGCCGCCAGGCGGTGGCCGACGGCGTGACCCAGGCGCCGACCGCGGCCGTGGAACGCTTCGACCAGCTCTATCCGCTGGCGCAGAAGGGCGGCTACGGCGTCGCGTTCAACCCCTGCACCGTGGTCTATGACGGCACTGCTGCCAAGACGCCGGTCAAGTCCTGGAAGGACATGTGGAACCCGGAATGGAAAGGCCGCATCGCCTGGCCGAACGGCCTGGGCGCAGAGGGCATCTCGGCGCTGATGATGACCGCCAAGTCCTTCGGCTACGACATCACAGAGTTCGACAAGGTCCTCGAGAAGGTCGCCGAGCTGAAGCCCTTCGCCGGCATCCAGTCCTCGCAGGCGCAGCTCTACGACATGTTCGACCAGGATGTGGCCGACCTGTCGGTGGAATTCGCCTCCTTCACCCGGAAATACGCCGAGACCCGCAACCCCGACTGCGTCATCGCCGAGCCCGAGGAAGGCATGGCCGTGACCATGAACGTCGCCTGCATCACCGAAGGCACCAAGAACCAGAAGCTGGCCGAGGAATGGATCAACCTGCACCTCTCGCCCGAGGTGATGATCGCCTATGCCCGCGAGGTCTACTACTCGCCGACCGTCAAGGACGTGGAAATGCCGGACGACGTCAAGGGCAAGGTCATCACCGGCGGCCAGGTCAACGATCTCGTCGATTTCGACTGGGACTACATCAACGCCCACCGCGCCGAGTGGCAGGCCAAGTTCGACCGGGTGCTTGCCGGATGAGACGCTGGATCGGGCCGGTCCTTGCCACGCCGGTGACGGCGTGGCTGCTCATGGCCTTCGCCGCGCCCCTCGGGGTCGTGGTCCTTCTGTCGCTGCACGAGTATCCGAGCCCCTTCGGCCCGGTGCTCGTGCATCCGTCGCTGGTGCAGTTCCGGACGATCCTGTCGGACGGGTTCTACCTGTCGATCATCGCCGAGACGGTGGGGCTGGGCCTCGCCGTCACGGTGGTCTCGGCGATCCTCGGCTATCCGCTGGCCCATTGGCTGGCGCGGATGCCGGGGCGCTGGCGGGCGATGGCCTTCGCGGTGATCCTGATCCCGCTGCTGACCAACGTGGTCGTCCGCTCGCTGGGGATCATCCTGCTGCTGTCGCCCAAGGGGCTGCTGAATTCCGCCGCGGCGCTGGTCGGGCTGGGGCCGTTCAACGGCATGCTCTTCACCCATGGCGCGGTGATCGTGGCGCTGGCGCAGGTCTTCATGCCCTTCATGGTGCTGGCGCTCTACGACAACCTCCAGAACACCTCGCCGCGCATACACGAAGCCGCCGAAAGCCTCGGCGCCTCGCCCGCGATCCGCTTCCTGACCGTGGATTTCCCTCTGTCGCTGCCGGGGCTGCGCTCGGGCATCATCGTCGTTTTCCTGATGACCGTGACCTCCTATGTCTCGGCCACGCTTCTGGGCGGCAAGAAGGTCTGGACCATCGGCATGCTGGTCATGCAGGAGGCGATCCAGAACCTGAACGCCACCATGGCCTCGGCCCTGTCGCTGGTAATGACCGTGGTGGGGCTGGCCTTCATCGCGCTCGTGACGGTCGCGCTAGGCCGGTTCATGGCCTGGCGCAAGGGCACGCCGTCCTCGCCGATGGACATCCCGGTGCCGCTGGCGCGGGCCGTCGATCTGGCCGGGCCGCTCCTGTCGAAGCTGGCGCTCGGCTGCGCGATCGGCCTCCTGCTGCTGCCGCTCGGGCTTGTGGTGGTGCAGAGCTTCAACGACGTGCCGCTGGCCACCGCCGCAGGCTTCAAGGGCTTCACGCTGGAATGGTACCGCCGGGTGCTGATCGCGGGCGACTATACCGCGAACTTCTGGATCTCGGTGAAGCTGGCGCTGGCCTCGGTCGTCACGGGCCTGGTCCTGGCGCTGCCCGCGGGCTTCGCGCTGGCGCGGCATCCGTTCCGGGGGCGCAGCCTGCTCTTGGCCTTCTGGATGCTGCCGCTGTCGCTGCCGGGCATCGCCATCGCGGTGGGGATGCTGAAGCTGCTGCAGATCTACCTGGCCGTTCCGCCCTTCCTCGGGCTGATGGCGGTGCATGTCGTCGTGATCCTGCCCTTCATGATCACGCTGCTCACTACCTCGGTGCTGGCGCTCGACCCGGCGCTGGAGGAGGCCTCGGCCAGCCTCGGTGCCAGTGCGCCGCGCACCTTCCTGCACGTGACGCTTCCGGTGCTGGCGCCGGGCCTCTTCGCGGCCGGGCTCGTCGGATTCCTGATGAGCTTCGGCGAGGTGACGGTGACGGCCTTCCTGACCACGGCACGTCTGACCACCCTGCCGGTGCGGATCTATTCCGAGGCGACCTTCGCGCTGGAGCCGACCGCGCATGCGATCTCGGCCCTGCTGATCGGGGTGACGATCATCGCGCTCGGGGTGCTGGGGAAATTCGTGCGGCTCGACCGGCTCTATTCCCGGTAGGCGTTGCATTCAGGCAAGGAAAGAGGGCCGGGGGAACACCCCGGCCCTTCGCGTTTCAGGCGAGGAAGACCTTGCGCAGCATGTTGAGCGCGACAAGGATCAGGAACACCGCGAAGACCCGCTTCAAGGGCTTCGGATCGAGCGAGTGAGCCAGCTTCACGCCCAGGGGCGCGGTCAGCAGCGTCATCGCGATCACGATCAGGAAGGCCGGGATGTTCACCGCGCCGAGCGTGAAGGGCGGCCGCGTCGCCGGGTCGATGCCCACGGTCAGGAAGCCGATGGTCGAGGGCGCGGCGATCAGCACGCCGAAACCCGCCGCCGTGGCCACCGCGCGGTGGATCGGAACGGCATGGAGGCTCATCAGCGGCACGCCGAAGCTGCCGCCGCCGATCCCCATCAGCACCGACAGGAAGCCCACGACCGGCGAATAGACCGCGCGCTTGACCCCCTCCGGCATCGCCTCGGCCAGCCGCCAGTGCTGCTTGCCGAGCCCCATGTAGAGGCCGATCACCAGCGCCAGTCCGCCGAAGATCGCCTGAAGCACGATCGAGCGCAGGCTCGCCGCCACCAGCACGCCGACGATGGCGCCGATGACGATGCCGGGCGCCCAGCCCTTGAGGATCTCCCAGTCGACAGCGCCCTTCTTGTTGTGGCTCATGACCGAGCGCACCGAGGTGACGACGATCGTGGCCAGCGACGTGGCGAGGCAGACCTGCATCAGCTGCGGGCCGCCATAGCCCAGCGTCGAGAAGGCGTAGAAGAAGGCGGGCACCAGAACGATGCCGCCGCCGACGCCGAGAAGGCCGGCGAGCACGCCGGCAAAGGCGCCGATGAAGGCCAGCAGCGCCAGCATGAGAAGGAGGAGGGACGGGTCGGACATGGGAACTCCGGTCGGTTGCTACTCGGGAAGGGGGCGCGACAGCGCCAGGAAGGCACCCGCGACATGGGCCTGCATCGCCGCGCGGGCGGCATCGGCATCGCGGGCAAGGATCGCGGCGGCGATGGCGCGGTGCTCGGCGCGGGACAGATCCGTGCGCCCGGCATCGCGGGAGAAGTTGAGCGCCCGCCAGGGCAGGGTCTGCAGCTCGAGCCGCGCCAGCGTCTCCGCCAGCACCGGGCTCTTCGCGCCCTCGCGGATCGCGGCGTGGAACCGCAGGTTATGCGCGGAATACTCCGCAGGCGGCAGCCCTGCCCCTGCGGCCAGCAGCACCTCCAGCGCCGCCCGTTCCACGGCGCTCATGCGGTGCGCGGCCAGCGCGGCAATCGCGCCCTCGATCTCGCCCACGGCCTCGAAGACGCCGGCCATCTCTGCCGGGTCCGGCCTGCGGATGGCGAAGGCGCGGCGCGTGCCGCGCTCGGCCAGCCCGTCCCGGGCCAGCTCCTGCAGGGCCTCGCGCACCGGCGTGCGCGACACGCCGAATTCCTCGGCCAGCGCGGTCTCGGCCAGAGGCGTGCCGGGCGGCAGGCTGCCCCCGGCGATCCGCGCGATCAGCGCGGCATGGATCTTGGCGGCGGACCCTTCGGACATGGCGGCGCTCCCTGGACTCGCGCCACTTGTATACATGTCAGCATTACATGTACACCCTCTTGCACATCAGCCCCCGGCGAGCATCGGCTTCAGCGTCTCGAGATAGACATTGGCCATGGCATTGGCATAGCGCTCGGAGCCGACCACCATCAGCTTCTGCGTGCGGTCGGCGAATTCCTGGACGGGCACCAGCACCAGCCGGCCCGCGGCCACGTCGCGTTCGACATCGAAGCGGGTGAGGAAGGTGATGCCGTCGCTGCCGGAGGCCATCTCGCGCATCACCTCGATGGAGTTCGTCTCGGCGAGGATCTCGGGACTGCTGCGCAGGGGGGCGAGCCAATGGTCGAGATAGGGCCGGATCACCATCGACTGGTCGGCAAGGATCAGCGGATAGGCGATGCAGTCGCTCAGCCGTAGGCTGGAGCGCGCCGCCAGCGGATGGCCGGCCGCCATCACGGCGCCCAGCTGCGCCAGCGAGGTGGTGTGGATTCTCAGCCCGAACCGTTCCGGAAAATCGAAGCCGATTCCGAAATCGGCGTCTCCTGAGGCAACGCTCTCCATGATCGCCTCTCCGGTAGGCAGAAGCTGAACCTTCAGCGAAACGCGGGGATTCGCCTTCCGGAAGGCAGCAAGGCTGCGGGGGATCACGTTTCCGGCGAGGCCGCTCATGATCGCCAGCGAGACCTCGCCGCGGCGCAGCCCCTTCAGGTCCTCGATCTGCGCCAGCGTCCGGCTTTCCTCGCGCAGCGTCTCGCGGACATGCACCATCAGCAATTCGCCTGCGGCCGTGAGGGTCATGTCCCTGGCTCCCCTATGGAAAATCGGCGCACCGACCTGTTCCTCGAGGGTCTTGATCTGGCGGCTGATGGCCGAAGGTGCGACGTGGAGCTTCTCGGACGCGGCGCGGATCGAGCCGGAGCGGACCACCTCGTCGAGATAGCGCAGGATGCGTGCATGCATGGGACTGTATTGCCAAATTTGGAACGTTACCGTGCAAATTTGATGCTTTTATCTCACGCGTCAATCGTCTTCCTTGATCGCAAGAGGGGCGGCGCCTGCAGAAGCCGCGCCCCGCAGATGACGACCTACGGAGCAGAGCGGATGCAGAAATCCTTTACGTACGAGCAACTTCGAAAGGCCGAGGTGTTCAAGATCGCTCCGGACGACACGAATTACTTCGCGATCCTCTTCGACCCGGCGAATTCCTCCACCAATTCCATCTTCGTGATCGAGATTTTCACCGTCGGCGGCGCCACGCCTCCGAACAGCCATTCGACAGCGCATGAATTCTTCTACGTGCTGCACGGCGAAGGAATTGCCTCTTCCGACGGCGACGAGCTGCCGATCGCCAAGGGCGACGCGCTGCTGCTCGAACCGGGCTCGGTCCACATCGTGAAGAACACCGGCGCGTCGAAGCTCTATACCCTGACCGTCATGGTCCCGAACCAGGAGTTTTCCGAGCTGATCCGCGCGGGCGAGCGCGTCGCGCTGGACGACGAGGATCTGGCGATCCTGACCGGGAAGGCAGCGTGATGGACGGCATGACGGATCGCGACCTGCTCCCGCTCGGGGCCACTCCGCGCAACGCCTGGCAGGTCAGCGCCGCCGAGGTCAGCCTGGTGCGCGCCCGCGAGGAAGCCCGCCCGGTGACGCTTTCGGACCGCGGCCGCAAGGTCGTGATCGACGCCCGCCGCACCGCCATCATCGTCGTCGACATGCAGAACGACTTCTGCCACCCCGAGGGCTGGCTGGCCTCGATCGGGGTCGATGTCTCCCCCTGCCGCGCGCCGATCGGCCCCCTGCAGTCCCTGCTGCCGACCCTGCGCGCCCATGACCTGCCGGTGATCTGGCTGAACTGGGGCAACCGCCCGGACCGCGCCAACCTGCCGCCCTCCGTGCTGCATGTCTACGATCCGGACGGCCGGTCGACCGGCATCGGCAAGCCGCTTCCCGGCAACGGCGCGCATGTGCTGGAGGAAGGCAGCTGGGCTGCCGCCGTGGTCGACGAGCTGGCCCCCGAAGACGGCGACATCGCGGTCTCGAAATACCGCATGACCGGCTTCCAGGACACCGAGCTGGAAACGGTCCTGCGCAATCTCGACGTCACCACCGTGCTCTTTGCCGGCGTGAATGCCGACCAGTGCGTGCTGAACACGCTGACCGACGCGGTCGCCAAGGGCTTCGACGCGGTGCTGCTGGAGGACTGCTCGGCCACCTCCTCGCCGTCCTTCTGCATGGAGGCGACGCTCTACAACGTGCGGCAATGCTACGGCTTCGTCTGCGACGGCGCCGAGCTGAAGACGCAGCTGGAGGCACAGGCATGACCCCCGAGCTCAACCTGCCCGGACCGGTGGCCGAACTGACCGCCGCCTGCGACGCCTACGAGGCCGCGCTGATGACCAACGACCTCGACGCGATGGACGCGCTCTTCTGGGAAAGCCCGCTGACTTTGCGCTACGGCGTGGGCGAGAACCTCTACGGCATCGACGAGATCCGCGACTTCCGCAAGGCGCGCCCCGGCGGCTCGCCGCAGCGACAGGTGATCCGGCGCGAGATCGTCACCTACGGCGAGGCGATGGGCACCTGCAACCTGGAGTTCCGCCGCGAGGGCGGCACGAAGACCGGGCGGCAGAGCCAGACCTGGCTGAAGACGCCCGACGGCTGGAAGGTCGTCGCGGCGCATGTCTCGCTGATGGCGGAGACCCACTGATGCCGCTCGACGCGTTCCTCTCCGCGCTCGGCCCGATCGAGGCCACCACCGAGCCGAAGCTGGTCAAGGCGAAGAGCCGCGACTGGCACTTCATCTCGCCGCTCCTGTCGAAGACGCTGGACGGTCTCGTGGCCGATGCCGTGGTGACGCCGAAAAGCGCCGAAGAGGTCCGCGCCGTCGCCGCCGCGGCCTATGCCCATGATGTCGCGCTGACGCCGCGCGGCACCGGCACGGCGAATTACGGCCAGTCGGTTCCGCTCCATGGCGGAGCGATGCTGGACCTGTCGAAGCTGTCCGGCGTGATCGCGGTCGGCAGCGGCTTCATCCGCGCCTATGCCGGGACGCGCATCGCCGACCTGGAATCCGCCGCCGCCGCCACCGGGCAGGAGCTGCGCTTCTTCCCGACCACCAAGAAGCAGGCCACGATCGGCGGCTTCGTGACGGGGGGCACCGGCGGGGTCGGATCGATCAATTACGGCGTGCTGCGCGATCACGGCAATGTCCGCGCCGCCCGCGTCGTCACCGTCGAGGAGACCCCGCGCGAGATCGAGCTGACCGGCATGGAAACCCGCATCGTCCAGCACAGCTATGGCACGCTCGGCATCGTGACCGAGGTTGAGATGCCGCTGGCGCCGCTGCGCGACTGGGAGGAATGCCTGGTCGCCCTGCCCGACTATCCGTCCGCCGTGCGCCTCGCCGTCGCCATCGGCAGGGAGCCGGGGCTGGAGAAGAAGCTCGCCTCCGCCTATGAATGGCCGGTCGGCGAGTGGCTGAAGCCCTTCGCGCCCTTCGTGCCGGAAGGCCAGTCCATCGTGATCGCGATGATCGAGGCTGCCTCGATGCCGCTTTTCCGCCAGATGGTGGCGGAGGCCGGCGGCGAGATCGTCGCGGGCGGCCCCGAGGGACACGCCCCCTATGGCCGCCCGATCTGGGAATTCGCTTTCGGCCACACGACGCTGCAGGCTCAGAAGACCCGCCCCGACATCACCGAGATCGAGGGGTTCTTCACCGCCCCCGACCTCGCCGCGCGGATCCTCGAGGTGCATGACGCGATCAGCGCCACCGGCCCGATGCGGATCGAGATCCGCCGCTGGGGCGGCGATCTGGTCGGCTCGGGCTCGACCTTCGTCACCTTCACCGACGAGGCGGCGGTGAACGAGGTGGTCACCGCGATGCGCTCGATGGGGCTGAAGGTCGCCAACCCGCATGCCTCCAATGTGCGCGGCGTCGGCAAGAAGACCATCGGACCCGGCGAAATCGCCTTCAAGCGCGCGGTCGATCCCAAGGGCCTGCTGAACCCCGGCCGCTTCGAGGCCGAGGGCGCCGCGGACACGGTGATCGACCGCCATCTCGACACCGACGGCTGGCTCGACCGCCAGGCCGGCTGACATGACAGCCCGCAAAGGGCGCAGCGGGGCGACCCGCATCCAACAGGAGCTACCTCGATGATCAAGACCGTTTCCGCCGCCCTGGTTGCCGCGCTGGCAGGCAGCACCGCGATGGCCGCCGACCTGGTGCCGATGACCTTCCAGATGAGCTGGAAGGCGCAGGCCGAACAGGGCGGCTACTGGCTGGCCGCTGCCGAAGGGTATTACGAGGAGTGCGGGCTGGACGTCACCGTCCGCTCGGGCGGGCCGGGCATCGACACCACCCAACTGCTGGTGACCGGCGCGGTCGAGGCGATCCTCGTCAGCCAGAATGACGGCGCGATGCGTATGAACCAGGCGGGCTTTCCGTCGAAGGCCGTGATGGCCGCCTTCCAGAAGCTGCCGACCATCCTGCTCTATCACGACGAAGCGGGCATCTCCGAGCCCGCCGACATGGCCGGCAAGCCGGTGATGATCTCCCAGGGCAACCGCCAGACCTTCTGGCCCTTCATGAAAGACAAGTGGGGCCTCTCGGACGACCAGCTGCGCAGCTACAACGGCCAGATCGCGGTCTGGATGCAGAACGGGGACTCGATCCAGCAGGGCATCGTCACCAACGAACCCTTCCGCATCAAGGAGCAGGCGGGGTTCGACGCCTCCTACTTCCTGCTCGCCGATTACGGCTACGACCCCTACACCTCCGTCGTCGTCGTGCCGCAGACCCTGATCGACGGCCATCCCGAGCAGGTGCAGTGCCTGGTCGACGGCTCGGTCAAGGGCTGGACCGAGTTCATGGCCGACCCCGAGGCCGGCTTCGCCGCCGTGCAGGAGGCCAACCCGGAAAACTCCGACGAGCTGATGGCCTATTCCTACGGCAAGATGAAGGAGCTGAACCTGATCGAGAACGGCGACACCGCCGCCCATGGCATCGGCGCGATGACCGATGAACGCTGGGCCGCGCATTTCGGCGAGCTGGTCAAGTACGGCCAGTTCCCGGCGGATTTCGACTACAAGTCCGCATACACGCTCCAGTTCCTGGACTGACCGCTCCCCCCTCTCTTCGCGGACAGTCCTTGCTGCCGGGGCGGATGCCCCTTGCGTCCCGGCAGCCCCTTATCACGAAAGACCTCCCATGACGCTGAAATCCCACTGGTGGACCGATCTCACCGCGCTCGACTTCAAGACCCTCGACATGTCGGAGATGGTCGCCGTCTTCCCGGTCGGCGCGACCGAGCAGCACGGCCCGCACCTGCCGGTGAAGGTGGACTATTCCATCGCCCAGTCCATCTGCGAGGACGCGGTGGCGAAGATGGCCCCCGGCTTCCCGGCCCTCGTCCTGCCGGTCAGCGCCGTGGGCAAGTCCGACGAGCACCTGCGCTATCCCGGCACGCTGACCATCCCCGGCCCGCTGCTGGCAGACTACTGGTTCGAGATCGCCAAGTCCGTGCACCGCGCGGGCTGCCGCCGCATCCTGTTCCTCAACGCCCATGGCGGCCAGCCCCAGGTGATGGAAATGGTCTGCCGCCGCCTGCGCATCGAGCTGGGCATGTTCGCCGTGTCCTCGATGTGGTCGCGCTTCACCGAGATGGCCGACCAGTTCTCGGAGTTCGAGCGCACCCACGGCATCCATGCCGGCGAGGTGGAGACCAGCGTCATGCTGCATCTCTTCCCCGAGCTCGTGGACATGGAGCATGCCCGGAATTTCGAGCCGCTCTCCGTCGCGCTCGCGCAGAAGGGCGGCATGCTGACCCCCGAGGGCGCGGTCGGCTTCGGCTGGCAGGCGCAGGATCTGCATCCTTCGGGCGCGGCGGGCGATGCGGCCTCGGCTGATGCCGACCGCGGCCGGATCGTCTTCGACCGCGCCGTCGAGGGGCTGATCAAGCTCATCGGCGAGATCTCCGCCTTCGACCTTGCCGAACTGGAAAAATCGCCCTCCTACGCGTGAGGCCTGCCCAATGAACGACATGACCCGCCCCGCCTATCCGCTCGAAGCCTACTCGGCCGAGATCGACGGCATCGAGCACACCACCGACCCCAAACGCATCCGCGTGAAGAGCCGGGACCGCTATGCCGTCAGCCCCATCCTGAAGGAGGCGCTCGCCGGAAAGACCGCCGATATCGTGGTCTCGCCGAAGACGGATGACGAACTCAGGCGGGTCCTGTCGGCTGCCGTGCGCCACCGCATCCCGGTGACGGTGCGCGCGGCAGGCTCGGCGAATTACGGCCAGTCGGTGCCCCTGAAGGGCGGGATCGTCCTCGACTGCCTCGGGCTGACCGGCATCGTCGAGCTGAAGGACGACCGCGTGCGGGTCCGCGGCGGCATGATCTGCGCCGAGCTCGACGCGGAGCTCAGGAAGCACGGCAAGGAGCTGCGCTTTCCCCCGACCACCGCGCGCATCGCCACGGTCGCGGGCCATTTCGCCGGCGGCCAGGGCGGTCCCGGCTCCACCGTCTACGGCACATGGCGCGATCCGGGCAACGTGATCTCCTGCACCGTGATGACCATGGAGGAGGAACCGCGGCTCCTGGAACTCCGCGGTCTCGACGCGCAATTCGCGCACCACACCTACGGCGCCACCGGCATCATCACCGAGATGGAGCTGCCCCTCGCGCCCGCTTGGGCCTGGAACGAGGCGATCGTCACCTTCGACGACTACATGGACGCGGTGCGCTTCGGCGTGACGCTGGCCGACAGCGCCGGGATCACGCGGAAATTCGTCTCGGTCCATGAATGGCCGACGCCCAGCTTCGTGAAGCCGTTCCAGAAGATCGTGCCCGAGGGCAAGTCGATCCTGATGACGATGATCGCCGACCAGAGCTGGGAGAGCTTCGCCCAGATGGCCGAGCGCGCGGGCGGCACGATCGTCACCCAATCGCGCGAGGGCGAGGGCCCCTACGGCCAGCCGCTCTGGGAATTCATCTTCGGCCACATGCTGTTCCAGATCCAGAAGTCCCATCCCGAACGCTCGGTGATCGAGGGCTTCTTCCGCGCCGACGACCTTGTCGGCCTGATCGACCGGGTGCACGAGAAGGTGAAGCATTACGGGCCGCTGCGGATGGAGCTGCTGCGCATCGGCGGGCAGATCGTCGGCTCGGGCTCGCCCTATTTCGTCTTCGAATCCCCCGAGCAGATGGCGCAGATGGTGCGCGACATGCAGGAGGCCGGCGCGGTCGTGTCGAACTCGCATACCTCCAACGTGCGCGCGGTCGGCAAGAAGGAGATCACCGATGCAGATCTCGCCTTCAAGCGCATGGTCGACCCGCATGGCCTGCTGAACCCCGGACGGTTCGAGGTGGACGAGGCGGATGACGCCGCCGTCTCCGCCGTCGAGCTGCCCACCGACAAATGGGACCGGAGGCTCGGATGACCCTCGACCTGACCCCCGCCTTCGACCCGCACATGGCCCCGGCAGAGCTGCCCCCCGCCGCCGGCGTGCAGCCGGTCGAGACGCTGTCGATGGCCACCGCCGACGGCACGCGCCTGGATGCCGACATATGGCGCCCCGAGGGCGACGGCCCCTGGCCGGTGCTGCTGCAGCGCCAGGCCTACGGGCGGCGCATCGGCTGCACCATCTGCTATGCCCATCCCGCCTGGTACGCGGCGCAGGGCTACATGGTCGTGGTGCAGGACGTGCGCGGCCGGGGCACCTCCGAAGGACGTTTCTGGCCCGGCCAGCACGAGGCGGCGGACGGGGCCGAGGCGGTCGAATGGGCGGCACGGCTCCCCGGCTCGGACGGGCGCGTGGCAATGTACGGGTTTTCCTACCAGGCCTATGACCAGCTGCTGGCCGCCACGGCCGACAGCCCGTCGCTCGCCGCGCTGATCCCGGCCATGGGGCCGTGGGATCCGGCCCGGACCTGGATCTTCGGAGGCGGCGCCTTCAAGCTGGGCCAGATGGCGGGCTGGGGCACGCAGATCACCGTCGAGGGCGCCCGCCGCGCCGGAGACGCCGCCGCCTATGCCCGCCTGAAGGCCGGGGCAGCGAGCCTGTTTTCTGGCGAGGTGCCCGGCCACCCAGCAGAGCTGATGGCTTCGGGCGAGTTCGGCCACTACCCCGGCTGGGTGTCGCGCGGCGCGGACGATCCCTACTGGCAATCGATCTCTCCCGCCGCCTCGCTGGCACGGCTGCGCGAGCGCAGGCTGCCGATGTTCTTCATCGGCGGCTGGTTCGACGGGCACCTGCATTCGACGCTGGAAGCCTTCGCGGCGCTCGACCGCGCGGACGACCCGACGATGAGGCTGATGGTCGGCCCCTGGATCCACTTCCCCTGGGAACGCCGCGCCGCGGGCGTCGATTTCGGCCCCGAGGCGGCCGCCGATACCGACCGCGCGCAGGTGGCCTTCCTCGATGCAGTGCTGAAGGGCAAGGGCACGCTGGCAGCGGAGGACCGCGTCCAGCTCTTCGATCTCGGGCAGCGGACCTGGCGCAGCCACGGCGCCATGCCGGAAACCGCCGCCCCCGCCTTCCTGGCGGGCTCGGGCCGCGCCGCCACCCGGATCGGCGACGGCACCCTTGCCGATGGGCCCGCCCCGGGCACCGAGCTGATGGTCCACGACCCCTGGCGCGCCGCGCCCTCCGCCGGTCCAGGCGCGGGTCCGGTGGACCGCCGCGCGACTGACGAGCGCTCCGACGTGATGACCTTCGCCAGCCTGCCGCAGGCCGCCCCGGTCACCGTCGAGGGCCCCCTGCGGCTGCATCTGGACATCTCCGCCGACCGGCCGAGCTTCGACGTGTCGGCCACGCTGTCGATCCTACGCGCCGACGGCCGCGCCCATGCCATCGCCGAGAGCTACCTGCATCTGCGCGCCCGCCCGGAGGGGCCGGTCTCGCTCGATCTGGGCGCGACCTGCGTGACCCTCGCCCCCGGCGAAGCGCTGCGCCTGTCGATCGCCGCCGCCGCCTTCCCCGCCCATGCCGTCAATCCCGGCACCGGAGCGGATCCCGTCGCCGCGCCGCTTGCCTCGGCGCTGATCACCACATTGCATCTGGCCCTGGGAGAAGACAGCCGCCTCGACCTGCCGGTCGCCGACGGCGTGCTGCAGCTCCGCTGATGCAAGAGCCGAGGAGACCCGGTTTGGCCGATGAAAGCGTTCCGCTTGCCCACCCCGAAACCAAACGCCTCGCCGAGCGGCCCAGCCGCCTGACGACAGTCCTGCGCGAGACCGGCCCGACCGTCGCGGCCGGCCTCGCCTTCATCGCTCTCTGGGAACTCGCGGTGCACACTTTCGGCATCTCGAAATTCGTGCTGCCGCCGCCCTCGATGATCGTCGTCTCGATGATCGCCGACTTCCCCTACCTGATGCATGCGCTGGCCTTCACCGCCGGGATCACCATCGCGGCCTTCGCCGCCGCCGTGGTGTCGGGCATTCTCGGCGGGCTGCTGCTGACGCTGCACCGCGATGTCGAGCGGATGCTCTGGCCCTATGCGATCGCGCTGCAGGTGACGCCGATGGTGGCCATCGCGCCCTTGGTGATCATCTGGGTCGGGCTCGACCGGGTCTGGCTGGGGCTGATGATCCTCGCCTGGCTGGTCGCCTTCTTCCCGATGCTGGCCAATACCGTGCAGGGGCTGAAATCTGCGGACCGCGGGCTGCAGGACGTGATGACGCTCTACCAGGCGTCGCGCTGGCAGCGGTTCCGCCACCTGCAGCTGCCCGCCGCCCTGCCCTATATCCTGACCGGCGCGCGGATCTCGTCCTCGCTTGCCGTGATCGGCGGCGTGGTCGCGGAATTCGTCGCGGGCTCCGGCGCCTCCACCGGACTGGCCTGGGTGATCGTGGAATCGGGCACCATGCTCGACGTGCCGCGGATGTTCGCCGCGCTTTTCATCCTGTCGGTCTTCGGCCTCGCCATCTGGTGGCTGACCTCGATGGTGCAGGCGCGGCTTCTGAGCCGCTGGCACGAAAGCGAAATGGGCGGAGAGCGCTGAGATGACCGACATGAGCCCCGCGACGCAGCCCGTCATGCGGATGCAGAACCTCGACAAGGTCTATCCCAACGGCACGGTCGCGCTGAAGAACCTGTTTCTCGACGTCCATCCCGGCGAGTTCGTCTCGCTCCTTGGCCCCTCGGGCTGCGGCAAGTCCACCGCGCTGAAAATCGCGGCCGGGCTGGCCGAGCATTCGGCGGGCCGCATCCAGCGCCCGGGCGAGGACGAGGTCAAGGGCATCCGCGCCAAGGCAGGCGATATCGGCTTCGTCTTCCAGGAGCCGAACCTGATGCCCTGGCTGCCGGTCTTCGACAACGTGTTCCTGCCGCTGAAGCTGGCCGGGATGTCCCGCGCCGACGCCGCGCCGCAGGTCGAGGCGATCCTCGAAACCGTCGGGCTGGCGGGTTTCGCCGCCAGCTATCCGCGCGAGCTGTCGGGCGGCATGAAGATGCGCGTCTCGATCTCCCGCGCGCTGGTGACCAAGCCGAAGCTCCTCTTGATGGACGAGCCTTTCGCCGCGCTCGACGAGATCACCCGCAACAAGATCTCGCAGGACCTGCTGCAGCTGTGGCAGGCGACCGGATCGACGGTGATCTTCGTGACCCATTCGGTGTTCGAGAGCGTCTTCCTGTCGAACCGCATCGTCGTCATGGCGGCGCGTCCGGGCCGGATCATCGGCGAGATCGGGGTGGACGCGCCCTATCCGCGCGATGCAAGCTTCCGCCTGAGCCCGGATTACGCGGCGCATTGCCGCGAAGTGAGCGCGCTGCTGACGCGCGCCATGGAGAGTTGAGATGAGTATCGATCCGTTCGTGACGACCTTTGCCGAGGATGCCTTCCCCGAGCGGGACGGCCCGCTGTCGGGTCTGCGCCTCGCGGTGAAGGACAATCTCGACATCGCGGGCCATGTCACCGGCTCCGGCCATCCCGGCTGGGCCTCGATCCGGCAGCCAGCCGCGGAGACCGCGCCGGTGGTGCGGATGCTGGCCGCGGCCGGGGCGCAGATCGTGGGCAAGACCCACATGGACGAGCTGGCCTATTCGCTGATGGGCGAGAACGCGCATTACGGCACGCCGCTGAACCCTGCGGCCCCCGGCCGCGTGCCGGGCGGTTCCTCCTCCGGCTCGGCCTCGGCCGTGGCGCAGGGGCTGGCCGATCTCGGCATCGGCACGGATACCGGCGGCTCGGTGCGCCTGCCTGCCTCCTTCTGCGGGCTCTGGGGCTGGCGCCCGACCCACGGGCTGCTGCCGCATGGCGGCATGCAGGCGCTGGCGGCCAGCTACGACGTGCCGGGGCTCTTCGCCCGCGATGCCGAGACCCTGCTGCTCGCCGCCGCGATCCTCGCGCCGGATGCCGACCTGGCCGCGCCGCGCTATCTCGCCCCGTCCGATCTCTGGGCGCAGGTGCCCGAGGCGACCGCGGCCGCGCTGCGCCCGTTCGTGCCCGAGGCGGAGACCGCGCCGCTTTTCGACCCCGAGACGCTGGAGCGGCTGCAGCCGGTCTTCCGCGTGGCGCAGGGCCGGGAAATCGCCGCGACCTTCGGCGATTGGATCCGCGAAACCGCGCCGGAGTTCGGCCCCGGCGTGCGCGAACGCTTCGACGGCGCCATGTCGCTGAGTGCGCAGGAGATCGCCGAAGCCGAGGCTGCCCGCGCCGCGATCCGCGCCCATGTGCGCGGCGTGCTGGGCAAGGACGGCATCCTCGTCATCCCGACCGCGCCGGGGGCCGCGCCGCTGCTGAACACTTCGGGCGAGGAAATGGACCGCTACCGCAATGCCGCGATCCGCATGCTCAGCATCGCCGGCCATGCCGGGCTGCCGCAGATCACCATGCCGCTGGCGGTGATCGACGGTGCGCCGCTGGGCCTGTCGCTGGTCGGCCCGGCAGGCAGCGACCTGGCGATGATCGCGCTGGCCGCGGAACGCTTCGCCGCCGCCCCGGCCCTGGCCTGAGACCCGCGCGCGGCGTCACTCCGGCGCCGCGCCCCTCACCGACAGGTTGTGCTCGGTCGTCAGCCAGGGCGGATTCTCGGCATACATCTCCTCGATCAGCTCCCTGACCAGCCCGACATAGGCGGAGGTGTCGGAGGCGCGGTAGCTGAGCACCACCGGCGAGGTCGCGCGCTCGCCCTCCAGGATGCGGTAGCGGATGTCGTCGCGCAGACGCCGCGACGAGGAGGGCACGATGCAGAGCCCGACCTCGGCCGAGACCAGCCCCAGCGCGGTCTGCAATTCGCTGACCTCCTCCAGTTCGCCGGGGCGCACGCCATGCCCGTTCAGGAGCCGCAGGACGTGGTCGGCATAGCTCGGCCGCGGCTCCTTCGGGTAGACGATAAGCTTTTCCCCGCCAAGCGCAGAGACCGGCAGGGACTCGGGCGAGGCCGCAAGCGGATGGCCCTCGGGGATCGCCACGGCCAGCCGCTCCTCGCGCAGCACGAGCCCGGTCACCACCGGATCGCTGTGGCGCAGCCGGCCGAAGCCCAGGTCGATCCGGCCCTCCTTCAGCGCGTGGACCTGATGCAGCGAGACCATCTCCACCAGCCGGATGTCCAGCCCCGGCGCCGCCTGGCGCATCTTCCGGACCAGCGAGGGCAGCCCGCCATAGAGCGTCGAGGGCACGAAGCCGATCTTCACCACGCTGTTCTGGTTGCGTCCGACCCGGCGCGTCGCCTCGGCCATCTGTTCGACCCGGCCCAGCACCTGCAGCGCCTGCTCGTGGAACAGCCGCCCGGCATCGGTCAGCCGCAGCGGCCGCGAACCGCGCTGGATCAGCACGGTGCCAAGCTCTTCTTCCAGCAGCTGGATCTGGCGGCTGAGCGGCGGCTGCGCGATGTTGAGCTTCTCCGCCGCGCGGGTGAAGTTCCGCTCCTCCGCCACGGCGGCAAAATAGCGGAACTGGCGCAAATCCATGGTTTCCCCTCCCCGGAAATGATGCATCACACCTTCCTCAGAGGTATGCTGCAGTGCGAAAACACGTGATTCAAGGGGTATTTTCGCGCTATCATACCCTGAAAGTATAGTTTGCGACTGAAACGGTCTTGGACTTCCTCCCAGCTTCCGGCGCAACCTCCCCTTGCAAGGCCGAACCTCCGCGCCACCGGGCGCAGGAACGGCAGAGGAGGACCGGACACCGGCGGAAGCCCCTGGAGGGGGGCACCCCGGAACGCCCGGACAGCGCATGACAGAGGAGGAGCCAGCCATGCGTGCCAGCAGACAGATCCGTCCGGTCCCCCGGACCGCGCCGCCGCACATCCGCAGACCGGCAGCCTGATCCCGCGCCGCCGCGCGCATTCCCTTTCCCGCAATCCAGATGACGGGGACCGAGCCGCCGCGCAGGTCCCCGAAGGAGACCCGCATGTCCGCAAGCATCGACAAGGCCCGCGCACTGGGCGAGATCCTCGACAACGCCGTCCAGGACGACAAGGAGGCGGGCATCTTCCGCTGCCGCCGCGACATCTTCACCAACGAGGACCTGTTCGAGCTGGAGATGAAGCACATCTTCGGCAGGAACTGGGTCTATCTGGCGCATGAAAGCCAGGTGCCGGAGCCGAACGACTACTACACCACCCATATCGGCCGGCAGCCGGTGATCGTCACCCGCGACAAGAAGGGCGAGCTGCACGCCGTCATCAATGCCTGCGCGCACAAGGGCGCGATGCTCTGCCGCCGCAAGCACGGCAACAAGGGCAGCTTCACCTGCCCGTTCCACGGCTGGACCTTCTCCAATGCGGGCAAGCTCCTGAAGGTGAAGGACCAGAAGACCACGCAATATCCCGAAGCCTTCAACAAGGACGGCTCGCACGACCTGACCCGCGTGGCGCGCTTCGGCAACTACCGCGGCTTCCTCTTCGGCAGCCTGTCGCCGGATGTCGGTCCGCTGGAGGACTATCTGGGCGAGACCAAGGTGATCATCGACCAGATCGTCGACCAGGCGCCCGAAGGGATCGAGGTGCTGCGCGGCAACTCCTCCTACATCTATGACGGCAACTGGAAGCTGCAGATGGAGAACGGCTGCGACGGCTACCATGTCAGCTCGGTCCACTGGAACTATGCCGCCACGATGGGCCGCCGCAAGGAAGAAGGCACCAAGGCGGTGGACGCCAACGGCTGGAGCAAGTCGGTCGCCGGCGTCTACGGCTTCGAGAACGGCCATATCATGCTCTGGACCAACTCGATGAACCCCGAGGTGCGCCCGGTCTGGAACCGCCGCGACGACCTGATCGAGCGCTACGGCGAGACCCGCGCGGAATACATCACCCGCCAGACGCGCAACCTCTGCCTCTATCCCAACGTGTTCCTGATGGACCAGTTCTCCACCCAGATCCGCGTCACCCGGCCGATCGCCGTCGACAAGACCGAGATCACCATCTTCTGCTTCGCGCCGAAGGGCGAGAGCGCCGAGGACCGCGCCACCCGCATCCGCCAGTACGAGGACTTCTTCAACGTCTCCGGCATGGGCACCTCCGACGACCTCGAGGAATTCCGCGCCTGCCAGGAAGGCTATGCCGGCATCTCGGCGCAGTGGAACGACATGAGCCGAGGCGCGCCGCTGTGGATCGACGGCCCGGACGAGAACGCGAAGGGCATGGGGCTGAATCCGGCTCTTTCGGGCGAGCGCAGCGAGGACGAGGGCCTGTTCGTGCGCCAGCACGCCCATTGGGTCGAGACCATGAAGAAGGCGCTGGCCGAGGAAACCGCCGGTTCCGCCGCCGCGCTCGCCGCCGAATAAGGAGACATCCGATGACCATCGTGCACCGCCCCGCCATCGCCCATGACGCGATCTGCGCATTCCTCTACCGCGAGGCGCGTCTCCTGGACGACCGCCAGTGGGACGAATGGCTGACCTGCTATGCCGAGGATTGCAGCTACTGGATGCCGGCCTGGGACGACGACGACCGCATCACCGAGGATCCGCAGTCGCAGATCTCGCTGATCTACTATCCCGACCGCGGCGGGCTGGAGGACCGGGTGTTCCGGATCAAGACCGAGCGCTCGGGCGCCTCGACGCCGGAGCCGCGCACCAGCCACGCCGTGCAGAACGTGGAGATCGTCGAGGACCGCGGCGAGGAGATCGACCTGCGCTACAACTTCCAGACGCTGAACCACCGCTACAAGGTCACGGACACGTTCTTCGGCACCATCTTCGCCACGATCCGCGTCACTGCCGACGGCCCGCTGATCTGCGCCAAGAAGATCGTGCTGAAGAACGACTACATCCGCCAGGTCATCGACGTCTATCACGTCTGACCCCCAAGCCCAGAAAAGGAGACGCGCATGGCCTACCGCATCGCGCTGAATTTCGAGGACGGGGTGACCCGGTTCGTCGAGGCAAACGAAGGGGAGACGGTGCTCGACGCCGCCTTCCGCCAGAAGGTCAACCTGCCGATGGACTGCTCCGACGGGGTCTGCGGCACCTGCAAGTGCCGCGCCGAGTCGGGCAGCTTCGAGATGGGCGACGACTATATCGACGAGGCCCTGACCGAGGACGAGGCCGCCGAGGGGCTGGTTCTTACCTGCCAGATGGTCGCCGAAAGCGACTGCGTGCTGTCGGTGCCGGTGGCGTCGACCGCCTGCAAGATCGCGCCGCAGGCCTTCGAGGCCACCGTCGCCGCGATCGAGCCGCATGAGGACGCCGCCGTCGTGCTGGAGCTGGATGCGGAGGCCGCGCCCGACTTCCTGCCGGGGCAGTACGTGAACATCGACGTGCCGGGCTCGGGCCTTGCGCGCAGCTACTCCTTCAGCTCGGCGCCGGGCGAGGGACGGATGCAGTTCCTGATCAAGAAGATCCCCGACGGTGTCATGGGCACCTGGCTGTCGCGCGCCAGGACCGGCGACGTGCTGAACGTCACCGGCCCGATGGGCAGCTTCTACCTGCGCGGAGACGAGCGCCCGCTGCTGTTCCTGGCCGGCGGCACCGGGCTCGCGCCCTTCCTGTCGATGCTGGAGGTGCTGGCGCACAAGGGGTCCGAGCAGCGCATCCACCTGGTCTACGGCGTCACCCGCGATCTCGACCTCGTGCTGGTCGAGGCGCTGGAGGCCTATGCCGCGAAACTGCCGGGCTTCACCTTCGCCACCGTCGTGGCCGAGGACAGCTCGACGCACGAACGCAAGGGCTGGGTCACCCAGCACATGCCCGGAGAGATGCTGAAGCCGGGCGAATTCGACGCCTATCTCTGCGGCCCGCCGCCGATGGTCGACGCAGTCCGCAGCTGGTTCTCGGAAAGCGGCATCCAGCCCGCGAGCTTCCATTACGAGAAGTTCACGCCCAACGCCGTGCTGAAGGCCACGGCATGACCGCGCCCTTCGCCCCCCCGAAACCCGCCCCGGCCTTCGAGGGCCGGTTCGCGGGCAAGGCCATGGTGATCACCGGGGCCGCGCAGGGCATCGGCCGCGAGGTGGCGCTGCGCGCCGCCCGCGAAGGCGGACAGGTGCTGTTCGTCGACCGCGCGGAGTTCGTGGCCGAGATCGCCGCCGAGGCCGGGCCCGAGGCCCGCGCATTCGAGGCGGACCTCGAAACCCACGAGGGCGCGGCCGCAGCGATGGCCTTTGCCGCGGAGGAATTCGGCGGCATCGACATCCTGATCAACAATGTCGGCGGCGCGATCCGGATGCGGCCCTTCGCCGAATTCGAGCCCGCCCAGATCGAGGCCGAGATCCGCCGCTCGCTCATGCCGACGCTGAACTGCTGCCACGCGGTGCTGCCGCATCTGTTCGCGCGCGGCCGCGGCACGATCGTGAATGTCAGCTCGAACGCCACCCGCGGCATCCACCGCGTGCCATATTCGGCGGCGAAGGGCGGCGTCAACGCGATCACCCAGTCGCTGGCGATGGAACTGGCGCCGAGGAACATCCGCGTCGTCGCCACCGCGCCCGGCGGCACCGAGGCGCCCGCGCGCCGCGTGCCCCGCAATGCCGCCGGCGACAACGCCGCCGAGCAGGCCTGGATGGCCGAGGTGGTCGATCAGGTGACCGGCTCGGCGCTGATGAAGCGCTACGGCACGCTTGCCGAGCAGGTCGCGCCGATCCTGTTCCTGGCCTCCGACGAGGCCTCCTACATCACCGGCTCGGTCCTGCCCGTCGCGGGCGGAGACACCGGCTGACGCTCCGCTGCAGGCCGCGGGAGGCGGCCTGCGCCACAGAATTCTCCAAGCGCGAACGACTCATCAGGGAGGAGACCCCATGCGCAAGATCGACGTGACGGATCACATCGACAAGATACCCTTCGGCCGGTTCCAATGGATGGTGGTGGCGCTCTGCGCGCTGCTGCTGATCGTCGACGGCTATGACGTGTTCGTCGCGGGCACGGTGCTGCCGCGGCTGATCCAGGAATGGGGGCTGACCAAGCCCGAGGCCGGCGCGCTGCAGGCCTGGGCACTCTTCGGGATGATGTTCGGCGCGCTGATCCTCGGCCCGCTCGCCGACCGGGTCGGCCGCAAGAAGGGCATCGCGATCAGCTTCCTCCTCTTCACCGTCTCGACCCTGTTCACCGGCTTTGCCGAGACGCCCGCCCAGTTCAAGGTCTTCCGCTTCATCGCCGGGCTCGGCTGCGGCGGGCTGATGCCGAATGCCGTGGCGCTGATGAACGAATACGCACCGAAGCGGCTGCGCTCCACCATGGTGGCGCTGATGTTCTCGGGCTATTCGGTCGGCGGCATGGTCGCCGCGATCCTCGGCATCTGGGTGATCCCCGTGCATGGCTGGCAGCCGATGTTCTTCGTCGCCATCCTGCCGCTGATCGCGCTGCCGGTGATCCTGTGGAAGCTGCCCGAGTCGCTCGGCTTCCTGATCCGCGAAGGCCATCAGGACAAGGCCCGCGCCATCCTCGCCAAGGTCGACCCCTCGCTTGACCTGCGCGCCGCCGACGAGCTGAGCTATCACGAAGCCAAGGGCGGCTCGACCTCCATGGCAGAGCTCTTCCGCAACCGCCGCCTGCTGCCGACGGCGATGCTCTGGGTGTCGTTCTTCTGCTGCCTGCTGCTGGTCTACCTGCTGTCCTCCTGGCTGCCCAAGGTGCTCCAGGAAGCGGGCTATGCGGAGCGTGCGAGCCTTCTCAACCTCTTCGGGCTGAACTTCGGCGGCATGGCCGGGGCGATCCTCGGCGGGCGGCTGGGCGACCGGTTCGGGCTGCCGAAAGTCGTGGTCGGCTTCTTCATCGCCGCAGCAGCGTCCATCGCGCTGATCGGCTCGACCCCGCCGGACCTCGTGCTCTTCGCGCTGGTCTTCGTTGCAGGCGCCACCACCATCGGCACGCAGATCCTGCTCTACGCCTCGGTCGCGCAGCTCTATCCGCTCTCGGTGCGCTCCACCGGGCTCGGCTGGGCCTCGGGCGTGGGCCGGATCGGCGCCATCGTCGGGCCGACCTTCGGCGGGCTGCTGCTGGCGCAGCAATATCCGCTGCAGCAGAACTTCCTGCTCTTCGCCATCCCAGCCGTGGTCTGCGCGATCGCGATGATGGTCTTCGGCCTTGCCACCTCGCGCCAGAACGCAACTCCGGAACCGGTCGCGACCTGAGCCGTCCCATCCCCGCAAAGCGAAAGCCCCCGGATATCCGGGGGCTTTTTCCGTTCGCTCAGCCCGCCTGCGGCAGCGACTGGGGATCGCCCCGCCGGAAGGCCTCGGCCTCGACGAAGATGCGGCCGATCTGCGGATGCACCCTGCGGATGCGCGCCTCGACCCGCTCGACGGTGGAAAAGATCTTCTCTGCCGGCACGCCGGGCCGGAACCGCAGCTCAAGGTTCAGGAGCACCTGGTCGGGCGCGAAATGCATGGTCAGCAGATGCGCGACCCCGGCGACGGCCTCTTCCTCCATCGCGATCCTGCGGACCGAGGCCACGACCTCCGGATCGGCCGCCTCGCCCATGATCAGCGAGCGCGTCTCGTAGACCAGCAGGGCCGCCACCGCGATCAGCACGACGCCGATCACCATCGAGGCCAGCCCGTCGAAATACGGCTTGTCGAAGGTCACCGACAGCCAGACGCCCGCCGCGGCCGCGACGATGCCGACCAGCGCCGCCGAGTCCTCCGCGAGAACGATGTAGACCGAGGGGTCCTTGCTGCGGCGGAACGCGCGGAAATGGCTCTCGCCGTTCTTGCGCGCCTTGCGCAGCGCCTTGAGCGCAATGAACCACGAGGCGCCCTCGGCCAGGAAGGCGACGGCCAGCACCGCGTAGTTCCAGACCGGCGCCTCGATCGGTTCGGGATGGCGCAGATGCGCGACGCCTTCGTAGAAGGACAGGCCGCCGCCAATGGCGAAAAGCGCCATCGCCACGACCAGCGACCAGAAATACAGCTCCTGCCCGTAGCCGAACGGGTGCATTTCGTCGGCGGGCTTCCGGCTGCGGCGCACGCCGAGCAGCAGAAGCCCCTCGTTGCCGGTATCGACCACCGAATGCATCGCCTCGGCCAGCATCGAGGAGCTGCCGGTGAAGATCGCGGCCGCGAACTTCGCGACGGCGATGACAAGGTTGGCCACGATGGCGCCGATGATCGTGACGGGGCTTTCGCCGCCTGGGGCTTCGGCCATGCTGAACGTCCTGTACCGTTGAAAACTGCGGCAGGCCCGGCGCTGCGGCCGGGCTGCGGGAAGAGAACCCGCGGCCCGGCCGGAGGGTTCCGCGCCGCGGCAAGTCCCGCGCAAACGTTGCCCGAAAGGCAATGGTGACAGCCAAATTTGATGGTTTTCCGGCCCCTGCCTTCGTGCCAGTCTCGATCCATGGGGCAAGATGACAGCGCCCCGGAACCTCCCGGACAGGTAGCGCACCGGCCATGCTGGCCCGCCATTGGCGGGGCTCGGCCGGTCCGCCAAAGCGCCCGGAGGACCCGGTGCCCGCCTCCCTCCGCAACCGCGGAAGGGCCCCCTGCCCCCAATGACAAAACCCATCCCCGACAGGAGAAAGGCAAGGCTTTGATCTTCCGCATCCACGCATCGACCCTTGCGGTCCTCGCCGCGCTGGCCGCCCCGGCCATGGCGCAGGACCTCGTGCCGCTGACCTTCCAGATGAGCTGGAAGGCGCAGGCCGAACATGGCGGCTATCACCAGGCGGTTGCCCGCGGCTATTACGAGGAGTGCGGCGTCGACATGACGATCCGCGACGGCGGCCCCGGCATGGACACCGCGCAGCTCCTGACCACCGGCGCGGTCGACATCGCGCTGGTGTCGCAGAATGACGGGGTGATGCGGCTGAACGAGGCGGGCTTCCCGGCAAAGGCGGTGATGTCGTCCTTCAAGAAGATCCCGCAGATCCTGATGTATCACGAGGGCGAGGGCATCGAGACGCCCGAGGACATGGCAGGCCACCCGATGCTGCTGTCGCAGTCGAACCGGGTCACGATCTGGCCGTTCCTGAAGGCGAAATACGGGCTCGATGACGCGGATCTGCGCGCCTATAACGGCCAGATCGCAGTCTGGATGTCGAACCCCGACGCCATCCAGCAGGGCTTCGTCTCCTCCGAACCCTACCGCTACAAGCAGGAGACCGGCGAGGATGCCAGCTACTTCCTGATCGCCGACATGGGCTATGTCTCGCTCGGCTCGCTGGTGGTGGTCTCCGACAAGCTGATCGAGGAGAAGCCCGACGCGGTGCAGTGCCTCGTCAGCGCCTCGATCAAGGGCTGGCAGGACTTCATCGAGGACCCGGCCCCGGCCAAGGCGCGCATCGCCGAGCGCGACCCGAACCAGACGGACGGCCAGATGGATTTCGCCATCGGGAAGATGGTCAGCGAACACCTGCTCTACGAAAGCGATCCGTCCGAGATCGGCCAGATGAGTGCCGGGGCCTGGAAGGCCCATGCCGACATGCTGAAATCCCAGGGCCTGCTGCCTGCGGATTTCGACGAAACCAATTCCTACACGCTGGAGTTCCTCGACGCCAGCGGCACCGAAGGCTGAGACCATGCTGAACACCAAACAGAAAACCCTGCGCCGCTTCTGGTACGCGATCATGCCTGTGGAGCATCTCGCCGACGGGCCGAAGCCCTTCACCCTGCTCGGCGAGAACATCGTGCTGTTCCTCGACGGCGAGGGGAAGCCGGCCGCGCTGGAGGACCGCTGCTGCCACCGCACGGCGAAGCTGTCGACCGGCTGGTGCAAGGATGGCAACATCGTCTGCGGCTATCACGGCTGGGAATACGACCGCACCGGCAAGCTGGTGATGGTGCCGCAATTCCCCGAACGCCAGGCGGTCCCGAACGCGCGCACCCGCGGGTTCCATGCACAGGAACGCTATGGCCATGTCTGGGTGGCGCTCGACGATCCGATCGCCGACATCCCGGAGGTGCCCGAGGAGGAGGATGCCGATTTCCGCCGCATCCACCAGTTCTACGAGCACTGGAAGACCTCGCCCTTCCGGCTGATGGAGAACTCCTTCGACGCCGCGCATATCGCCTTCGTCCACCGCAACACCTTCGGCGACATCAACGATCCGGTGCCCGAGCAGTACAAGATCGAGGAAACCGCGGAGGGTTTCACCGCCTCGGTGCGGCAGGAGGTCGTGAACCCGGCCCACGCGCGGAAGATCACCGGCGAGCCCGAGGGCAAGACCATGCGCAACATGGTCAACAAGTGGTACGTGCCGTTCTACCGGCGGCTCGACATCGAGTACCCTTCGGGGCTTCGCCACATCATCTTCAACTGCGCGACGCCGATCGACGACGGCAACATGCAGCTGACGCAGATCCTGTTCCGCAACGACACCGAGGAAGACTGCCCCGCGGCCGATCTGGTCGCCTGGGACGAGGCCATCGTGCGCGAGGACAAGGACGTGCTGGAAACCACCGACCCGGAGGTGGTGCTGGATCTCAAGCACCGCACCGAGCTGCACATGGTCACCGACCGCCCCGGCATGATCATGCGCAAGCGCATGCTGCAGCTCTTCGCCGAGAACGGCGAGGAGGAGTACGTGGACGGCGCCTCGCCGGTTCTCGCCGCCGAGTGACGCCCTAGCCTGCCGCGCGGCGCAGGACGGCCACCAGCCGTTCCGCCGCGCGTCCCAGCCGGTCTTCACCGAAGCCCGCATAGCCGAGGATCAGTCCCTGCGGCGGATCGGGCAGGCGGGCATGGGCGGAGAGCGCGCGCACCAGCAGGCCCTCCGCCTCCGCCATCGCGGCAATCTCCCGGTCGGTGGCGCGCCCGGCCAGTGCCGGGCCGAGGCGCAGCACCAGATGCATCCCCGATGGATCGGGCCGCAGCTCCAGCAGACCGGCGGCAGGTTCCAGTGCCTGCAGCAGGAAAGCCTGCCGTCTTGCATAGATGCGCCGCATCCGCCGCAGATGGGTGGCGAATTCTCCCGAGGACATGAAGGCCGCGAGCGCGGGCTGCGGCAGCAGCGAGACCCGCGTGCCGGTGACCTCGAGATGCGCCCGAACCGGGTCCAGAAGCGGCCGCGGCAGCACCAGATAGCCGATGCGCAGCCCCGGGCTCAGCAGCTTGGAAAAGCTGCCCATATAGATGGTGCGCCTGAGCCCGTCGAGTCCGGCAAGCGACGGCAAGGGCTGGCCCTGATAGCGGAATTCGCTGTCGTAATCGTCCTCGATCACCAGCGCATCCCTGCGCTCCGCCCAGGCCAGCAGCGCCAGCCGCCGCGCCAGCGGCAGCGCCGCCCCGGTCGGGTAGTGCCGCGAGGGCGTGACCATCGCTGCAGCGAGCCCGGCAGGCAGATGCGCGGGATCCAGCCCGTCGCCGTCGATCCTGACCGGCTCCGGCACCAGCCCGGCGCGCTCCAGCAGCCGCTGCAGCACCGGCCAGCCGGGGTCTTCCACCGCCAGCCGCGCCCCGGGCGGCAGCGCTGCGCCGCGCAGGATGTCGATCGCGTCCCAGGCCCCGGCGGTGACCACCACCTGCTCCGGCGAACAGCCGAGCCCGCGCCAGGCGGCCAGATGCTCCGCGATGGCCGCGCGCAGCGGCGCCCAGCCGAAGGGATCGGGCCGGGCGGCCAGCAGCGCGGGCTCGGGGCTGCGCCAGGCGCGTTCCAGATGCCGCGCCCAGAGCCGGTGGGGGAAAAGCGCCTGGTCGGGCATGCCGGGATGGAACGGATGGGGCATCTGCGGCGGCGCGGGCAGGGCCGCGCGCGGCGCGGCGGGCGGAGCGAGATGCGGCAGATGCGCGGCGACGAAGGTCCCGGACCCCTGCCGCGCCGAGAGATAGCCCTCGGCGGCCAGCTGGTCATAGGCCGTCGTCACCGTCATCCGCGACACGCCCAGCTCGCCCGCCATCGCCCGGCTGGGCGGCAGGCGCTCGCCCGCGAAACCGCCGCCGATCAGCAGGCCCCGCAATGCCCCGGCCAGCTGCAGGTGCAGGGGCACCGCACTGTCCCGGTCGAGCCCCAGACCGAACAGGGCGGCCTGAAAATTGGATCGATTATTTTTTCCGGTATTGGCCATGTCTCCATGGCCAATAAGCCGATATCCCGCGTCCGTCCAGAGTTTGAAGGAGTTCCGCCATGAGCGACAGCCTCGCCGCCACCGACCGTTCCCGCCTGCGCCGCGCCCATGCCCGCGGCGCCTTCGACCGAGAGACGGTCAATGCGATCCTCGATGCCCAGCCGCTGTGCAGCGTCGGATATGTCATGGACGGGAAACCATACGTCACGCCGACACTGCAATGGCGCGAGGGCGACCATGTCTATTGGCACGGCTCCTCGGCCAGCCGGGCGCTGCGCGCGGGGAATGATGCCGAGGTCTGCCTCAGCGTCTCGATCCTCGACGGTTTCGTGCTGGCGCGCTCGGGCTTCCACCATTCGGTCAATTCGCGCTCGGTCACGCTGTTCGGCACCGCCTTCAAGGTCGAGGACCCCGAGGAGAAGCTGGCCAAGCTGATCCGCTTCGTCGACGGCCTGTTCCCGGGCCGCTACGGCACGCTGCGCCCCGACCATGCGCAGGACCTGAAGGCGACGACCGTGCTGGGCATGAAGATCGCGGAGGGCGCCGCCAAGGTCCGCACCGGCGGGCCGGGCGACGAGGAAGAGGACTATGCCCTGCCGATATGGGCCGGGGTGATCCCGGTGACGACCGTGATCGGCACGCCCGAGCCCGATGCGCGCAACCTGCCCGGGGTCGAGTTGCCCGATCACGTCCGGGATTTCCGCCTCGGCTGATCCTTCCCAGCTGCGCGGCCCCTAGCCGGGCCGCGTGCCGCGAAGCGTTTCCAGCGTGTCCTGTGCCTCCGAGGCCAGGCATTCCGCAACCTTCCCGGCGATGCGCGGCAGGCTGCGCCTGGCGTTGATCGCCATCGAAATGCTCTGCGCGGCAATCTTCGGCCCCTCGACCGGCAGCGCGACGGCCCTGCCGGAAAGCAGCTCGGGCGCGGCGTCCATTTCGGATGTCAGGGCGACATGGCTGCCCGAGATGACCAGCTGCTTGAGCAGCTGCAGCGAGTTAGTGACGACCGGCGGCGGGCCGTCGGAGAAGATCCAGGAATGCCGCGCCTCGAGTATCCGCCGGATGGCCAGCGCTCGGCTCTGCACCACGATGGCATGCTCGCGCACCTCCTTCAGCGAGACCGCGCCCAGCGAAGCCAGCGGATGCGACGGCGCCGCCACGCAGCACAGCGGCAGCTCGGCCGACCAGAGCACGTGGAAATCGCGGTGCGGCCGCAGGTTGAAGCACAGCACCATGTCGCACAGGCCCTCCTCCAGCTGGGCGGCGGCATCGTCGGGCGTCGCCACCTCGACATCGACCCGCACCCGCGGATAGCGCGCCGCGATCTCGGCCAGGAAGCGCGGCACCAGCCCGTTGACCAGGCTGTCCATCGTCGCCAGCCGGATATGGCCCAGATCCACCCCCTGCATCTGCTTCACGTCCGAGACGATCCGCGCCTCGTCCGCGCGCCAGCGCTGCGCCAGCAGCACGAACATCTCGCCTGCCGCGGACAGCGCCATGCCGCGCGTCTGGCGGTCGAACAGCAGCACGCCCAGCCGGTCCTCCAGCAGCTTGACCTGCCGGTCGATGGCCGAAGCCGCGATGCCGGTCGCGCGCGAGGCCGCCTGGATGGAGCCGTGCTCCGCCACCGCCTCGACATAGAGAAGCGCCTTCGGAACCAGATGCAGCGCCATGTCCCATTCCATCCTAATTTCCAGAATGGATAATTGCTCACAATGTCATGGATGGCAATGGTCATCGCGGGCTAAGGTCCTTTCAGCAAGCAAGGAAACCGACATGACCACCGCCCTCGACATCCTCAATGACGCGCCGCGCGCAGAGGCGCTCGCGATGATCGCGCCGCTGGCCGAGCGCTCGCCCTGGGTGGCCGAGGCAGCACTTGGCGCCCGTCCCTTCGAGAGCGACGAGGCACTGGCCCGCGCGCTGGTGGAGGCGATCCTGTCCAGTTCCCGCGAGACCCGCATCGCGCTGTTCCGCGCCCATCCGGCGCTGGCCGGGCGGGAAGCCGCCGAAGGCAGCATGACCGCGGAATCCACCTGCGAACAGGGCCGCCTGGGCCTGCTGTCGCTGTCGGCCGCCGATGCCGCGCGGCTCGGCCGCCTCAACGCCGCCTATGCCGCGCGCTTCGGCCATCCCTTCATCCTCGCGCTGCACCGCATTCCCGACCTCGGAGCCTTGTTCGACATCTTCGAACGCCGCCTCCGGGCCACGCCTCTGGAGGAACATGCCTCCACCCTGGCCGAGATCGCCTCGGTGATCCGGTCCCGCGCCGCCGAAGCCTTCGGCGCCGCTGCCGCCAACAAGACCGCAACCCCGTCCAACACTCCCAGGGAGCAAGCCCAATGACCTTCGCAAAGACCCTTGTCGCCACCTCCGTGCTCGCCCTCGCCGCAGCCTCCGCCCAGGCCAAGGACACGATCCGCGTGGCCGGCAACTTCGCCACCGAACATTCCTCCTCGCTGGCCATGGCGAAGTTCGAGGAAGAGCTGGAGCGGCTCTCCGGCGGCGAGATCGACGTCAACATCTTCCCCGCCCAGCAGCTCGGCGGCGCCGCCGAGAACGTCCAGGCCGTCAAGATCGGCGCGATCGAGATGATGTGGGTCGGCACCGCCTACCTCACCCGCACCGTGCCGGAGCTGGAGATCATCGGCCTGCCCTTCCAGTTCCCCGACCGCGAGACCGCCTTCGCCATCGTCGACGGCCCGGTGGGCGCGGCGCTGGACGCGAAGCTGGCCGGCGAGGGCATGACCTCGATGGGCTACATGGAGCTGGGCTTCCGCCAGCTGACCAACTCCAAGCACCCGGTCGAGTCGGTCGGGGACATCGCCGGGCTGAAGATCCGCCTGCAGCCGAACGAGACCCACCTGGCCACTTTCCGCGCGCTCGGCGCCAACCCGGTCGCGATGGACGTCAAGGAGCTCTATTCCGCGCTGGAGCAGGGCGTGATCGACGGCCAGGAGAACCCCTTCGCGATCATCAACGTGGCAGGCTATGCCGAGGTGCAGAAATACATCTCCAACACCGGGCATTTCTTCGATTTCATCTCGGTCGTCTCCAACAAGAAGTGGTTCGACAAGCTCGACGCGGACAAGCAGGCGATGGTGCGCGAGGCCATGGCCACCGCGATTGCCTACCAGCGCGAGCTGGCCGCCGAGCAGGATGCGGCGGGCCTCGCCAAGCTGGAGGACGCCGGCATGACCTACAGCCCGGTCTCGCCGGAATTCGCCCAGGCGCTGCGCGACGCCACCGCGGGCGTGGCAGCCGAGACCAAGGCGCGCCTCGACCCGGAGCTGGTCGAGCTGCTCGACGCGGAAACCGCCAAGATCGGCATGTAAGCCGATGGCTCCCGCCCTCTCCAGGATCCTCGCGCGCGCCGACCAGGGCGCGCGCCTTCTCGTGATGGCGGGGGCCGCCCTGATGGTCGCCGTGGTCTCCGCCCAGGTGGTGATGCGCTACGTCTTCAACGGCTCCTTCGACTGGGCCGACGAGGCCAGCCGCATCGCCTTCGTCTGGACGATCTTCCTGGCCATCCCGCTGGGCATCCGCGACGGCAGCCATGTCGGCATCGAGCTTCTGGTCCGCCGCTTTCCGCCGCGGATCCAGCGGCTTCTGGCGCGCGTCATGAACGGGCTCGCGGCGCTGATGCTGGCTGTGGTCTGCGTCACCTCCGTCCGGGTCGCGCAGATGACCTGGTCCGAGCGGCTGGGCTCGGTCGACCTGACATCCAGCGTGTTCTTCCTGCCGGTCATCCTGGGCGCCGCCCATGGCGCGCTGCATCTGATCGACCTTGCCCTCAACCCCCGGGACCCTGCGCAATGAGCCTTTTCGTCATCGTGTGTTTCCTCGTCCTCGCCTTTCTGGGGATGCCGCTTGCCTTCTCGCTGGGCGTCTCGGCGCTGGCGGGGCTTTGGCTGTCGGGCTTCGACCTGCTGGTGCTGCCGCCGCGGCTGATGAATTCGGTCAATTCCTTCCCGCTGATGTCTATCCCGCTCTTCATGATCGCGGGCGAACTGATGCTGAAGGGCGGGATCATGGAGCGGCTGGTCGATTTCGCCAATGCCTTCATCGGCCGCGTCCATGGCGGTCTGGCACAGGTCGCCGTGATCTCCGGCGCGGGGCTTGCCTCGGTCTCGGGCGCCGCCGTCGCGGATGCCTCGGCGCTGTCCTCCACGCTCGTCCCCTCGCTGAGAAAGCAGTACGGGCTGGGCTTCTCCACCGGCATCGTCGCGGCGGCGGCCAATCTGGGCCCGATCATCCCGCCCTCGGGCGCCATGATCGTCTATGCCTTCATGGCCGGGTCCAGCGTCTCGGTCGGCGGGATGTTCATGTCGGGCGTGGTGCCGGGGCTGATCCTCTTCGCGCTGTTCATGCTGCTCTGCCGGGTCATCGCGAAGCGCCGCAACTATCCGCTGGCGGGCGAGCCGGTCAGCCTGTCCCGCATCCTGCACGAGCTGCGCCGCAGCTTCCTCGTCTTCCTGATGCCTGTGGTGGTGATCGGCGGCATCGTGATCGGCGCCTTCACCCCGACCGAGGGCGCGGCGATCGGCGTCTGCTACGCGCTGGTCCTGGGCTTCTTCGTGACCCGAAAGCTGACCGTCGCCGACCTGCCGCATGTGCTGCTGACCGCCGCCAAGACCTCGGCCGTGGTCGGCGCGATGATCGCCTTCGCCTCGACGGTGACCTTCCTCTTCACCATCGACATGCTGCCGATGAAGCTGGCCGCGCTGATGCAGGGACTGACCGAGAGCCCGTTCCTCTTCCTCTGCCTCGTCGCGGTGATGCTTCTGGTTGTGGGGATGTTCCTGGAATCGAACGCCGCCTACATCATGCTGGTGCCGCTGTTCCACCCGATCGCGCTGCAATACGGCATCGACCCGCTGCATTTCGGCTTCCTCTTCGTGCTGAACCTGGTGATCGGCATGCTGACCCCTCCGGTGGGCGTCGTGCTCTTCGTGGTGACCGGGATCACCGGGGTGAAGATGGGCGATCTGGTGCGCGAAAGCTGGCCCTTCATCGCGGCAATGTATGCGGTTCTGCTCCTGTGCATGCTGGTGCCGGGCGTCGTCACCTGGCTTCCCGGACGGCTCGGCTACTGAGCCGGGCGCGCCCCCGGAGAATCCATGCGGCATTCATGCCACAGCATTGAAAACAAGCGGTTTCGACCCCATATACTGGTGGCAGGGAGGCGGATGCACAGCCCTGCAGAAAGGGAGACGACCATGCAAAACGTCCTCCAGTTCCTCCAGGCCAGCATTGCCGTCGAGCACCGGCGCCGCCCCGAGGACGGCGTGCTGAAGCTCGTCGATCCGGCGCCGCCCGCAGCAGCGGCAAAGCCTGCCCCGTCGGCGGCCGCACAGGACGCCGACGCCCCGGCCGAAGAACCTGGTCCCTGGCATCCGTTCCCGGTGCATGGCGCCGCCTGAGGCGCGCCGCCCGGGGCACGCCCCCCTGAAGGACCGCGGCCCTGCCGGCGGTCCTTTTGCCGTCGCCCTACACGGCCGGGTTGCGCAATTTCCCGGAACTCCTAATGTCGGATAGCGCACTGCACGGCACTCCAGATATTCCCCGCCACTGCCGTCCATCGGAACGGTCGGCGGACGCCGGAGCCGGCACTGCGCACATCGTTCGACGGAGAAAACCGCATGACACCCCAGCCTGTGTCCCGCCCCGGCCTTCTGGCCCTGCTGCTGTCATCTGCCGCCCTGTCCCTGCCAGCCGCGGCGCAGGAGACCGCCGACACGATCCTGTCGGGCGGCCCGGTGCTGACCATGGAGGACAGCCAGCCGCGGGCCGAGGCCGTCGCCGTGCTGGACGGGCGCATCCTCGCCGTCGGCACCGAAGAGGCGGTGATGGCGCATCGCGGCGATACCACCCGGATGATCGATCTCGGCGGGCGCGCGCTGCTGCCGGGATTCTTCGACAGCCACGGCCATGTCATACTCGGCGGGCTGCAGGCGCTCTCGGCCAACCTGCTGGCGCCGCCCGACGGGGATGTCACCGACATCGCCGGGCTGGCGGCCACGCTGTCCGGCTGGGCGGAGGAGCATGCGGAGGAGGTCGCCAAGATCGATCTCATCGTCGGCTTCGGCTACGACCAGTCGCAGCTGGCCGAACAGCGCCATCCGACGCGCGAGGATCTGGACAAGGTCTCCGCCGAGGTTCCGGTGCTGATCATCCACCAGTCCGGCCATCTTGCCTCGATGAACAGCGTCGCGCTGCAGCGCGCGGGCTTCGCGGCCGACACGCCCGATCCGGCCGGCGGAGTGATCCGCCGCGCGCCCGACGGCAGCCCGAACGGCGTGCTGGAGGAGAACGCCTTCTACCTGGGCGCGGGCGGGCTGTTCTCCAAGCTCGGCGCCGATGCGATGATGGCCTTTGCCGAAGCGGGATCGAAGCTCTGGGCGAGCTACGGCTACACCACCGCGCAGGAGGGCCGCGCTTCGCCCGCGGTGCTGGCCGCCGCGCAGGCGGCAGGCGCCCAGGGGCTCTTTCCGATCGATGTCGCGGTCTATCCCGACGTCCTGATCGACCGGCAGGCGATCCTCGACAACGTGTCGGACAGCTACGAGGGCCATGTCCGCGTGGCGGGCGCAAAGCTGACCATCGACGGTTCTCCGCAGGGCTTCACCGCCCTTCGCGACCGGCCCTATTACGATCCGGTCGGAGACTATCCCCCGGGGTACAAGGGCTATTCCGCCGCCGACATGGAGCAGGTCGCAGATGCCGTGAACTGGGCCTTCGACAACAACATACAGATCCTGACCCATGCCAATGGCGAGGGCGCCTCGGACATGCTGCTTGCCGCCGTCAAGGCGGCGGAGGAAACCCATGACCCGGCCGACCGCCGCCCGGTGCTGATCCACGGCCAGTTCCTGCGCGAGGACCAGGTCGACATGATCAAGGCGCTGGACATCTTTCCCTCGCTCTTCCCGATGCACACCTTCTACTGGGGCGACTGGCACCGCGACCACACGGTCGGGCCGGTGAACGCCGACAACATCTCGCCCACCGGCTGGGTGCGGCAGCGGGGCATGATCTTCGGCACCCATCACGACGCGCCGGTGGCGCTGCCCGACAGCATGCGGGTGCTCAGCGCGACCGTGACCCGGCGGACCCGCTCGGGCGACATCCTCGGCCCCGACCAGCGGGTCGACGTCATGACCGCGCTCAAGGCGATGACCATCTGGCCCGCCTGGCAGCATTTCGAGGAGGACGCCAAGGGCTCGATCGCCCCGGGCAAGCTGGCGGATCTGATCGTTCTGTCGGCGGACCCGGCGGCGATCCCGCCGGAAAGCCTCGCACAGCTCGAGGTGCTGGCCACGATCAAGGAGGGCCAGGTCATCTACGAGGCAGCGGACATGGACGGCGATGCCGCGGTCGCGGGCCGCGGCTTCGGCGGGGATTTCCCGCCGGGCGCCGGACTGGCGCCGGGATACGGCCTGCTCCACCAGATGGAGGACAGCATCGAATAGCCCGCAGGCGGGCGGCCGGGTTCAGCCCTTCCGCCCGCCTGCTGCCTCCCGCGCCGCGCCCGCGGCGCAGCACCCAATTTCGAACCGCAGTTTCATTCCACTCCCTTTCGCCGGACCAGCAAACCAGTACCGATGCCGCTTACGACCGAACAGAAGATCATCCAGCACGTCCTCGACGCCATCGCGCACCAGAAGCTCCCCGCCGGCACCAAGCTGGGCGAGCAGGAGCTGGCCGAGGTCTTTTCCTGCAACCGCGCGCCGATCCGCCGCGCCCTGGCGATGCTCACCGGCTACGGCGTGATCGAGCTGGTGCGCAACCGCGGCGCCTTCGTGTCGATGCCCGGAGAAACCGAGGCCCGCGAGGTCTTCGAGGCGCGCCGCGCCGTCGAGGACACGATCTGCCGCAGGGCCGCGGCCCGGGCGGGCAAGGCCGACATCGCGCGGCTGCGGGCGCATCTGGCCGAAGAGGCCGCTGCGGGCACCGCGAGCCGCGCCCAGGCACTGCAGCTGTCGCGGCGCTTCCACATGATGCTGGCCGAAATCGGCGGCAACGGCGTGCTGGCGAAATACCTCGGGGAACTGACGCTGCGCAGCTCGCTGATCCTCGGCTGCTACGGGTCGCGACGGGCGCAGCTCTGCGCCTCCGGCGAGCACGGCGAGATCGTCGACGCGCTCGAGGAGGGCGATGCCGGGCGGGCCTGCGCGCTGCTCGCTGACCATCTGCGCCATATCGAGAACGAGGTCGATTTCGGCAGCCGCAGCCCTGCGCCCAGCACGCTGTCCGGCATCTTCGCGGACGGCAGCAACTGAACCCGGCGCAGGGCCTGCCGGCAGGTTTCCGTGGAGCGGCCAAGGCCCTTTCCCTAGACTCCGACCGGGACCCCGCCGCGCGGCCATTCCTGCCGGAGCCCTGAGCCCCCAAGCTCGCCCGGCCGCCCCTGAGGAGGAGGGTGCGACGCCATGATCGATCCCGCTGCCTGCGACAGCGATGACGGCCTTCCGTGCCTCGGCACGGGCGGAGAACATCGCCCGGGCGTCCGGACCGGGCGGCTGCCGGCAGAGCTTTGACGTCCGCCGAAGGCCCCGCAATTGGCTGCCGCAATCCGGGATGAACCCGCTGCAACCCTGAACAGCCTGGCCCGGTTCATCGCCGAGACCCGCCGCGCGCTCGGCCCGAACTGGCGCCGCCTGCCGCGTTCCGGCTGCCGGCTGCCCTTGGCAACTGTGGGAGACCGACCGGAGACGGACCCGCCGCTCGCCGATGCCGTGGTCCGCTTCGCTGTCGCCCTCGGGGATGCCCGTCCGGCCCGTGCCGCCCGCGGCAGCAGCAGGAAAGCCTCGGCCTGCAAGGCGCCCCGCTGGAGAGCGGCCATCGAGATGGACGTGCGGATGCCGACCGCGGCCGCTTTCCGGTTCAGGCGCGGCGCACTCGCGCAGCCGGTGCGCCTCGGCCGGCGCCACGCCGAGCTGTCGGGGCGCGTCCCCGGCCAGCCGCGCACCCGGGACTTGGCCGCGGACAGGCGCGACGTGACCGAAGCTCCGGTATCGGAACATTTTGCCATCTTCCGCCCGCCCCGTGCGCAGCCATCCCAAGCAGCGCCCCTTGGCGCGTGGCGGCAATCATCAGCCGCGGCGTGCGCGCCACCGGCAAGGAAGAGGGGCGGCACAAGCGCGGGACTGCCCTGAGGCCGGCCCAGCACGGCCGGAGGCGCCGAAACCGCTGTTGCATTGCCGCACGGCAGAACCTCGATGCCTCGCCTGAAGTCGCGGGGGCATTTGCAGAGGCGCAGGGCCTGCCATGACAGCGCGGCCCAGGCGTACCCCGAACCGGCGATGCAGATAGACATCGATTGCGGATTGGCGCCCCCCGTGATGCTGCTCCCTCCCCGCCGCCAGAGCCTGACCGCCGAAGCGGAAAGGCCGCGCCAGACAGGCACGGAATCCTACGTGCCGGACGGCGGAACCCGCATCTCCCCGCCCAGAAGCGCTGCCTCCGCCCGCACTGTCGGAGCGACCGGCCCCCTCCCTCCGTGCCCGGAGGGTGCGGCGTGACCCGGCTTCCCGGGGAAAGCGCGCTCGGCACCCACCGGGTCGCGAACCAGCCACCGCCGCGCGGAGATATCGACCTCTTCGGCTCCGATGCGGCTCTGTCGGGCCATCTCGAGGGCGCAAGGGAAACGCACCGGGCGGCGCTGTCAGCACATGGCCGGGCGCTCGGCACGGCCGAAATGGCCGTCGCCTGCCGCGATGCCCATCGCCATCCGCCGGAACTGGCACAGTTCGACCGCGCGGGCCGGCGTATCGACGAGGTGCGCTTCCACCCGGCCCATCACCGGTTCATGGCACTGTCGCAGGGCGCGGGCTATGCCGCCCTGCCCTGGGAAGGCACGCCCGGCGGACATCTGGCCCGTGCCGCGACGATCTACATGGCAAGCCAGGCGGAGCCCGGCCATCGCTGTCCGATGACCATGACCTGTGCGGCCATCCCGGCACTGGCCGGGGCCGAGGGGCTGGAGGACTGGCGCGCCAAGCTGATGTCGCGCCGCCATGATCCGGCGGTGGCGCCGCTGGCGGAAAAGGCGGGCGCGACGCTGGGCATGGCGCTGACCGAGAGACAGGGCGGCTCCGACGTGCGGACGAACGAGACGCTGGCCGTGCGCGACGGCCCCGCCTGGCGGCTGACCGGGCACAAGTGGTTCTGCCCCGCGCCGATGTCGGACGTTTTCTTGGCTCTGGCCCGGGCGCCCCGCGGGCTGAGCTGCTTCCTGGTGCCGCGCTGGCTGGAGGGGGCGCGCAACGGCATCCGCATCCAGCGGCTTAAGGACAAGCGCGGCAACCGCTCCAACGCCTCTTGTGAAATCGAGTACGACCGCGCTGGCCTGGATGGTCGGCGGGGAGGGGCGCGGGTTGCAGGCGATCATCGAGATGATCCACCACACGCGGCTTGACACCGCGATGGCCCCGGCCGGGCTGGCGCGCGCCGCGCTGGCGGAGGCACATCACTGGACAGTCCACCGCAGCACCTTCCAGCGGCGGCTGATCGACCAGCCGCTGATGCGCCGGGTGCTGGCCGATCTGGCGCTCGACCTGGAGGGAAGCCTTGCACTCGGGCTGCATGTGGCGCGTCTTCGACGGCACGGCGGAGCAGGACCGCGCCTTCGCCCGGATCGGCGTGGCGCTCGCGAAGTCCCTGTCGAACAAGCTGTGTCCCCTGGTGGTCAGCGAGGCGATGGAGGTACTGGGCGGCAGCGGCTATGTCGAGGACGGGCCCTTGCCGATGCTTTGGCGCGAGGCGCCGCTGAACGGCATCCGGGAAGGCTCGGGCAACGTCATCTGCCTCCACATCCTGCGCACGCTGGCCAGGGTGCCGCTGGCGGCGGCGCAGCTCCGGGCGGAGTTGGAGGCCGGGCGGGCGCTCGACCCGGGCTATCGGGCGGCGCTGGACGGCTGGGTGCGGGACTGGCCTGACCTGCCGGGCGAAGCCGACGCCCGGGCCTTCGCCGAGCACACAGCCCTGCTGCTTTCGGCTTCGGTGCTGCTGCGCCATGCGCCGGCGGGATCGCCCGGGCCTTCGCCGCGGCGCGGCTGGAGGCCCCGCGCGGCCGGCTGGCGGGATCGCTCCCCGGGCTGGAGGAGGACGCGCTCCTGGCCCGGCTCGCCCCGGCGCCCTGATCTGGTCCTGCCCCCGGCCCGGACGGGAAGCCGGGCATGACGCCCATTTCCACCAAGCGGCGGCTGCGCTATGCCGGATCCGCCAGGCAAGAAGGAGCGCACGATGCGGGCAAGCGCAGAGATGCCCGGACATCTGATCCGGCGGCTGCACCAGATATCCACCCAGGTCTTCACCCAGCGGGTGCAGGAGGCCGGGCATGACCTGACGCCGGTCCAGTTCGCCGCGCTCGATGCGCTGGCCGGCCATCCGGGGATCGACCAGGCCGGGCTGGCCGAGGCGGTAGCCAAGGACAAGGCGACGATAGGCGCGGTGGCCGACCGCCTGGCGCAGAAGGGGCTCGTCGCTCGCGTGCCCAATCCCCGGGACCGCCGGGCCAAGGCGCTCACCCTGACGGAGCAGGGCGAGGCGGTGCTCGCCGCGGTCCTGCCGGTCGTGCTCGACCTGCAGCGCGAGATCCTGCCCGGGCTCGACGAAGAGGAATACCACCAGTTCATCGCCCTCGCCGCCAAGGCGATGGAGCCCTCGCCCTCTTGAAGTTGCCCACAAGTGTGCGCCTGCGGCGTTGCAAGGCGGGCGCCTTCCGCGAGGTCTGCGAGGCGGGGGAAGCCCCGCCATGGGACCGCGGTCCCCGGCGGCGCGGCGGACGCGCGGCCGGGATGGCCTCCGGGGCGTGCGGCCGACCCGGTGCAGGATCCGGGATCGCGAGGTGCCTGCCGCTTCCTCGCCGGC
>NZ_JAATVU010000054.1 GCF_013184745.1 Mangrovicoccus sp. HB161399
ATGCCGCACGCCCGGGCAGGCAAGGATCGACATGTCCGCAAAGATGGGCGCATAGTGAACATCCGCCCAGTCCGGGAGCCGGGGGCAAGGTCATCGTGCTTTGTGCCAGTGTAACAGTCTGTCAGCTTGCGGCCCGGGATGCACGCGCGCATCCCCTGCCTCCAAGGCTTCCCGGAACCAATCAGCGTCGTAGCCGCGTTCCCCGGGCAGCCATTCGACATTGGGCAGGCGACGCGCCCGCGCTCCGATGCCGTCGCTGACCTGGCCGACCGCAATGATTAATTTGAGCGGTCGCCCCTCGCTGCCACAAGCGGCATGCAGCTTGGTGTTCATGCCGCCCTTGGTTCGAGAAATCAGTCGTCCACGACCGCAGTTAGATGTGCCTTCAGGTAGGTCGCGTCGATCATCGCAGTCTTCCCTCGCCGTGTCCGGCGGTCAATCCCGCCATGATCCGGGCCAAGACGGCCTTGCCGCTCCAACGTTTCCAACGGTTGCAGAGCGTCTCCGGGGATGTCGCGGCACCACTTGCGCCACGGTCCCCTTCAGCCATCAGGACCGTATTGCTGTGGAGCATCCCGCCAGCGCAATCCGCTGCGATTGATGAAGATAATGCGGTTCGGCACAGGGCGGTCATCGACCCGCGGCTTGCCATGGGACTTGGGGAAGCAGGGCTTCAGACGCGCCAACTGCGCATCGCTGAGCCCGAATAGATAAGACATGCCACCGGTACGGCGTTCGATCTTCAGCCGGAGAATCCTGGCACTTGGCTGACATCAATGGGTCCAGACCCAGGCTTCCGGGGGGCAATCCCGAACCGGCGGCCGCTTCAGGCCGGAACCAGCGCGCCCAGCCGCGCCAGCTCCGCAACTGCCGGAGCGGCGGCCTGCGACGGACCCAGCCGCGCCAGCCGGGCGGCAAACTCGTCCGCCGTGCCGGGCTGTGCCAGCGCGGCCAGCAGCGCCGCCGCCGGATACGGGCCGAGCCGCGCCAGTTGCGTCCCGTCCGTCCGAAGCTCCATGCCACGCGCCCATTGGATATGCCCGCCGGCCATCAGCGGGACCTGCGCCGCGACAGCGGCCAGGCGCAGCCGGCCGGGCGGCGGCGATGACGGCAGGGCAGGAGTCGCCGGCATCTCCTGCCAGAATGCCGTGCGGTGCCGCCCCTGCTCGGCATGGGAGGCTGCGGTTGCCGCCCGTGCCGCCGTGCAATCCGTCCGGTGCCGCAGCCGCAGGAACTGTTCTGCCGCGCCGCGCTCTGCCGGATGGCGCAGCCATGTGGCCGCCGCGGCTGCCCCCTGCGCGGCGCTGCGCAGCGCGTGGACCAGCCCGTGCGCCCCGACCGGATCGCGGGCCAGCGCCGCGTCGCCGATCCGGATGATCCCGGGCACGGCCAGCGGGTCCGCCGCCGCAAGCCCGGCCGGGACCGGCGTTCCTGTCTCGCAGGTTTCGGTTATTGGATGGCCGGATGCCCTGAGCCAGCCTTGCCGTCCGGCGGCATCCATCCCGGCCAGCGTGCCGGGCGCGGCAACGCGGAGTCCCTGCAGCTCTCCGGCGGCTGCGGCCCACCAGAGCCAGCCATCGGCCAGCGCGGCAAGTCCCATGCTGGGCTGCTCTCGGCGGGCGTTCCCTCGGAAGGGCAGGGCGGCGCGCGGCGGCCCTAGCGGCGCCAGGCCGCCTGCGGCGCGTCCCCTGGCGTCGAGGATGACCGCGGCCACGAGGACGGCACCGCTGCGGCAGGCGGCGCGGCCCGGCTCGAGCCTGTCGATGCGTTCCGCCGCGAGTTCCGCACCGGCGGCGAAGGCGGCGCGGCGCAGCGCGGCATGAAGGCGCGGCCGGGACAGCAGCAGCGGACCGGCATGGCCGAAACTGCGGATCTCGCTGTCGGGCCGCCAGGCAAGTTCGATGCGTTCCGCGGTCCCGAGGATGGCGTCCGACAGCGCCGGGGCCAGTCCCAGCTCGGCGGCCAGCCTCTGACCGGCGGCGGGCAGGCTCTCAATCCGCGGCGGGACGGGCGGGCAGGGATCGGCGAGCGTGACGCGGAAGCCCTGCCGCGCGAGGATTGCCGCCGCGGCGCAGCCGGCCGGCCCGGCCCCGGCGACCAGGATCTCAGCCATCGGCGAACCAGCCGGGCCGCGCCGCCATCAGCCGCCCATAGGCGCCGATCGCGAAATCCAGCCAGCCGCGCACGAAATCGCATGCCGGGCGCCCGGCATGCAGCACCTCGTGGTGGCAGCCGCCGCCGCAGAGCCGCCGGGCCCAGCAGGACGCGCAGTCCGCCTGTGCCTCGACCTGCCGCTCGGCGAGGAAGCGCTGCCGTGCCGCAACGTCCGGACCGCCCGAAAGATCGCCCATCCCGCCCAGCGGATCGTTCACGAACCGGTGGCAGGCGGCGTAGTTTCCCTCGGCATCGACCGCCAGGTAGTCGCGCACCGCGCCGCAGGAATGGCTGCGCGGGCGGCCGCGGTGCAGCTCGCCGAGCGCTGTGGCGAGATTGGCGAAGGCGTGGGGGCGGCCCGCGATCGTGGCTGCCAGCCAATCCTCCCCCGCGGCGGTCATGGCCTCGAGCAGCAGCGGGAATTCGGCTGCGCCGAGCGCGCCCGAGCCGGTGGGCGAGGCCAGCATCGGCGAGACCCCGACCGAGCCGAAGCCCAGATCCGACAAGGCCGCCACCGTGGCGGGGATGTCCAGGTTTTCCGGCGTCACCGTCACCCGTGCCGACAGCTTGATCCGGTCGGACCGTGCCGAGAGCGGACCCAGCCGCGCCGCCACCCGGTCGAAGCTGCCCGCCCCGCCGGCCATCGGCCGCAGCCTGTCATTTGCCGCCCGATCTCCGTCGAGGCTGACCGTCACGGCAAAGCGCTGTTCGGCCAGGAACTCGGCATCGGCCTCCCGCAGCAGCGTCGCATTGGTGGTCATGGCGAAGCCGACCTTCACCGCCCGCGCCCCGGCGCGGCGCCGGGCGAAGGCGACCGTGTCGCGGATCAGCCCGCTGGCCATCCAGGGCTCTCCGCCCATGAAGGCGATCTGGACCGTGCCGCCCGGAGGCGCATCGGCGACCAGCCGCTCCACCGCAGCCTTCGCGACCCCGGACGGCATCTGCCGCTGCGGCCCGCCGAAGGCGCCGCCTGCGGCATAGCAGTAGCCGCAGGCCATGTTGCACGCCTGGGACACGGTCAGCGCCAGCGCCCGGACCGGCGGCGGGGCGCCCTGTTCCGGCAGGGCAGGTTCCGCCGCATCGAGGCCGAGACGCGCCAGCATCGCCGCGGCGGCCCGGTCGCCCGACCGCAGGGCAGTTTCCATCTCCTCCGCCTGCGCGGGGGACAGCGCGTAGAGCGCGGCGCTTTCGGCATGCAGCAGGAGTGTCCCGGACAGATGTGCCAGGCGGCTCTGCAGGCGGGGAGGGGGGGCGCCGTCAGCCACCGCAGCCGCCCCGGAACGGCGCGAAGAACGGGATGCCGATGCGCTGCTTCGCCAGTTCCTCGCCCTTTTCCCAGAGCAGGTGCATGATGTCGCGCGCCTCGACGATCAGCGCCTCGGACGCCGCCCGGTCGGCATTGCTGCGGGCGGTTTCCGCCTCGGCGCGGTAGCCGTCCTGCAGTGCCGCCACCGCCGCTTCGAGCAGCTTGAGCGCGGGCGCCACCGCCGCGTCGCTTGGATCGGCAAGCGTCACCCCGCGCAGGTAGAGATGCTCCAGCTCCGAATAGGGGGCGAGGATCGCGTGGACATCGCGGAACTTGTGGTAGTGCTGCAGCCCGTCGCTGTCGATCCGCACCGCCAGCTGGAACAGCCCCGGCGGATAGCCGTCCTCCTCGCGCAGGTGCTTCACCAGCTGGGCATATTCGGTGTCGATGTCGCCGCCCGGCCGCTCCAGCGCGACGAACTGCTCGATGATCCCCGGCGTGGCCGGGTCGAGGCTCAGGCTGTGCTCCGGGTCGGCATGGCCGGATGTGGGACCGACCACGGGCCGGTAGGCCGGCAGCACGTCCGGGCGCAGGGCTGTCAGCGACCACAGCATCTGGTTGACCCAGCGCAGGTGGGTCATCTCGCTGATGGCAACCGACAGCAGGATCTGCCGCGCCGCGCGCAGGTCGTCGGCAAGACCCGGCCAGGCGGCGGCTTCGGCGGCGGTCACCTCCTCGGGCGCGCGGATCGAGAAGGTCGCGTAGAGATAGCGCAGCGCCAGGATGAATTCGAGCGGGCCCAGATTGTCCCGCAGGTCCGCGCAGATCGCCGGCAGCGAAGGACCGGCAACGTCCGGATCCGCGGCGGGAAGCTCGCCGTCGGGGGTGACATTCGCTTCCTGGCCCTGCAGCACGAAGTCGAGCTCCTGCCAGTGCAGGTTGATTTCGTAGGGGTCGTAGCGGTAGGGCCGCGCGCCGTCGATCGTGGTGGCTGCCTGCACGTCGGCGGCCGGATCCGTGCGGCGGCGCATCCAGTCCAGGAAGCTCACCGGCTGCAGCGGATCGGTCTCCGACGTGCGGTCGGGGATTTCCTGCCCGGATTGCATCCGGCCGCGGTCGTTCGGGTCGGGCACCTCGCCCAGCACGACGTCGGGGTGGTTCGAGGCCCAGTACTGGCAGGCGCAGTCGCGGAAATCATGCGTCCAGGGACTGCACATCGAGGCGGTCAGCTCGCCGGGATGGTAGACATCCGGGATCATCCCCTCGCCGTCCAGATAGGCGCGCCGCTTGCCGGTCAGCACCACCGGCACGCCCATGGGCTGGCCCTGCGGGTCGCGCTGGGTCAGCGCGATGGCCAGGTCGGCCTCGGCCGGATCGGCGCTGCGCTCGATCAGGCGGATGATCCACCAGGCGATCTCGCCCTCGTAGGGGGTGTAGAGCAGCGCGTTCTGCCAGACCGAGATGTCGTAGAGCTCGATCCGGCGGCCCTTCTGCTCGACATAGTGCAGGTACCACTGGCCGCTGCCCAGAGCCGAGCCCTCCGGTCCGTTCAGCTTCTGCGCGAGGTCCTGCACCCAGGGCCAGGCCTCGTCGAAAACCGGGTCGCCGGTGGTGTCGGCATAGACGAGCTGCGCCCCCTGCGTGCCGTCCGGCCCGTCCGGCGTCACGCCCGGAAAGGCGAAGACGAGGCCGGGGAAGAAGCGCACGTCGAGCTGGCGCAGGTCGAATTCCAGCCCCGGAAAGCAGTTGCCGACGCCGGAATCCATCAAGGTGGCGACGGAATTTCCCAGCACCGGCTCGGGATAGGCGGGCAGGTCCGGCTCGGCCTGGCGCGCGGCCATGTTCAGGGGGCGGATCTTGCGGTCGGGCGTGTCGGTCATGCCTCGTCTCCGGTCGGGGCTTCGGGCGCCGCGCGCCAGTCGGGATCGTGTTCGAGCTTGTCGAGATAGGCCATCAGCAGGTCGTATTGCCGCCGCGTGATGGACAGGGGCACGCCCATCGAGTGGCGCATGAAGGGCGGCATCCGCATGTCGTAGGAGGTGTCGGGCAGGGTGCGCGGATCGCGGAAGCGCAGAGGTTCCTTGCCGGCGCGGCCGGTTGCGGCCGGCACCTCGGCGGGCTTGGTCACGCCGGGCCGTGCGGGCAGTTCCGACACCCAGCCGAAGGGCGGGCGGACGATCTCGCGCACCCGGTCGGGACGGCGCGACAGGAAGGCGCGCAGCACCGGGCTGTCTGCCATCCGGACATGGACCTGCTGCACCACGGTCGTGTAGGGCAGCCGCTCCGACGCGCCGGACGCGGGGGCCAGCGTTGCGCCCTGTCCGGGCGTGTAGTCCGGCGTCAGATCGGCATAGGGCTTGTCGGCGCGGCGCATGCTTTCCGGACCGAGCCGCGGGCTGATGCCCTCGTCCCAGTTCGGATCGTTCTTGTTCCTCGCGCCGTGCATCCAGGCATTGCCCGACAGCGCCCAGTGCCGCCGCTGGTCCAGGTTGACGAGGCTCGCGGTCTCGAAGACGCGGCGGAAGAGGTCGAGGATCTCCAGCGGCGTGGTCTCGATGTCGAGCTTGGCGGGCGGTAGCTCGCGGTCCTCCAACTCGTCGCGGATCGAATACATCGGGCGGCGGTCCGGGGCGAAATCCGGCGGCCCGGCAAAGGCGCGGGCCTGCGCGACATGGAGCTGCCCGGCCACGGCCAGGCGCGCCTCCACCACCAGGTCGCATGTGTCGTCGATCAGCCCCCAGCTCTGGCCGGGATCGATCCGCGCACCGTCATAGCTGTCCATCGGCGTCGGCCATTTCGGCTTGCTGTCCGCGCCGAAGCTGTAGCCGAGCCAGGGCGAGCCGCTCGACAGGATGCGGTTCTCCGGCCGGGTCATGCGGTGGATGCGGCCGTACTCGGTGACATGCGGCACGAAATCTCCGGGGGCCAGCGGCGAGGCGACGGCCTCGGAGGCCTCGGGCGGGCCGAAGCTGTCCCCCTTGCCCGGGGTGAAGCGCAGCCGCACCTGGTCGAGCCGCGTGCGGCAGGACCAGTCCTCGTGGTTGGGCGCGAAGGTCTGGACATGGCCCAGCGGCAGCGGCGCGTCGGGGCGCACCAGCGGAACCTCGCCCTCGACATGCGGGCTGACCGCATCGAGCGGCTGCGGGTCGTAGTCGGTGGCGCGGAACACCGTGCGGGCGATGGCGGCATCGGCTGCCCGCTTGGTGCGCGCCTGCGCCTTGCGGTTCGCGGCGGTCACGGTGAATTGCAGCGCGCCGGGATCGGTCCGGTGCTCTGCCAGAAGCGCGGCAGTGACGGGCACGGCGGTGACCTTGCCCGAGCGCGCCTGCATCCGCGCCCAGAGCTCGAAGAACGGCGCGACCGGCTTCACCCGGTTCTCTCTGTCCTTGAAGGCGATCCGCTCCGGCAGCCGCACCTCCAGCTTCATCGGCGGATAGCCGGTGGTTTCCGTCGATACCGGCACCAGCGTCGGCGCGGGCTCGACCATGGTCTGCACGCCGCGATGCGGGTTCTCGTCGGTCTTCCAGCGGTAGGCGTCCAGCGGTTCCGGCGAAGCGCCCACGCGGGCGATGGCCATCGGCGGGTCGAAGAACAGTCCGATCATCCGCTCGCCCTCGGCGTCGCGGCTGCGCCAGGGCGCGCAGGGGCCGTCATGCGTGCAGGTCATGCCAATTCTCCGCAGGGCAGGTCGAGCGGAATGGACTGCTCGTATTCGAAGAGGTTGCCGGGATCGTGGCGGCGCTTTATCTCCACCAGCCGTTCGAGGTTCTCCCCGAAATACTGGCGCAGGAAGCCCGGATTTCCGCGGCGCGGATAGTTCTGGTAGCGGTGCCCGTCCGACATTGCCCCGGCGATCCGGCCGAATTCGTCGAGCCAGGCCGTGCTGGCCCCGCGGTGCGCGTCGAAGGTCCAGAACGCCCAGGAGAACAGGTCGAGGCTGGCATCGCGGTGGCGGTAGGCCATCTCGTCCGGGGCCGGCTCGTTGATTTCGCCGCCGTAGAATTCCGCGGCGATGAAGCAGGTCAGGTCGGGCGCCTTGAGGAAATGGTCGAGCATCTCGCGCCAGCGCTCGGCCGGATGCGATTTCGCGATGATCCGTCCGTCGACCAGCGGCTTGGTGTTCATCGAGACATTCGGCATGTCGATCCCCGGCGGGTCGACCGTGGCCAGCAGCGCCTCGTTGACCTCCAGGTAGCGTCCGGCGCGCCAGATCTCCAGCTGGCTCTTGCGGTCCTCCAGCTGTTCCAGGAGCGGCCCGATCGCCGCGGCGCATTCGGCCTCGGTGCCGTCATAGAGCCCGCGGATCAGCAGGAAGGGGAGCTGCGCGCCCGGCTGCTCCTTGGTCGGCAGGTACATCATCAGCGCCTGGTGGCCCATCTTCGCCGGTCCGGTGACCGCGTAATCGGCCTGCAGCTGCGCCATGACCCGCGCGGCGCGGGCGATCCCTGCCTCGTCGGAAAGCGGGAACTTCAGCCCGAAGGCCCAGACCTCCTCCAACGGGACAAGCCGGTACTCGATCTCGGTGAGCACGCCGAACTGGTTGCCGGTGCCGCCGCGCGCCGCCCAGAAGAGGTCGGCGTTTTCCTCCCGGTTGCAGCGCCGGATCTGCCCGTCGGGCGTCACCATGCGCAGCGACAGGACATTGTCGCAGTTCAGCCCGAAGATCCGCGAGGTGAAGCCGTAGCCGCCGCCCTGCATGTAGCCCGCGACCGCCACAGTTTCGCAGCCGCCGCCCGGAACGTGCAGCGAGTAGTGGTCGAGCACCCGGTTGAGCTTGTGGAAGATCGTCCCGGCGCCGACCCGTGCGGTGCGGTGCACCGGGTCGACCAGCACATGGTCGATCCGGCTGGTGTCGATCACGATCTGGTCGTTCGAGGAATAGCCGGCGGTGGAATGCCCGCCCGAGCGGGCGGTGACCTTCAGCTTCTGCGCCTGCGCGAAGTCGAGCGCGGCGATCACGTCGGTCTCGCAGGCGGCATGGATGATCAGCTGCGGATAGGCCTGGTAGCTGTGCATGAAGACCATGCGGTCGTCATTGTAGCCCGGATAGCCCGGCTGCTGCACGTCGCCGGCGAGCTTGGTTTCCAGCTCGGCAAGCGCTTCGGCGGAATAGGACAGGAGCCCGGTCTCCGTCCGCTGGTATTCGGTCCAGGGGGAGGGCCGTAGTTTTTTCTTTCGAAATCTGGTCATTGTCCTGCCAAGCGTCTCACGTCGGTCAATCAATGACCGGGACCCTAGCAGCGGGATCTTGGTTAATGAAAGGATAATTGACGTCCGGTCGCCGGGATTGTCGTCCGGGCCCGCCGCGCGGCGCCGGCCCGGCCACATTCCGGACGGCAGGGATCGACATCGCCGGAGGCAAGGTTCCATACTGCGCGCGGGGCAGGCCGGGGAAGGCGGGATTTTCCGGCGGCCCGTAGGAGCAAACGAAGGACGTCCAAATGTTCGATGCCATCCTGGTGGAGAAACCCGGCGACACCCAGACCGTGTCGCTGACGCAGGCGGAGGAGGCCCAGCTGCCCGAGGGCGACGTGACGGTCGACGTGGCCTGGTCGACCCTGAACTACAAGGACGCACTGGCGATCACCGGGCGCGCGCCGGTGGTGCGCAAGTTCCCGATGGTGCCGGGGATCGATTTCGCGGGCGTGGTCGCCGAAAGCTCCCATCCGGACTGGAAACCGGGCGACCGGGTCGTGCTGAACGGCTGGGGCGTGGGCGAGACCCATTGGGGCGGGCTGGCAACGAAGGCCCGCGTCAAGGGCGACTGGCTGGTGGCGCTGCCCGAAGGCTTGAGCATGCGCCAGGCGATGGAAATCGGCACGGCCGGCTACACCGCGATGCTCTGCGTGATGGCGCTGGAACGCCACGGTGTGCTGCCGGAGTCGGGCGAGATTGCGGTGACCGGCGCCGCGGGCGGGGTCGGCAGCGTCGCGACCGCGCTGCTTTCGAAGCGCGGCTACCAGGTGGCGGCCGTCACGGGGCGGGCCTCGGAGGCGGAGTACCTCAAGGGGCTGGGCGCCGCCTCCATCGTCGGCCGCGAGGAACTGTCGGGCAAGCCGCGGCCGCTGGGCAAGGAACGCTGGGCCGGCGGGGTGGATGTCGCGGGCAGCACGGTTCTGGCGAACCTGCTGTCGATGATCCGCTACGGCGGCACGGTGGCGGCCTGCGGCCTGGCGGCGGGGATGGATCTGCCCGCGACGGTGGCGCCCTTCATCCTGCGCGGCGTGACGCTGGCGGGCGTCGACAGCGTGATGTGCCCGATCGCCCGGCGCCGCGAGGCCTGGAGCCTGCTGGCGGCAGAACTGGACCTGGACAAGCTCTCGGCGCTGTCGGTGGAACTGCCCTTCGAGGCGGTGATCGAAACCGCGCCGAAATTCCTCGACGGCCAGATCCGCGGGCGCGTGGTCGTGCCCGTGGCGCCGGATCTCGGCTGAGGGCACGCGGTGGCGATCGCGGTTGCCGGCCCGGAGGAGATCGGGCAGATGCATCTCCAGGACTGTCCCGGCTGGTTCTACCTGCTGCGGGAATACGACATGCTCTACCGGCACGGCTCGTCGGGGGGCAGCCGGCTGATCCGGTCGCACCGCAAGCGGGTGCGCGACCGGCTGTCCCATGTCATCGACGCCAATCCCGCGATCCTGCCGCGGGCGCCGCAGGAAAAGCCGGTGACCGCGCATCTGCCGCGGGCGCTGGATCTGGGCGAACGCGGCGCGGTTGCGGGCATGGCACGCGCGCTGTCCCGCGTCGCGCCGCTGCTGACATGGGAATACGGCTACGAGAAGGTGCCGAAGGCGCTGGCCCGGAAATACGCCTACTGCGAAATCCTCGGCCCGCGCGGCCCGGTATTCTGCGACGGGCTGATCCTCGGCTTCGTGCTCTTCGCGCCGAAGACCACCTATCCGCAGCACAGCCACCGGGAGATCGAGGAAAGCTACGTCTCGGTCGCGGGCGCCTGGTCGGAGAACGATGCGGCCGTGCATGCGCCCGGATCGCTGATCCTCAACCGTCCGGACCAGGAGCACCGCATCACCACCGACGACCTCGCGCCCTGCCTCCTGGCCTATGCCTGGACCGGGCCCGAGACGCGGCTGCATGCGCCGGGGATGAAGCTGAGCGCGACCCGCAAGGCGCGGATCGCACAGGGCATCTGACAGCCGCCCCGGCGGCCGGACCGCCGTGGCGGCCATTCTCAGGCGCGGCCCGAGAACAGCTCCTTCTTGACGATGGCATGGACGCCCCAGTTGCCGTCCACCACCTGGGTGATGCCGAAATCGACGCCGACGGACATCAGCGAATGGGTCTCGTCCTCGGTCAGCCCCTTGGTGGTCATCAGGAACTTGCGCATCTTGCGGAAGGCGTCGCGCATGGCGTCGTCGATCGAGCTCTTGCCGTAGATGTCGGACTGCGCCGTCGCGCCGAGGGTCCCGAGGTAGTTCGGCACCGAGAAGCCGTGTACGACCCATTCCGACTGGGTTTCCAGCATCGGGTGGTCCATTTCCTCCAGCGGCGTGCCGGCGAGGTCAGCCTTCTTGTGCAGGATCAGCTGGAACGTGCCGGTCAGCGAGCATTCGATCGCGGTGCCGCAGAGCTCGCTGTCGCCCTGGCTGGCATGGGGGTCGCCGACCGACAGCAGCGCACCCTCGACCGAGACCGGGTAGTACATCACCGCGCCCTTGCCGATCCGCCAGTTGTCGACATTCCCCCCGGTATAGCTCGGCGGCACGGAATCGACGAAATCCGCCTCGGCGGGCGCGACGCCCAGCGTGCCGAAATGCGGCCGGATCGGGATGCGCACGCCCTTGAGCACGTCGTAGTTGCGGCTGGTGAGCCCATGGTCCACCGGCACGCCGGGATAGTCGATGGTCGGATGGGTCACGCCGAACGGATCGGTCTGCGGCACCCACTTGAAGTTGTAGACGGCTTCCGCCCAGTTGCGGTCGCCGCTGGCATCGACTTCGTAGATGGTGATGACCTCGCGCTTCGCGCCGTTCAGCATGTCATTGTAGTGGTATCCCCACCAGGCCGCCGCGTTCGAGCCGAAGCTCTTGCCGGTGAATTCGGGATTGGCGCAGGGGCGCGGCTTGCAGTCGAGGATGCGCACCTCCAGCACGTCGCCGGGCTCCGCGCCGCGGACGTAGACCGGGCCGGTGAGGATGTGCACGCCCTGGCCGTCGCCGGACCCGACCTTGTATACGGCCGGATCGGTCGAGCCCGCGCCGCGGCGGTCGACGCCTTTCTCGGTCGCGGTCCATTTGTAGACGCTCTCGGCCCCCTCGTCGCCCTGCACCATGCGCTCCAGGTCGTCGGCGGCATGGTGGGTCAGCGTTTCGATCGTCACGTAGTCGCCGCTGTCGACCTCGACCTTCGGGGCCAGCGTCTTCGAGAAATAGCCCCAGTGCACCGTGTCGGAATTTGCGGGCAGGTAGTGGTAGGACGGCGCCGCGGGCGCCTTGGCCGCGCTGGTCTGGGCCAGTGCCGGGGTCACCAGCGACAGCCCGCCCGCGGCGAAGCTGCCCGCGCCGATCAGTCCTGCCCCCAGGAAGCCGCGGCGGCCCGGGTTGATCTCCTCCTTGAACTGCCGGAAATGCGCCTCGAAATCGGGGCAGTTGACGTCGTCTCCCATGCACATGGCTGTCTCTCCTGTCGGTTTTTTCTGCTGTTGTTCCGCCAGTAGCGGGCCGCCGCGGCCGCGGGGCAAGCTTTGCCGCGGATGCCGGAATCGCCGGTGTCCGGGGCAGAAAGCTGCGCGGTGGCAAGGGCTTGCGCTGCGTCTCCGGGGCGGTGCCGGACAGGCGCTGCGTCCCGGGGCAAGGCTTTGTGCATCTGGCGGCAAGGCGCGGACCCGCCGCTGCACAAGAAAGCGGCAGGCCCGGCGGGGCAGGGCGCCAGGGCCACGATTGCAGGCGCGGGGCGGCGGATTCCGCGCTAGGCTCGGCTCCCATGGAGATGCTGACCGGCACCGATCACCTCGACCTCTCGACTCTTCCCGCAGCCGCACGGGCCGAGGGATGGCGGCTGCGCCTCGGTGCGCTCGGCCTCGCGCCCGCGGGCGAGGCGCCGCCAAGCGGCACGCTCAGCGTGCTGCGCGCCGCCAGCGGACTGCGGCTCGCCCGTCTGGTCGCGCCGCCCCAGGCCCTGCGCCCGCTGGCGCCGCGGCCGCGCCCGGCGCCCTTCCTGGTCATCCTGACGCTGCGCAGCCGCGGCGTGCTCTCGGCCGGGGAACATGTGCAGTACCTCGCGCAGAACGACCTGAGCGTCGCCGACCAGGCTTCCGCCTGGCAGATCGCCTGGGACTCCGACGTCAAGGCGATACTGCTGGAGCTGCCCCGCCCGCTGGTCGCCGCGCGGCTCGGCGCGCACCGGCCGCACCTGCCGCAGGTGCTGGGCGCCTCGGTGGAGGCCGACATGCTGCGCGCCATGGCGGGGGTGCTGGGCGCCCAGATGGACAGCCTCGCGCCCGAGGATCTGGCCGGCAGCGAGGGTGCGCTCTTGGACCTGCTGTGCAACGCGCTGATCCGCGAGGCGCTGCCCGAGGACGGCGCGATGACGCCGGTGCAGGCCGCGCAGTTCCGGCGGGTCTCGGCGGCGGTGGAGACCGGGCTGTCGCGGACCGACCTGTCGCTGCCGGACGTGGCCGGGGCGGCGGGACTGTCGGCGCGCTACGTGCAGCGGCTGTTCGAGCTTTCGGGCGAAAGCTTCTCGGCGCATCTGCGGCGGCGGCGGCTGGAAAGCAGCCGCGCCGACCTGCTCGACGCCGGTCAGGCGGGCGTGTCCATCGCCCAGATCGCCCATCGCCGCGGCTTCGCCAGCGCGCCGCATTTCAGCCGGTCCTTCCGAGACGCCTACGGCCTGTCGCCGAAGGAGTTCCGCGAGGCGCAGCGCACCGCCCCCTTGCCCTATGCCTTCCGCGGCAATCCCGGCCAGGGTGTCCGTCCGCCCGCGCCGCGCAGCGCCCCCGCGGCCGGCCCCTGCGCCGGTGCGTCGCCGCCGTTGCCGATGCAGGCGGAGGACGCGGATTTCGTGCTGCCCGCCCATGCCGGAACGGTGCATTGGGGCCATCTCAGCCGCTCCCTGCCGCCCGCGCTGTTCGTGCCCTCGGGCGCAACCGTGCGGGTCGAGACCCTGACCCAGCATGGCGGCGACGACCCGGCCCGCTTCATCGAGGGCGATCCGGGCGCCGAGAGCGTGTTCCGCTGGACCGCCGAGGGCAAGGCGGTGGACCGGCGCGGAGCGGGGCCGATGGATGCCTCGATCTTCGGCCGCGGCGCGGGCGAGGGGTTCGGCGTGCATATCTGCACCGGCCCGATCCATGTCGCGGGCGCGCGGCCAGGGGACGTGCTGGAGGTGGAAATCCTCGGCATCGCGCCGCGGCCCTGCGCCAATCCCGAATTCGCCGGCAAGGCCTTCGGCTCGAATGCTTCGGCCTGGTGGGGCTACCAGTACGGCGATCCGCTGGCAGGCACGCAGCGCCACGAGACTGTGACGCTCTTCGAGGTCGACCTGGCGCAGCCGCACATTGCGCGGGCGATCTGCCAGTATGACTGGGTGCCCCAGACCGATCCGTCGGGCGTGCGCCACGATACGATGGACTATCCCGGCATCCCGGTCGATCCGGACAGCGTCACCCGCCGGCCGGCCCTGCCCGGGATCGCGGTGCCTGCGCGTCCGCATTTCGGCTTCGTCGGCGTCGCGCCGCGCGAGGCGGAGATCGTGGACACCATTCCGCCGGGATATTTCGGCGGCAATGTCGACAACTGGCGCGCGGGGCCGGGGGCCAAGATCTACCTGCCCGTGGCGGTCGAGGGTGCGCTGCTGTCGATCGGCGACGGCCATTTCAGCCAGGGCGACGGCGAGATCAACGGGACCGGGCTGGAGATGTCGCTGACCGGCACGGTGCGGATCGTGCTGCACCGCCAGGGAGAAAGCGCGCTGCCGCAGATCCGCGGCCTGTCCGCGCCGCTGATCGAGACCCCGGAGGAATGGGTGATCCAGAGCTTCGCCTTCGAGAACCACCTGCGCGATCTCGGCCGTTCCGCGCAGACCGACGTCTATACCCGCTCCACCGTCGACATGGCGCTGCGCAATGCCTTCCGCCAGGCGCGGCGCTTCCTGATGGATGTCTACGCCCTGGGAGAGGACGAGGCGCATGCGCTGCTGTCCGTCGCGGCCGATTTCAGCGTCACCCAGGTGGCCGACGGCAATATCGGCGTCCATGCCTGCCTGCGCCGGTCGCTGTTCGAACCGGGCACCGGAGCCGGTCAGCGGTAGCGCGCGTCGAGCGCCCGCTCGATCTGCCCCGCGAATTTCGCCGCCGCCACCGGCAGCGCGCGGTTGCGCAGCTGGCAGAGATAGAGCCGCCCCGAGGGCAGGTCGCGCGGGTCCACCGGACGCGCGGCGATGCCGGAGCCGGGCTCGCCCTGCGGCAGGCCGATCGGGATCTGGAAGCCGATGACCTGTTCATGCCGCGGATAGTTGCGTAGGAACTCGAAACTGTCGGCCTCCAGTGCCACGTCGAGCGGCAGCGAGCTGTTGAGCACCGCGCTGTCCCACAGGTGCCGCACGCCGAAGCGCTGCGAGGGCAGGGCCAGCGGATAGTCGGCGCAGTCGCGCAGGCGGAGGACGTCGCAGCCCGCCAGCGGATGGTCCCGCGACATCACCCCGTAGACCGGCTGCGGCACGGCGGCGATCACCTGCACCTCGCGCAGCCGCACCGGCTCGAAGATCAGCGCGATGTCGGCGGAGAGATCGACCAGCGCCTCCTCGGCGACCTCGCGGTCGCGCACCGAGACGCCGAAGGTCACGCGCGGATGCTCGGCGCGGTATTCGGCGATCTGCTCGGGAAGGAAATAGGGCACCAGCGCCTGGCTGCAGGCGATGTTCACATGGCCGCGCCTTTCGCCCGCCAGGTCGGCGAGCTGGCTCTTCAGCTTCTCGAATTCCGATTGCTGGGCACGGACATGCGCGATCAGAAGCTCTCCGGCGGTCGACAGCCGCACGCCCCTCGGCAGCCGCTCGAAGACCGGCACGCCCAGCTCCGCCTCCAGCGCCAGCACGCGGCGGTTCAGCGCCGTCGAGGTGATCGCCAGCGTTTCCGCCGCCTTGCGGATCGAGCCCGCCTTCACGATCGCCTCGACATATCCCAGCTGCTCAAGGTGCCGCATCGGCGCGCTCCTCCACCGCTGCATAATTTGCAGCACTCAGATGCAAACTTAGCAGGAGACATCAGCAGTGCAAAGGTTAACCCTTGGCCCGAGATTTCCCGCAGCCCTAGCCGCATCAGACCCGGAGCCTGCCATGACGCTTCCCAAGTTCTCCCGCCGCACCTTCCTGTCGACCTCGGCCGCGCTGGCGGCCGGCGCCGCGTTCGGCCCGCTTCCGGCCCGCGCCGCGGGCGGCATGACCGTCGGCTTCATCTATGTCGGGCCGAAGGACGATTTCGGCTACAACCAGGCCCATGCCGAAGGCGCGGCCGCCGTGGCTGCCATGGACGGCGTGACCATCGTCGAGGAAGAGAACGTCGCCGAGACCACCGACGTGCAGAAGTCGATGGAATCGATGATCAACTTCGACGGCGCCTCGCTGATCTTCCCGACCTCCTTCGGCTATTTCGACCCCCATGTCCTGGAAGTCGCGCCGAAGTATCCGGATGTCCGCTTCGAGCATGCTGCCGGGCTCTGGACCGAGGGCATGCCCTCGAACATCGGCAGCTACTTCGGCTATATCGGCATGGGCCAGTACCTCAACGGCATCACTGCGGGCCACATGACGGCTTCGAAGAAGATCGGCTTCGTCGCCGCCAAGCCGATCCCGCAGGTGCTGCTGAACATCAACTCCTTCCTGCTCGGCGCCCGCGCGGTCGATCCCTCGATCACCTGCCAGGTGATCTTCACCGGCGAATGGTCGCTGGCCGTGAAGGAGGCCGAGGCCACCAACGCGCTCGCGGATGCGGGCTGCGACGTGATCACCTGCCATGTCGACGGGCCGAAGGTGGTGATGGAGACGGCTGCGGGACGCGGCTGCTACATCTGCGGCTACCATGCCGACCAATCGCCGCTGGCGCCCGAGAAATACCTGACCGGGGCAGAGTGGAACTGGGCCGGGGTCTATCCGAAGATGGTGCAGACCATGCTCGACGGCGGGACGATCCCGAACTTCCTGCGCGGCGGTCTGGCCGACGGCTTCGTCAAGATGTCGCCGCTGGGCCCGGCGGTCACCGACGCGGCGCGCACCCAGTTCGAGGCCACGAAGGCCGAGATCATGAAGGGCGGCTTCCAGGTCATCAAGGGACCGCTGAAGGACAACAAGGGCAACGAGATCGCGGGCGCCGGCGAAGGCTTTGCCGAGGACGACATCCGCCTGGAAAGCATGGACTACCTCGTCGAGGGCGTGATCGGCGCCACTTCCTGACCTTCCTGGGGGATCCCCGCCATGAGTGACCGTACCATTGCCGCCCCCGCAGGGGGCGGGCTCTCCCCTGACGGCCTGCTTGCCGGGATCGCGCGGCGCTCCGAGGCGGTTCTGATCCCGCTGGGCGCGCTGCTGATCGGGCTGGCGATCTTCTCGCTGTTCCTGCTGACCCAGGGAAAGAGCCCGGCGGAGTATTTCGCCCTCGTCTACAAGGCGGGCTTCGGCACCGCCTTCTCCTGGCAGAACACGCTGAGCCGCACCGCGCCCCTGCTGCTGGCCGCGCTCTGCGTCGCGCTGCCCGCCCGGCTCGGCCTGACCGTGATCGGCGGCGAGGGGGCGATCGTGCTGGGCGGCGTCGCCGTCGGCGCGCTGGCCCTGCCGCTCTCGGGCTTTCCTGCCGTCATCGCCATCCCGGTCTTCCTGGCCGCGGGCGCGCTGGCAGGCGGCCTCTGGATCGGCGCAGTCGGCGCCCTGCGCCACTGGCGCGGGGTGAATGAGACAATCGCCTCGCTCCTGATGGCCTATATCGCCATCGCGCTGATGAACCACCTCGTCGAGGGCCCGCTGCGCGACCCCGCCTCTCTCAACAAGCCCTCCACCCATCCGCTGCCCGATGCCCTGCGGATCGGCAACATCCCCGGCTGGGACGTGCATTGGGGACTGGTCGCCGGGATCGTCGCCTGCATCGTCTCCTGGGTGCTGATCGACCGCACCACGCTGGGCTTCGCCGCGCGGGTCGCGGGCGGCAATGTCCGCGCCGCGCAGGTGCAGGGGCTGCCGGTGGGCAAGCTGATCGTCGGCTTCACCGCCTTGGGCGGCGCCTTTGCCGGGCTGGCCGGCGCGTTCGAGGTCGCTGCCGTGCAGGGCAGCGCCAATGCCTCGCTCGCCGCGGGCTACGGCTATACCGGCATTCTCATCGCCTTCCTCGCCCGTCACAACCCGCTGGCCATCATTCCGGTGGCGATCCTGCTGGCCGGGTTCGAGGCCTCCTCCGGTCTCGTGCAGCGCCGTATGGGCCTGCCGGACGCCTCCACGCTGGTGCTGCAGGGCATCGTCTTCACCGTCATCCTGATCAGCGACACCGCCTACGGCCGGTGGAAGCTCTTCTCCCCCGAACGCTGGAGGTCCTGATGGAAACCGATCTCGGTCTCTGGGCCGTTCCCATCGCCATGCTGGGCGGCGCGATCCGCGTCTCCACCCCGATCCTCTTCGTCTCGCTCGGCGAGACCCTGACCGAGCGGTCGGGCCGCATCAATCTCGGGCTCGAAGGCACGCTGGTCTTCGGCGCCATGTCGGGCTATGCGCTCGCGGTCATGACCGGCTCGCCCTGGCTCGGCGTCATCGCCGCGGCGATCACCGGCGCGCTCTTCGGTCTGGTCCACGGGCTGATCTGCTCGCTGCCCAAGGTCAACGACATCGCCATCGGCATCGCGATGATGCTGCTCGGCATGGGGCTCGCCTTCTATTTCGGCAAGCCCTTCATCCAGCCGGTCGCCCCCGACCTGCCGGCCATCCCGCTCGGCTGGTGGTCCGACCTGCCGCAGGTCCGGGCCGCGCTGCAGGTCAACGTGCTGTTCCTGATCGGGCTGGTCGCGGCGGGCGTGCTGTGGTGGATGCTGAAGGCCACCAAGATCGGCCTGACCCTGCGCGTCGTCGGCGACAGCACCGATGCCGCCCGCGCCCTCGGCCTGACCCCCTCGCTCGTGCGCACGCTGGCCACTGCGGCGGGCGGGGCCTTCGCCGGGATCGGCGGCGCCTACCTGTCGCTCTACTATCCGGGCAGCTGGAACGAGGGCATCTCCTCGGGGCAGGGCCTGATGGCGGTGGCGCTGGTGATCTTCGCGCGCTGGAACCCGATCGCCTGCGTCGGCGCGGCGATGCTGTTCGGCGCGGCGGGCGCGCTCGGCCCGGCGCTGCAGACCATCGGCGTCAGCTCCGGCTACTACCTCTTCTATGCCGCGCCCTACGTGCTGACGCTCGGGGTGCTGATCGCCACCTCCTCGCCCACGCAGGCGCTGTCGGGCGCGCCCGGCGAACTGTCCATCAACAAGTAAGGAGCCAATCCCATGAACGGACTCGGCGGACTGAACAAATCCCCGAACGGCGTGGTCATCGGTCTCGTGCAGCTGCAGCTTCCCGTCGTGGAAACGCCGGACGACCTGGCGCGCCAAACCGCGAAGATCGTGGACATGGTCGGCAAGGCGCGGCGCAACATGGGGACGATGGATCTGGTCGTCTTCCCCGAATATTCGCTGCACGGCCTGTCGATGGACACCAATCCCGAGATCATGTGCCGGCTCGACGGTCCCGAGGTCGCGGCCTTCAAGGCAGCCTGCATCGGGAACCGGATCTGGGGCTGCTTCTCCATCATGGAGCTGAACCCTGGCGGCATGCCCTACAATTCCGGCCTGATCATCGACGACCAGGGCGAGATCAAGCTCTACTACCGCAAGATGCACCCCTGGGTGCCGGTGGAGCCGTGGGAGCCCGGCGACCAGGGCATCCCGGTCTGCGACGGTCCGAACGGATCGAAGATCGGGCTGATCATCTGCCATGACGGCATGTTCCCGGAAATGGCACGCGAGACCGCCTACAAGGGCGCCGAGATCATGATCCGCACCGCGGGCTACACCGCGCCGATCCGCGGCAGCTGGCGCTTCACCAACCAGTCCAACGCCTTCTGCAACCTGATGGCGACGGCGAATGTCTGCATGTCGGGATCGGACGGGACCTTCGACTCGATGGGCGAGGCGATGATCTGCAATTTCGACGGCTCGGTGATCGCCCACGGCACCTCGGGCCGTCCCGACGAGATCATCACCGCCGAGCTGCGTCCCGACCTGATCCGCGAGGCCCGCAACGGCTGGGGGGTGGAGAACAACATCTACCAGTTCGGCCATCGCGGCTATGTCGCGGTCAAGGGCGGCGCGCAGGACTGCCCCTATACCTACATGACCGATCTCGCCGCCGGGCAGTACCGCCTGCCCTGGGAGGACGAGGTCCGCATCACCGACGGCACGGGCGAAGGCTTCGCCGCGCCCACCCGCGTTTACGGCCAGCCAGCAAAGGATGCCGCGGAATGACGACGCTTGCCTCGACCCCCTATGCCTGGCCCTGGAACGGCGACCTGCGGCCCGAGAACACCTGCCTGATCATCATCGACATGCAGACCGATTTCTGCGGCGAGGGCGGCTATGTCGACAAGATGGGCTATGACCTGTCGATGACCCAGGCGCCGATCGGGCCCATCAAGTCCGTCCTGACCGCGATGCGCGAAAAGGGCTACCACATCATCCACACCCGCGAGGGGCACCGGCCAGACCTGGCCGACCTGCCGCCGAACAAGCGCTGGCGCAGCCAGCAGATCGGCGCGGGCATCGGCGATGCGGGCCCCTGCGGGCGCATCCTGGTGCGCGGCGAGCCCGGCTGGGACATCATCCCGGAGCTCTATCCCGAGCCCGGCGAGCCGATCATCGACAAGCCCGGCAAGGGATCGTTCTGCGCCACCGACCTGGAGCTGATCCTCAACACCCGCGGCATCCGGAACATCATCCTGACCGGCATCACCACCGATGTCTGCGTCTCGACCACGATGCGCGAGGCCAATGACCGCGGCTTCGAATGCCTGATCCTGTCGGATTGCTGCGGCGCGACGGACAAGGGCAACCACGAGGCGGCGCTGAAGATGGTGACCATGCAGGGCGGGGTCTTCGGCGCGGTCTCCGACAGCGAAACCCTGATCGCGGCGCTGCCATGAAGACGGAGCACGAGAACGGCGCGATCGGCGTCGAGACCCTTGGCATGACGATGCGCTTCGGCGGCTTCACCGCGCTCGACAATGCTTCCATCGCCATACCGGCGGGCACGTTCCACGCGCTTCTGGGCGAGAACGGCGCGGGCAAGTCGACGCTGGTGAAATGCATGATGGGCTTCTACCACGCGACATCGGGACAGATGCTGGTCGCGGGGCGCGAGGCGAAGATCGCCGATCCGAAAGCCGCCCATGCGCTGGGGCTGGGGATGGTCTACCAGCATTTCACGCTGGTCCCGTCGCTGAGTGCCGCCGAAAACCTGGTGATCTCGCGCGAGGATGCGCCGAAGATCATCGACTGGCGCAAGGAACGCGCCGATCTGGGCGCCTTCATGGAGAGGATGCCCTTCGCCGTGCCGCTCGACCGGCCGGTGCGGACGCTCTCCGCGGGCGAGAAGCAGAAGCTGGAGATCCTCAAGCAGCTCTATCTCGGGCGCCGCTTCCTGATCCTCGACGAACCGACCTCGGTGCTGACCCCGGACGAGGCCGACGAGGTCCTGGGCCATGTGCGCGGTCTCTGCGAGGCCGGCGAGATCTCGGTGCTGATGATCAGCCACAAGTTCCGCGAGGTGACCGCCTATGCCGACGACGTCTCGGTGCTGCGCCGGGGCCGGCTGGTCGGGCAGGGGCGGGTCGCCGACCTGTCGCACCAGGCCATGGCCGACATGATGATGGGCGGGCAGAGCCTGGCCAAGCCTGCCGCCCGCTCGGGGCAGAGGGGCGAAACCGTGCTGGCGCTCGACGGCGCCAAGGCGCGCGACCGCTCGGGCCTGAAGGACATCCTGATCGAGCGGCTGGAGGTCGCCAAGGGCGAGATCGTCGGCATCGCGGGCATTTCCGGCAACGGCCAGACCGAGCTGATGGAGATGCTGACAGGCCAGCGTCCGCTGGAGGCCGGGACGATGACGGTCGAGAGCACGCCCTATACCGCGACGCGGTCCGAGACCCGGACGCTCGGCGTGCGCGTCCTGCCGGAGGAGCCGCTGCACAATGCCTGCGCGCCGAAGATGAGCGTGGCCGAGAACATCGCGCTCAGGAGCTTCGACGCGAATGGCGAGGGCACCCGCTTCTGGCTGAAGCCCTCCGCCATGAAGGCGCTCGCCGACCGGCTGGTGGGCGAGTACAAGGTCAAGACCGCCTCTCTGGAAAGCCCGATCGCCTCGCTGTCGGGCGGCAATGTCCAGCGCGCGGTGCTGGCGCGGGAACTGACCGGACGGGTGGACCTGCTGATCGTTGCGAACCCCTGCTTCGGCCTCGATTTCACCGCCGTGGCCGAGATACGCGCGCGGATCATGGATGCGCGCAACCGCGGTGCCGCCGTGCTGCTGATCTCGGAGGACCTCGACGAGATCCTGGAGCTGGCGGACCGGGTGCTGGTCATGTCCGAAGGGCGCATCGCCTACGAGACGCCGATCGCCGGGGCCGACACCGCCACGATCGGCCATTACATGGCGGGGCACCAATGATGGCCGTCATCCCCTCCGCAGAGCCCTTCGCCTTCGAGTTCGATCCCGAGAAGACGGCGCTGGTCGTCATCGACATGCAGCGCGACTTCCTGGAGCCGGGCGGCTTCGGCGAGACGCTGGGCAACGACATCGCCCCCTGCGCCGCCATCGTGCCGACCGTGGCCGCGCTGATCGCGGCCTTCCGCGATGCAGGGCTGCCGGTGATCCATACCCGCGAATGCCACGCGCCGGACCTGTCGGACTGTCCGCCCGCAAAGCGGACCCGCGGCAGGCCGTCCCTGCGGATCGGCGACGAAGGCCCGATGGGCCGCATCCTGATCGCAGGCGAGCCGGGCGCCGACATCGTGCCCGAGCTCTATCCCGCCGAGGGCGAGATCGTCATCGACAAGCCCGGCAAGGGCGCCTTCTACGCGACCTCGCTGCCGGACGACCTCGCCCGTCTCGGCATCGACACGCTGGTCTTCGCCGGCGTCACCACCGAGGTCTGCGTCCAGACCACGATGCGCGAGGCCAATGACCGCGGCTTCCTCTGCCTGCTCGCCGAGGATGCCACCGCCAGCTATTTCCCGGAATTCAAGGCGGCTGCCCTTGCCATGATCCGCGCCCAGGGCGCGATCGTCGGCTGGACCGCCCCCACCGCCAAGATCGCGGAGGCCCTGCAATGACCGAGAAGACCGCCTTTCCCGGCCTCGCCACCGGCTATGCCGCGCAGGAGTTCGAATTCTTCCGCGAGGGCGTCGAGATATGCCATCTCCGGCGCGAAGATCCGGCCGTTGCGCTCCTGCGCTACGCTCCCGGCGCGCGGGTGCCGCGCCACCGCCATGCCGGGCTGGAGACCATCCTCGTGCTCGAAGGCACCCAGTCGGACGAGCGCGGCAGCTACGGCACGGGCAGCCTTATCCTGAACCCGGAAGGCACGGAGCATTCGGTCTGGTCGGAACCCGGCTGCGTCGTGCTGATCCAGTGGGAACGCCCGGTGGAGATCCTCGGGGACTGACCGTCGGCCTCGCGTCAGGGGATCGGCGCGAGCAGCTCCTCGGAGGTCACCAGCTCCCGCACGCCGTGGCTGTGATCCTCCTCGAAGGCATTGCCCCCCGCGGCCCAGGCATGCAGCGACAGCAGGTTCAGCTTCATGCAGGCGGGGCGCACGCTCCAGGTCACCTGGTAGGGCGAGCATGCGGCCCCGGTATAGCTCGGGCCGGTGGTGGAGCCGTGATAGACCACCGGTTCTCCGGTTCCGGCCGGCAGCGCGTTCGGCTGGTGGAACCCGCCGCGCTGCGTCCCGGCATAGGCGAAGGCGGAGAAGCTGGTGGCCTCGGGGTCGTTCACCAGCATGAACACCTGGGCCTCCACCCGCAGCTGCGGGTTCACGCAGGCATCGCTGACGCAGGCGCCCAGGCTCTTGCCCGGCGCCACGTCGCAGGAGGTGAAGACCCAGTGCACCTCGACCGTGTCGCCCGGCGCGACATTGCCGAAAGGACCGACGCCGGCCCAGGGGTCTGAGCGTTCCGCCGTCGAAAGCATGGCGGCTTCGTTGCACATCCAGCCGGCCTTCGGCTCGGCATGGGCAGCCGCTGCGGCGGGCGCCGCGCCATGGCCGTCGCTGCCATGGCTGCTGGCGGCCATCTCCACCGCGCCTTGGGCGGCATCGGCCATTTCCGGCGGCGGGGCGGGCAGGCTGAAACCCGGTCCCTTGTGCTCCGCATAGGTATGGGTGTGGATGTTGCACAGGTTCATCGCCCAAGGCTGCGGCGCGAGGTTGAAGACCCGCTGGTTCGCGCCCGCCTTCTGCGAGATGTCGCGCGGCGATTGCGGTCCGAAGCCCTGGCAGAGCTCCGCCCCCCCTGCCGCAAGGGGGGCTGCGGCCAGCAGAGCTGCCGCCGCGATCTTCCGTCTCCGCATGATGTCCCGTCCTCCTGCGCCCGCGCGGTTGCCCGCGGAAATGTGGCAGCATCGTGGCGGACGGAGCCTTTCCGGGAGGTTGCCGGGGCCATGGGCCGGGACCGCTGAATCCGCGGGGTTTTACGCGAATCCAGCGGACCGGGGCAGGATCAGGGCTCCGCGCCGCCGAAGAGCTCGGCGAAGGCGCCGTAGCCCTCGGCCTCCAGTTCGGCGAGGGGCACGAAGCGCAGAGCGGCGGAATTGATGCAGTAGCGCATGCCGCCCGCCTCGCGCGGCCCGTCCGGGAAGACGTGGCCCAGATGGCTGTCCGCCCCGGCGGAGCGCGCCTCGACCCGGACCATGCCGTGGCTGGCATCGCGGTGCTCGGTCACGGCATCGCCGAAGACCGGGCGGGTGAAGCTCGGCCAGCCGGTGCCGCTGTCGAACTTGTCGACCGAGGCGAAGAGCGGCTCGCCCGAGACCACGTCGACATAGAGCCCGGGCTCCTTCAGATCCCAGTAGGGATTGGCGAAGGGCCGCTCGGTGCCGTTCTGCTGGGTCACGCGGTACTGTTCCGGGGTCAGGCGGGACAGCGCGTCGTCCTTTTCCTTCGTCGCGTCGGTCATGCTTGCGTCTCCTGTGGTTCCCGCAGGGATCTCGGGTCTCGGGAACGAAACATCAAGCCCCGGCGCGCATGCTGGCCGCATTGCTGCCCTTGCGGCAGACAGGACGCTTACCTCAGCCGCGGAGCTGTCCTATCCTGCGGCAGAGACTGGAAGATCCGGAGACCCGCATGACTGCCACGCTCATCATCGCGATCGTCACGGCCGGCTACTGCCTGATGGCGCGCCGCCTGTCGCGGACCATCGTGACCGCCCCGATCGTGTTCATCCTGATGGGATACCTGCTGGCGCAGGCGGGGGGCTCCGGCGAAGCAGAGGTAGTCCATGTGCTGCATGCCGTGGCCGAGGTGGCGCTGGTCGTGCTGCTTTTCCTCGACGCGGCGCGCACCGACCTGCGCAAGCTGCGCAGCCACCGGCAATGGCCGGTGCGGATGCTGCTGGTGGGCATGCCGCTGGCGATCCTGTTCGGCACGGGGATGATCGCCGCGCTGGCGCCGAACTGGCCGCTGGCGGCGGCGGCGCTTTCGGCGGCGATCCTGGCGCCGACCGATGCCGCGCTGGGACAGGCGGTGGTATCGAACCCGGAGGTGCCCGAGCGCCAGCGCCAGGCGCTGACCGTGGAAAGCGGGCTGAATGACGGGCTGGCGCTGCCGGTCGTGCTGATGCTGGCCAGCCTTGCCGCCGGGGTGGAGACGCAGGAGACCGGCTACTGGCTGCGCTTCGCGGCCGCTCAGGTGCTGCTGGGACCGGCGGCCGGGATCGCGGTCGGCTGGATCGGCGCGCGGCTGCTGAACCTCGCCTCTGCGAAAGGCACCACCTCGGAAGCCTTCGAGGGCATCGCCACGCTGGCCATGGCCGCGGCCTGCTACGTTCTGGCCGACCTGATCGGCGGCAACGGCTTCATCGCCGCCTTCACCGGCGGGCTGGTCTTCGGCCATGTCGCCACCGCGCGCTCCGACTTCATCTTCGAATTTGCCGAGGGGGAGGGGCAGATCCTGGCCTGGGCGGCCTTCCTGCTGATCGGGCTGGGCCTGATGCCCGAGGCGGTGGCCTATCTGGACTGGCGGATGCTGGCGGTGATCCTGCTCAGCCTCTTCGTGGTGCGGCCGCTGGCGATCTGGCTGTCGCTGGCGGGCACCGATGCCGATCCGGGGACGCGGATCTTCTTCGGCTGGTTCGGGCCGCGCGGGCTGGCCACGGCGCTCTTCGCGCTCCTGGTGGTGCCCGACATCGATCCGCTGCAGGCGGTGCCGATCCTGCATCTGGCGGTCAACGCGGTCTGGATCAGCGCGCTGCTGCACGGGGTGACGGCGGCGCCGGGGGCGCGGCGCTTCGCGAGGGCGCGGCGATGATCGCGGCCGGGGCAGGGACCGGCGATTTCACCGTTCCGGCCGACTGGGTGCGCAGCGCGATCCAGGTCTCCGGCGCGGGTCCGAACCTGCTGGCGCGGGTGCTGGCCGCCGCCGGGCTGGAGGAGGCGGACATCGAGGGCGAGGATGCCGCCATCGGCCAGCGGCAGGAGGCGCTGTTCTTCCACGCCTTCGCCGAGCAGATGGGCAATCCCTATTTCGCCGCCGAGCTGGGGCTGCGCATGCCGGGGCGGACCAGCACCATCGTCAGCTATGTCTTCCATGGCTCGCGCAGCCTCGGCGACGCGATGGCGGCGACGGCGCGGCTGCTGCGGCTGACCCGGCCGGGGCTGCAGATGGACTTCTCGCGCGAGGGCGAGACCGGGCGCTGGATCCTCCGCAGCATCGACCCCTGGGTGCTTCAGCTCGCCGCCTACCAGGAATTCGCGGTCTCCTCGGTGATCGCCGATTTCCGCAACGCGACCGGGACCGCGCTGGTCCCGGATGCCGTGCAGCTGCCCTCGGCGGCGCGCGGCCACGAGGCGCGGCTGGCGCGGCTCTGGGGCTGCCCGGTGGATACCGGCGGCGAGCGGCTGGTCCTGACCTTCGGCGCGGCGGCGCTGGCGCTGCCCCTGCGGCGGCACGATCCCGACCTGCTGAAGCACCTGCAGCGCTACGGCGAACTGCTGCTGCGCGACGCGCCCGAACCCGAGGAGGGGCTGCTGCACCGGGTCGAAAGCGCAGTGCTGGAGCATCTTCCCGAGGGTGGCGCGCCGCCGGTCGCGCTGATCGCCGAGGACCTGGGGCTGAGCGTGCGGACGCTGACCCGCCGCCTGGCCGAGGAGGGGCAGGGCTACCGCGAGCTGGTCGAGGACGTGCGGCGGCGCAAGGCGCAGCTGATGCTGTCGGACCGCACGCTGAGCCTCGCCGAGATCGCCTTCCTGCTGGGCTATTCCGAGCAGAGCAGCTTCACCAACGCCTTCCGCCGCTGGACCGGACGGGCGCCGGGGGCCTATCGCAGCGACCTTCTGCGCTGACGGATGCCCTCCGGCAGGGCCCGCTGCCCGGAGCTGCGATGAGTCGCACTCCGCCCTGTCTGGGCAAGCCTGCCCGATTCCTGTGCGATTTCATCGTGCAACGCCTTTCCGGCAACCCTTAATGCCACGGTCACCATTGCAGTGGCAGGCTATCGGGCAGGTGAGAGCGTCCGGATGCCGGCTGGATGATTTCCCGCATGGACGTCACAGGTGCGTGATGCTGATATGATCAATGCAGAAGCTGGGGAGCTGGAAAGTTCTGTCATGGCGAGTTCTGACTTGGGCACATATCGCGACGGCGGCTGGAGCCGCCGCCACGGCGCGTTCCTTCCGCGGCCGCAGGCTTGGCTGGTCCGGTCGCGCGACGGCGGGGACGGCACCGGTTTCGCCCTGCTGGACAGCGAGCCGGGGGCCTGGCTGAGGCCGTCGCGCTCGGGCTACGCCGTCCGGCTGTCGGATATGCCGCCGGAGCCGTTGGCGATGCCGCTGCCGCCGCTCGGGAAAACCTCCTTCGGCCGCGCGGGGTGGAGCTGCTGGAAGGCCGTGCCGCGGGACGTGCCGCTGCTGCTGTCCGTAGCGGCCGGACGGGCGGGGCGCGGTCCGGTGCGCAGGCTTCAGGTGCCGCTGGCCGCGGAAGGCGGCGCGCGGGCCTGGCTCGATGCCGGGCGGATCTCGGGACCGTTCCCGGCCGCGGGCGGTCCCGCGCATTGGACTCTCGGCTGGCAGCTTCCCCCCGGCATCGGCGGAGAGATGGCCGGCGCGCTGATCCTGCTGGGGCTGCAGGGCGTCATGGAGGCGCTGTCGCGCCCGCTCTGCGAACGGCCCTTCCTGCTGCAGCTCGATCTCGCCGGGCTCGGCCTCGACCGCAACGCCATCCGGCGGCTGGAATGCGCGCTCTCGGAAGAGATGAAGCGCTTCTCGATGATCACCGGGCGCGGCGCGCTGCTGGTCGGCGAGCTCGGCTTCGTCCAGGAATATGCCGATGCCAGCGTCATCCTGCAGCCCGGCCGGGCGGTGCGGATGGACCTGCTCCTGCCAAAGAAGCGCAGCGCGCCGGTTTTCCTCGACCTGCAGCAATCCGCCGGATCCGGCGCTTGCGGGCCGCTCGCGCTGTCGCTTCAGGCGCAGTCGGGAGAGCGGCTCGACATCGTAACCGGCCGACAGCAGGAGGAGGGCTGCAGCGAAATCCGGACCGGCAATGGCGGGCTTGCCGCCAAGGTCTGCGCCGATCCGCGCAGCGGCACGGCGGCAGCGCGCCTGTCGCATGTCATCGGCTTCGCGCCGACCTTCGCGCTGTCCGCCTTCGGCCGCAACCGTGCCGAGCCGGGCGAATGGAACCTGATTTTGCGCAACATCGGCAGGGAAACCGCGCGGCTGACCTTCGACCTGGACAACGCCATGCCGCTCCTGCCGGATTGGCAGATGCCGCGCGCCAGCCTGCAGATGAGCCGGTCGCAGGAATGGGATGCCGAGATGCTGGACTATGTCCGGCCGGAATTCTTCGGCTATCGCGGCCGGTTCGAGGCGCTGGTCAAGCGCGCCGATGCCGTGCCGCCGCTGGTGATGCGCCGCTATGTCGAGGTCGGGTCCTGGCCGGTCGCCTCGGTCTCCGCCGGCACGGAGATCCATCCCATGCCGGTGCTGGGGGCCAGGACCCGGGCTGGCTTTCCCGCCATGTCCCTGCCGGTCCCGGTCCGCGAGGCCATGGCGCAGGAGCTGTCGCCCGCGCCGCAGGAGGACCGCCTTCTGGGCCTGTGCATCGAATTGCTGGCAAACGTGCCGCCGCGCGGCCTGGCGCAGCGCCTGGCCGAAGCCGTGGCCTCCGCCCGGGGCTGAGGCCGGGGCGCAGCTACTCGGCCGCCATCTGCCGCGGCCGGGCATTGCCGAGGAAACGGACAGCGGCCGCGCCGCAGAGATGCGACAGCCGTCCGCCGCAGACCGTCGCCTCCACCTTTCCCGTCGCCTCGTTGACGAAGGCCAGATCCGCCCGCGCGCCCAGATCGAGCCGCCCGCGGCCGGGCAGGCGCAGCAGCCGTGCCGGGTGGTCGGAAACCAGCGCCCAGGCCCGCGGCAGCGGCAGGATACCGGTTTCGGCGAGGTGGAGGGCCAGATCTGCCAGCGGCATCCGCGCCCCGTCGGAGACGATGGCGTCGCAGCGCGCCAGCTGCTCGGGGTCGAGCGTGCGGGTCTGCAGCTGCTCGGTCAGCTCGCGCGCCGATATGGCCACCGGATCGCAGACCGCCCGCGCCGCCGCCGCCGCGCGGTAGCTGGACGGCGTCATGCAGAGCCCGGCGCCGATCATCGAATGGTGTTCGCGGGCCTCGCCGCTCTCGTCCTCGGCGGAGCCGTAGATCACCCCGGCGGTGTCGAACTGCTCGGCCAGGTCGCAGAGCGCCCGCGGCACCGACGGCGCGCCTGCGGCCAGCCCGTCGAGCACCTCCGACAGCGCCGCAGCATCCCGGCCGGTGCGCGCGGCCAGCGCCGCGAAGCCCGGCGGATCGGCATCGCGCAGGTCGCGGGCCGTCGCGGCGCGGTTGGAAAACAGCACCAGCTCGATCCCGCTGCCGCGCACCAGCTCGAGGATGCGCATCGTGCTGCGGGCCATTGCGTGCTCGATCCGCAGTGCCAGCCGCAGGTCGGTCAGCGTCTTCCCGGCCATCCCGGCAAGCGCAGCGGCTAGTTCCTCCGCCGCTTCGGGCGATTCCGAGGGGCCCTCCCAGGACCATCCCTGCTGCAGGCACTGGGTGGTCACGCCATGGGCGGCGCCGGTCCTGTCGGCGGCTTCGAGAAGTTGCGTGCAGCTGTCCCAGCCGCCGCGGCGCAGCGGGCGGGCGGCCATCATGTCGATCACGCCCGGCAGGATCAGGTAGCCGCTCATGTCGACGGCCGGCAGCGGACCCTTGGTGATCCGCCCCTCGGCAATCGCGATGGAGCGTTCCTGCAGGGCGCCGTCGCGCAGGATGCGCGCGCCCGTGAACCGCATGGGGGGAAGCTGGCCTGACATGTCCTCGCTCGCATGGTTTCAGCCAGAGGTAGCGATTCTCTGTGTCGCCGGTGTGACAGCGGCGCGGCCTGTTGCATTCTGGCCGCGCCGCGGCATCGACGGGGGCGGGCTGGCGCGCGCGGCTGCGGGCGCTAGGTCGTCCAGCAGGACAGGAGGGACATGACATGACCGAACTGATTGCGCCGGAAACGCCGCTGGCGGAGATCGCCCCGGACCTCGCCGAGGCGGGCTGGAGCCGGATCGGAGACGCCGGCGCCATTGCCAAGAGTTTCAGATTCCGTGGATTTCCAGAGGCTTTCGCCTTCATGACCCGGGTGGCCTTCGCCGCCGAGGCGGCCAACCACCATCCCGACTGGCGCAATGTCTGGAACCGGGTCGAGGTCGAGCTGAGCACCCATGACGCCGGCGGGCTGACGGAGAAGGACATCGCGCTGGCCCGCGCGATGGAGGCGCTCTAGCCCGCTTCATCGGGTCCGCTTGCATGCTGCATGGCAGCAAAGTACGTTCTGCGAAGTCTCCGGAGGACCCCTGCCATGACCGATGCCGCCGAACTGACCCCGCTCGACCTGGCCCATGCGAAGATGGAGGCCGCACCCGAAGAGGATGCGGCGAGGCTTGGATTCTACGGCACGCTCGGCGCGTCCGAGCTGTTCCTGCTGCTCGACCGCGAGGCCGAGGGCGACAGGATCACCCCGCGGGTCTTCGACGTGGAATCGGGGCAGATCGTGCTGGTCTTCGACCGCGAGGCGCGGCTGGCCGAGTTCGCCGGCGAGATCGCGCCCTATGCCGGCATGTCCGGCCGCGTGCTGGTCGAGATGCTGGCCGGGCAGGGGATCGGGCTGGGGGTCAATCTCGACGTGGCGCCCTCGGCGATCATCCTGATGCCCGAGGCGGTCGACTGGCTCAACGAGCAGCTGCAGCACCGTCCCGAGGAGGGCGAGGCGCGCCCGTCGGAAGTGCGTGCGCCGAAGGGGCTGCCGGAAGCGCTGGTCGAGGGGCTCGACGGCAAGCTGGCATCGGCTGGCGGGCTGGCCGATCTGGCCTATCTGGTGGGCGTCACCTATGCCGACGGCCGCAACGGCCACCTGCTGGCCTTCGTCGATGCGGTGCCCGGTGCGGAGCCCGCGCTGGCACGCGCCGTGCACGAGGCGCTGATCTTCTCCGGGCTTGCGGCGGGCGAACTGGACGTGGCCTTCTTCCCGGCATCGGACGGGATCGCGCCGCAGCTGGCCAAGGTCGGTCTGCGCTTCGACCTGCCGAAACCTGCCGAGCGGGTGCAGCGCGCCGCGCCCGGCATGAATCCGGACGCGCCGCCGATCCTGCGCTGAGCCTCGAGGACCGGAGAAGGTGCCGACGCGGCGGCCGGGACGGGGCGGCTCAGAACGCCTCCGCCTCCAGCGCCATGACCGGTTCCGCCCCCGACTGGATGCGCGCAAGATGCATGGCCGTCGCGGGCAGCTGGCGCGCCATGTAGAAGCGGGCGGTTGCCAGCTTGGCCTGCCAGAAGGCCGGATCGCCGTCATCGGCCGCGAGCTTCTCCAGCGCCACCTTCGCCATCCGCGCCCACATCAGGCCGAGCGCGACATGGCCGAAGAGATGCATGAAGTCGTAGCTGCCGGACAGCGCCGCGTTCGGATCCTTCATGCCCGACTGCATGAAGAACATGCCCGCCGCCTGCAGGTCCTTCGACGCGGCCTTGAGCGGGCCGGTGAAGGCGGCCATCTCCTCGCCGTCATTCTCCCTGCAGAAGGCCTTGACCATCTCGAAGAAGGCCATCAGCGCCTTGCCGCCCTGCGCGGGCAGCTTGCGCGCCACGAGGTCGAGCGACTGCACCCCGTTGGTGCCCTCGTAGATCATGGTGATGCGGGCGTCGCGGACGAACTGCTCCAGCCCCCACTCGCGGGTGAAGCCCGAGCCGCCCAGAGTCTGCTGCGCCAGCACCGCGGTCTCGAAGCCCTTGTCGGTCAGGAAGCCCTTGATCACCGGGGTCAGCAGCGAGATCAGCGCCTCGGCGTCGTCGTCGCCCGAATGGGCCGCATCGATCAGCGTCGCCCCCCAGAGGACGAGCGCGCGGCCGCCCTCGACGAAGCTCTTCTGCATCATAAGCCCGCGCCGAACGTCAGGGTGGACGATGATCGGATCGGCCGGACCGCCCGGGTTCTTGGCGCCGGTCACGTCGCGGCCCTGCAGCCTGTCCTTCGCGAAGGCGGCAGCGTTCTGGTAGGCGACCGCGCCCTGCGCCAGTCCCTGCAGCCCGACGCCCAGCCTTGCCTCGTTCATCATGGTGAACATGGCGCGCATGCCCTTGTGCATCTCGCCGATCAGGAAGCCCTTGGCCCCGTCGTAATGCATCACGCAGGTGGCGTTGCCGTGGATCCCCATCTTCTCTTCGAGCCCGCCGCAGGTCACGCCGTTGCGGTCGCCGAGGGAGCCGTCCTCGTTGACGAGGAATTTCGGCACGATGAAGAGGCTGATCCCCTTCACGCCCTCGGGTCCGCCGGGGATCTTGGCCAGCACCAGATGGATGATGTTGTCCGTGAGGTCGTGCTCGCCCGCCGAAATCCAGATCTTCTGGCCGGTGATCGAATAGCTGCCGTCCGCCTGCGGTTCCGCCCTGGTGCGGATCAGCCCCAGATCGGTGCCGCAATGCGGCTCGGTCAGGTTCATCGTGCCCGACCAGCTGCCCTCGACCATCTTCGGCAGGTAGGTGGCCTTCTGCTCGTCCGAGCCATGGGCATGGATCGCCGAGATCGCGCCGTGGCTGAGGCCCTGGTACATGTTGAAGGCCATGTTGGCGGAGACGAACATCTCGCCCACCGCGCAGTTCAGCACGTAGGGCATGCCCTGGCCGCCGTAATCCGGGTCGCAGTCGAGGCCGATCCAGCCGCCGTCGCAGATCGCGCGGTAGGCCTCCTTGAAGCCGTCCGGCGTGCGCACCACGCCGTTTTCCAGCCGGCAGCCCTGCCGGTCGCCGACCGGGTTCAGCGGCGCCAGCACCTCGACGGCGAGGCGGCCGGCCTCTTCCAGGACCTGGGCGGTGAAGTCCGCATCCAGATCGGCATGGCCCGGCAGCGGGCTCTCGCCCAGCCGCAGCACGTCCTGCAGCACGAACTGGATGTCCCGGGTGGGCGCCGCATAGCTCGGCATGGTCTCTCTCCCTGCTATCCGGACCGCTCGGTCCGGCCTCCGAAAAAGCGGCGCGCCCCCTCTTGGACGGGGGGCTGCGCCAAGCGGCTCAGGCCGCCTCAGTCTTTCCCAGATCCGCGATCTGCTCCTCGCCCCAGTCGAGCTGTTGCTGCAGGTCGTTGATTGCCTGGTTCAGCGCGTCGCGCTGCTCGGTCATCTCCGCCAGGTGCACCCGGCCGAGGCGCATGGCCTCGCGCATCTGGATGCCGTGGCGGTCGTTCGGATCGTAGAGGTCGAGGAGCTGGCGGATCTCTTCGAGGCTGAAGCCGAAGCGCTTGCCGCGCAGGATCAGTTTCAGCCGAGCGCGGTCGCGCTTCGTGTAGAGCCGCTTCTGGCCGATGCGGATCGGTCCGAGCAGTTCCTTCGACTCGTAAAACCGCAGCGCACGCGCGGTCACGCCGAAGGCGTCGCACATGGCACGGATGGTCATCGTTTCTTCTTGCGTCATTGCTTTTTCTCTTGTTTCCGCCAGTAGACACGGCGGCACATGTACTCTGCGTAAGGCGGTTACAACACCACTTGACCCCTACGTAAGCGGAACGTCACGTCACGGCAAAGAATTGGCGTGTCAAAACAAGTTGCAGGTAAGTGACCAAGGGTAAGCTATGCATCCAGGTCATGGCGGGACAGCCGCGCGGCGGCCTGGTCGCGGAGTTCGCGCAGCTCTTCGATGGTCTCGCCCAGCTGGCGGCGCTGCTCCTCCAGGGTCTCCAGCTGGCGAGTCGCAAGCTCGGCCCAGGCCTGCATCTGGGCATCGGTGCCCTTCTCCTCGTAGATGAGCAGCCACTGCCGGATCTCCTCGAGCGCGAAGCCGAAGCGGCGGCCGCGGAGGATCAGCGTCATGCGGGCAAGTTCGCGCGGCCCGTAGAACCGGGCCGATCCCTCGCGTTCGGGGAACAGCAGCTCGATGGACTCGTAATAGCGCAGCGTGCGCGGCGTCACGTCGAATTTCGCGCACATCTCCTTGAAGTTGAGTCGCGGACTCCCGCCGCAATCGGCTGTCATGTCGGTCCTCCCTTGTCTGGACGCTATCCGGGCGGTCCGGCTGAGGCAATTCGGCACGCTGCGTCACGGACCCTACGTCATGGATATGGACCTGACGCCTCTTTGCCACAATATCTGGCACAGGAGAATCGCCATGGGCCCTGATGCTTTCGAAGAAATGAAGAGCTTCACCGAGGAGCTGCCGCAGGCGCGCGCGCTGGGGCTGAAGGTGGAGCATGTCGAGCCGGGCGTGGCGGTGCTGTCCATGCCCTGGTCCGCAGAGCTGGTCGGCGATCCCGAGACCGGGGTGATCCATGGCGGCGCGGTCTCGACCCTGATGGACACCTGTTGCGGCGGGGCGGTGATCACCCATCCCGACATGCTGGAGGCGACGACGGCGACGCTGGATCTGAGGATCGACTACATGCGCCCCGCCCAGCCCGGCAGGACCATCTTCGCCCGCGCCGAATGCTATCACGTGACCCGCACGGTCGCCTTCGTGCGCGCCCAGGCCTGGACCGAGGGTGACGGGGACCGCCCGGTCGCGGCCGCCACCGGGGCCTTCACCGCCAGCGGACGCAGGGGGGCAGGACAATGAGCCCGGAACCGATGCAAGTCGTCAAGGAACGCCGCGACGCCGCGCTGAAGGCGCTGGAGGCGCGGATCCCCTACATGCGCTTCATCGGCGCGACCATGGAGCGGCGCGGCGACGAGCTGACCGGCCTGCTGAACTACGCGCCGCACCTGATCGGCAATCCGCAGGGCCCGGCGCTGCATGGCGGCGTCACCTCGGCCTTCCTGGAGGTCACCGCGCTGATCGAGCTGGCCTGGGGGCCGCTCTGGCAGCAGATCGAGACCGGCGAGGTCACGGTCGAGGCGCTGCGCGATCCCGGCTTCCGGCTGCGCATGCCCAAGACGATCGACTTCACCACCGATTTCCTGCGGCCGGGCCTGCCGCGCGATGCCTATGCGCGGGCGCGGGTGAACCGGTCGGGCCGCCGCTATGCCTCGGTCCATGTCGAGGCCTGGCAGGACAACCGCAGCCGCCTCTTTGCCCAGGCCACCGGGCATTTCCTGATGCCGCAGGATGAGTGACGCGGTCGCGGCGGCGCCGTTGACCCATGCACGGGTCTGGCGGATCGCCGGCCCGATGGTCCTGTCGAACGCCACCGTGCCGCTGGTCGGCGCGGTCGACACCGCCGTCGTCGGCCAGCTCGGCGCGGCCGCCCCGATCGGCGCCGTCGCAGTGGGCGCGGCGCTGCTCAACGCCTTCTACTGGATCTTCGGCTTCCTCCGGATGGGCACGACCGGCATGGCCGCGCAGGCGCTCGGCGCGGGCGACCGCGGCGAACTGGTGGCGCTGCTCGTCCGGGCGCTGCTGATCGGCGGCGCGGCGGGGCTGGCGCTGATCGCGCTGCAGCTGCCTCTGTTCCATCTTGCCTTCGGGCTGTCCACAGCGACGCCGGACGTGCAGGAGATGGCCCGCGCCTATTGCGCGATCCGCATCTGGTCGGCCCCGGCGATCATCGCCAGCTACGGCATCATCGGCTGGCTGATCGCAAACGAGCGCGCGGGCGCCGTGCTGGTCGGGCAGGTGGCGATCAACGGCGTCAACATCCTGCTGGACCTGTGGTTCGTGCTGGGCCTCGGCTGGGGCGTCGAGGGCGTGGCCTGGGCGACTTTCGCCGCCGAATGGGCCGGGCTGGCGGTGGGCCTGTGGTTCTGCCGCGACGCCTTCCGCGGCGCTGCCTGGCGCGGGCGGGCGCGGATCTTCGACCGCGCGCGGCTGGCCAACATGGCCTCGGTCAATGCCGACATCATGATCCGCTCGGTGCTGCTGCTGTCGGTGGTGATCAGCTTCGTCTTCTTCTTCTCGCCGGCCTTCGGCGAGGTGCCGCTGGCAGCGAACCAGATCCTGATGCAGTTCATCTCGATCACCGCCTTCGCGCTGGACGGGCTGGCCTTCTCGGTGGAGACGCTGGTCGGCCAGGCGATGGGTGCGCGCGACCGCTGGCGGCTGCGCCGCGCCGCGGTGATGTGCAGCCAGTGGGGGCTGGCCGTCGGCGCGCTGCTGACGCTGGGCTTCGCGATGGCGGGCGGGACGCTGATCGACCTGATGACCACCGCGCCGCTGGTGCGCGAGGAGGCACGCGAATACCTGCCATGGATGGCGCTGGTGCCCGTTCTCGGCGTGGCGCCCTGGATGCTCGACGGCATCTTCATCGGCGCGACCCGCGGGCGCGACATGCGCAACATGATGTTGGTGGCCACGGCCGTCTATTTCGGCGCCGCCTTCGCGCTGATCCCGGTCTTCGGCAATCACGGGCTCTGGGCGGCGCAATGCGTGTCCTACATCGCCCGCGGCGCGGCGCTCGGCTTCCGCTATCCGGCGCTGGAGCGCGCCGCAGGGCGTTAGGGCTGCATTAGCGATGCTGCCGGTTTCCGGCGGATCCCTTCCCGGATTTCCGGTACGTCCGTCGTCAGCCCCGGCCAGCGCCGGGGCAGGGAGGCGGAACCGGGGGCGTCAACCCGGATCCGTCGCCCAATCCTTGTCCTGCATCTCGCGCAGGCGGCTGGCGGAGCGCTCGAACTCGAAGCTGCCGGTGCCGTCCATGTAGAGCCGCTCCGGTTCGTCGGCGGCCGAGACGATCAGCTTGACCTTCGCCTCGTAGAGCGCGTCGACCAGCGTGACGAAGCGCTTCGCCTCGTTGAACTTCTCCATGCCCAGCCGGGGCACGTCCTCGAGGATCAGCACCCGCACGGCGCCCGCGATCGCCAGGTAGTCGCCCGGGCCCAGCATGGCGCTGCACAGATCCCAGAAGGAGGCGCGGCCGACGCCGTTGCGGAACCGCGGGATCACGACGTCGCGGCCCTTGATCTTCAGCACCAGCTCCTCGCCGCTGCGGTGGCGCTGCTCGGCCATCCGCGTTCCCTTGGTGGGCGCGTCGCCGCGCACCCGCGGCGCGCCGGTCATCTCGTGCCAGATCGCGTCGATCTTCTCGCGCGCGGCGGCGTTGGCGGGATGGAAATAGACCTGCTCGCCCGCCAGCCTGTCCTGGCGGTAATCGGTGGGAGAGACCAGTTCCCAGACCACTAGCCGTTCCTTGATCTCCTGGATGAAGGGCAGGAAGAGCTGGCGGTTCAGCCCGTCCTTATAGAGATCGTCGGGATGGCGGTTGGAGGTCGTCACCACGGTCACGCCGCGCTCGAACAGCCGCTCGAACAGGCGTCCGACGATCATTGCGTCGGTGATGTCGGTGATGGTCATCTCGTCGAAGGCCAGCAGCCGCACGTCGTCGGCGATCTTGTCGGCGACCGGCACGACCGCGTCGGAGGCGCCCGCCTTGCGCGCCTCGTTCAGCCCGGCGTGGATTTCCTGCATGAAGGCATGGAAATGCACGCGGCGCTTGGGCACCTGCACGTGGCTGACGAAGAGGTCCATCAGGAAGGACTTGCCGCGGCCGACGCCGCCCCAGAGATACAGCCCCTTGACCGGCTCGGGCGCCTTCTTCGATCCCAGACCGAACAGCCCGCGCTTCGGCGGCGGCGCGTTCAGCCCCGCGCGGATTCGCTCGAACTCCGGCAGGACCGCCTCCTGCGCGGAGTCCGGACGGATGGTGCCCTCTGCGGCACGGGTCGAATAGATGTACTTGAGCTCGGTCATGCGCCGCATTTAGCGCGGAAGCGCCGCAGGGGGAACCGCCATTGTGCCGCGCTGCCGCATCCGCGGGACGCGCGGGAAAGGGGCGCTGCGGCTAAATTTCAGCCGCTTCGCAAGGCCCTGTTAACCTTGTCCCGAAGGCTCCGGAAATGTCTCCGGGGCCATCTTGCCAGCGCCCTGCATTCCATCCATGGTGGTGGGCAGGCTCTGGCGATGCTTGAAAGACCGGGAGCTTCGTACCATGTACGAAACCTTACCGGAGAGGAGGGAGTTGCCTAGCCTAGGGACTCCCGTCCGCTGCCACGAAGGATGAACCATGACAGATACCCTCAGCCCGTCCTATCCCGTCCTGCCGCTGCGCGATATCGTGGTCTTCCCCCACATGATCGTGCCGCTCTTCGTGGGGCGCGAGAAATCGGTCAAGGCGCTGGAAGAGGTGATGCGCGAGGACAAGCAGATCCTGCTGGCCTCGCAGATCGATGCCAGCGAGGACGATCCGTCTACCGACGCGATCTACCGCATCGGCGTGCTGGCCAACGTGCTGCAGCTCCTGAAGCTGCCCGACGGCACCGTGAAGGTGCTGGTCGAGGGCCGCAAGCGTGTGAAGATCACCGCCTATCTCGACAACCCCGACTATTTCGAGGCCTCCGCCGAGGTGCTCGACGAGACCCATGGCGACACCGCCGCGGTCGAGGCGCTGCTGCGCTCGGTCTCGGGCGAGTTCGAGAAATACGCCAAGGTCAAGAAGAACATCCCCGAAGAGGCGCTGACCGCCGTCGCCGAGACCCATGACCCGGCGAAGCTGGTCGACCTGGTCGCGGGGCATCTGGGCGTCGACGTCCAGCAGAAGCAGGAGCTTCTGGAGACGCTGGTGATCGCCGAGCGGCTGGAGAAGGTCTACGGCCTGATGCAGGGCGAGATCTCGGTCCTGCAGGTCGAGAAGCAGATCAAGACCCGCGTGAAGTCCCAGATGGAGCGCACCCAGCGGGAATACTACCTGAATGAGCAGATGAAGGCCATTCAGAAGGAGCTGGGCGACGGCGAGGACGGCGCGAACGAGATCGCCGAACTCGAGGAGCGCATCGAGGCGACCAAGCTGTCGAAGGAAGCCCGCGAGAAGGCGGATGCCGAGCTGAAGAAGCTGCGGCAGATGTCTCCGATGTCGGCCGAAGCGACCGTCGTGCGCAACTATCTCGACTGGATGCTGTCGATCCCGTGGGGCGTGAAATCCCGCGTCAAGAAGGACCTCGCCAAGGCGCAGGACATCCTGGACGACGATCACTACGGCCTGGAGAAGGTCAAGGAACGCATCGTCGAGTATCTCGCGGTTCAGCAGCGCTCGAAGAAGCTGAAGGGGCCGATCCTCTGCCTCGTCGGCCCGCCCGGCGTCGGCAAGACCTCGCTGGGCAAGTCGGTGGCCAAGGCCACCGGGCGCGAATTCATCCGCATCTCGCTGGGCGGCGTGCGCGATGAATCCGAGATCCGCGGCCACCGCCGGACCTATATCGGCTCCATGCCCGGCAAGATCATCCAGGCGCTGAAGAAGGCCAAGACCACCAACCCGCTGATCCTGCTCGACGAGATCGACAAGATGGGCCAGGATTTCCGCGGCGATCCCGCCTCGGCGATGCTGGAGGTGCTCGATCCGGAACAGAACGGCACCTTCGTCGACCACTACCTTGAGGTCGAATACGACCTGTCGGACGTGATGTTCCTGACCACGGCCAACAGCTACAACATGCCGGGGCCGCTGCTCGACCGGATGGAGATCATCTCCGTCGCGGGCTACACCGAGGACGAGAAGCGCGAGATCGCGACCCGCCATCTGGTGCCCAAGCAGGTCAAGAATCACGGGCTGAAGGCGAAGGAGTTCAAGCTCGAGCCCGAGGCGCTGACCGACGTGATCCGCTACTACACCCGCGAGGCGGGCGTGCGGAACCTGGAACGCGAAGTCGCCAAGATCGCGCGGAAGTCGCTGACACGGATCGTCAAGAAAGAGGTCGAGACGGTCGACGTCACGCCCGAGTCGCTCGAAGAGTATCTCGGCGTGAAGAAGTTCCGCTACGGCCTGGCGGAGAAGGAAGACCAGGTGGGCGTCGTGACCGGCCTTGCCTGGACTTCGGTGGGCGGCGACCTGCTGTCGATCGAGGCGCTGAAGCTGCCCGGCAAGGGCCGCATGAAGACCACCGGCAAGCTCGGCGACGTCATGAAGGAGTCGATCGAGGCGGCGTCCAGCTATGTGCGCTCCATCTCGACCGCCATCGGGGTGAAGCCGCCGCGCTTCGACAAGGTGGACATCCACGTCCACGTGCCCGAGGGCGCGACGCCGAAGGACGGTCCCTCGGCAGGCGTGGCGATGGTGACCTCCATCGTCTCGGTCCTGACCGGCATCCCGGTCCGCAAGGACATCGCGATGACCGGCGAGGTGACGCTGCGCGGCAACGTTCTGGCGATCGGCGGTCTGAAGGAGAAACTCCTGGCGGCGCTCCGCGGCGGCATCAAGACGGTGCTGATCCCCGAGGAGAACGCCAAGGACCTGCCGGAGATTCCGGACAACGTGAAGGAGGGGCTGAAGATCATCCCCGTCGCGCATGTGACCGAAGTCCTGAGGCACGCGCTGGTCAGCCAGCCCGAGCCGATCGAATGGGACGAGGAGGCCGAAGAGGCCGCCGCCCAGGCGCTGGCCCAGGCAGGCGCGGCGGCGGCAGCGACCACCGCCCACTGATCGAGGCGCGGCCTGCTGCGCCCCGGACACGGACATCCAGCGCCCCCGCCTTTCCGGCGGGGGCGTTTCCGCATCGGCGGGATGCTTGGCGGCGGACGGGTCCAGGCTGCCATCCTTGGGCATTGGAGCACCGAGAGAGTTGACGCGGCTGGCGAAAGGCTGGCGGCGGGCAGCATTGCCCAGGGCGACAGGTCGATGCACCCGGCTATCGCGATGCCGCGGGCCTGCACGACCGCGGGCGACAGATTTTGGTGGAAATCCCACGCATGCCCGCGTCGCCGCTCCCGTGGAAACGGCTCCGAGCCTGCGCGATGGCGCTCCGAATGCTCCAGCGTTCCTGGCGCCATGCGGAACAACGTTCCAACTTTGGGTCCTTTTCGTCTGCTGCGCGGTTTTTCGACGGCATCGGCATGCTGCGGACACTGGAGCGGCCCGTCACCGAGCTCGAGCGGCAGGTCGGCGAAGCCGAGCGCAACCGCCGGGCAGAGAGGGTCCCGAACCGCCGCCTGCTTGCGGCTTTGGCTCAGCATTGAAAAGTCCCCCGGCATCCGGGCGATAGGCTCTGAAAGGGGGCTCTGACTCAATTTTGATGCAGGCCGCGCATTCGGGGCACCTATCTTTCTGACGTAAGTTCAGGAGGATAAGCGAGAT
>NZ_JAATVU010000055.1 GCF_013184745.1 Mangrovicoccus sp. HB161399
AGAGGATCGTGGCGCTTCCGTGACGAACTTGTCCCATAGGGCATCCTTCCATTCCTTCGAAAGGATCACACCATCAAACCGTGGGATCAAACACCTAGTCTGCGCGGGCCGCGCGGCGGCGCAGCAGGGCGGCCATCGCCAGGGCGGAGGCCAGCGCCGCGCCTGCCGGGAGCGCCGGGACGACGGCGGGATCGCTGTTCTCGCTGTCGCCGGCGACCTGGGTCTGCGGAACGGTCGAGGTGCCGCCGCCGCCCGTGCTGCCGCCGGTCTTGCTGCCCGAGTTCGAGCCCGAGCCCGTCCCGCCGCCGAATAGCCCGCCGGGGGTGAACAGGTCGAACGGGTCGCTGCGGCCGCGCTGGCCGTCGGGGCGGTCCACCTGGTGCGAGCCGTAATGCCAGCTGTCGTCCTGCCACGGCGCGACCGGGGCGAGCAGGTCGAAATCCGCGGCAGAGGCCAGACGCGTGACGGCGACCGGGTCGGCGGGCGGATCGACCGGCAGGAGCCGGGCGAGCGCATCGGGGTCCTCGCTGCTGCAGACGGTCGCGCGCGTGCCGAGATAGGACTGCCATTCGTCCTCGCTCGCCGGGCGGCCGAGAATCTCCCGGTCGTAGGTTTCGCGGTCCAGAAGGTCGGCGCAGGGCTGCTCGATGCACAGCGGCGGCGGCCGCGTGCCCTTGAACCCTTCGCGGTACGCGGTCTCGAGATCGGCCTCCATGATGCAGGTCTTGCCAAGGAAATCATGGAAATAGGGCACGCTTCCCGCGCGGGCGGCGCCCGGAGCGGTGGCCAGGGCCAGCAGGCAGCCGGCAAGCATGAGAGAAGCGCCGCGCGAGGCGCGGCCGAGACGTGCCAAGGCGTATCTCCTTCCTTTGGCAGGATCGATTCCGGGGGGACTCCGTGGGGCTATCTACCGCATTTCATGGGCTCGTACACGGATTCTGAACAGACTAAGTAAATTTGTTAAGACCCATGCGGGGAATCGCATCTTGGGGGGTCAACAGAAAAAACCGCAAGAACTTGTGATTTCTTCGTTGACCGGTGCGGAGGTTCTACGCTTACTTGTGGGTGCGCGGTACACCTGCACTAGATGTGGTGATCGCCGGACATCGGGGGACAATGCGCTGCTCAACATCTTGTGGTCCTGCCAGGCCATGAGCGGGCGTCTTTGCCTCCGCCGCAAGCGACCAGGCGGCTAACGGCCCTCCGGGGCCCCGCGCAACCCGAGAGACGACCTGCAGAGGCCCCCATGAAGATTGAGCGCAAGTTCACGACCGAAGCTGCTGACGCCTACGACCGCCTGGACTTCTCCCTGACCTCTTCAGAAATACGGAATCCCGACGGCACCACCGTCTTCCGTTTGGACGAGGTCGAGGTGCCCGCGGGATGGAGCCAGGTCGCCTCGGACGTGCTGGCGCAGAAATACTTCCGCAAGGCGGGCGTCGCCGCGAAGCTCAAGCGCGTGCCGGAGAAGAACGTGCCGGAATGGCTGTGGCGCTCGGTTCCCGACCGCCAGGCGCTGGCCCAGCTGCCCGAGGAAGAGCGCTACGGCGGCGAGACCTCGGCACGGCAGGTCTTCGACCGTCTGGCAGGGGCCTGGACCTATTGGGGCTGGAAGGGCGGATACTTCTCTTCCGAAGGGGACGCCCGCGCCTATTTCGACGAGATGCGGCTGATGCTCGCCCGCCAGATGGCGGCGCCGAACTCGCCGCAATGGTTCAACACCGGCCTGCACTGGGCCTATGGCATCGACGGCCCGTCCCAGGGCCATTACTACGTCGATCCCTTCACCCGGAAGATGGTGAAGTCGAAATCGGCCTACGAACATCCGCAGCCCCATGCCTGCTTCATCCAGTCCGTCAGCGACGACCTGGTGAACGAGGGCGGCATCATGGACCTCTGGGTCCGCGAGGCGCGCCTCTTCAAGTACGGCTCGGGGACGGGCACGAACTTTTCAAGCCTCCGGGCCGAGGGCGAAGCCCTCTCCGGCGGCGGCAAGAGCTCCGGTCTGATGGGTTTCCTGAAGATCGGCGATCGGGCAGCGGGCGCGATCAAGTCGGGCGGCACGACCCGGCGCGCGGCCAAGATGGTGATCTGCGACGCGGACCACCCGGATATCGAGGACTTCATCAACTGGAAGGTGAAGGAAGAGCAAAAGGTCGCGAGCCTGGTGGCAGGCTCGAAGATGCACGAGACGCATCTCAACCAGATCTTCGCCGGGATTGCCCAATGGGACGGCAGCATCGCAGATGCGACCGACCCGGCGAAGAACGACGCCCTGAAGAAGGCGATCCGCGCCGCCAAGAAGGCGATGATCCCCGAAGCCTATGTCAACCGCGTGCTCCAGTATGCACGGCAGGGCTACACGGCCATCGAATTCCCCACCTATGACACCGACTGGGACAGCGAGGCCTATCTGTCTGTCTCGGGCCAGAATTCCAACAACTCGGTGCGCGTGACCGATGCCTTCCTCAGGGCCGTCCGCGAGGACGGCGACTGGGCGCTCCTGCGCCGCACCGACGGCAAGGTCGCGAAAACGCTGAAGGCGCGCGACCTGTGGGAGCAGATCGGCCATGCCGCCTGGGCCTGCGCCGATCCGGGCATCCAGTACCATGACACGGTCAATGCCTGGCACACCTGCCCCGAGGACGGCGAGATCCGCGGATCGAACCCGTGCTCGGAATACATGTTCCTCGACGACACGGCCTGCAACCTCGCCTCGCTGAACCTGCTGACCTTCCTCCGGGACGGCCGCTTCGAGGCGCAGGACTTCATGCATGCCGCGCGGCTCTGGACGGTGACGCTGGAGATCAGCGTGATGATGGCGCAGTTCCCCTCCGAGGAAATCGCCCGCCGCTCCTACGAATTCCGCACGCTGGGCTTGGGCTACGCCAATATCGGCGGTCTGCTGATGACCATGGGCCACGGCTACGACAGCGACGAGGGCCGCGCGATCTGCGGCGCCATCACCGCGATCATGACCGGCGTTGCCTATGCGACCTCGGCCGAGATGGCTTCCGAACTCGGGGCCTTCCCGGGCTACGAGAAGAACGCCAGGCACATGCTGCGGGTGATCCGCAACCACAGCCTTGCCGCCCAGGGCGCCGAGATCGGCTATGAGGGGCTGGCGGTGAAGCCGGTGCCGCTCGACCGCAAGAACTGCCCGGATCAGGACCTGCCGCATCTCGCGGCGGCGGCCTGGGACGAGGCGCTGCGTCTGGGCCAGCTCCACGGCTACCGCAACGCACAGGCCACGGTAATCGCGCCGACCGGCACGATCGGGCTGGTGATGGATTGCGACACCACCGGCATCGAGCCCGACTTCGCGCTGGCGAAGTTCAAGAAGCTCGCGGGCGGCGGCTATTTCAAGATCATCAACCGCTCGGTGCCGAAGGCGCTGGAAAAGCTCGGCTACACGCCTGCGCAGATCGAGGAGATCGCCGGCTATGCCGTCGGCCACGGCACGCTGGGCAATGCGCCGGGGATCAACCACACGGCGCTGATCGGCCACGGCTTCGGCAAGGCGGAGATCGGCAAGATCGAGAAGGCGCTGAACTCGGCCTTCGACATCCGCTTCGTCTTCAACCAGTGGACGCTCGGCGAGGAATTCTGCACCGAGGTGCTGGGCATCCCGGCGAAGAAGATGGCGGATCCCACCTTCGACATGCTGGTGCATCTGGGCTTCACCAAGCGGCAGATCGAGGCGGCCAACGACCATGTCGTCGGCACCATGACGCTGGAAGGCGCGCCGCATCTGAAGCCGGAGCATCTGCCGGTGTTCGACTGCGCCAATGCCTGCGGGCGGAAGGGGCGGCGGTTCCTGTCGGTCGACAGCCACATCACCATGATGGCGGCGGCGCAGAGCTTCATCTCGGGGGCGATCTCCAAGACGATCAACATGCCCAACGACGCCACGATCGAGGATTGCCAGCGCGCCTACGAACTCAGCTGGTCGCTGGGCGTGAAAGCCAACGCGCTCTACCGCGACGGCTCGAAGCTCAGCCAGCCGCTGGCGGCCTCGCTGGTAGAAGACGATGACGAGGCGGCCGAGGTGCTGGAGACCGGCACGCCGCAGGAAAAGGCCGCGGTGCTGGCCGAGAAGATCGTCGAGAAGATCGTCATCAAGGAGGTCAAGGCGGGCCGGGCCAAGCTGCCCGAGCGGCGCAAGGGCTATACCCAGAAGGCGATCATCGGCGGCCACAAGGTCTATCTGCGCACCGGCGAATACCGCGACGGGTCCCTGGGCGAGATCTTCATAGACATGCACAAGGAAGGCGCGGGCTTCCGGGCGATGATGAACAACTTCGCCATCGCCGTGTCCGTAGGCCTGCAATACGGCGTGCCGCTGGAGGAATTCGTCGAGGCCTTCACCTTCACCCGCTTCGAGCCCGCCGGCATGGTGCAGGGCAACGACTCCATCAAGAACGCGACCTCGATCCTCGACTACATCTTCCGCGAACTGGCGGTCAGCTATCTCGACCGCACCGACCTGGCCCATGTCCAGCCCGAGGGCACCAGCTTCGACACGCTGGGCGGCGGGGTGGAGGAAAGCGCCTCGAACCTGCGCCCGGTGGGCGAGAGCGCGGCATCGAAATCGCTGCAGGTGCTCAAGCAGATCAGTTCCTCGGGCTATCTGAGAAACCGGCTGCCGCAGGACCTGGTGACGGGGGACGGGCTGGGCTTCGAGACGGTGTTCGACCTGCATGCCACCACCGCGATCGCCGAGCCGGTGGCGATGGATGCGCGGGCGAAGGCCAAGATGCAGGGCTACGAGGGCGATCCCTGCGGCGAATGCGGAAACTACACGCTGGTGCGCAACGGCACCTGCATGAAGTGCAACACCTGCGGCGGCACCTCGGGCTGCAGCTGACGGAACGCGCTCCGGGCCGCGCCCGGGGCAAGACGGCTACCGGGGGCGGCCCGCCTGTCCCCGGCACGGTCCAGGTCGCAGGCAAGACAACCATCATCGAGCAGCAAACGACCGGAACCTGGAAAGTGCGACTGGCCTCCGCCCCGGCGGGGGCCGCTTTTATTCCGGCCGCCGCCGCAGCGGCCGCGCGATGCACCGGAGAGGGCAGGGGACCGCGGCCGGGAATCATCGGCGGCCCCCCGCGTGCCTGCCGCCGCGGCTCCGGCGGGGGCGTTCCTGCTTCGTCCCGGGGGCGGCTTCCGGCACTGCCTGACATTGCGGCAGTGCAGCAAAGATTCGGCCCCAAACCGACCGGCGCGCTTGGCAACGCGAAGCGTCATGTTTTATTCATATGGCAGACAAGTTTCGGTATTTATCGACTCGCGGGGTAGCGATGCGGCACGAGACATGGCCTGTGGAACGTCAGGGACACCGGGTCCATATCTTCGGACCCAGCGGGTCGGGCACCTCGACGCTCGGTCGCGCCGTCGCAGACGCTCTGGCCTCGCAGCATTTCGATACCGACGACTTCTACTGGCTCCCCACCGACCCGCCCTTCACCCGCAAGCGCCCCGTCGACGAGCGGCTCGCCCTGATGGAGGCGATCTTCCTGCCTCGGCGCGACTGGGTGCTGTCGGGGTCGGTCGAAAGCTGGGGCATGCCGATCGCGCCGCGGGTGACCATGGCGGTGCACCTGTCGCTGGAACCCGAGATCCGCCGCTCGCGGCTGGAACGGCGCGAGGCGCTGCGCTGCAATTGCGGGCGCGGCTGGGGGCAGCCATTCTGCGCGCCCTGCACGGCCTTCCTGTGCTGGGCCGACCGCTATGAGGCGGGAGACCGCCCGGGGCGCAACCTGAAGGACGACACCGCCTGGGCGAGGGCGCTCGACTGTCCGCTGCTGCTGCTCGACAGCGCGCGGCCGCCCCAGGAGCTGCTGCAATCCGTTCTCGACAGGCTTGACCAGATCGCGGCGCTCGCCTAGGGCCGGGGCTTCGACCCCGACAGCCCGAGGATGCCATGCCGACCTGGACCGCCCTGACCACGCTTGCCGACCGCGACATGGCGGAGGCTCTTGCCGAACGTCTCGAGGATCTCGAGCCCGAACCCCACGGCGTCGGCGCCTTCGAGATGGAGGACGGCTCCGGCCTCTGGGAGATCGGCGGCTACTTCACGGAAGCGCCCGACGAGGTCGCGCTGGCGCTGCTGGCGGCCGCGCATGGGGCGAAGCCCTTCACCGTGTCCGAGCTGCCCGAGACCGACTGGGTCGCCAAGGTCCGCCGCGAGCTGGCCCCGGTCGAGGCCGGGCGGTTCTGGCTCTATGGCAGCCATGACGCCGATACGGTCCCGGCGGAGAAGGTCTCGCTGCTGATCGAGGCGGCCATGGCCTTCGGCACCGGCCATCACGGCACAACGCAGGGCTGTCTCGTCGCCTTCGACCGGCTGCTGAACAACGGGCTGCAGCCCGGCCCGGTGGCCGATGTCGGCTGCGGCACCGCCGTGCTGGCCATGGCGGCGGCGAAGGTCTGGGACATCGTGCCGGTGGCCAGCGACATCGACCCGGTCGCGGTCGAGGTGGCCGTGGCCAATGCCGGGGCGAACGGGCTTGCCGGCCGCATCCACGCGGTCGAGGCGACCGGATTCGGCCATCCGGACCTGGCGGGGCCGTTCCGGCTGATCTTCGCCAACATCCTGAAGGGCCCGCTGATCGACCTGGCGCCTGACATGGGCAAGGCGGCGGAAGCGGGCGGGGCGATCATCCTCTCGGGCCTGCTGAACGACCAGGCGGACGAGGTGAAGGCGGCCTACGAGGCGGCGGGCTTCGCGCTCGACGACCACCTGGTCATAGGCGACTGGTCGACCCTGACGATGATCCGCGCCGCCTGAGGCGCGGGTCCCGCAGGCATCCCCCGGACACGAGAAAGCCCCGGACCGTCAGGCCGGGGCTTTTTGCATCCGCAGGGCGGGAAGGCTCACTTGTGCGAGAAGCTCATGTAGCGGATGTCGTAGCGGGAGATGCCCAGGTCGTCGAGTTCGCGGTCGTCGAGCGCGTAGAGTTCGCTGCGGGCTTTCTCGTTTTCGCGCCACTGGCGGAACGCGTCCATGCCGCGGACGATCAGGGCGAAGAGGGCGCTGCCGGTCTGGTGGCGGGGTGCATTGGTGTGGAAGACGGCCATTGTCTGGCTCCTTTGCCGGGTCGGCTCGAGTGTTGGGAGGGCACGGCTCTGTCGCCGTTCGAGGAGGCAGATAAGACAGCACTGCTGCCGGAACAACCGCCATCGCCTCATATCCCCTCTGCGCATGCTGCATAGGTGGCCGGCAAATCTAAACCACTGTAAAGACGTAGTTAATATTCCCCGGCGGCATGTCGTGTACGGCCTCCGGAATGCCGGTTCCGGCCGCTGCAGCAGGGAAGCGCGCCGAATTGCATTGCCGGATGTTCCCTTTTCGTGCTAACCCCTTGCGAAACACCGGAAACAAGAACGGGCAGGGCGGGCAGGCCATGCGGATCATCGGCATCGACCCGGGCCTGCAAAGGCTCGGCTGGGGCGTCATCGAGGCCCACGGATCGCGGCTGCGCCATGTCGGCAACGGCGTGCTGCGCTCGGGCGACGGGCCGCTGGGCGTCCGGCTCGCGCGGCTTTTCCACGAACTGACCGAGATCGTCGGCCGCTTCGCCCCGGACGGGGCGGCAGTGGAGGCGACCTTCGTCAACAAGGACGCGGCCGGCACGCTGAAGCTGGGCCAGGCGCGCGGCGTCGCCATGCTGGTCCCGGCTCTGGCCGGGCTGGATGTCGGCGAGTATGCTCCGAACGCGGTGAAGAAGGCCGTGGTGGGCGTGGGACATGCGGAGAAGCACCAGGTGGAACACATGATCCGGCTGCAATTCCCGGGGGTGACCCTGGCAAATGCCGACGCGACCGACGCGCTGGCCATCGCGCTGTGCCATCTGCGGCACAGCCAGGCCAGCCACAGGCTGAGCGCGGCGATCCTGAGGGCGAAGGGATGATCGGGCGGCTTTCGGGACAGCTGGTCTACCGCGCCACGGACCACGTGATGATCGACGTCCAGGGCGTGGGCTACCTGGTCTATTGCGCCGAGCGGACGCTCGCGGGACTGCCTGCGCCGGGCGAGATGGTCTCGCTCTATACCGACATGCTGGTGCGAGAGGATCTGCTGCAGCTCTTCGGATTCCGCACCCTGGCCGAGAAGGAATGGTACCGGCTGCTGTGCACCGTGCAGGGGGTGGGCGCCAAGGCGGCGCTGGCGATCCTGTCCTCGCTGGGGCCGGACGGCACGGGGCGGGCGATCACCCTGGGCGATGCCAACGCGATCCGCGCCGCGCAGGGCGTCGGCCCCAAGCTGGCGCAGCGCATCGTGATGGAGCTGAAGGACAAGGCAGCCAACGTGCTCGCCATGTCCACGCCGATTGCCGCCGCGCCGGCGCTGCGCCGCGCCGCGCCGCAGGCCGCCGCGGAGCCGGTCGACCTGGTCGAGGAGATGCCGGAGCCGCTGCCCGAACCGGTCGCGGACAACCGCCAGTCGGATGCGATCTCGGCGCTGGTCAACCTGGGCTATTCGATGTCCGAAGCCGCCACGGCGGTCGCCCGCGCCGCCCAGGACGCGCCCGAGGCGGACACGGCGCAGCTTATCCGCGCCGGGCTCAAGTCGCTCGCGCCGAAGGGATAAGCGATGAGCGATCCCGTCCAGATGACGCCGGAGGAACTGCCGGAGGACCGCGACCGGGCGCTCAGGCCGCGGCAGCTGGAGAATTTCATCGGCCAGGCCGAGGCGCGGCGCAACCTGGCCGTCTTCATCCAGTCCGCCCGCCAGCGCGCCGAAGCCATGGACCACACGCTGTTCCACGGCCCGCCCGGCCTGGGCAAGACCACGCTGGCGCAGATCGTCTCGAACGAGCTGGGCGTCGGCTTCCGCATGACCTCCGGCCCGGTGCTGGCCAAGGCCGGCGATCTCGCCGCGATCCTGACCAATCTCGAGTCCCGCGACGTGCTCTTCATCGACGAGATCCACCGGCTGAACCCGGCGGTCGAGGAGGTGCTCTACCCGGCGATGGAGGATTACGAGCTTGACCTCGTGATCGGCGAGGGGCCGGCAGCGCGCACCGTGCGGATCGAGCTGCAGCCCTTCACCCTGATCGGCGCGACCACGCGGCTGGGGCTGCTGACCACGCCCCTGCGCGACCGCTTCGGCATCCCGGTGCGGCTGCAATTCTACACGGTCGAGGAACTGACCCTGATCGTCGCCCGCGGCGCGCGGCTGCTCAAGGTGCCCTGCGACCCGGACGGCGCAGTCGAGATTGCCCGCCGCGCCCGCGGCACGCCACGGATCGCCGGGCGGCTGCTGCGCCGGGTGGTGGATTTCGCGCTGGTCGAGGGCGACGGGCGGATCACCCGCACGCTGGCCGACGGCGCGCTGACGCGGCTGGGGGTCGACAATCTGGGGCTCGACACCGCCGACCGGCGCTATCTTCTGCTTCTGGCCGAGGCCTATGGCGGCGGTCCGGTGGGGATCGACACGATCGCCGCGGCCCTGTCGGAAAGCCGCGATGCGCTGGAAGAGGTGATCGAGCCCTTCCTGCTGCAGCAAGGCATGATCCAGCGCACGCCGCGGGGCCGGATGCTGGCGCGGGCCGCCTGGGACCATCTCGGTCTGGCCGTGCCGCGGCCGCCGGACCAGGGCAGCCTCTTCGAATAGGCGTGCATCTTCCGGCAGCCGCGGCCCAAGCAGCGCATCCGGGAATGCCGGGGGAGGACCGGTCCGGCGATGACCGCATGCGCCGGTGCCATGCATGGGCGCTGTCAGCGGAGGCTTCCGGATTGCAGCAGGACTGCCGCCACCCTCGATTTGCGGTCGGGCGGGCCGGAGCGCGGGCGCAACCCGCGGCTGCCGCCTCGCGATGTCCTCGCGCTGATCCGCCGGGAAGGCAGCGTTGCGGCTGGCCGAGCGGCGGTGCGGCTCATCCGCGGGCAGGCTCTGTGCGGCTGCGGCGCGATCGTCTCCGGTGGCAGGACGCAAGCGCGTGCCGAGCGAGCCGCCCGCTTCCAACTGCGCGCCCTATCCAGCCGGGTTATTGCCGGACGGGGAAAGCCCGGGGCTTGCCGGGCGTGGCGGCCTTTGGGCGGAGGCTCTCAGCCCCGGTCATGCCGCCGGAGCGGGCCGTCGCCGTGCCCGGCGGTACCAGCCGCGTCAGTTCGGGGTCGAGGCCAGCCGCTCCAGTTCGGCGATGCGGATTTCCTGGCGGTCGCGGAAGGAGGGCCAGCTTTCGCAGAGCGCCGCGTAGCGGTCGGAATGGCGGCGTTGCTCGTCCCGCAAGGCGGCGAGGTTGCGCTGCAGCACCGCCCGGTAGGCGGGGGCGGCCGCCTCGGCCTCGGCGGCTAGCGCGGCGACGCGGATGGCGATGCTTTCCACCAGCTCGCGGGCCTGCCACTGCTCCGAGCGCCGCCTTTCGAGGCAGACGCGCGCGCCTTCCAGGGCATGACCCAGGGCCATCGTATCCGGCACGACCGGGTCGCTTTCGGGCAGGCGCGTCTGGATCATGGCGGAACTCCTGGCTGGCATGCTGCCAGTTCTTGCCCAGAGGTCTTGGCAAAGGGTAAAAATGGGGCAATCGGGCAGGGTTTCCGTCCGGTCGTGGTAACTGCTTTGCAAACAGGAGCTTGTCCCCGGTGGCGGAACGCCTTGTCCCCTATGAGCCGCTCGGCGTGCCGAAGCTGCTGGCGCCGGATCTCTGGGTCGTCGACGGGCCGGAAATCGCCATGCGGTACGGTCCCGGGAGCCTTCCCTTCACCACGCGGATGACGGTGATCCGGCTCGGGGCGAAGCTGGTCCTGCATTCGCCGGTGGCGCTGCGGCCGGGTCTGGCCGAGGCGGTCAGCGCGCTTGGAGAACCCGCCTGGATCCTCGCGCCGAACCGGCTGCACTGGGTGCATCTGCGCGAATGGCAGGACGCCTTTCCGCAGGCGGCGACGCTGGCCGCGCCCGGGCTGGAAGGGCCGCAGGCCGAGGGCCGTTTCCGGATCGACCGGGTGCTGGGCGCGGCGCCGGTCGGCTGGCGCGGGCAGCTGGAGCTGGTGCTGGTGCCGGGCGGCTTCATGACCGAGGCGGTGCTGTTCCACCGCGGCTCCGGCACGGCGGTGGTGACCGACCTGGTGGAAAATTTCGAGCCGTCGCGGATCCGCAGCCGGATGCTGAGGCTGCTGATGCGGGCGGGCGGCGTGATGGAGCCCGGGGGCGGCACGCCGCGCGACGTGATCCTGACCTTCCTGCCGCGGCGGCGACAGGCGCGGGCGGCGGCGGAACGGATCCTCGCCTGGCCGGCGCAGCGCATCGTGCTGGCCCATGGAAGGATCATCGAGGAGGACGCGCGGGCGCATCTGGCCCGCGCGCTCGGCTGGACCGGCGCGCGGGCCTTGCATCCGGGCGGGGGCTGACGCAGAACCCGGCCCATGACCGCGATGACGCCCGATGACGTGACCCGCCTCTTCACCCGTTCCGACGGAAGCTATCTCTGCGCGCGCTGGGGACGGCCGCTGGCGCCGATCGTCTTCGGCGTCGAGGACGCGACCCTGCCGACGATCAAGGGGGCGCTGGAGGCGGTGGCGCAGCTTGCCGGGCTGGAGATGGCGGAGACCGACCCGGAGCTGGGCGCCAACCTGATGATGTTCTTCTTCCGCGGCTGGGAGGAACTGCTGGCGGTGCCCGATCTCGACCGGCTGGTGCCGGATCTGGCGGCGCTGGTCGCGCGGCTGTCCGAGACGGGGGCGAACCAGTACCGGGTGTTCCGCTTCGATGCGGGCGGCGCGATCCGCGCCTGCTTTGCCTTCGTGCGCATGGATGCGGCCATGGCCGATCTGCCTGCCGAAGTGCTGGCGCTGGGGCAGGCGGTGCAGGCGGCGCTGCTGTGGTCGGACACGGCCTTTGCAGCGGAGAGCCCGCTGGCGCTGCTGCCGGACGGGCGGCCGGTGCTGCGGCCCGAGATCGCGCTGGTGCTGAGGGCTGCCTACGACCCGGTGCTGCCGGCGGCGGCGCAGGATCCCGCCCATGCGCTGCGGCTGTTCGCCCGGGCGGCGCGGGGATGAGCGCGCCGCATGTCTTCGAGACCGAGGTGTTCTACGAGGACACCGACATGGGCGGGATCGTCTATCACGCCAACTACCTGAAATTCATCGAGCGCGCGCGCAGCGCCTTCGTGCGCGGGCTGGGGGTGGACCAGCTGGCGCTGCGGGATGCAGGCACGGTCTTCGTCGTCCGCCGGGTCGCGGCGGAGTTCCTCAGGCCCGCCCGCTTCGAGGAGCGGCTCGAGGTCCGGACGGCGGCGGTGTCGGCGACCGGCGTGCGGATGGTGCTGTCGCAGGAGGTGCGGCGGGGCGCGGATCTGCTGTTCCGCGCCGAGGTGGAACTGGTCTGCATGGGAGCCTCGGGGCGGCCGCAGAGGCTGCCTGCCGGGCTGGCCGCGGCCCTGGCGGGCTGACCGGGGCCGGACCCGGCCGCCGTTGCGCGCCGCGCCGCCGCCTTCCGCGGTCCGGCCAGCTGCGACCGGCGCGGGCGTGCGGCGGGGCAGGCGCTTTCCCGCCGAGATCTGCGTCCGGCGCATGCGGGACTGACAGCGATGTCATTTCCCTTTCCCTGAATTTGAACTAGACTCCCCGCCAAATTCCGAGCGGCCGAAGCCGCCGAGTGACACAGGCAGATCAATGGATCACGACTTTTCGCTACTGGCGCTCTTCTGGCGCGCCTCGCCGACCGTGCAGGTCGTCATGCTGCTCCTGCTCGCGGCATCGGTCTGGGGCTGGACGGTGTTCTTCCAGAAGATCGCCGCCTTCCGCCTTGCCCGGCGCCGACTCTCGGCCTTCGAGGACCGGTTCTGGTCGGGCGACCCGCTGGACGAGCTCTATGACCGCGTTTCGGAGCGCCCGTCCTCGGCGCCCGAGCGCATCTTCGTCGCGGGCTTTGCCGAATGGCAGCGTTCGATCCGCAAGGACGGGCGCATCGCGCCGGGCGTGGCCTCGCGCATCGACCGCTCGATGGATGTCGCCATCGGCCGCGAGGCGGACGTGCTGACGCGCGGCCTGACCTTCCTGGCCACGGTGGGGTCGACCGCGCCCTTCGTCGGTCTCTTCGGAACGGTCTGGGGGATCAAGGAAAGCTTCCAGAACATCGCCGCGGAGGGCAATACCAGCCTCGCCATCGTCGCGCCGGGCATCGCCGAGGCGCTGATGGCGACCGGCATGGGCCTGCTGGCGGCGATTCCGGCGGTGATCTTCTACAACAAGCTGTCCACCGACAGCGCGCGGATCATCGCGGGCTGGGAGGCCTTCTCCGACGAGTTCTCGACGCTGCTGAGCCGGGAGGTCGCGGGCGGATGACCCCGATGCGCAATTCCGGCGGCGGCGGTGCCCGGGGAAACCGGCGCCGCCGGTCGCATTCGCGTGCCCTGCCGATGTCGGAGATCAACGTCACGCCCTTCGTCGACGTGATGCTGGTGCTGCTGGTCGTCTTCATGGTGGCCGCGCCGCTGCTGACGGTCGGCGTGCCGGTCGAGCTGCCCGAGACGGCGGCCGAGCCCCTGCCGATGCCCGAGGAAGAGCCGCTGACCATCACGATCAAGACGGATGGCGCACTGTCGATCCAGAACACCGCGATCGACCGCGACCAGCTGATCCCGCGTCTTTCGGCGATTGCCGAGGAACGCACCGACCGGCAGCTGTTCCTGCGCGCCGACCAGGGGATTTCCTATGGCGAGGTGATGCAGGTGATGGGCGCGCTGAACGCGGCCGGGTTCAACCGGATCGGCATGGTCACCGAGGATGACGGCCCGACTCTCGGAGGGAAATAGCGCCGGTGCGCCTGCTCCCCCGTTTCTCCTGGCTTAGGCGGCTCTGGAAGAGGCCGATCGGCAAGTCGCTGGCGCTGCATGTCGCGGTTCTGCTGTTGGCCGTGTTCGGCCTGCCGCATATCAGCCGCGCGCCGGAGACGATCTCCGCGGTGCAGGTGACGCTGGTCGGCCCCTCGGATGCCCCCGAGATCTCGGCGGCGGCTCCGGCCGCGCCGAAGCCCGCGCCCAAGGCGCCGGACCCCAAGCCCGAACCGCCCGCCGCAAAGGCGCAGCCGCCCGCGCCGCCGGTCAATGCCGCGATCGGCCCGGAAGATGCCGCGCCCGAACCGGGCGAGGTGCCGGATCTGCCCGCGACCCCGCCGCCGCCGGTCAAGCGCGTGACGCCGACCCCGTCCCCCGAGACGCCTCTGCCGGAGGCGCCGGCGCCGGTGCCGCCGGTGGCCGCCGTGCCAGCGCCCGCACCGGCCGAGCCGACCCCTGTCGAGCCGCCTGCGGCACCCGAGGAATCCTCGCCCCAGGTCGTGACCGAGGCGGTGGAGACCGAGGACGTGCCGACCCCGGTCGCGCCGACCTCGCCGCGCCCGGCACCGCGCCCCGAGCGCAAGGCGCCGCCGCCCGCGCCGGTCAGGGAGGCCGAGGCCACGCCGGAGCCCGAGCCTGCACCCGCGCCGAAGAAGGAAGAGCCGAAGCCCGCGCCCGAACCGGAGCCCGCGCCCGCAGCGGAACCGGAGCCCGAACCGGAGCCCGAGCCCGCGCCGTCCGACCCGATCGCCGACGCCATTGCCGAGGCGCTGACCGAGGCGCAGACGACGCCCGCGCCGCAGGCGCAGCCGCAGAGCGGGCTGCCGATGACCGGCGCGGAGCGCGATGCGCTGCGCGTGGCCGTGTCGCAATGCTGGAACTTCAATGCGCTCTCGACCGAAGCGGCGAATGTGACCGTCACGGTCGCCTTCGAGATGACCCCGGACGGCAAGCCGGTGCAGTCCTCGCTGCGCATGGCCGATTATTCCGGAGGCACGAAAGCGGCGGCCGAGAACGCATATGAGGCGGCAAGGCGTGCTATCCTGAGCTGCCAGGGGTCGGGCTATCCGTTGCCGGTGGACAAATACGACCAGTGGCGTCAGACCGAACTTGTCTTCAACCCCGAAAGGATGCGCCTCCGATGAGACGCTTCACGTCTGTCTGCATCGCCGCGCTCTGCCTTGCGGCTCCGGCCTTCACTCCCGCCCTGGCGCAGAGCGCGCCGGGCGGGCCGCTCCGGATCGAGATCACCGACGGGGTGATCGAGCCGGTGCCGATCGCGCTGTCGGACTTCGTCACCCAGAGCATGCAGGGCCAGTCGATGGTCCAGGACATGCTGGGCGTGATCCGCAACGACCTGGAGGGCACCGGGCTGTTCCGCACGATCAGCCGCGACGCCTTCATCTCGCCGGTCACGAATTTCGACAGTCCGGTCGCCTTCGCCGACTGGAAGACGATCAACGCCCAGGCGCTGGTCACCGGCGAGCTGGACTATACCGACAGCGGCATCACCGTGAAGTTCCGCCTGTTCGACATCTTCTCCGAGCAGCAGCTGGGGGAGGGCCTGCAGTTCCAGGGCAAGCCCGACGGCTGGCGGCGGATCGCGCACAAGGTCGCGGACGCGATCTACAGCCGGATCACCGGCGAAGGCCCGTATTTCGACAGCCGCGTGGTCTTCGTCGCCGAGACCGGGCCGAAGGATGCCCGCGTCAAGCGGCTGGCGGTCATGGACCAGGACGGCGCCAACGTGAAGTACCTGACCGACGGTCGCGACCTGGTGCTGGCGCCGCGGATTTCGCCGGACAACAACCGGGTGCTCTACACGTCCTATTCCTCGGGCTTCCCGCATATCTACGAGATGAACCTGAACTCGCTGAGCGTCACTGCAATCGACGACCAGCCCGGTTCCATGACCTTCTCGCCGCGCTATTCGCATGACGGCAAGTCGGTCCTGTTCTCCTTCGAGCAGGGCGGCAATACCGACCTCTACAAGCTGGACCTCTCCACGAAGGCGCGCAGCCGCCTGACCGACGCCGCCTCGATCGAGACGGCGCCCAGCTTCTCGCCGGACGGCAGGCAGATCGTGTTCGAAAGCGACCGCTCCGGCGCGCCGCAGCTCTATGTCATGCCGGCCTCGGGCGGGGAGCCCAAGCGGATCAGCTTCGGCGCGGGCAAGTACGGCACGCCGGTCTGGTCGCCCAAGGGCGACTACATCGCCTTCACCAAGCAGAACCAGGGCCGGTTCCATATCGGCGTGATGCGTCCCGACGGCTCGGAAGAGCGCCTGCTGACGGCGGCCTTCCTCGACGAGGCGCCGACCTGGTCGCCGAACGGCCGCGTGCTGATGTTCACCCGCGAGACCCCCGGATCGGGCGGGGCGGCGCAGATCTACTCGGTCGACATCACCGGACGGAACCTGCAGCGGGTGCCGACCCAGGGATCGGCCTCCGACCCGGCCTGGTCGGCGCTGATGAAATGACGATGGGGGCCCTGCCGGGAGGCGGGGCCTTTTGCGTTCCGGAGGTACGCAGACTGCGCCGGCCGGTTGCAATCGGCGGTTTCCGGGTTTCGGGAGGAAGTGGCAGTCCGTAGGGGAATCGAACCCCTCTTTCCAGGTTGAAAACCTGGCGTCCTAACCGATAGACGAACGGACCGCGGTGTGGCGGCGGGCACAGGAATGGCAGTCCGTAGGGGAATCGAACCCCTCTTTCCAGGTTGAAAACCTGGCGTCCTAACCGATAGACGAACGGACCGCAGCCTGGCGGCAGCGCCCGCAAGTGGCAGTCCGTAGGGGAATCGAACCCCTCTTTCCAGGTTGAAAACCTGGCGTCCTAACCGATAGACGAACGGACCGCGCTTGCGTGAGGGGCTATTTAGAAAAACCGCTTGGCCATGGCAACAGGAAACCTGTGGATATCTGGCGATTTTTCAGCCTGCCGCAGCGTCCTCCAGCCGGAGCTGGACCGTGGTGCGGCCGTTCCAGGTGTTGAGGTCGAGGCGGCCCGCAAGATGCGCGGTCATGCCCTGCCTTTCGCAGACGAAGCGGCCGAGATCGGTGTCGAAGGCGCCGAAGGCGATGCCGTCGATCCGGGTCGAGCCGTCGGTGGCCGTGACGCGCAGGTGGCCCTCGCCGACCTGCCGCGCGGTCTGGATGCGCACCGAGGGGAAGGCGAAGCGCGGGGCTGGGGCGCCGGCGCCGAAGGGGCCTGCCGCCTCGATCGCGCCGACCAGGTCCACGGTGGCGCCCGCGGGCATCAGCACGCCGTCCAGCGTCAGGTCCTTCGGTCCCAGCTCGGCCGCGCCCTGGCGCGCCAGCGCCTCGGAGATCGCGGCCATGGCCTCCGCCAGCTTGCCTTCCTCGACCGTGAGGCCGGCCGCCATCTTGTGGCCGCCGCCCTTGACCAGCAGCCCGTCGATCGCCGCGCGCTGCACGGCGGAGCCGAGGTCGATGCCCGACACGGAGCGGCCGGAGCCCTTGCCGATGCCGTCCTCCAGCCCGATCACGATGGAGGGGCGGTTGGTCGCCTCCTTCATCCGGCTCGCCACGATGCCGACCACGCCGGGATGCCAGCCCTGTCCGGCCGCCCAGACCAGCGGCGCGTCGAAGCCGCGTTCCTCGGCCTGCGCCATGGCCTGGGCGCGGACCTTGGCCTCGATTTCGCGGCGCTCGCGGTTGAGGTCCTCGAGCCGCGCGGCCAGCCCTGCGGCCTCCTGCGGGTCGTCGGTGGCCAGGAGCCGCGCCCCCAGGTCGGCGCGGCCGACCCGGCCGCCGGCATTGACCCGCGGCCCCAGCACGAAGCCCAGATGGTAGGAGGTCGGCGCGCCGTCGAGCCGCGCGCTGTCCGACAGCGCGACGATGCCCGCGGTCTCGCGCCGCGCCATCACGGCCAGGCCCTGCATGACGAAGGCGCGGTTGACTCCGATCAGCGGCGCCACGTCCGCCACCGTGCCGAGCGCCACGAGGTCGAGGAAGGCCATCAGGTTCGGTCCGGTCCTGCCCTGCTCGCGCAGCTGGCGATTGGCCTCGACCAGCGTCAGGAAGACAACGCCCGCGGCGCAGAGATGGGCGAGATCGCCGCTCTCGTCCTGGCGGTTGGGATTCACCACTGCCAGCGCGCGGGGCAGGGTCTCGCCGCCGAGGTGGTGGTCGAGCACGACGACATCGACCGTCGCGGCTTCCAGCGCCTCGTGGCTGAGCGTGCCGCAATCGACGCAGAAGATCGCGTCATGGCCCGCCGACAGCTCCGACATGGCCGGTGCGTTGGGCCCGTAGCCCTCGTCGATCCGGTCGGGGACATAGAGCGTCGCGGCAATGCCGAAATGGCGCAGCCAGCGGATCATCAGCGCCGCGGAGGTGCCGCCGTCGACATCGTAATCGGCGAAGACCGCGACGCGCTCGCCCTTGAGCGCGGCCTCCACCAGGCGGGCGGCGGCCTTCTCCATGTCCTTCAGCACGCGCGGATCGGGCAGCAGGTCGCGCAGCCGCGGCGACAGGAAGCCCTCGGCCTCGGGCGCAGTCACGCCGCGGCGGGCGAGGATCTGGCAGACTGCCTCGGGCTGGCCGGTCATCTGCGCGAGGCCCTCGGCGGCGCGCATCCGCTCCGCATCCGGTCCGATCCAGCGCCGTCCCGTTGCCGAGGCCGTGACCCCCAGAAATGCCGTGCCCGTCATGTCATCCGTCCTTCGCTGCGAGGGGCCGGGATACTCCCGCAGCGCCGAAAGGAAAAGCCCCGGCCGCCAGGGGCGCCGGGGCTCCGGTCAGATTTTCCCGGAGATCAGGAGAACTGGACTGGGTTGCGGTAGAACATCCGCCGCACCGAACCGGTCTTCGACCGCATCAGGATCGTCTCGGTGGTGAAGAAGCCCGGCTCGCGCTTGATGCCCGAGACCAGCGAGCCGTCGGTCACGCCGGTGGCGGCAAAGATCACGTCCTCGGTCACCAGCTCGTCGCGGTCGTAGATCTTGTCGAAATCGGCGACGCCCGCCTTGGTCGCGCGGCCGCGCTCGTCGTCGTTGCGGAACAGCAGCTTGCCCCAGAACTGGCCGCCCATGCATTTCAGCGCCGACGCCGCCAGAACGCCTTCCGGCGCGCCGCCCGAGCCCATGTAGATGTCGATGCCGGTCTTGTAGGTCTCGGCGCAGTGGATCACGCCCGCGACGTCGCCATCGGTGATCAGGCGGATCGAGGCGCCGGTGGAGCGCAGCTGGTCGATCAGGTCGTCGTGGCGCGGACGCTCCAGCACGCAGCAGGAGATGTCCGGGGTGTCGACGCCCTTGGCCTTGGCCAGCGCCTTGATGCGCTCGACCGGGGTCATCTCCAGGCTGACGACGTCCTTGTCGTAGCCCGGGCCGATCGCCAGCTTTTCCATGTAGACGTCGGGGGCGTGCAGCATCGAGCCGCGCGGACCCATGGCGATCACGGTCAGAGCGTTCGGCATGTCCTTGGCAGTCAGGGTCGTGCCCTCGAGCGGGTCGAGCGCGATGTCCACCGCCGGGCCGTTGCCGGTGCCGACTTCCTCGCCGATGTACAGCATCGGCGCCTCGTCGCGCTCGCCTTCGCCGATCACGACGACGCCGTTGATCTCCAGCATGTTGAGCTGCGTGCGCATGGCGTTGACCGCAGCCTGGTCGGCGGCCTTCTCGTCGCCGCGGCCGATCAGCTTGGCCGAGGCCAGCGCGGCGGCCTCGGAAACACGCGCGAGGCCGAGCGACAGCATGCGGTCATTGAAATCAACTGGGGTGGCCATCTACGCACTCCTTAACTTGTCTGCTTTCGGCGCGCCGTCCCGGCGCGGCCCTTCAGAGACGCTCGATGCGGATCGCCACCGGTTCGCCCGCCAGGACGCCCGTTGCGGGCATCTGCGAGAGGGCGGCGTCGAGATCCGCGCGAGTCGTCCTGTGCGTGACAATAAGGACAGGTGCCTTGGACTCCGCGTGGCCATACTGACGCATCCGGTCGATCGAGATGCCGTTGTTGCCCAGGATCGTCGCGATCTTGGCCAGCGCGCCCGGCTTGTCGTCCAGGATGAAGCGCAGGTAGTAGGGCGCGGGCGTCGCCGAGACCGCGGGCGGCAGGTCCACCAGATTGGCGGCCGGCTGGCCGAAGGTCGGCAGGCGCAGCCCGCGCGCGATGTCCATCACGTCCGACATGACGGCCGAGGCGGTCGGGCCTTCGCCCGCGCCCGCACCCTGCAGCACGATCCGGCCCGACGCGTCGCCCTCGATCACCACCATGTTGGTGGCGTTCTCCAGCTGGCCCAGCGGCGAATTGGCGGGAACGAGGCAGGGGGTCATGCGCTGCTCCAGCCCGCGGCCGGTCATCTGGGCGACGCCCAGCAGCTTGACGCGGTAGCCCATGTCTGCGGCGCGGTTGATGTCCTCGATGGTGATCCGCTCGATGCCTTCGAGATGGACGCCCCCGAAATTCACCTTCGCGCCGAAGGCGATGGCGGCGAGGATGGCCAGCTTGTGCCCGGCATCGATGCCGCCGACATCAAGCGTCGGATCGGCCTCGAGATAGCCCAGTTTCGCCGCCTCGGCGAAGACCTCGTCGTAGCTGAGCCCGGCCGACTGCATCCGCGTCAGGATGTAGTTGCAGGTCCCGTTCATCACGCCGAGCACCCGCTCGATGCCGTTGGCGGCCAGCGCCTCGGTCAGGGCCTTGATCGCGGGAATGGCGCCGGCGACGCCGGCCTCGTAGCGCAGGCAGCCGCCGGTGCGGTCGGCGAGCTCGGCCAGCTCCTGGCCGTGCAGCGCCATCATCGCCTTGTTGGCGGTGACGACGTCCTTGCCCGCTTCAAGTGCCGCTCGGGTCGCGTCCAGCGGCGCGCCCTCGGAGCCGCCCATCAGTTCGACGAAGACATCGACATCCGCCCGCGTGGCCAGCGCGACGGGATCGGTTTCCCAGGCATAGGCGGAGAGGCCGACGCCGCGGTCGCGGCCGGGATCGCGGGCACAGACGGCGGAGATCTCCACCGGCCGTCCGGCGCGGGCGGCCAGCAGGCCGGCTTTCTCCTGGACGATCTTGACGACGCCGCGGCCGACGGTGCCAAGTCCGGCAATTCCCAGGCGCAGTGGTTCGGACATGGCGGTCTCCTTGGTTCGTCGCATCGGCCGGCGCCCCCATAGCGGCTTCGCCGGGACTGCGCAACGGGGGGACCTGACGCTGGGCCCGGCGCCGGAGCGGCGCGGATGGCGGTCAGTCGCGGGCGCGCAACTCCTCGGCGCGGCTGCGCAGCTCCTCGGCGCGGCCGAGCATGCCCGCGGTGCCGTCGGCTCCCCCGAGCGCGCCGCTGCGCTGCGCGAGCGCGGCATTGCGCGCGTCGAGTTCGGTCGCGGTGGCGGCGGGATCGGAGGCACCGGTTGCGTCCATGCCGGGGAGGCCGGCCAGCGGCAGGAGCTGCGGCGTCGTTCCGGACCGGGTGCCCAGTTCCTCGGCGCCGCGGTATTCGGCGGGAACGCAGCCGGCGAGGGCTGCAAGCAGCGGAAGGAGGAGGAGACGGGAGGGGCAGGGCAAGGGCGTATCTCCGGCGGGCACGGAACCTGCCTAGCGGAAGACGCGGGCCGGAGCCAGCGGCGCGCGCGCGAAAGGCGCGCCGGGAACCGGCGCGCCTCGGGGATCGGCGGAGATCAGCGGAAGAGCGACAGGACGTTCTGCGGCGCCTGGTTGGCGATGGAGAGCGCCTGGATGCCCAGCTGCTGCTGCACCTGCAGCGCCTGCAGCTTGGCAGAGGCCTCCTCCATGTCCGCATCGACCAGCGATCCGATGCCCGCGCGCATCGAGTCCGTCAGCTTGGAGACGAAGGTCGACTGGGTCTCGATCTGGTTGCCGACGGAGCCGAAGACGGCCGCGGCGTCGATCGCGGTGGAGATCAGCGATTCCATCGTGATCAGCTGCGCCGCCAGCGTGCCGGCATTGGTCGCGTCGATCGTCGAGAGCGCAGCCAGCCCGCCGGACCCGTCATCGCCGAACTGGCCGGTCACCGTGAGGTCGACGGACCCCGAATTGGTGAAGGTCAGCTGGCCCGGCACGGCGCTGTCATAGGCGATGCTCAGCCCGGAGATGTTGAAGGACTCGATCTGCGCCTTGAGGTTGGTGGCAATGATGTCCTCGGGCGTGTTGCCCACCGCGATGTCGTTGGCCGAGACGGTGTAGCTGGCGTTGTAGCCCGCGATGTTGATCGAGATGCTCTCGCCCGCAGAGTAGGTCGGGTTGCCGATCACCACGGAGTCGGTGCCGCCGCCGTTGTCGAGCGACATGACGAACGTGTCGCCGGCCGCCGAGACGACGGTGTTGGTGCCGCCGGAGAAGACCGATTTCGCGGTGTAGCCGCCGGAGCCGAGGTTCTGGCCGGCCACGGTGATGTAGTTCGCGGTCACCGCCCCGGTCGAGTCGCGGTCGATCGAGGAGAGAACGTTGGTCGTGGTGGTGGTGCCGTCGACCAGGTTCAGCCCGTTGAACTGCGCGGCGCTGACCACCGAGGTGATCTGGTTCTTCAGCGCGTCGACATCGTTGTTCAGCTTGGTGCGGTCGACGTTTTCGCCCTGGGCGGCGACGATCTTCGCCTTGATCTCGCCCAGCAGTTCCTGGATCGTCTCGGACGCGGTCTGGGCCACGGCGACGGTGGACTCGCCCAGAGACAGGCTGTCCGAAATCGCGCGGAAGCCGTTCACGTCGGATTCCATCACCTTGGAAATGGCCCAGATGGCCGAGTTGTCCTTGGCGTTGGAAATGTCTTTGCCGGTGGAGATTTCGCTCTGGACCTTTTCCAGGCCCATGTTGATGGTCTTGAGCGTTTGCAGCGCCACCATGGCGCTGGTATTGGTCAAAATACTGGACATCTGCCCACGGTTCCCTTCTTTGGCGCAGTTCGGCGCCGACATAAATTCGAGGTCCTTTCGAACCCTGTGTGCAGTCATTCTGATCTTGCGATCCGCTTTCCGCGGCCGCGCCGTCCTTTCGGAACGCAGGGGCAGATAATCGGCGAATGACTAAGGAACGAATAATGGCTAACGGGGACCCGCGGGGTCCGGCGGTCGGGCCGCTTTGCCCCGGGCGCGGCGCACGGAAATGCGGAAAGGAAGCGGAATGACGCGATATCAGGCCCTTGAGGGGGAAGGCAGGAACCGCGGATGAGCACCGACCCGCTGCTGCAGCTTTATCCCTCAAAGACGCGCATAATTTTAACGGTCCTCGTCCTGGCGGGGATCGCCGCGATCGGCCTCTGGCTGGCGGCGGGCGGCGCGGAACTGTCTGCGGGCGAGCGCGCCATGCTGGCGGCGCTGTCCCTGGCGGCGGTCGCGGGCGCGCATTCGGTCTGGAAGAGCGCTTCGGCAGGGCTCGCGCTGCATCGCGACCGGATCGCGGAGACCGGCGGCGCCACGGTGCTGTGGCTGGCCGATGCCGTCCGGCTGGAACGCGGCGTCTTCGCCTTCAAGCCTGCCAACGGCGTGGTCGTGACCCTGCGCCGCCGCGGCAGCCTGCGCTGGGTGCCGGGACTCTGGTGGCGGACGGGCGCGCGCGTCGGCATCGGCGGAATGACCCCCAAGGCCCAGACCAAGGCCTTTGCCGACCTCCTGGAACAGCTCCTTGCCGAGGCCGCGGCGGAATCCGGCAAAAACAGTTAGCGTTACCTTCACCGATTTCGGAAAATCCTCCCGTGGGCCGGAAGGGCGCCTCTGAGTCGCGTCCCGCCGTGCCCGGGAGGAGACTGCATGAACGTTCCGATGACCGGACAGACGATGGCGGCGGAGCCGAGCTTCCGCCATTCCGTCGACATGATGTTCAACCATGCCGTGGGACTGATGGACCTGCCCACGGGGCTGAAGGAGAAGATACGGGTCTGCAACGCGACCTACACGGTGCGCTTCGGGGTCCGGCTGCGCGGCCAGATCCAGACCTTCACCGGCTACCGCGCCATCCATTCGGAGCATATGGAGCCCGTCAAGGGCGGCATCCGCTACGCGATGGGCGTGAACCAGGACGAGGTGGAGGCGCTGGCCGCGCTGATGACCTACAAATGCGCGCTGGTGGAGGCGCCGTTCGGCGGCTCCAAGGGCGGGCTGCGGATCGATCCGCGGCACTACGAGGAGCACGAGCTGGAGGCGATCACCCGGCGCTTCGCCTACGAGCTGATCAAGCGCGACCTGATCCATCCCAGCCAGAACGTGCCCGCCCCCGACATGGGCACGGGCGAGCGCGAGATGGCCTGGATCGCCGACCAGTACGCCCGCATCCACACCACCGACATCAATGCCCGCGCCTGCGTGACCGGCAAGCCGCTGAACGCCGGCGGGATCCATGGCCGGGTCGAGGCGACCGGCCGCGGCGTGCAATATGCGCTGCGCGAATTCTTCCGCCATCCCGAGGACATGGCGGCGGCGCGCCTGACGGGCAAGCTCGACGGCAAGCGGGTGATCGTGCAGGGGCTGGGCAATGTCGGCTTCCACGCGGCGAAATTCCTGTCGGAGGAGGACGGCGCCAAGATCGTCGGCGTGATCGAGCATGACGGCGGGGTGATCGACCCGTCGGGGATCGACATCGAGTCGCTGCGCGGCTGGATCACCGACAATGGCGGGGTGAAGGACTATCCCCATGCCCAGGTGATTCCGGAAGGCGCGCTGCTGCTGGAGGAGGAATGCGACATCCTCATCCCTGCCGCGCTGGAAGGCACCATAAACCTGGGCAATGCCGAACGGATCCGGGCGCCGCTGATCATCGAGGCGGCGAACGGCCCGATCACCGCAGGCGCCGACGAGGTCCTGCGCCGCCAGGGCACCGTCATCATCCCAGACCTCTATGCCAATGCCGGCGGCGTCACGGTCAGCTATTTCGAATGGGTCAAGAATCTCAGCCATATCCGCTTCGGCCGGATGCAGCGCCGCCAGGAGGAGGCGCGCCACCAGCTGGTCGTCGACGAGCTGGAGCGGATCGTCGAGACGATGGGCAACGGCACGACCCTGTCGGACAGCTTCAAGCTGAAATACCTCAAGGGGGCCGACGAGCTGGAGCTGGTGCGCTCCGGCCTCGACGACACGATGCGCGTCGCCTACCAGTCGATGAGCGATCTCTGGCACCGCCGCGCGGACGTGCCCGACATGCGCATCGCCGCCTATATCGTCGCGATCGAGCGCGTGGCGAACGGCTACCGCGCGAAGGGGCTCTGAACGCACCGGGGCATCTGGCGTCCGGCACGGGCTTGGGCCATAGTGCCGGGCATGAGTCTTCCTCCCGGTTTCCTCGATGAGCTGCGCACCCGCGTGAGCCTGGCCCATGTGGTCGGCCGCAAGGTCATGTGGGACAACCGAAAGTCGAACCAGGGCAAGGGCGACATGTGGGCGCCCTGTCCCTTCCACCAGGAAAAATCCGCGTCATTCCATGTGGATGACCGGAAGGGGTTCTATTACTGTTTCGGCTGCCACGCCAAGGGCGACGCGATCAGCTTCGTCAAGGACACCGAGAATGTCGGCTTCATGGAGGCGGTGGAAATCCTCGCCCGCGAGGCCGGCATGCCGATGCCCGCGCGCGATCCGCAGGCGCAGAAGCGCGCCGACCGCCGCACCGAGCTGGCCGAGGTCATGGAGCAGGCGGTCCGCTGGTACCGGATGCAGCTGGGCAGCGGCGCGGCCGAGGAGGCCCGCGGATACCTGGAGCGCCGCGGGCTCGGCCGCGAGGGACAGGAACGCTTCGGCATCGGCTTCGCGCCGAACAACCGCCGCGGCCTGTTCGAGGCGCTGAAATCCAAGGGCATCGACGAGAACCTGATCATCGATGCCGGCCTGGCGGCGCGTCCCGATGATGGCGGCGCGCCCTATGACCGCTTCCGCGGCCGCATCATGTTCCCGATCCGCGACGCGCGCGGGCGCTGCATCGCCTTCGGCGGCCGGTCGATGGATCCGGAGGCGCGGGCGAAGTACCTGAACTCGCCCGAGACCGAGCTCTTCGACAAGGGCCGCAACCTCTACAACCACGGCCCCGCCCGCGAGGCCGCGGGGAAGGGCGCGCCGCTGGTCGTGGCCGAGGGCTACATGGACGTCATCGCGCTGGTCCAGGCGGGCTTCGGCGGGGCGGTGGCGCCGCTCGGCACGGCGGTGACCGAGGACCAGCTGCAGCTGATGTGGCGGATTTCGCCCGAGCCGGTGATCGCGCTCGACGGCGACAAGGCAGGGCTGCGCGCGGCGATGCGGGTGATCGACATCGCCCTGCCGCTGCTGTCCGCGGGGCGGTCGCTGCGCTTCGCGCTGATGCCCGCGGGCAAGGATCCGGACGACCTGATCAAGGCCGAGGGTCCGCAGGCGATGCAGGGGGTGCTCGACAAGGCCAAGCCGCTGGTCGACCTGCTGTGGCAGCGCGAGACCGAGGGCCAGGATTTCGACAGCCCGGAACGCAAGGCGGCGCTGGACCACCGGCTGCGCGAGCTGATCGGCCGTATCCAGGATCCGTCGCTGCGGCAGCATTACGGCCAGGCGATCAAGGACCTGCGCTGGAACCTGTTCCGTCCCGGCCGCAGCCAGCCGCGCCCCGGCGCCGCGTCGGGACGCGGCGGCTTCGCGCCCGGCCGCCGGGCCCTGCCGGTCCAGCCGCGCCCGGAAACCTGCGCCACGCCCCTGGCGCGCGACCCCGACAACCGCGCCGGCGAGCGCATCCGCGAGATGTCGATCCTGGCGGCCTGCCTGCTCGATCCGCGGGTGATCGCGACCTTCGAATCCGACCTCGACGGGCTGCAGATGCTGGAGACCGAGCATGGCCGCCTGCTGCAGGCGATCCTGGCCCGTGCGGCAGAGTCGCAGTCGGCGGATTTTCTCGAGGCGATCCGCGAGGAAGCGGGTCACAAGACCGTTGACAGTGTCCTTGTCAGCCCCCATGTGCGCGTCACCCCCGTGTTCAAGCATCGCGGAAATCTGGAAGTCGCGGTATCGACGCTGGCCGAGTCCCTTGCAAAGCTCCAGTCGGAGCGCGGGTTGCGCCTGGAGATCGAAGAAGCCGCCGAAGAGATCGGACAGGGGCAGAACGAATACGTCACCTACCGGCTCGCCCAGGCCGCGGAGGCCCGCAACCGTGCGGAGCGTGCGCACATGGAGAAGGACAGCGCCTTTGACATTGCAGAAAACGGCGCGCGGCTCGACCGGGACGAGAGGGATGCATTCAGGCGGCTGCTGGACCAGCTGCCATTCGGAGAATCGGGCAAGCAGTCGTGATTCGATTCGCATTCCGTGACGAATCACTCATAATTGCTCGCTAGACAGTGACAGAATCAGCGACGGGCACTAGGTGAGTCGCCCGGGACCCCGCGAAGGAGCTGCAAATGGCCGCCAAGGACACCGACGATCACAAGCAGAATGACAACGACAACGAGCCCATGCTCGACATGAGCCAGGCCGCCGTCAAGAAGATGATCGCGGATGCCCGGGAGAAGGGCTTCATCACCTACGACCAGCTCAACCAGGTCCTGCCGCCGGACCAGGTCTCCTCCGAGCAGATCGAGGACGTGATGTCGATGCTCTCGGAAATGGGCATCAACATCATCGAGGACGAGGAAGCCGAGGAGGGCGACGGCACTCCGGCCGCCTCGACCGCGGTGATCACCAAGAACGAGTCGCGCGACGTCGCAATCGGCGGCAGCGAGACCGAGAAGCTCGACCGCACCGATGACCCGGTGCGCATGTACCTGCGCGAGATGGGGTCGGTCGAACTGCTGAGCCGCGAGGGCGAGATCGCCATCGCCAAGCGGATCGAGGCCGGGCGCAACACGATGATCGCCGGGCTCTGCGAAAGCCCGCTGACCTTCCAGGCCATCACCATCTGGCGGGACGAACTCCTGTCCGAGGACATTCTCCTGCGCGACGTGATCGACCTCGAGGCCACCTTCGGCCGCGGCGTCGGCGAGGAGGGCGAGGAAGAGAGCACGCCGGTCGTCGAAGGGCTCAGCGTGGTCGCCGACAATGACGGCGCGAAAAAGGAAGAGCGCGGCGAGGCCCAGCCGGAATACGACGCCGACGGCAATCCGATCTCGCGCGAAGACGACGAGGACGACGAGGACCAGGCCAACATGTCGCTCGCGGCGATGGAGGCCGCGCTGAAGCCGCGCGTTCTGGAAACGCTGGACCGCATCGCCCGGGACTACGCGACGCTGTCCGACATGCAGGACATGCGGATCTCGGCCACGCTGAACGAGGACGAGAGCTTCTCGAAGGAAGACGAGGACGAATACCAGCTGCTGCGCAGCGAGATCGTCCTCCTGGTGAACGAGCTGCACCTGCATTCCGGCCGGATCGAGGCGCTGATCGACCAGCTCTACGGCATCAACCGCCGCGTCATGTCGATCGACAGCGCGATGGTGAAGCTTGCCGACCAGGCGCGGATCAACCGCCGCGACTTCATCGAGGCCTATCGCGGCTACGAGCTGGACCCGACCTGGATCGACCGCATGGGCGACAAGCCCGGCCGCGGCTGGCAGGCGCTGTTCGAGCGCTCGCTCGACAAGGTGGAGGAACTGCGTTCCGACATGGCCCAGGTCGGCCAGTATGTCGGCCTCGACATCAGCGAATTCCGCCGCATCGTCCAGCAGGTGCAGAAGGGCGAGAAGGAGGCCCGCCAGGCAAAGAAGGAAATGGTCGAGGCGAACCTGCGCCTCGTGATCTCCATCGCCAAGAAATACACCAACCGCGGGCTGCAGTTCCTCGACCTGATCCAGGAAGGCAACATCGGCCTGATGAAGGCGGTCGACAAGTTCGAGTACCGCCGCGGCTACAAGTTCTCGACCTATGCGACCTGGTGGATCCGGCAGGCGATCACCCGCTCGATCGCCGACCAGGCGCGGACCATCCGCATCCCGGTCCACATGATCGAGACGATCAACAAGCTGGTCCGCACCGGCCGCCAGATGCTGCACGAGATCGGCCGCGAGCCGACGCCGGAGGAACTGGCGGAAAAGCTGCAGATGCCGCTGGAGAAGGTCCGCAAGGTGATGAAGATCGCCAAGGAGCCGATCTCCCTCGAAACGCCGATCGGCGACGAGGAAGACAGCCAGCTCGGCGATTTCATCGAGGACAAGAACGCGGTCCTGCCGCTCGACTCCGCGATCCAGGAGAACCTGAAGGAGACGACGACGCGGGTCCTCGCCTCGCTCACGCCGCGCGAGGAGCGGGTGCTGCGGATGCGCTTCGGCATCGGCATGAACACCGACCACACGCTCGAAGAGGTCGGCCAGCAGTTCAGCGTGACGCGCGAGCGGATCCGCCAGATCGAGGCGAAGGCGCTGCGCAAGCTGAAGCATCCGAGCCGCTCGCGCCGCCTGCGCAGCTTCCTCGACCAGTAAGCCGGTCCTTCCGCAGCTTGCCTGCGGCCAGATCAGAGCCTGCCAGTCCTGCGGATTGGCAGGCTTTTTCGTGCCTTCTGCCGTTTTCCGGGCATGCCGTGCGAGACGGGCTCCGGCCATGCCGCTGCCCGGCCGCTGTTCTTCGGCGGGCATGGCGCAGGTCATCGCGGCGGGGACGGCCGCGGCGCGATCAGGCATGCGGGCCGCGTCGGCCATCTGTGGTCGGCCATCTGTGGTCGGCCGGTCTGGGGGGCAGTCCGGGAAGTGCCGGCGCTCGGGAGCGGCAAGCCCGCACGTTCCGGCTTGCCCGGCAAGCGCGGGCCCCGACATGCGTGCCGAACCGGGCAGGGGCCGATGCGTTGGAAAGCGGCCGGACTGGCCGGTTCCGCCTGCGCGGAAGGCCGGTCATGGTTTCCGCGGAGCAGCCAAAGCGGAAAAGCGGCCCGCAGACGGCGTCTCGTGCCATCTGCGGGCCGCAGGCCATGCAGGCAGGACAGGGCCCCGGCGGAGCCCCGTCCGGGTCAGGCGACCTGGCTTGCCTCTGCCGCTTCGAACTTCAGATGCACCAGCGTCTGGTTCAGCAGGATGTAGGCGATCTCGCCGAAGGTGGCCGGGCCGGTGAAGCTGCCGGTCTTCTTCCCTTCCATCTCGCCGTAGAGATAGTTGAGGATGCAGTTGCAGGACAGCTCCTCGCCGCCCTCGCTGCCGATCCGTGCAGCGAAGGAGGTGGCATAGTCGCCGGTCGATTTCGCCAGCTTGTATTCCACTCCGGCGATCACCGGCGCGTAGAACTGGACCCGGTGCTTGTCCGCATCCACCGACTGGAAGGACACGTTGATCATCGCCCCGGCATAGTCCGCCACCAGAGGCAGCTTGGTGTCGAGCCCCTTCGACGCGACATAGGCCGCGAAATCCACGGTCTCGCCGTTGACCTGCGCTGTTTCGGCCGAGAACCCGTCCGTGTCGAAGACGATCGTGTCGGCGGCCGGATCCTGCTGGAACAGGTTGATGATGTCGAGTTCGGCCATGGTGCCCGCCGGCAGCTCGGCATGCAGCAGCACGGCGCCCTCGTCATAGACCGCGCCGGTCAGGCCGTCGAAGATCTTGGGCGTGGTCTTGCCGATCTCGTCGAGATGGGTGCCGGTGATCCAGCCCATCAGCGGCTGGTCGAACACGCCCTCGTAGCCTGCGCCCTCGATGGCGAATTGCGCATGCGCCTTCGAGAAGGCCGGGATCAGGATCGCCGAAATGCCGTGTTCGAACCGCGCCTGGGCGAGGCCGGGCAGGGCGTCGGGCCCGTAATGGCGGATCCGGCAGCTGGTGGCGGTCTCGAATTCGGTGACGAAGACGTCCTCCTCGTCGCAGCGGCCGCCTTCGGCGGTCAGGAAATATACCGAGGTGCCGCCGATCCAGCGGCCCTTCGGCAGGTGGCGCAGCGCGGTCTCGGAGCCCGCGATCAGCAGCGTCTTGCCTGCCGCGATCGCGGCGGAGGCTTCGGCGACGGTCATCATCCGGTTCTTCATTGCAGCTCCTCCCTGCCGTCAGAGGACGGCAATGTCCTTCGAGGCGAATTGATGCTTGGCGAAATAGGCGGAGAGCTCGCCTACCGCCTTGTCGAGCGCGGAAGGCTGCGAGGACACCTCGCGGCGCAGCCGGGTTACCAGGATCTTGGTGGCCAGCGAGGCCTCGCCCAGTTCCTTGTTGCTCGTCAATGTTCGGCGGAACACCGTGGCGGTATCGCTCATTGCATGTCTCCGTTGCTGCTCCTGCTGGCGCTGCGGGCCGGCAGCGCGCCGTGGGGCACTTTCACGCGGACTCCTTGACGGAGTTTTGCCGTCCTTGCGCCGGGGCGCCGGAAAGCATGCGGCTATTGGCATGCAAAGACGCAAAAATCGACTGATATGTAGCTAAAATTTGCAAGGAAACTGCGCGATCTTTCGTTTCGGCGCCTGCCGGCCCGCCGAGGCCCTCCGGTCGGACCCGGGGCCAGCCCGGCGGATCCGGCCCAAGAGATCAAGGGGCTTGGGGCAATTCCGGACCGGCGGCGCGCTGCAAGCTCCGGCATGGCGCGCGACGCCGCATCGCAATCGCGCCCCGGCCGGGCGATGCTGGTCCGGCCGGGGCCGGGGCGGGCGCCGCGGCCGGGCCGGATGCAGGAGGACAGCCAGATGCAGACCAGTTTCACCGTCGCGACGCGCGGGCCGGGCTTCCACGAGATCACCCGCGAGGTTGCGGCCTGGGTGGCGGCGCAGGACTGCCGGGACGGGCTGCTGACGCTGCTGATCCGGCACACCTCGGCCTCCCTGCTGATCCAGGAGAACGCCGATCCGGAGGTGAAGCAGGACCTGCGCGCCTATTTCGAGCGTCTGGTGCCGCCGTCGGACCATCCCTCGATGTCCTACCTGACGCATGTCTACGAGGGGCCGGACGACATGCCCGGCCATATCAAGGCGGCGCTGCTGCCGGTCAGCCTGTCGATCCCGGTGCACGGCGGGCGGATGCAGCTGGGCACCTGGCAGGGCATCTATGTCGTGGAGCACCGGCGTGCGCCGCACCGGCGCGAAGTGGCCGCCCATCTTGGTTGAGTCCCGCGCGGTTGCGCCCTCCGAGAGTTGATCGCCGCGGTCTTGCCGCTGCGGCCAAGCTCTGACAGGTGTTGAGGTATTCAGGAGGACTCGGTCCATGCGTCTCGCCATCATTCCGGCTCTTGCCGTTCTCGCCCTTTCTGCCTGCGACATGCCCGCCAATCCCGGCGGCTCGCAGTATCTTTCGGTCAACGGCCGCCGCGTCGTGCCGCTGGACACCCCCGGCACGTTCGAGGTCATCGCCGGTCCCGGCGATGCCGGTCCGCAGTTCTTCTGCGCCGCGGCCGACTATGCCCACCGCAAGCTCGGCGCGCGCTCGACCGACCGCGTGGTGATCACCCGTTCCGCCGGGGACAGCGTCAGCTATCCGGGCACGCGCGGGGTCACCTTCACGCTGATGAGCCAGCAGGAGGCGCCGCCGACCTCGAACAGCCTGATCATGAACCCGCGCCAGCTGGGCGAGTCGGTGACCGTCGGCAACGGCCGCCACATGTGCCAGTACAGCGACCGCCAGCGCAGCTTCCGCTGAGCCGCGTGACGCCCCGCACACACTTTATGTTGGGGGCATGTTTCTGCACTACCCAAGCGCTCGGGGGTCTCCTATAGTCCCGGTGGACGATCAGCCGCACTGACCGACGGAGGCCCCATGCGCTGCCCATTCTGCGGAAACGTGGACACCCAGGTGAAGGATTCCCGCCCGGCAGAGGACCATGTCGCGATCCGCAGGCGGCGCTTCTGCCCGGAATGCGGCGGCCGGTTCACCACCTACGAGCGCGTGCAGCTGCGCGACCTCGTGGTGATCAAGTCCAACGGACGGCGCGAGGATTTCGACCGCGACAAGCTGGAGCGGTCGATCCGCATCGCCTGCCAGAAGCGCCCGATCGAACCCGACCGGATGGAAAAGATGATCTCCGGGATAGTGCGTCGGCTGGAATCGCTGGGCGAGCAGGACATCCCGTCGAAGACCATCGGCGAGATCGTGATGGAGACGCTCGCGCGGATCGACACGGTGGCCTATGTGCGTTTCGCCAGCGTCTACAAGAACTTCCAGGCGGCGGATGACTTCGACAAGTTCGTCTCCGAGCTCCGTCCCGGCGCGGTTCCGCCGGAGGCCTGATCCATGACTTCCGATCGGCGCTACATGGCGCTGGCCCTCTCGCTGGGCGCGCGGGGGCTGGGGCGGGTCTGGCCGCGCCCCTCTGTGGGCTGCGTGATCGTGAAGGACGGCCGGATCATCGGCCGCGGCTGGACGCAGGGCCAGTCCGGTCCCCATGGCGAGGCGATGGCGCTGGCCCAGGCCGGGGAGGCCGCGCGCGGCGCGACCGCCTATGTGACGCTGGAGCCCTGCGCCCATCACGGCCGCACGCCGCCCTGTTCCGAGGCGCTGGTGCGCGCGGGCGTGGCGCGGGTGGTTTCGGCGCTGGAGGACCCCGATCCGCGGGTGGCGGGCAAGGGCCATGCGATCCTGCGGGCGGCGGGCATCGCGGTCGATACCGGTCTGATGGCGGCGGAGGCGCTGGCCTCGCATGAAGGCTTCCTGAAGCGGATCGGGCAGGGCCGGCCGATGCTGACGCTGAAGCTCGCGACCAGCTTCGACGGGCGGATCGCGACGGCCTCGGGCGAGAGCCAGTGGATCACCGGGCCCGAGGCGCGGCGGCTGGTGCACCTGCAGCGCGCGACCCATGACGCGGTTCTGATCGGCGGCGGCACGGCGCGGGACGACGATCCCTCGCTGACCGTGCGCGGCCTCGGCATCGCGGAACAGCCGGTGCGCGTGGCGCTGTCGCGGCGGCTGGATCTGCCGCTGGACGGCACGCTGGCCCGCACGGCGCGCGACATCCCGGTCTGGCTGGTCCATGGCCCGGATGCGCCGGAGGCCCGCCGGGAGGCGTTCGCCGCGACCGGCGCGGTCCTGATCGAGGCAGCCCTGGGCGAGGGGCGGCAGCTGGGTCCGGCGGCGGTGATGGAGGCCCTCGGCGGGGCCGGGCTGACCCGGGTCTATTGCGAGGGCGGCGGCATGCTGGCTGCGTCCTTCCTCCAGGCCGGGCTGGCCGACCGGCTGATCGGCTTCACGGCCGGGCTGGCGCTCGGCGCCGAAGGCCGGCCGTCGCTCGGCGCTATGGAGCTGGCGCACCTGGCCGATGCGCCGCGCTTCGACCTGATCGAGTCGCGGCCGGTCGGTCCCGACGTGATGCATCTGTGGCGGCGGCGCCCGGCCTGAGCCCGGGCCCGCCGCGCAGCCTCAGAACTTGGTGGCCTTCGGCCCGAGCCAGGTGTCGATCATCGCGTTGATGGAGCCGTCCGTCCGCATCGTCTCGACCACGGCATCGACCTTCTCCTTCAGCGCCGCGTCGCTCTTGCGCACGCCGATGCCTGCGCCGCGGCCCAGCGTGACCTCGTCGCCGACGAAGACCAGCTCGCCGCCCGAGGTCTCGACCGCCTCCGTCAGGAAATTCTTGTCGGCGAAGACCGCATCCACCTGGCCGTTGCGAACCGCGGCAATGGTTTCGTCGGGCGAGGGGAATTCCACCAGCACGGCCTCCGAGGCCGCGATGTAGCCGGCATGGGTGGTGGAGGTCTGCGCGGCCACCTTGCCGGTCATCACGCCGGCGCCGGCACCGGCCAGCGCGGCAAAGGCCGACGGGTCGGCGGGCAGGTAGTTGCGGGTGAAGTCGATGGCCTTCTCGCGCTCCTCGGTGATGCTCATGCTGGCGATGATCAGGTCGTAATTGCCGCTGGCCAGGTTGGGGATCATCGAATCCCAGTCGTTGACGACCCAGACGCAGTCGGCCTCGAGCCGCTTGCACAGCTCGTCGCCGAATTCCTTTTCCAGCCCGTCGAGCTCTCCGGCCTCGTTGATGAAGTTGAAGGGCGGATAGGCGCCCTCGGTGCCGATGCGCAGGGGATCCGCCATGGCGCCTGTCCCGGGAAGGGCGGCAAGGGCGAGGGCGGCAAGAAGAATCGCGGTTTTCATGAAGATACCTTGGCCAGATCAATTGCCCCGAGATTACGCTGGGTCATCCATGATCTGTCAACCGCCGCTGCGGGGTTTCCGTCCCGGCGCGGGACGGGCGGCCGCGCCGGAATGGCGGGGCGGCATGCATGGGTCCCGTGGAACTGCCGCCGCTGCAGGCCGGGCACAGCGTGCCCGGCGCGCAGGCTGCGCGTTCAGCAGCAGGAGGCCGCCGCGTCCGGGGCGGCGGCGTTGAACGGGCTGTTGCCGCCGCAGCCTTCGAAGATCCCGTAATGGGTGGAGAAATCGCCGATGAACGTGAAATGCTCCGCAAAGCGCGTCTCGGCCAGCATTTTCCAGGTGTTGCCGCAGACCGGGAAGACCTTGCCCGCCTGGATCTCGTGATGGTCGTCGAGAGCGAAGGCATGCGGGCTGTCGGGGATGGTGCCCTTGTAGATCACCGCCTGGCCGTAATCCTCGCAATCGGGTTCCAGGTCGAGCTTGAACAGCCGGTAGGTTGCCGACAGGAACCGGTGCGGGCCCAGCTTCTCCGCCAGTGCCGGGTTGCCGATCGCCAGCGGGCGGCTTTCGACCATGCGCGGATCGGGGAAGCCTGCCTCGCGGGCCAGCCGCAGGAAGTCGTTCCAGTAGAGCGCGCCGGAAAGGCATTCGCCGTAGAGCACCGGGTCCTCGGCCAGCGCCTGCGGTATGCGCCGCTCGGAATAGACGTCGGAGAAATACATCTCGCCGCCCGGCTTCAGCAGGCGGTGGGCACCCTCCAGCACGGCGGCCTTGTCGGTGGCGAGGTTCACCACGCAGTTCGAGACGATGATGTCGAAGCTGCCCGGCTCCAGCGGCAGCTCGCCCAGCTTCTCGATATAGCCCTCGTGGAAGGCGGTGTTGGCGAAGCCGAACCGCTCCGCGTGCCAGTCCCGGTGCGCCCGGGCGACGGCCAGCTGCTCGGCCGTCATGTCGACGCCGACGACCTCGCCCGCAGCGCCGACCATCTGGGCCAGCGCATAGACGTCGCGCCCCGCGCCGCAGCCAAGGTCGAGCACGCGCATGCCCTCCAGCACATGCGGCATGACCAGCCCGCAGCCGTAGTAGCGCGCCATCACCTCGTCATGGACATTGGCCAGCGCCCGCTTGACCCGTTCGGGCATCTCCGCCGGGGTGCAGCAGGCGTCGGTCTGAAGGTCTTCGCTGCCCTGCAGCGTCTTGCCGTAATAGTCCTGGATGGCTTCGTGTTTCATCCCGCTCTCCTCAGCGTGCGTCGTCGGGGCGTTTCAGGGTGAAGGGCGACTGCACGATGGCATAGTCGCGGTAGCCCAGCCGCGACAGCAGCCCGGCCCCGGCGGCATCGAACATGCCGTCGGCCAGCGCGTCGTCGCGGATATGGATGCCGACCACCTCGCCGATGACCATCGTGTTCGACGGTCCGGCCAGCGGCACGATCTGGGCCAGGCGGCATTCGAGATTGGCCGGCGCCTCCGCCACGCGCGGGCAGTCGATCATCTCGCACGGGGTCTCGGCCAGCCCGGCATGGGCGAATTCGCTTTCCTCCTTCGGAAGTCCGGCGGAAGAGGCGTTCATCGCGTCGCGCAGGGCGTAGCTGACGATGTTGACGCAGAACACGCCGGTCTCGCGGATATGCGACACGCTGTCCTTGGTGTTGTCCCGGTCGGGCTTGGCCCCGGTGGAGGAAAACATCACCTGCGGCGGGACATAGGCCACCGCGTTGAAGAAGGAATAGGGCGCGAGGTTCGTCCGCCCGTCTGCGCCCTTCGTGGAAATCCAGCCGATCGGGCGCGGGGACACCAGCGCGTTGAACGGGTTGTGGGGCAGGCCGTGCCCGTCTTTCGGTTGGTAAAACACTGTGCTACTCCGGGGTCTTCCGTCGCGTTCCTGTCCTGTGATAGGGCGCGGGCCAGCGACAGGAAAGAGGTGCTGCACGGTGTTTCAGATCGAGCCCGAGACTTCACAGGACAGTTACGAGGTCGAATGGCTCTATGACACCTGCTTCGCGCCGGGTCGCGAGGCGCTGTCCTCCTACCGCCTGCGCGAGGGCGTGCCGCGCGTGGCCGAGCTCTGCCTGGTTGCGCGCGACGAAAACGACATCGTTGCCGGGGCGATCCGCTACTGGCCGGTGCTGGTCGGCGGCACGCGGGCGCTGCTGCTGGGGCCGGTCGCGGTGCACCCGACGCGGCAGGGCGAGGGGCTGGGCGCGCTGCTGATGAACGAGAGCCTGCACCGCGCGCGCGAGCTCGGCTGGCACCGGGTGATGCTGGTCGGCGACGAGCCGTATTACCGCCGCTTCGGCTTTTCCAAGCTCGAGGGCGTCGAGATGCCGCCGCCCACCAACCCGGACCGGGTCCTGGGCATCGCCCTGCAGGACGGCGCCTGGCTGGGCGTCGCGGGCGAGGTCACGCGCTTCCTCTGAGCCCGGCCTATTCCGCCAGTCCCTGTGCCGCGAGCCAGGCGAAGCCGCGCGGGATCTGCGACTTGTCGCGCAGCTCCAGAACGGCATGCGGGGCGGAGGGCGCATCGGCGATGGCGGCAAAGACGGCGGGCCAGGCGATCTCTCCGTCGCCGGGCGGCCAGTGGCGGTCGGCATGGCCGTCGAGATCCTGCAGATGCACATGGGCCAGCATCGCCCCCGCATCGCGGATGAAGTAATCCGCCGGCGGCGCGCCCGACATGCGCCGCGCCAGATGGGCATGGCCGGTATCGACCGAGAGCCTCACGGCGGGCGAGGCGAAGCTTTCGGCCAGCGCGCGCCGGGACGCCGGATCGACATCCTCGATATTCTCCAGCACCAGCGTCACCCCGGCCTCCTCCGCGCGCCGGACCACCGGGTCCAGTACTGCATGGATGCATTCGGCCTTGGCTTCGGCATAGCGCGGGCGCAGATGCAGGTTGTTGCGGTACCAGGCGTCATAGGGCGAATGCAGCACCATCTGGCTGCCGCCCACCGCCTCGCAGGCGGCGACGGCATCGAGGAAGCGCGCGGTGATCAGCGGGCGCAGCTCGGGGTCGGGATTGGCGATGTCGAGCCCCTCGAACGGCCCGTGGATGCCGCGCCGCCCGCGATGGCCGTCGAGCAGCGGACGGATCTGCGCGGCGGTTTCCTTCCAGTCGCGCAGCGCGGCATGGCCGCGGAAGTCCTGCAGCTCCAGGTCGCGCCCGCCGTCGAACAGCCAGTCCCGGTGGGCCGCGATTTCGCGCGCCGCCAGCGCCGCGCCGATGCGGATTGCGGGCACCGGATCAGCCGCGGGCTTCGGACAGGTAGGCGGTGCGGCCGCCGGCGATGGTGCGCCGGATCGCGGGGGCGCCCCCTTCGGGCCAGTCGATCAGCACGAGGTCGGCGCGCTTGCCCGGCGCGATCGTGCCGCGGTCGGCTAGTCCCATGGCGCGGGCCGGACCTTCCGAGACCAGGCGCCACAGGTCCGCGCGGCCGGCGCGCTTCTCGGCATCGAGCTTTGCCACCGCAGCCAGCATAGCCGGATAGGAATAGTCCGAGGCCAGCGCGTCGCAGAGTCCGGCCTCCACCATGTCGCCCGCCGCCAGAGAGCCCAGATGGCTGCTGCCGCGCATCGCGTTCGGCGCGCCGAAGACGATCAGGTCGCCTTCGCGCCGCGCCGCCTCGGCCACGGAGAGGTTCATCGGGAATTCCGCGATCCGGCTGCCGAACTGGCGGAAGAAGCGCCGCCCGGCGATCTGGCTGTCGTCATGGCTGAGCATCGGCGCGCGCACCGAGCGTCCGGCGGCGGCGACCCGGCGGATCATCGCCAGCGCCTCGTCGCGGCGGTCCCATATCTGGCGCAGGCGGTAGAGATACTCGCCCGTCGGGATGCCCGCCCGCCGCGCGCTGCCCGCGACCCGCTCCGCCAGCCGCGGGTCGTCGAAATGCGCCGGGCGGAAATCCGGGCCGTGCTCGAAGGCGCGCTCCTGCAGCGGCTGGTCGAAATCGCGCAGCATCATCGAGGTATGGTCGTTGAAGGCGATGGAGGGCAGCAGCCCTCCGGTCAGCGCCCGCTCGATCACCGGCACCGCCTCGAAGGCGAAGGTCTCCCAGCGCAGCTGCACCCGGTTTTCCACCGAGAGCCGCGGCTGCGCGGCATCCAGCGCCTCGAGGAAGGCCGCCCCCTGCGCGGCGGAGCGCAGGCCGGGCTCCCAGCTCAGCGACAGGGCGTGATACGCGGTGGCGATCCCGTTCGCGGCCAGCTGCCGGTCGGTTTCGAGGATCGCGGGCTCCAGCGGGAAGAGCACGCCGGGGCGCGGCATCACCTGGCGCTCGAAGGCGTCGCCGTGCAGGTCGACCATCGCCGGGGCGAGGACCAGGCCGCGGCCGTCGATCTCGCGCTCGGCGCCGCCGGAACTGCCGACCGAGACGATCCTGCCCTCCGCGATCGCCACATCGGTCTCGGCGAGCCCGTCGGGCAGAATGACGGTGGCGCCACGGATGGCGGTGGTCATGGCGGAGGAAGAGAGGTCTTTCACGTGCGGACTCCTGCACCGGGTAACGGACGCTGCCATGTTAGCGGTAAAGGAGCCGCGGGTCTTCCCGCGCGGCGCCCGGAAAGGGGCGGCAATTGCGCACCTCGACGGAACGTGATCCGTCGTCGGGTCAATCTCGGCGGGCTGATTGCAGGGGAAACGCGTGAGCCAGCCCCTTTGAAGTGGTCCACCCACGATGCGTGAAGTCCGGTTGGTTTTCGGTGGACAGGAGGACTGCGGAATGGCTGGACAGCGTGAGAAGCCGGAAGACATTGTCACCAAACTGCGCCAGGCCGAGGTGCTGCATGGCCAGGGCCTGTCGATGGCCGATGCGGTGCGCCAGATCGGGCTATTGCCGCACACGTTCTGAGGTGGTCCCTATTTCCCGGACAGTTTCTCGGCGACGCTAAGCTTGCCTGTTGATCATGCCGCCGCCTTCATGCCGGGGCCCTCGTGGGCCTCGACGGGTGTCCGTCCTCCGAGCGCCGAATGCGGACGCTGGGTGTTGCAGAGTGAGGCGTCGAACGCGATCCGTCCGAGAGAGATGCCGAACGATCCACCTGCCGATCCCCGTGCGGGCTTCGGACCCGGTCT
>NZ_JAATVU010000056.1 GCF_013184745.1 Mangrovicoccus sp. HB161399
CGCTGGCAGTCCCGCCGGAGAGGAACCGGCGGGCGCCTCGGCGTCCGGCCGGTCCCGGACCGCCGCGGGCAGCGGCTTCCCCGGCCGCTCCCCTAGGGCCCCGGGCATCGCCCCGAGCCTGCGGTCCAGCCGCCCGTCCCCCGGATCGCACCCGGCGGCTTCCGTTTCCACCCGGCTCCGTGCCATGCCCGCACCTCGCGCATCCGGTGCCGCATGGCGCATCATGGCCCTATCGCCGTCGCCAGGGCCAAGGCCGGCAGGCGAACCAATTCACCGCACCAACGTGTGGGTTACTGCAAGATCGCCGAGGCGCTTGCAGGCCGGGCGCCTCTGCACCCTCCGGGGCGCGCGCCGTTGCAGCGTCCCGGAGGCGGGCGCCGCCTGTCAGCCCCACATGTCCCGCATCATCGCCGAGACATCGATCGGGGCGGGGGCAGGGCGGGCCGGTGCGCCGCTGCCCTGTTCGGGCGACCAGGTCTCGGCATGGAACCGGTCCATGATCTCGCGCGGCAGGAAGCGCGTGCGCATCGCATGGACGTAGCGGTCGCCGTTGCGGCCCTGCTGGGTCACGTAGAAGCGCATGGGCAGTCCCAGCGCCAGCCGGTCCTTCGCCCGTGTCATCGCGACATAGAGCAGGCGCCGTTCCTCCTCGATCTCGTCTTCCGTGCCGGTGCCCAGATCCGAGGGAATGCAGCCGTCCACCGCGTTCAGCAGGTGCACCGACTTCCATTCCTGCCCCTTGGCCGAATGGATGGTGGAGAGGATCAGGTAATCCTCGTCCTTCAGCGGCACCCCGGCCTGCGCGCTGGCCGCATCCGGCGGGTCGAGCACCAGCTCGGTCAGGAAGGCCTCGGCCGAAGGGTAGCCGGCCGCGATCTGCTCGATCTGCATCAGGTCGGCACGGCGCGACTCGGCATCCTCGTGGATGCGCTCCAGATGCGGTTCGTACCATGTCCGCGCCAGCCCCAGCGCAGCGGGCCACTCCGCGCGCGCGGCCATCGCGGCGGCGAATCCCGGCCAGCCGTCGGCGGCGCGGGCGGGCGGTTCGACATCGGCGAGCGCTGAGACCGGATCGGGCGCCAGCGCGATGGCGTCGAGGATGCGCCCCGCCGCCACCGGGCCGATGCCGGGGATCAGCTGCAGCACGCGGAACCCGGCCACCCGGTCGCGCGGGTTGCGGCCGAAGCGCAGCACCGCCATCAGGTCCTTCACATGCGCGGTGTCGAGAAATTTCAGCCCGCCGAATTTCACGTAGGGGATGTTGCGGCGCGTCAGCTCGGCCTCCAGCTGCAGCGAATGCGACGAGGTGCGGAACAGCACGGCCTGGTCCTTCAGCCGCAGCCCCTCCTCGCGCGCCGCCAGCACGTCGGAGGCCACCATCCGCGCCTGTTCGGCCTCGCCCGCGACGGTCACCAGGCGCGGCAGGCCGCCCGAGTCGCGCTCGGTCCACAGCTCCTTGGCATGGCGTTCCCGCGCCAGCCCGATCACCGCATTGGCGGCGGCGAGGATCGGCTTGGTGGAGCGGTAGTTGCGCTCCAGCGCGATCACCTCGGCCCTGGGCGAGAAAGTGTCGGGGAAATCGAGGATGTTGCGCACGGTCGCGGCGCGGAAGGCATAGATCGACTGGGCATCGTCGCCGACCACGGTCAGGCCGCGCCCGTCCGGCTTCAGCGCCATCAGGATCCGGGCCTGCAGCCTGTTGGTGTCCTGGTACTCGTCGATCAGCACGTGGTCCCAGCCGTTTCCGACATGCGCAGCGAAATCCGGGTCCGACATGACCTGCGCCCAGGCCAGCAGCAGGTCGTCATAGTCGAGCACGTTCTGTTCCTGCTTGGCGCGGACATAGGATGCGAAGAGCTGCTTCAGTTCGTCCTGCCACATCGCGCACCAGGGGAAGCGGTCGCGCAGGACCTCGCCCAGCGGCTCGCCGGCATTCACCGCGCGGGAATAGATCGCCAGGCAGGTGCCCTTGGCGGGGAAGCGGGTTTCCGTCTTCGAGAATCCCAGCCCGTGGCGGCATAGATTCATCAGGTCGGCGCTGTCCTCGCGGTCATGGATGCTGAAGTCGGGGTCGAGGCCGATGGCATGGGCATGCTCGCGCAGCACCCGCGCGCCGATGCCGTGGAAGGTCCCCGCCCAGGTCAGTGCGGAGGCGGCGATGCCGTTTCCCAGCGCCTCCTCCGTGATCCGCTCCACCCGGCGGGCGAGCTCGGCGGCGGCGCGGCGCGAGAAGGTCATCAGCAGGATGCGCTGCGGATCGGCGCCGCTGACCAGCAGATGGGCCACCCGGTGCGCCAGGGTGGCGGTCTTGCCCGACCCGGCCCCGGCGATCACCAGCAGCGGCGGGGCGACTTGGCCGGGCGCCACGCCGTATTCCGCCGCGGCGCGCTGCGCCGGGTTGAGCTTGTCCAGATAGCCCGGCCGCATCGCGGCCCGTTCCGTCGCCTGCCCCATCATCTGCCCCTGCCTCGTCTGCCTCACGGCCAGCATAGGGCAAAAGGAACATAAAGGGAACTTGTTCGCGCCGCCGCGGCCCGCCGGTCAGGACGGGAAGTCGTAGCGGTATTCCTTGCGCAGGCGGAACGGGAAGACCTCGGGGATGCGGCGCCTGTCGGCCAGCCCGGCCTCGGCCAATCCGTCGAGATAGTCCTCCAGCCGCTGACGGTCCGGCAGGGTCTGCAGCACCGTCGCCTCGTTGCGGGCGGTTCTCAGCTGATTCAGCAGCTCGTCGGCGGTGGCGTATTTCGTGCCGCGCTGCATCAGCGCGATGGTCACGGCGCGCGCGGCTTCGAATTCCGCCTGCGGGTCCTTGCCGCCGAGCAGATCCGCTTTGCGCATCTTCTGTTCCAGGTCGGGATTGCCGTAGAGCCCGCGCAGCAGCAGGTCGCTGGCGACGATGCCCTGGATGGAGCCGGTGATGCCGCCGCGCCAGACCGGGATCCAGAGCCACTTGCCGAATTTCCGCGCGGTGGCGTTCAACGGTGTCAGGTCGATCAGCCGGTTGACCACCTTGGTCAGCCGCGACTGACCCTTGGCGAAGATCGGCTTCAGCGCCGCGTCGCCGATGCCGGGCCAGGCGGGGTCGGGAATGTCGGGCATCTCTCCGGGATCGATGATCGCCTGCGACGGCCCGCCGCCCATCACGGGGTTGGCCGGATCCAGGGTGAAATGCTCGGCCAGGAATTTCCGGCAGTTGCGCTGGCCGAGCAGGAAGTCGTGCTTGCGGAAGCTCTCGTCGAGGAAGCCGCCGAAGCCGTTGAGCGATCCGCAGGCCATGGCATTGCCGCCGGTCAGGTACGTGCCGTCCGGCGCCTTGCGCACCGGCGAGATGATGAAGCGCGAATGGATGTCGCTGTCCGAGGCCAGCAGCAGCTCGGTCGGCTTGAAGCGCGCCTGGGCGATCACTACCGACAGGAGCTTCGAGCCGATCGCCAGCAGCCCCGACAGCTTGGTCGCGGCGTCCGGCTGCAGCGGCATGTATTTCTCCATGTCCGGGAAGGGGTCGATCATGATCACGGCACGGTTGGCGTCGCTGCGACCGCGCGGGTTCTCGCGCAGCTGGTTGGGGTTCGCGCCGCGCTTGCGGATGGCGAAGCGGGCATATTCGAACGGCTCGTTGTTGATGGTGCCGCCATCGACCGCGACATAGGGGGCCGGGCTGCCGGGCGCGACATCGCGGGGAAAGATCTCCGGGATGGCGCCGCCGTTGATGATGTCCACCGGCAGCGCCCCGCCGCGGCGCGGTTCCGTGCTGCTCTTGGCGCCGAGTTCCGCGGCGACCGACAGGATGTAGCGGGCGGGCAGGGCAAAGGGGAATGCCCCGGTGGCGATCGAGGCGACGGTGAATTTCTTCCAGTCGCCCGTGTAGTCCGGGTCGCTGAACGGGATCTTTCCGCCCACCGAGGTCTCGGGGTCGAGCGCGATGCCGACATCGTCCCAGTCCTCCAGCCAGGGCGAGGCCAGCTCCGCCCCGCTGCCAAGCCGGGGGATCCGGAAATGGCGGACCAGCGAATGCTGGGTCATGTTGAATTTCTGCTCGCCGCCGAAGCCGATCTGGTTGCTGACCCCGTTCATCGCGGTGGTGGTCAGGAACAGGTCGAGCGCGCCGGACACGAAGCTGTATCCGGCATTCGCTTCCGTCCAGGCAGAGATCCCGTCGATTGCCCCGGTGGCAACGGTGTCGAGATAGCTGCCGTTGAGCAGCGACAGCAGCGGCAGGTCCTTCTCGGGCGCCAGCGAGGTCCGGTCGATCAGAACCGGCGCGTCCGATCCCAGGTCGGTCTCGGCCAGCAGCCCGGTGTCGCTGCCCCTGTCGTAGAATCGCAGGTCGCGCACCCAGACGTCGTAGACCGGGCCGAGGACGTAGCCGAAGCTGGCCGTGCCGCCGCCGGACACCGGCACGATGCCGGTCTTCGGCTGCTCCCAGGCCGGGCTTTCCTCGCCGCCGGCATCGAGCAGGCTGGCGACGATCAGCCCGGCGGTGGTGCCCCCAGCCGAGGTGCCGCTGATCGCCTTGACCAGCACCTTGTGGGTCGGGCCGCCCGGCGTTCCGGCGCGGCGGTTGTGCGCGCGCATGGCGCGGAACAGGTAGTCGACCACCCCGGCAGTGTAGGCGCCCGCGGAGATGGCGCCGGCCATGGCGAGGCCGATGACGAAGACGGGCATGCCGTCATCGTCGAAGTCCGGGGGAATCTCGGGGAAGGTGTCTTGCGGCATGGACCCGGGTCCTTCTGGCAAATGCGGGGTCTGGAAATGCGCACAGCTGGAAACGTCTTCGCCCCGGACGGGTGCGGGGCGAAGGAAACTCGCTCTGAGGCGAGGCTAGGGGGGCGGGCGGCGCCGCGCAAGCGGCCAGTCGCTGCGCGGCGTGCCGGATCAGCCGGGCAGGACCGCCTCGGCTTCGATTTCCACCTTGTAGGGGCCGATCAGCCGCGCGACCTCCAGCAGCGTGTTGGCAGGGCAGACCGTGCCGAAGACGCGGCCATGGGCGCGCGACACCGCCTCGCAGTCCTCTGCATCGGTCAGGTACACGCGGGTGCGCACGACATGCTCGGGCCCGCCGCCATGGGCGCGGATCGCGGCGAGGATCTTGTCGAGCACATAGGTCGTCTGGGCGCCCGCATTTTCCGGTGCGACGGCGTGGCTCTGGCCATGGGTCGCGGTGGTGCCGGAAACGAGGATGCGGTTGCCGACGCGGATCGCCCGGCAATAGCCCGCGACGGGCTCCCAGGCAGAGCCGGTGAAGACCCGCGCCCGGTCCGGAAGCGCCGCGTCGGGCGTGGCCGGATGCACCGGCGGGATCGCGTCGAGATGGTGCGACAGGTCGCCGGAGGCCGTGAGGAAAGGCGGCTTGCGGTATTCGTCGCCGCAATCGCCGGGGACCGGCGCCATCTTCGCGAAGACGGCGTCCAGCGCGGCGTGGTCGCCGGCATCCAGCGCGAAGCCGAAGACATTGAGGTTGTCGGCGCGGTGCTCGGCCTCGGTGATCCGCGCGCCGATGATGGTCGCGGCGACGGCATCATGCTCCAGCACCCAGCGGCTCGCGACGTTCGACAGCGACACGCCGTGTTTCCGCGCGATGCCATGCGCCGCGGCCAGCAGCTCCTGGAACACGTCCCAGCCGCCTGCGGCGTCAATGAAGCGCTTGTACTTCATCCGGCTCCAGTCGGGGATTTCCGCCGGCTCCGGCTTGCCCAGCCAGCGTTCCGACAGGAAGCCGCCCGAAAGCGTGCCATAGGCCAGCAGCTTCACGCCGGTGCGCGCGCAAAGCTCGGACAGTGCGCCCGCGGCCCTGCGGTCGACCAGCGAGAAGCTCACCTGGTTCGAGACGATGCCGATGCCTTCCTCCAGGGCGATCTCCAGATGCGCCGCGTCGAAATTGGTCAGGCCGATCGCGCCGATCAGGTCTTCCTCGCGCAGCTTCTCCATTTCGTGCAGCGCATCGAGCCAGCGCGGATCCTCGAAGCTCCACCAGTGGAACTGCAGCAGGTCGACCTTTTCCACGCGCAGCCGGTCCAGCCGTTCCTGCACGCCCGCGCGGACGATCTCGGGCGTCATCGGCCCCGGCTCGGGGCACCATTTGGTGAAGGCGCGGACCGGCGTGCCTCCGGGCTGGCGCGAGATCAGCTCGCCGGTGATCACCTCGGCCGAGCCGTAGTGGTCGGCCATGTCGAAGCTGTCGAAGCCCGCCGCGGCATAGGCGGCCAGCTGGTCCGCGGCTGCCACCGGGTCGAGTGCGGTGCCGTCCTTCTCCAGATCGGCGACCTGCCAGAGGCCGCAGACGAGGCGGGAGATTTCGAGCCCGGGGGCGAGCGGGAAGCGGTCGGGCATGTCAGGCATTGGTCTTCTGTCCTTGGGAAATCTTTGCAGTGTCGCGGCGGTCGGCGCGGCGCAGCGGAGACCGCAGCGTGCCCGCCTCGCCCAGCAGCCCGCGCGGGCGCAGGAGCAGCACGGCCGAAAGCGCGACGCCGATCAGCACCAGCTGCAGCGAGGCGGCGCGTGCCTGCTGGCCGGAGGGGAAGAGCGCGGAGACCGCGCTCCCCGAGACCGCCCAGAGCGCCCAGACCAGCACCGCGCCGAGGATCGCGCCGCGCATGTTGCCCGAGCCGCCGATGATCAGCATGGTCCAGACCTGGAAGGTCAGGGTCGGCAGGTAGTTGTCGGGTGCGATGAAGCCGATGAAATGCGCCTGCGCCGCGCCGCCCAGCCCCATGACGAAGCCGCCGATGGCAAAGGCCTGCAGCCGGTAGGCGACCGGGTCCTTGCCGAGCGCGCGGGCGGCCTCCTCGTCCTCGCGCAGCGCGCGCAGCACGCGGCCCCAGGGCGAGCGGGTCAGGTGCTGCAGCACCAGGTAGCAGGCGAGGACCAGCAGGATCAGGACGCCCAGATTGGCGGCGGCGAAGAGACCGGGTTCCCCGGCCAGCCCGCCGAAGGGCCGCGGGATGAAGCCTATGCCGAAGGGGCCGCCGGTCAGGCCCTCGAGATTCAGCAGCGCCAGCTGGATCACCACCGCTGCGCCGAAGGTGGCGATGGCGAGGTAGTCGGCGCGCAGGCGGAGCGTCAGCGCGCCGAGGAGGAAGCACAGCAGCCCCGCCCCCAGCCCGCCGCCGAGCCAGCCGGCCAGCGGCGGCAGGCCGAAGCCGCCGATCCGTCCGTCGACCGGCGGCGTGGTCAGGATGGCCGAGACATAGGCGCCGACCGCGACGAAGCCCGCGACGCCCACGTTGAAGAGGCCGGCCTGCCCCCATTGCAGGTTCAGCCCCAGGCAGATCACGGCGTAGGTCAGCGCCATGGTCAGGAAAAAGGCGCCGTAGGACAGCAGGTCGATCATGCCATGGCCTTTCCGAAGATGCCCTGAGGGCGCAGGATCAGCACCGCGACGAGGATGACGAAGGACACCGCCGCGCGCCATTCCGCGCCGACCAGCCCGACCGCGAAGGACTCCGCCAGCCCGACGGTCAGGCCCGCGATCATCGCGCCGGGGACCGAGCCGATGCCGCCGAGGATCGCCGCGGCGAAGAGCGGCAGCAGCAGGTCGAGGCCCATGGTCGGCCGGATCTGCACGATCACGCCCGAGAGGATGCCGCCGACCGCGGCCAGCGCCGCGCCGAGGATCCACACCAGCCGGATCACCGCGCGGGTGTCGATGCCCGCCAGCGAGGCCAGGGCCGGGTTCTCGGACACCGCGCGCATGGCGCGCCCGGCCGGGCTGCGGGTCAGCAGCAGATGGGTCAGGACAACGGTGACGAGCGCGAGGCCGAGCACCAGCAGCTGGTCGGGCGTGGCACGCAGGCCCGGCAGGATCTTCATGGCGATCTGCAGCTCGTTGGTGAAATAGGCGGGGCTGGAGGTGTAGATGAACTCCAGCAGGTTCCTCAGCGCCAGCGCCGCGCCGAAGGAGGCCATCACCAGGATGATCTGCGCCGCGCCGGATTGCCTCAGCCGCCCGAACAGGAGCCAGTCGACGGCCAGCGCCAGCCCGGCTGTCAGCGCCATCGAGGCCAGAAGCGCGATCGGCACCGACCAGCCGAAGCTGAACGGCCCGATCGGCGTGCCGAGCCCGGGCAGCAGCGCGCCGAGCGCCGCGCTGACCGTCAGCGCCAGGTAGGCGCCCCAGGACAGCAGTTCGCCATGGGCGAAATTGGCGAAGCGCAGGATCGAATAGGTCAGGGTGACGCCGATCGCACCGAGCCCGATGATCGCGCCGTTGACCAGCCCGTCCATGAGGGGTTGCAGCATCATGCCGGTGCCTCCGCCTTGCCGCCCAGATACAGCTCTGCCACCACCGGGTCGCCCGCCAGGTCGCCCGAGGGCGCGTCATGGGCGACGCGCCCCTCGACCAGGATCACCCCGCGCGAGGCGATCTCCAGCCCGGCGCGCACGTTCTGCTCCACCAGGAGGATGGTGACGCCCGCACCGTTGATCGCGCGCAGCCGCTCGAACACCTCGGCGACCATCAGCGGCGAGAGGCCCGCGGAGGGCTCGTCGAGGATCAGCAGCCGCGGCTCCACGATCAGCGCGCGGGCGACGGCCAGCATCTGCCGCTGCCCGCCCGACAGGGCGCCCGCGCGGCGGCCGGGCGCGGCGGCGAGGTCGGGAAAGGTGTCGTACATCGCCGCGATCCGTCCGGCGCGCCGCGCTTTCGGCAGGATCTGCGCGGCGAGCTGCAGGTTCTCGCGGATCGTCATGCGGGCGAAGATGTTTTCGGTCTGCGGCACGAAGGCCAGCCCGCGGCGCAGCTTCATGTGGGCGGGCACCGCTGCGATCTCCTCGCCGCAGAGCCGGATCGCGCCGGAATGCACCGGCACCAGCCCGGCGATGCATTTCACCAGCGTCGACTTGCCGGCGCCGTTGGGCCCCAGCAGCACGACGAATTCGCCGTCGCGCACGGTCAGGTCGACGCCGTTCAGGATCGGCAGGTCGGGCTGGTAGCCCGCGGCCAGCGCCGAGACGCGCAGGATGTCGGCGCTCATGCAGCGTCTCCAAGATAGGCGCGGACGACTTCGGGGTCGCGGATCACCGCCTCGGGCGCGCCCTGCGCCAGTTCCCGTCCCAGCGCCATGACGACGACGCGCGAGCAGAGCCGGGCGACCATGTCCATGTTGTGCTCGATCAGCAGGATCGAGACGCCTTGGCCGTTCAGCGCGACGATCCGCTCCATGATGTCTTCCAGCAGCGAGGGGTTCACCCCGGCGGCGGGTTCGTCGAGCAGCAGCACCTGCGGGTCGGCCATCATCAGCCGCGCCAGCTCCAGCAGCTTGCGCTGACCGCCCGAGAGGATGCGGGCGGGTTCGTTCTCCAGATGCGACAGCATCAGGAAATCGGTCAGGTGGCGGGCCTTCTCAACAGCGGCGTCCTCGTCGCGGCGGCTCTGGCCCGGGCGGAAGAGCGCGCCCAGAACGCGCTCGCCGGACTGGTCCTGCGCGCCGCAGAGGACGTTTTCCAGCACGGTCATCTCCGGAAAGGGGCGCGGGATCTGGAAGCTGCGGCCGAGCCCGCGGGCAAGCCGCCGCTCGGCGCCTTCGGCCGTCACGTCGCGGCCATCCAGCAGGATGCGGCCCGAGCTGGGCGGCAGCGAGCCCGCCAGCATGTTGAACATCGTCGTCTTGCCCGCGCCGTTCGGCCCGATCAGCCCCAGCATCTCGCCGCGCGACAGCCGCAGCGACATGCCGCCGACCGCCGCCACGCCCTGGAAGCTGCGCGCCAGGTCGCGGGCTTCGAGCACCGTGTCCGCCTCGCCTTGCCCCATCCGATTTTCCCTGTTCCGGCCCGCCCTGCGAGTCGAGTTGTATCTTTGATCAAAGATTATTGACACGACTCTGCGATGCAAGCCAAAAAGGTGAAACTTCACGGAAACCCGAGGCTAGGAGGCCGGATGGCGGAACCGGGCGGACAGGCGGAAGACAGGGCGGTGCCGGGGCTGGGCCGGGTCGGGCGCGAGTCGCTGCAGGAGCGCGTCCACCAGGAGCTGGCGCGCTCGCTGATGCATGGCGCCTTCTCGGCCGGGCAGGTGCTGCGCATGCAGGCGCTGGCCGACACGCTGGATGTCTCCATCATGCCGGTGCGCGAAGCGCTGGCGCGGCTGGTGTCGGAGGGGGCGCTGGAAACCCTGCCGAACCGCTCGGCGCGGGTGCCGCTGATCACGCCGGAGCGGCTGGAGGATCTGGCGCAGGCGCGCTGCCTCGTAGAGGGCGAGCTGGTGCGGCTGGCGACCCCGCGGCTGGATGCGGCGGCGCTGGACGAGCTGCGCAGGCTCACCTCGGACTGCGAGGCCGCCTTCGACCGGCTGGATTCCGAGCAGGCGACCGAAACCTCGGTGCTGAACCACAAGTTCCATTTCGCCATCTACCGGGCGGCCGGATCGGCGGTGCTGATGCCGGTGGTGCGCAGCCTGTGGATGCAATCGGGGCCTTATGTGCGCGCCTCGGCGGTGATCTACGGCCGCAATCCCAGCCTGACGGCGGTCCATCACCACTGGGCGCTGATCGAGGCGCTGGCTGCGGGCGACGCGCAGGCCGCCGTTGCCGCGCTCCATGCCGACATCACCCAGTCCTTCAACCTGATCCGCGGCGACATGGCCCGGGAGGATGCCGATGGCTGACGACGAGTTCACGCTCTGGGACCTGCGCGTCGAGGTCGTGGCCCCCGACGGCGGCGCGATCCATTGCGGCGCAGAGATCGGCGATTTTTTCGAGCTGAAGGGCGAGATGCTGCACCTGCCGAGCGGGCAGGGATTCTCGATCTACTCGCTCGCCGCGTTGCTGCCGCTCCTGCCTGCCAAGCAGCGCGACACCCACCCGAATGACTGGATGAGCACGGATGCCGAGGTCGCCTGCCCGGATCCGAACTGCGCCACGCGGTTCAGGATCATGCGGACGGGCCGCCGCACCTTCCGCCATTCCGAGACCACCGCCGTTCCGCTGACCAAGGATGACTGACATGACCGTTCCGCCCCGCTTCGCCCTGGAACCGGGCTACGAGATCTCGCGGGTGATCCGCGGCGGCTGGCAGCTGGCCGGCGGGCACGGCGCGATCGACACGGCCGCCGCCATCGAGGACCTGATCGCAGCAGCGGACGCGGGGATCACCACCTTCGACTGCGCCGACATCTATACCGGCGTGGAGGAAATCATCGGCGGCTTCCGCGCCGAATACGCCAACCGCCGCGGCGCGGAGGCGCTGGCCGCGATCCGGGTGCATACCAAATGCGTGCCGGATCTCGACAAGCTCGGAGGCCTGACCCGGCCGATGCTGCAGGAAACCATCGACCGGTCGCGCGCGCGGCTGGGCGTCGAGACGCTGGATCTGGTGCAGTTCCACTGGTGGGACTACGAGCAGGGCGACTGGCTGCAGGCGATGCGCTGGCTCGGCGAGTTCCGGCAGGAAGGCCGCCTGCATTTCCTTTCCGGCACCAATTTCGACAGCGACCATGTCGCGGCGATGAAAGAGGCCGGGCTGCCGCTGGCGACGATGCAGCTGCAATATTCGCTGCTCGACCGCCGTCCCGAGAAGCGCATGGCCGGGCTGGCCGGGACCCACGGGTTCAAGTTCCTCTGCTACGGCACGGTGGCGGGCGGGTTCCTGTCCGACCGCTGGCTCGGCGCGCCCGATCCCGAAGGCGAATTGGAGAACCGCTCGCTGACGAAGTACCGGCTGATCATCGAGGATTTCGGCGGCTGGGACCTGTTCCAGAGGCTCCTGTCGGCGCTGCGCGGGATCGCCGGCCGGCACGGCGCCGACATTGCCACCATCGCCTCCGCCGCCGTTCTGGCGCGGCCGCATGTGGCCGGCGTCATCGTCGGCGCGCGCAACCGCAGCCATCTGGACGCCAACCTTGCCATCGGCGCCGTCGATCTCGCCCCGCAGGACCTGGCGGAGATCGAGGCGGTGCTGGCCGAGGCGCATCCGCTCGACGGCGATGTCTACACGCTGGAGCGCGACCGCCACGGCCGCCACGGCTCCATCATGAAATACAACCTCAACAAAGAAGAGGCCTGAGCCTCCTTCCCCCCTGGCGCTCCGCGAGGCGCCCCTTCCGACAGGAGACGACAATGAAACGCACCTACATTGCCCCGCTGGCCCTCGCCGCCGGGATGGGCGCTGCGCTGCCCGGCTTTGCCTGCGAGACCGAGGTCGGCATGGTCATGGAGCTGACCGGACCGGCCGGCGTCTACGGCCAGGCGGGCGCCAAGGCCATCGAGATGGCCTTCCGCGACATCAACGAGGCGGGCGGCGTGCTGGGCTGCGAGATCGTGACCGACACCCGCGACAGCCAGAGCCAGGGCAATGTCGCCGTCGACCAGGCGACGCAGCTGGTGAATATCGGCCATGTGCCGGTGGTGATCGGCGGGATCATCTCCTCGGTCTCGATCCCGATCCTGACCTCGGTCACCGGCCCGGGCAAGGTGGTCCAGGTTTCGCCGGCCTCTTCCTCGCCGACGCTGACGCAGCTGGGCGCGGACGGCAAGACCGGCGGCTATTTCTTCCGGACCATCACTTCGGACGCGCTCCAGGGCACGGCGGCGGCGCAATATGCCATCGACCAGGGCATGAAGAAGCTCGCCATCATCCACGTGAACAACGATTTCGGCGTCAACATGATGCGCGAATTCTCCAAGACCTTCGAAGCGCTCGGCGGCGAGATCACCTCGGTCACGCCCTATAACGAGCGCCAGGCGAACTATTCCGCGGAAGCCAACGCGGCGATGGCGGGCGACCCCGAGGCGCTGTACCTGATCAGCTATCCGGTCGACGGCGCCACCATCGCGCGGGCCTGGATCTCCAATGGCGGGCCGCAGAAATTCCTGCTGAATGACGGCATGAACTCCGAGGACTTCGTGACAGCGGTCGGCGCGAAATACCTCGGCGGCGCCTACGGCACTTCCTCCGGCACCGCCGAAACCGCCTCCACCGCGTATTTCTACGACAATTTCGAGGCCTTCTCGGGCGGCATCGCCCCGGACGCGCCGGCCGCCGACCGCTCCTACGATGCGGGCGCCATCGTCGCGCTGGCGATCGCCCAGGCGGGCGAGGCCGATCCGGCGAAGATCCGCGACGCGATTCCGCAGGTCACCGGCACCGAGGGCACCCCGGTCCATGCCGGTCCCGAGGAGTTCAGGAAGGCGCTGGACCTGATCGCGGCGGGCGAGAAGATCCGCTACGAGGGCGTGATCGGCCCGGTCGCCTTCGACCGGTACGGCGACATCACCGGCCCGTTCCGCCTGTGGAAGATCACGGACGGCGCAATCGAGACCACCGGCACCATGAGCGCCGAGCAGGTCGGCGAGATCAAGGCCGCCACCTCGAACTGAGCCCGGCGGGCCGGGTTGCATCCGGCCTGCTTTACTCTTTGCGGCGGGACGGGTTAGCTCCGCCGCAAGGAGACCCACGTGACCCGCATCCTGCACACTGCCGACATCCATCTCGACTCGCCCCTGCGCTCGCTGGCGCTGAAGAGCGAGGCGCTGCGCGACCGGGTGCAGGCCGCCACGCGCACCGCGCTGTCGCGCATCGCCGATCTGGCCATCGCGGAGGACTGCGCCGCGGTGCTGATCGCGGGCGACCTGTTCGACGGCGCCGAGCGCAGTGCGCGCACCGGCGCCTTCCTGGTTGCCGAGCTCGACCGGCTGCGCGCGGCGGGGATCGCGGTCTTCTACATCAAGGGCAACCACGACGCGGCGAGCCCGATCACCGGCAATGCCGAGCTGCCGGGCAATGTCCATGTCTTCACCGGCCATGGCGGCAAGGCGCAGATCGAAGGCACGGAGATCTGGATCCACGGCGTCAGCTTCTCCCGCCCCCATGCACCCGAGAGCCTGCTGCCGAAATTCGGCCCGCCCGTGCCCGGCGCGGTGAACATCGCCATGCTGCACAGCTCTCTGGCCGGCGCGCCGGGGCACGATCCCTATGCGCCCTGCACGGTGGCCGAACTGGCGGGCATGGGCTTCGACTACTGGGCGCTTGGCCACGTGCACAGGCGGCAGGTCCATTCCGAGGTTCCCTGGGTGGTCATGCCCGGCATGCCGCAGGGCCGCGACATCGGCGAAGCGGGGCCGAAATCGGTGACGCTGCTGGAGGTGTCCGGCGGCGGGATCACGGCGGAAGAGCGCGCGGTCTCGGCAGTGGAATTCCTGCGCCACGGAATCGACGTCTCTCCGGCAGAGGATGACGACGCGCTGCGCGACCTGATCCGTTCGGAGCTGCGCGGCCTGGCGCGCGGGCTGGTCTCCGATGACGGCATCCTGCGGCTGCAACTGGCCGGCGCGACGCCCCTCCATTGGCGGATCCGGCGCGACCGAGCCTTCTGGGAAGAGTTTGCGGCCGATGCGGCTCGGGCGACCGGGCGGCTCTGGCTGGAGAAGCTCGATCTCGGTCTCGCGGCGCCCGGCGATGCCCGCCTGGCAGGTCCCGTGGCGGATCTGGATGCCCTGATGGCGGAAATCCGCGGCAGCGAGGCGTTCCGCGACCTGGCGCGGCGCGAACTGGACGGCGTTTTGGCCGAGCTGGGCAAGGTCCTGCCGAGGGAGCGGGTTGACCGGCTGGTGCCGGACGAGGCGGCGGCCGAGGCTCTGGCAGAGCGGCTGATGGCTGAGGGCGCCGAAGAGATGGCCGCGCGGATGACGGGGGCCGGGGACTGATGCGGCTGCGCGAACTGACGCTCGACATGTTCGGCCATTTCGCCGGGCGGCGCTTCGATTTTGGCGCGGCCCCCGAAGGCGGCCCGGATTTCCACATCATCCACGGGCCGAACGAGGCCGGCAAGACCACCACGATGGAGGCCTATCTGCGCCTCCTCTACGGCTTCCGCCCGCGCGGGGAGCCCTACGAGTTCCGCCATGGCCGCGCCGCGCTGAAGGTCTCGGCCGTGCTGGAGGAGGGCGGCCAGGCGCGCGCCTTTTCCCGCGTGCCGGGGCGGTCGGGCACGCTGCTCGACGGCAGCGGGGCGGCACTGACCGAGGGAGCGCTGGCGGGCATGCTGGGCGGGCTCGACGAGACCGCCTATCGCAGCCTGCTCTGCCTCGATGATGCCACGATCGAATCCGGCGGCGAGGAGATCGTCCGTGCGCAGGGCGAGATCGGCACGCTGCTCTTTTCCGCGGCGGCCGGGATCGGCGGGCTTTCGACGGTGCTCGACGGCGTCCGCGAGGAGGCCGATGCGCTCTATCCCCCGCGGCGCAGCACCAGCGCTTTTGCGAGGGTCCGGAAGGAAATCAAGGGGATATCCGAGCGGATCCGGGAGATCGACATCCAGGCCCCGGCGCTGAAGGGGCTGCGCAAGGCGCTGTCCGAGGCCGAAGCCGGGGAGGCGCGGCTCAGCGCGGCGCGGCAGGTGGCACTGGCCGAAAGGGCCGGGCTGCGGGCTGCGGCAGATGCGCTGCCGCTGCTGGCCGAGCTCGACCGGCTGCAGGTGGAGCTGGACGCCCGTCCCGGCTGGCCGAGCAGTCCCGGCGCCGGGGCGGAGGAATTGGCCGCTATGACGGCCCGCGAGGCCCGGGCGGAGGCGGAGCGCGCGCGGCTGTCCGTTGCGGTTGCCGCTGCGGAGGAGGTGCTTGCCGCCGGAGAGCCCGACCCGAGGCATCTGGCCCTTGCCGCGCCGCTTGCCGGGCTGAAGGAGCTGGCCTCGCGCGAGATCGGCGCGGCACGGGACCTGCCGCGGCGCGAGGACCGGCTCGCCGCGCTGACCGCCGACCTGCAGCAAGCATTGGCGGAGCTCGGCATCGCCGCGGAGGGCGATCCCGGACGGCTGGTGCCGGATGCCGATGCGCTGGCGGCGCTCGATGCGGCCTTCCGGTCGCGCAGCGACGCCCGGAAGGAGGCGGCCGCGGCCGCGCGCGAGGCAGAGGCACAGGCACAGCGCCATGCGGCGGCCGGCGCGGAGCTGGCGCAGTTCGCCGCCCGCCCGGTGCCGGGCGCGGACCTCTCGGCAATCTTCGCCCGCTATGCGCTGGACGACCTCGTGCCGCGCCATGCCACGGCGGCGGCGGAAACGCGCGCGGCGCGGCGCGAGGCGGCGGCGGCCCTCGATGCGCTGGCCCTTCGGGGGCGGCGGGTTCCGCTGCCGGAAGTACTGCCGCTGTCGTCGTCCGAGGCGGAGGCGAAGCTGCGGGCGCTTCAGGCGGCGGAGCAGGCCGCCTCCGCGGCGGAGGCGGCGCTGGCCGAGCGGCGCGGCGCGGCTGCAGAGGTGGCGGCGCGGATCGCGGCACTCGGCGGCGATGCGGGACTGGTCGGCGACCGCGAGGCGGCGGAGCTGCGCGGAACCCGGGACCGCCTCTGGGACCTGCACCTGCGGGCGCTCGACCGGACGACGGCAGAGGACTTCGCGGCGGCGCTGGCGGCGGATGACCGGGCACAGGCGGCCCGGCTCGGCAGGGCAGCCGATCTGGGCGCTCTGCGGCACCTGGAACAGTCTCTGGCGGCGGAACGGGCCCGGCTGGAGCTGGCCGGAGCGGAAGCCGCGGCGCACGCAGCGGCGCGGGAGGCCGCGCGGGAGCTGCTGGCACAGGCGGCGGATGACGCCGGGCCGGGCCGGGACATGGACCCGGCGGCGCTTCCCGGCTGGCTGCGCCTGGCCGAGGATGCGGCGGCCAAGGCGGCGGCAGCGGAACGGATCGCGGCGGAGCACGCCCCCGTCTTCGATCTGGCCGGGCGGCTGATGGCGGAGCTGGCGCAGTACCTGCCGCGCGAGGCGCCGGATTTCGGCGAAGTATTGGCGGCGGCCAAGGCGCTCGACACGGCATGGCAGGCGCATGACGGAGAGGCAGCCGCGCTGCGCCGGGCTCACGGCGCAGCGCAGCGGGAACTCGCGGCGCGGCAGGCGGCGCTGGCGGCGGCGGAGGCCGAGTCGTCCCGGTGCGATGCGGCCTGGGAGGCGCTGCTGGAGGCGCAGTTCGGCGGGCGGCTGGCATCGGGCGCTCTGGATGTGTCGCTCCAGCCCCTGAACGCGCTGGCCCGGATCGGTCTGGAACGCGCGCAGGTGGCGGAGCAGGCGCGCAAGATGCGCGAGGACAGCGCGCGTTTCGCCGCCGCGCTGGCCGATCTTGCGGAACCACTCGGCATCCCGGATGCGGCGCCGCTGGAGCGTCACGCGGCGCTGTCGGCGCGTCTTGCGGAGGCCGAGAAGGCGGCGGAGGCGCACGCGGCACTGGTCCAGGCACTGGAGGGGGACCGGGCGGCGCTCGGCGCGGCCGGGCGCGAGCTGGACGCCATCGCGCGCACGGTGGAAGATCTGGGCCGGGCCTTTCCCGAAGACGTGCCGGTCGGGACGCTGGGCGAATTGCGCCAGGCGGTGGCCGAGGCCGCGGCGCTGGAGCGGACCCGCCGGGACGCGGCCGCGCTGGAGCAGCGGATCTGCACCGGGCTGGGGGCCGCCGACGCGGCGGAGGCGCGGGCGAGTCTGGCCGGGCGGAGCCTGCCGGAACTGGAGGCGGCGCTCGGCGCGGCGGAGGCGGGACTGGAGACGCTGGAGGCGGAATACCGTGCGGCGATCGAGGCGCGGACGCGCGCGGCGGGCGAGCTGCAGGCGGTGACCGGCGATGCCGAGGTGGCGCTGCTGGCCGAGCGGCGGGCGGTGCTGGAGCTGGAGCTGGAGCAGGCGGGGCTGCGGCATCTCCAGCTCGATCTCGGCCACCGGCTGGCCGAGGAGGCGATCCGCCGCTACCGCGACCGGCACCGCGGCGGCATGATGGAGGCGACCGAGGCGGCCTTTGCCGAGCTGACCAACGGCGGCTATCCGCGGCTGGAAACCCGCCGGGAGGGCCAGGCGGAAAAGCTGATCGCGGTCGACAGCGCGGGCACGGCGCGCGAGGCGCAGGACATGTCGAAGGGCACGCGGTTCCAGCTCTACCTCGCGCTCAGGGCGGCGGCCCATGCGCAGCTGGTCTCGCAGGGCACCTGCCTGCCGTTCTTCTGCGACGACATCTTCGAGACCTTCGACGAGGACCGCACCCGCGCGGCCTGCCGGCTGATGGCGCGGATCGGCCGGTCGGGGCAGGCGATCTACCTGACCCATCACCGCCATGTCGTCGACATCGCGCGCGAGACTTGCGGCGATGGCGTGGCTGTGCACGCGCTCGACCCGGCGCGCCTGGCTTGACCGAACGGCAGGGGCGGCGAAGTTCGGGCTTGCCGGGCAGGCCAAGTCATTGAATACTGCGTTGAATCCCCGAAGCTAGGAGGAGACGGCACAGTTTGGGACGGCGCTCTTTGCATCAGGAGATCACCTGCGAGATCCGCGAGATGATCCTGGCCGGCCAGCTCCGGCCCGGCTCCAAGGTGCCGGAGAAGGAACTGGCCGAACAGCTGGAGATCTCCCGCACGCCCTTGCGCGAGGCGCTGAAAGCGCTGTCGGTCGAAGGGCTGGTGACCCTGATGCCGAACCGCGGCGCGAGCGTCTCCGTGGTGACGCGCCAGCAGCTGGAGGAGCTTCTGCCGGTGATGGGCGTGCTGGAGGAGCTGGGCGGCGCGCTGCTCTGCGCCCGGCTGGCCGCGGCGGAGGACCGCGCGGCCATGCTGGCGCCGCTGGAAGCGCTGCATGCGGAGATCCTCGCGGGCTACGCCGCCTGCGACGAGCCGCGCTACCGCAAGGCGAACAAGGGCTTCCACGAGGCGGTGATCGCGCAGGGCGGCAACGGCGAGCTACTGGAAATCTACCGCATCGCGCTGGCCCGGATGCACATGAGCCGGTTCCTCGCCGAGAAGACCGCGGAGGACTGGGCGCAGGCTGTGGCCGATCACGAAGGCATCATTGCGGCGATCCGGGCGGGCGACGGCCCGCTGACGGGACGGCTGCTGCGCCACCATGCCGAGCACACGGCGCGGCGCGCGGTACTGAACGCGCTCGACCGGCAGGGGTGAGCCCCGCCGCCCCGGGAGGCGGCAGGGCAGGGGATCAGTCGAACATCACCGCGGGCAGCCACAGGGCGATGGCCGGGAAGGCTAGCACCAGGATCAGCGCGATCACCTGCAGCCCGACGAACTGGAACATGCCCGAATAGATCTCCTTCAGGTGCCATTGCGGCGCGACGGCCTTCAGGTAGTAGGCGGCCATCGCCACCGGGGGCGACAGGAAGGCGGTTTGCAGGTTCACCGCGACCAGCGCGCTGATCCACAGGAGGTTCAGCCCCGCCTGCTGCACGATCGGCAGGAAGATCGGCAGGAAGATGAACACGATCGGCGCCCACTCCAGCGGCCATCCCAGCAGGAACACGACGATCATCAGCGCCATGACCACGCCGAAGGGCGGCAGGTCCCAGCTGACCAGCAGGTTGGCGATCCAGGGGCCCGTGCCCAGCCGGTTGAAAACCGCGCCGAACATGTTGGAGGCGAGCAGCAGGAACAGGATCATCGAAGAGACGATCACCGTCTGGTAGAGCGCCATGCGGAGCCGCGGCAGCGTGAAGCGGCCATAGAGAATCGTCAGGATCAGCGCGCCGGCCGCGCCCATGCCGGCGCCCTCGGTCGGAGTGGCGACGCCGGTGAGGATGCTGCCCAGCGTCGCGCCGATCAGCACCAGCATCGGCGTCATGCCGACGATCAGCTCCTTGACCGCGACCCTCCAGTTGGCCGGGCGCTCCGCTTCGGGAAGGGCCGGGCCGAGCGCCGGATTGATCCAGCAGCGGACCAGCGTGTAGGCGAGGAAGAGCCCGGTGATCAGCAGCCCCGGCAGGATGCAGGCGGCGAAGAGCTTGGGGATCGAGACGCCGACCACCGGGCCCAGCACCACCAGCATCACCGAGGGCGGGATCAGGATGCCGAGGGTGCCGCCGGCGGTGATCGTGCCTGCGGACAGGGCCGGATCGTATTTCGACTTGGTCATCACCGGGGCGGCCAGCATGCCGATCAGCGTCACCGAGGCGCCGATGATGCCCGTCGCCGTGGCGAAGATCGTCGAGGTCAGCAGCACGCCGATATAGAGCGCGCCCGGCACGCGGGCGAGGGTGAACTGGAATCCCTTGAACAGCCGCTCCATGATGCCGGCCTGTTCGAGGATGTAGCCCATGAAGACGAAGAGCGGCACGGCGGCCAGTGTCTCGGTCCCCATCACGCCCCAGGCCTGGTAGACCATCAGGTCGAAGGCGCGGTCGCCGAGGCCGAGATAGCCGAAGAACACGGTCAGCACGATCAGCGTGAAGGCGATCGGGAAGCCCGCGAAGATGCCGACCAGCAGCGAGGCCAGCTGCACGAAGCCGAGGATGACGCCGAAACTCATGCGGATTCTCCGCTGCGGAACTGGAACGCGGCCTTGATCACCTCGGAAACGCCCTGGATCATCAGCAGCAGCGCGGTGGCCGGGATGACCGCGCGGTAGGGCCAGAGGATCGGCCGCCAGAAGCTGGCCGAGGCGCGCTCGGTGATCATGAAGGAGCTCAGCGCCTTGTCGAAGCCGGCCCAGAAGAAGAAGAACAGCCCCGGAAAGAACAGGAGCACGTAGAAGACGAGGTCGACGCCCGCCTGGGTGCGCGGCGACCAGTCCTTGAAGAACAGGTCGGTGCGGATATGCCCGCCGAAGCGCAGCGTCGTCCCCGCCCCCAGCATGAAGATCGTGCCGTAGAGCATGTAGCTGAGGTCATAGGCCCAGATGCTGGGATTGTTGAACGCGTAGCGGCGGATCGCCTCCATCACCACGATGGCCACCAGCGCCAGCACCAGCCAGCTGAGGACGTGGCCGTAGAGATCGGCGAAGCGGTCGATCTTCATCACGATGCCGCGCCAGGGATCGGGGATGTTCGGGACCGCCTTGCGCATCTGCTCGAGATCCGGAAGGTCCTCGTCCTGCTTGAGCGCGCGCAGGAGCGCGTCGTCGTCTTCGGCTGCCATGTCGGATCCTTGCCTGCCGTTCGGACGGAGGACGGCCCGTGCCGCCCTCCGCACGGGATCATTCGAAGCCGAAATGCTTCAGCGCGATGTCGGCCGGCGGGTTGATCCGCGCCTTCAGCGGCACGACGCGGGCGGCGAAGTCCTGCTGGCTGTCCAGCACCTTGGCGAAGAACTCGTCCTGTTCGGCATAGCGGTCGAGCACCGCCGACCATGCAGCCAGCTGCGCCTCCATCACGTCGCGAGGGGTCTCGGTGACCTTGACGCCCATCTCGGTCTCCATTTTGGCGAGCGCCTTGGAGTTCTCGTCGAGACCCTTCCAGTAGAAATCGGCGGATTCGGCCATGACGGCATAGGTGACGATCGCCTTCAGGTCGTCGGGCAGCTCGTCCCAGCGCTCCTTGGAGACGAAGAAGTTCTGGATCAGGCCCAGCTGCAGGTAGCTCGGCATCATGTAGATCTTCCGCACGTCCGGGAGGCCGAGGATCATGTCGGCCTTCGGCCCGAAATACTCGGCGGCCTCGATCACGCCCTGCTCCAGCGAGGGCACGACCTCGGATCCGGGCACGGTCACCACGGCCGCGCCCATCTCGCGCATGACGTCGACCGGCAGGCCGGGCGTGCGGTACTTCATGCCCTTGATGTCCTCGGCAGAGGTCACCGGCTCCTCGAACCAGCCGAAGGGCTGCGCCTGGGCCGGGCTCAGCAGGAAGGACACGGTGTTGGTCATCTGCAGCGTGTCGTTGATGTATTCGGCGAACAGTTCCTTGCCGCCGCCGTAATACATCCAGCCCATCAGGTCGATCGAGGGCATGCCGAAGCCCGGCGCCGAGGCGAAGAGGCTGCCTGCCGGATGCTTGCCGACCCAGTAGTCGGCATCGCCCCCGGCCGCGTCGATCACGCCGTCATTGACCGCGTCGAGCACGTCGAAGGCCGGGACGAAGGCACCGCCGGGGCTGACCTCCATGATTAGGCGGCCGCCGGACATCTGCTCGATCATCTCGGCGAGCCGGACGAAGGTCATGTGCAGGTCGTCGCCCGAGGCATAGGCGGTCTGGACGGTCCATTTGAATTCCTGCGCCGCGGCGGGCAGCGCAAGGCAGGCCATGGCGGCCGCCGTGGCGGCGCCCTTCACGGGGAGGGCGATCTTGGAAAGGAAGGACATTGCGTTTCCTCGCTGTTGGATTGGGTCGGGCCGCGGCTTGCTTTTCTTGGAGGTTTCGTCCCGGCAGGGCGGCCCTGCCTGCCGGGCCCCGTTGTTCAGTCCGGCGCGGTCCCGGCCACCAGCGGCTCGAAGCGGGAGGCGAGCGCGCAGAGGAAGGCATCGCGCCCCGGCGCGGCGTTGAACTGCACCGAGGATTTCAGCCCGTTCGCCGCCGCGCCGCCCGGCACGCAGGCCGCGGGCAGCTTGGCGAGCGACCAGATGCGGTTGACGAAGGGATCGCCGGTCCAGCCCAGCCCTTCCGGCGCCAGCGCGGCGGCTGCCGGCCCCATCACCGCGTCGATGTCCGCGAAGAGGGCGGTGCAGAACAGCCGGAACCGGTCGGCGGTCTCCAGCGCCGCTGCATAGTCCTCGTGGGGAATCGCCAGGGATGCGTCGCAGAAATCGCGCAGTTCCTCCGACAGCAGGTCGCGGTGCTCCGCCAGCTCGCGCGCCAGCGCGCGGGGGATTTCGTAGCCCATGACGGTCTTCTGCGCGTCCATCATCTCGAGGAACGGCGCCGGATCGTCGAGCTCGGTGACGCTGTGGCCGGCCGCGCGGATCGCCTCCGCTGCCCCTGTGACGGTGCTGCGGGTGGCGTCATCCACGGCCTCCCAGACCGCAGCCGGCAGCAGCGCGAGCTTCAGCGGGCGGTCGGGCAGGGGCTCGGGCGACCAGGCGGGAAAGGCCTTCAGCATCGCCTCGATCCCGGCCATGTCGCGGGCGAAGACGCCGACCCGGTCGAGCGTCGGCGACATGATGCGCACGCCCGCGCGGGGAATGTAGCCTGCCGAAGGCAGGAAGCCCGCGATGCCGCAGAAGGCGGCCGGGCGGATCACCGATCCGGCGGTCTGGGTGCCGAGCGCCCAGTCGAGCAGTCCGGCGGAGACGCCCGCGACCGAGCCCGAGGAACTGCCGCCCGGCGAATGCGCCATGTTCAGCGGGTTGCGCGTCGGGCCGGGCTTCGTGGTGGCGTATTCGGTGGTGACGGTCTTGCCGATCACGGTGGCGCCGGCGGCTTCCAGGGCTGCGACGCAGGGCGCGGTGGCGGCGGGCATCTGCCCCTCGCAGATCGGCGAGCCGCATTGCGTCGCCAGCCCGGCCACATCGATGATGTCCTTGACGCCCAGCCGTATGGCCGGGCGGTCCGCGGGCAGATCGGGGGACAGCTGGACGAAAGCCTTCAGCTCCCGTTCCACGTTTCCAAGCTCCGCGATCCAGTCGGGGGTCGTCATTGCCATGCCTGTCTTTCCTGCCAGTTCCGTGCAGGAGTTTCTGCGCGGCAGCATGACTCGGGCAAGATATAATTATTCATGCAAAATGCATCGTAGCCGGCTGCACGATATTTATGCTTCGCGGCAATGAATTTTGTGCGGTGATGCCGGATTTTGGGCATCCTCCCGAAACCGTGTCTGCATCGCGGCAGGCTGTAGTCAAGCTTCTGGGGTGTTTTGGAAAAAAGAAGCGGCGACCCCAGGGAGGAGGAGGGGGCCGCCGCAGATTTTCCGCAGCTCAGGGAGGAGGAGGAGCTGCCGGAAACTCGTAAATCCGGAGGATGCTGCTGCATCCGATACAGAGACATTAGCCGGTCTGCTGCGTTGCAGCAAGATATTTTGCTGCAAGGCAGCAATGCAGTTGCAGCATGGCTCCCGGGCCATGGCCCGGACATGCAAGGACCGGCCCCCAGGGAAGGCCGGTCCCACAGCCGCGCAGCATGGGCGGCTCAGCCGTCGCGCAGCACCAGCACGGATTTCCTCGAATGCCGCAGCAGCCGCGAGGCGTTGCTGCCGAGCAGATATTCCCTGAGCTCGGGCCGGTGCGCGCCGACGATGATGAGCCCGACATCCAGCTCGTCTGCCAGCCGGATCACCTTGTCGTAGACCGTGCCTTCAAGCACGTGGATCTGCGCGTCGATCCCGGCAGCCTCCACCGCGCGGACCAGCTCGCCGCGGGCGGCTTCGAGCGAGCGGGCCTCGAAATCCTCGCCCAGCTGCGAGCCGACGATCGCCATGCCGACATCGGGCACGACGGTGACGACATGCAGCGCCGCCCCCCAGCAGGCACAGCTTTCGGCTGCAGCCTTCAGCAGGGCCTGCGTCTCGCCGGGAACCGCGACGTCGACGGATGCCAGAACGGACTTGAACATCTCCTGTCTCCCCTCAGAAGGCCGGCTGCGTCGCCCGCGGGCGCTGGACCATCACGATCAGCGCCAGGAGCAGGAAGGCCGGGATGAAGAACACTTCCTTCGGCATCCGGTCGTTCTCGACCTTGACCGAAACGATCCGCGCGGGCTCGTCGCCGTAGAAGTCGAAGCCGTTGGCCAGCGTCTCGAAGAAGGGCGTGCCGGGGAAGGGCTCTTCCAGCAGCAGCTGTTCGCCCTCTTCCAGCACGGTCAGCCCGGCGGCTTCCAGCCGCGCCAGACCGCCGCCGGCGTCCTGCGGCGTGATCTGCAGCGTGGTCGTGGCCAGCTTGCCGGTGTCGAAATCGGGCGCCTCGACCTCGACCCGGGCGGATGTGCCCGCGGGCAGGCTGCCGATGGCGTCGAGCGCGGCGGTGCCTTCGTAGCTCTGGAACTCCGGCTCGATCTGGTCGAGCCAGAAGCCCGGACGGAACAGCGTGAAGACGACCAGCAGGATCACCGCGGTTTCCCACAGGCGGCTTTTCGCGATGAAATAGCCCTGCGTCGCGGCGGCGAAGAGCAGCATGGCCACCAGCGAGACGCAGAAGATCAGGATCGCGTGGAAGAAGGTCACGTCGATCAGCAGGAGGTCCGTGTTGAAGATGAACATGAAGGGCAGCAGCGCCGTGCGGATGTCGTAGCTGAAGCCGACGAGGCCGGTCTTGATCGGATCCCCGCGCGAGATCGCGGCGGCGGCATAGGCGGCAAGTCCCACGGGCGGCGTGTCGTCGGCGAGGATGCCGAAGTAGAAGACGAACATGTGGACCGCGATCAGCGGCACGATCAGCCCGGATTGCGCGCCGACCGAGACGATGACCGGCGCCATCAGCGAGGACACGACGATGTAGTTGGCCGTGGTAGGCAGGCCCATGCCGAGCACCAGCGACAGCACGGCGACGAGGACCAGCAGCACCATCAGGTTGCCGCCCGAAATGGTCTCGATCACCTGGCCGATGATCTGGTGCGCGCCGGTGAGGCTGATCGTGCCGACGATGATGCCGGCCGCGCCGGTGGCGACGCCGATGCCGATCATGTTGCGCGCGCCCGCGACGAGACCCGAGACGAAATCGGCGAAGCCCGCCAGCGTCTCGCCCGCCATGGCGGAGCCGCCGCGGAACATCGCCTTCAGCGGGCGGTGGGTCAGCGCGACGATGATCATCGCGATGGTCGCCCAGAAGGCCGAGAGCGCGGGCGACAGCCGCTCCAGCGTGTCGGTGCGCACCATCAGGTTCCACACCAGCACGAAGATCGGCAGCGCGTAGTAGGCGCCGCCCAGCAGGGTCGGCGTCAGGCGCGGCGCCGAGACGACAGGGGCGTTCGGGTCGTCCACCTCGATGTCCGGATAGCGCGAGGCGACATAGACGAGGCCCAGATAGGCAAGCCCCAGCAGCACAAGCGCGGCATAGATCGTCTCGCCGGGCATCAGCGGCTCCAGCATCATCCGGATGCCGATGACGGCCATGGTGACCGCGGCCATGGCGAGGAAGCCGGTGAGGAACAGGATCAGGATCATCGGCACGCCGATCGCGCGGCCGGGCTTGTCGAGCCCCTTCAGCCCCATCTTCAGGCTTTCCAGGTGCACGATGTAGAGCAGCGCGATGTAGGAAATCACGGCCGGCAGGAAGGCGTGCTTCACCACCTCGATATAGGGGATGTTGACGTATTCGACCATCAGGAAGGCCGCGGCGCCCATCACCGGCGGCGTCAGCTGGCCGTTGGTGGAGCTTGCCACCTCGACCGCGCCGGCCTTTTCGGGCGAGAAGCCGATGCGCTTCATCAGCGGGATGGTGAAGGTGCCGGTGGTCACCGTGTTGGCGATGGACGAGCCCGAGATCATGCCGGTCATCATCGAGGACAGAACCGCCGCCTTGGCCGGGCCGCCGCGCAGCGCGCCCAGCATGGCGATGGCGACCTTGATGAACCAGTTGCCGCCCCCGGCCTTCTCCAGGAGCGCGCCGAACAGCACGAAGAGGAAGATCATCGTGGTGGAGACGCCGAGCGCGACGCCGAACACGCCCTCGGTCTGCATCCAGTAATGGCCCATCGCCTTGGAGAAGGAGGCGCCGCCGTAGTTGGTGAGGTTGCCGATCCAGGCGGAATAGCCGCCGAAGAATGCGAGCGCCAGGAAGAGCGAGCAGATGATCACCAGCGGCAGGCCGAGCGAGCGGAAGGTCGCAACCATCAGAACCACCATGCCGATTCCGGACATGACGATGTCGGTCATGCTCCACAGCCCCGGCCGCTGCGCGATCTCGAAGCGGAACACCACGAGATAGAGGCAGGCCGCCACGCCGAGGATGGCCAGCGCCCAGTCATAGGCGGGCACCCGGTCGCGGTGGCCCATGATCGGGAAGGCCAGCGTCGCCAGCAGCAGCGCGAAGGCCAGGTGGACGTAGCGCGCCTGGGCGACGATGTTGGCGAATTCGGACACGCCGGTCAGCTGCGCCATGACGCCGGGCAGCTTCGAGGCGATGTAGAGCTGGAACAGAGACCAGATGATGCAGAGCGCGAAGATCAGCTTGGTCACGAAGGGCCCGGCCTCGCGGGCGCCGGTATCGGCCGCGGCGACCATTTCCTCCGCGGATAGTTGCGTCTTGTCGCTCATGCTCTGGTCCCCGGCCCTGCGGCTTGCTGTTCGTCAGTCCTGTCCGGCGCGCCGCGGGCGGGCGCGCCGGGATGTCATGAGGCGCCCGGGATCATTCCATCAGGCCGAGTTCCTTGTAGGCCTTCTCGGCGCCCGGATGCAGCGGCGCGCTGAGGCCGTCATGGATCATTTCCTCGGCCTTGAGGTTGGCGAAGGCCGGGTGCAGGCTGCGGAAATCGTCGAGATTGGACATCACTTCCTTGGCGACGACATAGGCGACCTCGTCCGGAACGGCAGTCGAGGTGACGAGGGTCGCGCCGACGCCGAAGGTGGTGGTGTCATCGGGGTTGCCCGCATACATGCCGCCCGGAATGGTGGCGACGCGGTAATAGGGGTTGTCGGCGACCAGCTTGTCGATCGGTTCGCCGGTGACCGAGATCAGCTTGACGTCGCAGGTGGTGGTGGCTTCCTGGATCGCCGCCGCCGGGTGGCCGACGGTGTAGATCATCGCGTCGATGTTGCCGTCGCAGATCTGCTTCGCCATTTCCGAGCCCTTGTACTCGGTCGCCAGGGCGAAATCGTCCATGGTGATGCCGAAGGCGTTCATCACGACTTCCATCGTGGCGCGCTGGCCCGAGCCCGGGTTGCCCACGTTCACGCGCTTGCCCTTGAGTCCCTCGAAGCTGGTGATGCCGCTGTCGCCGCGCACCAGCAGGGTGAAGGGCTCGGGATGGATCGAGAACATCGCGCGTTCTTCGGGGAAGGGGTGGTCGGCGAATTGCGAGGTGCCGTGATAGGCGTGGTACTGCCAGTCCGACTGGGCGACGCCGAATTCCAGCTCGCCGGCCTGGATGGTGTTGATGTTGTAGACCGAGCCGCCGGTCGATTCCACGGCACAGCGGATGCCATGCTCCTTGCGGGACTTGTTCACCAGGCGGCAGATCGCGCCGCCGGTCGGGTAGTAGACGCCGGTCACGCCGCCGGTCCCGATCGAGATGAACTGCGTCTCCTGCGCCGATGCGGCGCCGCCGATGGCGATGGAGGCAGCGGCTGCAAGGCCACCGATGATGGAACGAAACTGCATGGATGGTCTCCCGTTGTATGTCACGTGTACGCTCGCGCGTCCGTGAACGGAGGGTTCACCAAGTTTCGGGCGGTGTCATCCCCAAACTATTGTTTTTTCTGCGCTGTCCAGTAGGCGGAGGTGGCCTCGCGCAGCCGGTCGTAGGATTCGATTCGCGACCGCGCGGCCGCGCCGCCGCGATGCATCAGCATCGCCAGCAGCACTTCGATGACCGCCATCATGCCGGCGAAACAGCCGAAACTGTGCGTGGACTGGACCGAGATGACCAGCACGTGCTCGGGACGCAGCAAGGGCGAGATCACCTCGGAATCGGAAATGAGAAGCAGTTTCAGCCCTTTCCTCTGGGCAAATTCGCAGGCCTCCACCGTCTCGCGGGAATAGGGCGTGACCGCGATGGCCAGCAGCACGTCGCCGGGCCTGGCGTCGTTCAGATCGTCGATCGCCGTGTTCTGGTGGCGCGGGATCAGCTCCAGCGAGGGCAGCGCCATCCGGCCGACATAATGGAAGTAATAGGCCATCGCATAGCTCGCGCGGACTGCCGTCAGGTAGACCCGGTCCGCCTCCGCCAGCAGCGTGGTCATCGCCTCGATCGTCTCCAGGTCCTGGTGCTCGAGCGAGCGCGACACGATCCCCATCGCGTTCGCGGCCGCAGCGGCATAGACTTGGCCGAGATCGCCGCGGTCCTGCTTGGCGGTCAGCCAGATCTGCTCTTCGCCCGGGTCCGAGGAGGACAGCAGCGCCTGTCGGAACGGCTCGCGGAACGCGTTGTATCCCGGAAAACCAAGCGTTTTCCCAAGCTTGACCAGTGTGTAGGTGCTGACCCCGGCCTTCCGTGCGGTGTCGCGGATCGGGTCGATGCCGACATCGGACGGATGGTCGATGATGTATTTCGCGGCCTGCCGCAGCTGCGGCGTCATCTCTGCGATTCCGTCCTTCAGGGCGGCCAGAATGCGGGTCTTGCGGGTCGGATCCATCGCTGCCTCCGGCTGGATGGGCCAAACATATGTTATTTCCCGGCGATTTGACAGGCGATGCAGTTTTCCGCTTGGCTCGCGTCAGGCCGGGCGGATCCCGGCCGCCCGCAGCCCCAGGGCATATCCCAAGGACGCGCCAGATGAGCCATGTCTTCCCCCGTCAGATCAAGTCCCCCCCGCCTGTCGCCGTCACCGGCCAGGGCTGCTATCTCGTCGATGCCGCCGGGAAGCGTTATTTCGACGGTTCGGGCGGCGCGGCCGTGTCGTGCCTCGGGCATGGCGACCCCGAAATCGTCGCGGCGGTGCAAGCCCAGGTGGAGAAGCTCGCCTTCGCCCATACCGGATTCTTCACCTCCGAACCGGCCGAGGCGCTGGCCGATCTGCTGATCTCGAAGGCGCCGGGCAGTCTCGACTGGGTGTATTTCGTCTCCGGCGGGTCCGAGGCCACCGAGGCCGCGATGAAGCTGGCCCGCCAATACCATGTCGAGCGCGGCGAGCCGCAGCGCCGCCACATCATCGCCCGCCGCCAGAGCTATCACGGCAACACGCTGGGCGCGCTGGCCGCCGGCGGCAACCAGTGGCGCCGCGCCCAGTTCGAGCCGATGCTGGCCGACATGCGCCATGTCGCGGCCTGCTACGAATATGCCGAGAAGCGCCCGGGCGAGAGCAGCTACGACTACGGCCAGCGCGCCGCGCAGGAGCTGGAGGACGAGATCCTGGCCTTGGGGCCGGACACCGTGATCGCCTTCATGGCCGAGCCGGTGGTCGGCGCAACGCTGGGCGCGGTCCCGGCGGTCGAAGGCTATTTCAAGCGCATCCGCGAGATCTGCGACACCTATGGCGTGCTGCTCATCCTCGACGAGGTGATGTGCGGCATGGGGCGCACCGGCCATCTCTTCGCCTGCGAGGCCGAGGGCGTGGCGCCCGACATCCTGTGCATCGCCAAGGGGCTGGGCGCGGGCTACCAGCCGATCGGCGCGATGCTCTGCACCGGGGAGATCTACGGCACGATCGCCGGCGGCTCGGGCTTCTTCCAGCACGGCCACACCTATATCGGCCACCCGACTGCCTGCGCCGCCGGGCTTGCCGTGGTCAATGCCATCCTCGACCGCGACCTGCTGTCGAACGTGAAGACCCAGGGCGACGCGCTTGCCGCGGCCCTGTCCGAACGCTTCGGCCAGCATCCCCATATCGGCGACATCCGCGGCCGCGGCCTGTTCCGGGGGCTGGAGATCGTCGAGGACCGGGAAACCAAGAGGCCCTTCGACCGCAAGGCGGGGATCGCGCCGAAGCTGAAGAAGGCGGCCTTCGAGGCCGGGCTGATCTGCTACCCGATGCAGGGCACCCGCGACGGCCAGTCGGGCGACCACGTGCTGCTGGCGCCGCCCTTCATCATCGGGCCGGAGCATGTCGACGAGATCACCGGCAAGCTGGCCACGGCGCTGGCGCAGGTGCTGCCCTCCTGATGCCGTGAAGGCCGTTTCGGCGCGCGGCATTTGAAACGCGCGCCGGGCGTGGTATCATGATCCGCGCGGACATGCTCTGGGAGGAGATCATGCAGCCAGAACTCGCAACGCGGCGGCGCGTCCTCGTCGTCACCTACGAACGCTACATCGAGGCGGACCGGGAATGGACCGAAGCCCTCGGCGAGGTCCAGCGCTGGTTTCCGGCCGATGACCGGCCCTATGCCGAGGCGATGGGCGAACCGGGGTCGCGGATGCGCGAAATCTACGAAAGCCGGATGCGGGCGCTGCTGCAGTTCGAGGCCGCCCGCGAGAAGTTCCACACCGCCCGCCAGCGTCTCGCAGCCCGCCGGATCCACGTCGCCTGACGCAGCCCGGCGCTGCCGCGGCCGCCCCGTCTCCCGGAGGCTTTCCGGAAGCGTGCTGGGTCGCGCGCCGTTCGGTCTCTCGAAATTTGCGGAAATTGCATCTCTCTTGATGTCTGAGACATCAATATGGTAGTCTGGGCATGCAGAAGGCAATTTCAGGGCATCACGCATGATCACCTCAGCCCAGATGCGCGCCGCGAGGGCGCTCCTGGGGATCGACCAGAAGACGCTGGCCGAGCTCTCGGGCCTCTCCGTGCCGACCATCCAGCGGATGGAAGCCAGCCCCGGCAATGTCCGCGGCGTGGTCGACAGCCTGACCCGCGTGGTCGAGGCGCTTGAAAAGGCCGGCGTGGAGCTGATCGGCGAGGGCGCGCGCAGCTCCGAGGGCGGGCGCGGCGTCCGGCTGAAATCCGGCCCGGCCGGGTCCTGAGGGCCGCAGCGTGACCGGCACCGCATCCCGCCCGACCGCCGCGCCGAGCTTTGCCGAGCTCTTCACCCCGAAACTCGCCACCGTCCTGCGCGAGGGCTACGGCGCGGCGCAGCTGCGCGCCGACGCCATGGCCGGGCTGACCGTCGCCATCGTGGCGCTGCCGCTGTCCATGGCGATCGCCATCGCCTCGGGCGCGACCCCGGCCCAGGGACTCTACACTTCGGTGATCGGCGGCTTCCTGGTTTCCGCGCTCGGCGGCTCGCGCTTCCAGATCGGCGGCCCGGCGGGGGCCTTCATCGTGCTGGTCGCCGCCACCGTGGCGCAGCACGGGGCGGGCGGGCTGATCCTCGCGACCTTCCTGTCGGGGCTGATGCTGGCGGCCGCCGGGTTCCTGCGGCTCGGCACCTTCGTCAAGTTCATCCCCTTCCCGGTGACGGTCGGCTTCACCGCCGGAATCGCGGTGATCATCTTCGCCAGCCAGGCGAAGGAGCTCCTGGGCCTCGCGCTCGCCCACGAGCCCGGACCGCTGGCCCAGAAAGTCCCTGCGCTGTGGGCCGTGCGGGACAGCCTGTCCCCGGCGGCGCTCGGGGTCTCGGCGGCCACCGTTGCCGCCATCCTCGGCCTGCGCCGCTGGCGGCCGCACTGGCCGGGCATGCTGATCGCCGTGGCGGCGGCCTCGGTCGCGGCGGCGCTGTTCTCCCTGCCGGTTGCCACTATCGGCAGCCGCTTCGGCGGCATCCCGCAGGCGCTGCCGATGCCGCATCTGCCGGATCTGAGCCCGGCCAAGGTGATCGAGGTGCTGCCTGCCGCGGCCTCCTTCGCGCTGCTCGGCGCCATCGAGTCGCTGCTCTCGGCGGTGGTCGCGGACGGCATGACCGGGCGGCGCCACCGTTCCAACTGCGAGCTGGTGGCGCAGGGCGCGGCCAATCTCGGCTCGGCGCTGTTCGGCGGGTTCTGCGTGACCGGCACGATCGCGCGGACCGCCACCAATGTCCGCTCCGGCGCGCATGGCCCGGTAGCGGGGATGCTGCATTCGCTGTTCCTGCTGCTCTTCATCGCGCTGGCCGCGCCGCTGGCCGCCTTCATCCCGCTGGCGGCGCTGGCCGGGGTGCTGGCGGTGGTCGCCTGGAACATGATCGAGCGCCCGGCCATCCTGCTCCTGCTGCGCTCGGGTCCGGGCGAGGCGGCGGTGCTGGGCTCGACCTTCCTGCTGACCATCTTCCGCGACCTGACCGAGGCGATCGTCGCGGGCGTGGCGCTCGGCTCGCTGCTCTTCATCCAGCGGATCGGCCGGATGACCGCGGTGGCGACCGGCGCGCCGCTGGTGGCGCGGGACGAGGCGGACGGCGCCCACCCCCGCGGCGCCTATGACGAGGCCCAGGCCGCCGATCCCGGGATCGCGGTCTACCGCATCACCGGGGCGCTGTTCTTCGGCGCGGCAGCCTCGATCGGCTCGGTGCTCGACCGCATCCAGGACGGGCACCGCGCGCTGGTGATCGACCTCTCCGCCGTGCCCTTCCTGGACTCGACCGGCGCCAACATGATCGAGGGGCTCGCGCACAAGGCGCGCAGCCGCGGCGTGGCGCTCTGGATCACAGGCGCGGCGCCGGGCATCGCACGGGTGCTGGACACCCACGGGCTGCGCCCGCCGCTCGCGCGGCGCGCTGCGACCGTGGAGGCGGCGGTGGCGCTCCTGCGCGGGGAGGAGGCGGCATGACCGCGGCGGCGCGGAACCGCCCGGGCCGGGACCGGTCCGGGGCCGCGGCGCGGCGGCGGGCGGCGCTGCTCGCGCTGGAGCGCCCGCGGACCCAGGCCGAGCTTCGCGACCTCCTGGGCATGAGCAACAGCGGCGTGCTGCACCTCCTGCGGCGGCTGGAGCGCGACGGGCTGGCGCGCCCGGCCGAAAAGGTCGGCTGGACCCGCATCTGGGAAAAGGTCCGGCAGCGCGGCTGATGCGGGCCGGAACCGCGGGTTTGGCCCCTGAATCGGGCGCTGCGGCGGCTGAACCGGCCTTTCCCGGCCGCGACGGGGCCGGCGGACCATGGGCGGGCTTGACTTGCCGCACGCGGAATGTGCGGGATGTAGCTGCGCTGTCCTGCCTCCGGGACGGGCGCGGGGTGCCCGGGGCTTCGATGGTGCGATGGCGAAGGAAATCGAACGCAAATTCCTCGTGACCGGCGAGGGCTGGCGGGACCGCGTGATGCGCAAGGTGCATCTGCGCGACGGAATCCTGGCCTTTGCCGGCGGGCGCAAGGTCCGCATCCGCTTCTATGACGGGCGCGCCACGCTGACGGTGAAGGGCCCGCGCATCGGCATCAGCCGCGACGAATTCGAATACGACATCCCCGGAGAGGACGGCCTGGTCCTGCTGGAGCAGCATTGCGGCGGCGGCATCCAGGAAAAGACCCGCCACCATGTCTTGCATGGCGGCTTCGAATGGACCGTCGACGAGTATCACGGGCTCCTGGCCGGGGTGGTGATGGCGGAGATCGAGCTGCCGTCGGAGGAGGCCGAGTTTCCGCACCCGCCCTGGCTCGGGCGCGAGGTTACCGGCCTGCCGGAATACCGCCAGGCCAACATGGCGGAGGCCAGGCGGCAGCGCGGCAATACCGGCTAGCTCAGGCCGGGAGCGCCGCCAGCGGCCGGGCCGGGCGGCGGGACAGCCGCCACAGAGCCGCGACCAGGCCCAGATTGGCCACGCCTGCTGCCGCGGCCAGCGTGAAGGCCGCCGCGTAGCTTCCCGAGATGTCATGGGCCGCCCCGCCCATGTAGCCGCCGAGCCCGTGGCCCAGCCAGGCGAAGGCGATCACCACGCCGCTGGCGCCCGCGCGGTGCCGCGCCGGGATCAGGGTGCGGATCGAGGTCAGCACGCCGGTCATCACCCCGGCATAGCCGAAGCCGTAGACCGGCGCGAAAACCCGGAACTGCCCCAGGTCGCCGAGCTGCGCGAAGCCCGCGACCAGCAGCGTCTGCCAGGCGCTGGCGATCAGGTAGGCGGGCAGGGCGCCGGTCCGGTCGGCGAGCCGCCCGAAGGCGATGCGCCCGCCGATCGCCGCCAGCATCATCAGCAGCATGACCTGCCCGGCCTCGGGACCGGAAATCCCGCAGCCCTGGACCAGCGGCACCAGATGCATGAGTGGCACCGCCATCAGGCTGCAGCAGCAGATCACGGCAAGGCTGAGCAGCACGGTGACCGTCGCTACCGGCGGCCCGTCCGCTTCCGCTGCTCTGCCTGCCGCGGCGGCCGGGGCGGGGTCGCGCATCGCCAGCGCAAGCGGCACCAGAAGGGCGAGGCTTGCGAGGCCCGCGGCAAGAAGCGCGCCGCGCCAGCCGAGCGCGCCGATCAGCAGCGTGTTGGCATAGGGGATGCCGCCCTGTCCCAGCGCCTGCCCGGCAGAGACCAGCCCGATGGCCAGCCCTGCGCCGGTGGCGAACCAGCGCCCCACCAGCGCGAAGAGCGGCGCGAACATCGCGCCGCCGCCCAGGGCGCCTGCAAGGAAGAACAGCGCCCAGAGCTGCCAGAGCGCCGTGGCGAAGGAGGCAGCCACGAGCGCCAGTCCCAGCGACAGCGCGCCCGCCAGGACCACGGCGCGGGTGGAGATGCGGTCGGCCAGCATCCCCATCGCCGCCCCGCCGAGTGCCAGCCCGGCCATGCCTGCGGTGTTGATGAAGGCGATGCCGCCGCGGCTCCAGCCCTCGGCCCGCTCCAGAGGTTCGAAGAAGGCGGACAGCCCGTTGACGAGCTGTCCCATGGCGATGGCGAGCATGGCCGCGGCGGCGGCCGCGATCGCCCAGCGGCGGGAGGGGGCGTCAGCGGGCATGTCCCTGTCTCCTTACGCGGCCGGGCGGCGCGGATGCAGCCAGGCGGGCAGGAAGGCATAGGCATTGCCGACGCTTCCTCCGTCCATCTGCCGTCCGGCGGCCTCGAGCATGGCCTTCAGCCGCCCGTCATTGAAGGCGTCGAAGGTCTCGGTCGCCCCGCCGACATGGGTGCCGCCGACGAAGATCTGCGGGATCGTCGCCGCGCCGGTCATCTCGGCCAGGGCCTTGCGCACTGCGCCGCCGCGGTTGTCCGCCCGGTACTCCGGCCCGTCGAGATCGACCGAGCGGAACGGGATGCCCGCCGCCTTGAAGAGCTTGCGCACCGACCAACAGAATTCGCACCATTCCAGCGCGAAGATCACCACCGGCTGTTCCGCGTCCGAGATGATTTCCCGCACATGGGCGAGCGCCCCGGCCTCCGCGGCTTCCGGCGCAGCTGCGGGCGCCTGCGCCGGCGCGGCATCGAAGCGGAACCGCGGCGTGGAGGAGGCGATCGCCATCTCCTCCTCGTTCATCGCCTCGCCGACATCGGCGAAGAGCGGCGTCGAGAGGTAGCGCTCGCCGGTGTCGGGCAGCATGGCGAGGATCTTCGCCCCTTTTGGCGCGCGGCGCGCCACCTCCAGCGCGGCGGCGAAGGTCGCCCCGGAGGAGATGCCGCAGAGGATGCCCTCCACCCGCGCCAGTTCCCGTGCGCCCTTCAGCGCATCGGCGCCGGGGACCGGGCAGATTTCGTCGATATGGCCGGCATCGATCACGTCCTGCGCCAGCTTCGGGATGAAATCCGGGGTCCAGCCCTGCATCAGATGCGGGCGGAAGGCCGGGTGGCTGGCGGCGGGGGACCCGTCGGGCCGCACCGCCTGCGCGATGCCCGAGCCGAGCAGCGGCGAGTTGTCGGGCTCGGCCGCCACGATGCGCGTGGCCGGGCTCTTCTCCTTCAGGCGGCGCGCCACGCCCTTCATCGTGCCGCCGGTGCCGAAGCCGGAGACCCAGTAATCCGGGCCCGTGCCGCCGAAGGCGGCGAGGATTTCCTCCGCCGTGGTCTCGCTGTGGATGTCGGGGCCTGCCTCGTTGTCGAACTGCCGGGCCAGGAACCAGCCATGGGTCTCGGCCAGTTCCTGCGCCTTGGCCAGCATGCCCGAGCCCTTCTCGGCGGCGGGCGTCAGCACCACCTTGGCGCCGAGGAAGCGCATCAGCTTGCGGCGCTCGACGGAGAAGCTCTCGGCCATCGTGACGACCAGCGGGTAGCCCTTGGCGGCGCAGACCATGGCGAGGCCGATGCCGGTATTGCCGGAGGTCGCCTCGATCACGGTCTGGCCCGGCTTCAGCGAGCCGTCGCGCTCGGCAGCCTCGATGATGCCGAGGGCCAGGCGGTCCTTCACCGAGCCCATCGGGTTGAAGGACTCGAGCTTCACGTAGAGCTCGACGCCTTCCGGCACCAGGTGGTTGACGCGGACGACCGGAGTGTTGCCGACGGTGGAGAGGATGCTTGCATGGGGGTTGGTCATGTCTTCGGTTCCTTCTGGAAATCTGGGATGTTGCTGAAAGGGGGATCAGGCGGATTTGCGGGCGGCGTCCGCCGCTCCGGCCTGCATGGTGGCGGCCACTGCCGAATAGGCCGCCAGCCAGGCATCGCGGGCGGACGCAGGGAAGGCCGGGCCGAGCCGCGCCGCCATCGTGGCGATCAGCGCCTCGCCGACCGCGCCGTAATGGGCGTCCTCGACTCCATAGCCGGCATGGCGCGCACCCATTGCCCGCAGCGGCGCGAGCACCGGAGCGAGGTCATGGGCATGCTGCACCACGAGGCCGATCGCGGCGGCGAGCTTGCGGCCCTGATCGGCGAGCTGGGCGGGAAACATCGGCCGCAGCTCCGGCGCGATGCGGAAAAGTTCGCCGTAGAAGGCTTCGGACATGCCGGGCGCGTCCTGCGCCAGCAGCGTCCATGTCGCGCGGATGGCGCGTATATCGTCTTGGGTCAGGCTCATCGGGTCATCCTCGTTCAGGTGATGCCGCGACATTGCCCTCGGCACTTTTCCGCCTTGTGTCGGCCGGTGCCACCGGCGGTTTCAGTTGTTTCAGACGGACGGCCGCGCGGTGGCGGGGGGCTGCAGCCGGAAGACAGTTGCGCCCGCGCAGGGGGCTTCGCGCTGCCATGGGCGTTCTGCGCGCTGGCCAAAGGCAGCGCCCGCCAGGGAATGAGTTCTTCGGAGATAATGGCAGGACAGGGCCGGGCATTCGGGCGCAGCGCCCGATGCTCAGGTCTGCTGGTGCCGCCCGTCGCCAGTGCCGCCAGAGGCCGTTCGCTCATGCATGGACCGCGCCGCGAGGCATCGCAGCCCTGCGCGCATGATTCCCGCGAGCGTTCCCGGTGCTTTTCAAGGTTGTTGTCACCGGTGCCTATTGTCAGGCTGCGCACTCTCCCGTCCCGGCCAAGGGGCCGCCGCCGACTGCTTCCCTGGCGAGCGCGTCGGAGGCCCCTTGGCCTCTCGGCATCTCGTCGGGCCGTTCCGGGTTGAGCCAGACCGATCCGATCGGCGTCCAGAGCCGCGTGCCGCCTGACCAGCGCTCGGGCCGCGCCGTCCGGGCCAGTTCGCAGACCTGGCGGAGCTTTTCCAGGAGAGCACGCGCCCCGCCGCGGTGGCGCTGCCCGGGCGTCACGAAGCGGATGGCGCTGGTGCGGTGCTCGCGGTTGTGCCGGGCGACGAAGCCCTGGACCCAATCCCGAGCTGCCCCGATGCCGGCGAAGCTGCGCGGAGGCCAGTCCGGACGGCACTTGCAGCTCCGGAACAGCGCCTCGGAGAAGGGGGTGTCATTTGGTACGCGTGGCCGGCCGAAGGAGGCCGTGATGCCGAGCCGGTCCATCGTTGCCTTCACGGTCGCGCCTTTCATCGGACTTCCACTGTCCGCATGCAAAACCAGTGGGTTGGCCAGGCATTTCTCCGCCCAGACAGCGCGCCGCTGCGGGTTCGGCCGGGGCGAACGCCACGGTGACAGCGGAGTTGCCGGCGGATGCGCCGCCGGTTCGAGCACCGCTGGCGACGCCTGCGACACGCGCGCCTGCCACGACGCCGTCGCCGACCACGGTGCGGCAGCAATCATTCCGCCCCGCCGCAACGCCAGGCCCCGGAAGCCGGACAGCGCCGGAGCCCGGGCACGCAACGGGATCCCGAGGGCGTCAAGGCACTTGGGCCGGACACTCTGGCGGAACTGGAGCGGATGCCACCGCCGCAGCAGGGTGGAAACGAAAATGACCTGCGCGAATCTGCCCGGCCAGCGGCTGATGTCCGTTCGGCGTAGGCTTCGGACCGATGGCGGTCGATGCCTCGCCTTCGACCGCCAGGTGGCGGAGGTCCGGATCCGCGCGTTCGCGGCTGCGTTCGGACCAATGGCGCTTGCCGCTTCACGGCCCTCGGCATCCCGGTCACCGTGACCATGGGATAAGCGTGTCCGGGGAAAGGGGAGCTCTGGCCGCTAGCTAATTTGTGCAACACGTATGACCGCCCCTTGCGCAAGAGGGATTTGGAGCATTTTGGCGCGCTGTCGGGTGCTGACATGTATCCGGCTTCTTGATGCGGCCATCAAATGCCGCGGGCCCGAAGGCACCTTGTTGCAGACTGGATTTGCCGGCCCCCTCGCACGACCGTTGCGGCCCGGGCTGCTCTCGGCCCTCCTCCGCTCCGGCGTCTCGCGGCCGCTGGCCGGCCTTGCGCCGCCATTGCCGGAGCCCGGCGGGTCTCTCCGCTCTTCGTCAGTGCCCGGAGTGAGCCCGCGAGCGCGATGGTTCGCGTGAGCGGGCGAACGCGCGCCGCTCGCGATGCGCTCGGACCGGTGGCGCGTCACCGCTCGCTGTTCGCAAGGGCCACGCGGACCGGCATCGGCGGTTCGATCCCCGGCATCTTCCGGAGCCGGGCAGAAAGCGGAGTTCGCCTGCTTGCCGCCTGTATCTGCGCGTGAGTTCCGAGATCCGCTGGGACAG